>CAJMPX010000049.1:0-1063 GCA_905215365.1 uncultured bacterium | reverse complement strand
TCGCTCCGCTGTGGGTCATCGACTTCCCGCTGTTCGAGTGGGACGACGAGACCCAGCGTTACTACGCCGTGCACCATCCGTTCACCTCGCCCAAGCTCGAAGACGTACAATACCTGGACAACGACCCCGGTCGCGTGCGGGCCAACGCCTACGACTTCGTCTGCAACGGCACCGAGATCGGCGGCGGCTCGATCCGTATCCACGACTCGAAACTGCAGGCCAAGATGTTCGAGTTGCTGGGCTTCACGGCGGAACAAGCGCAGGAGCGTTTCGGCTTCCTGATGAACGCCTTCAAGTACGGCGCACCCCCTCACGGCGGTCTGGCCTTCGGTTTCGACCGGCTCTGCTCGCTCTTCGGCGGTTCGGAGTCGATCCGCGACTACATCGCCTTCCCGAAAAACAACAACGGCCGCGACATGATGCTCGACGCACCGGGCTATATCGACCAGGCGCAGCTCGACGAGTTACACATTCAATTGGTAAAACCGGAAGAATAAACCAAAACAAGATCTCGTATGGCCTCTGTAAGATCGCTTCGGCGGCTGCTCAGGTTCTGCATGATCCTTTTAGCATGCAGTTTGGCAATGCTCATCACCGTTTATACATGCGGTACTGCGGCCACGGGCGACAAAGTCCGCGCCTGGGTCACGGTGCTGCTGCTTCTGGCGCTGATGGGAAACAGCTATCGCTCGATGCGCCGCAAGGAGCGCGAACGGCAGGACAAACTGCGCAAATAGCTCCTTTAGCCAGACAGTTACACGGAATTCAAGGCTTCTCCGAAGAACAACGATGGCTGCAACATAATGCTCGATGCACCGGATTAGAGCGATCTTTCGCCGTTCGACAAACTGTATCCGGAATTGAAAAACCGGAGATATTAAAGCTTCAAGTATCGCCAATACAAGAAAGAGTATCCTGAACAGAAGGATACTCTTTCTTCATACCAACTGAAATGATTACACCAGGGAAGCGATCGCACTCACCAAGATAATCAAAACGATCAACGCGATACACGATATGACAAGCCCGGCGATCGCCAAGCCGCGGGGAGTTCTGAAAATTC
>CAJMPX010000048.1:0-1114 GCA_905215365.1 uncultured bacterium | reverse complement strand
GCTCGCGATAACGCTCCTGCGATTCATAACAGGGTTCAATGACTTACCGGTGAGGCTCGACATGCGGCTCTCCTCTCAAATCTCGTCGGGTTTCGGTTACCCAACAGGCCATCCTTCGCCGTGTTCGGCGTTCGCAAAATAGTAGACGCTTTAGTTGAGAAAAGTGGCGATTATTTCAACTTTTCTTTTGTTTTGTCCGTTTATCCATAATTATGCGTATTTCTATTGGTTTATGCAGTTTAGCCACTTTATTGTGTGAAAGTAATGTTTCCATTCTGTTACAAGCGTTCCCGCTCTTAATAAACATGGTGTCCCCCCTTTTTTTCGCTGGCCGCGGTGCGGCCGTCTTGCGGTACAGGGCAAACCTTATGGCGCAAACGTTGACAGTTTGTTACAGAAGTCCGTTTGTAGCGAGCGTGTTTCCAATGTTTCCGCAGCGTTTCGGGGGTGCCGTTTTGTGCGGCTCCTGTTGCCTGGCGAGCACGCGCCCCCGGTTCACGCTAGAATGCACTCAACCTTTAAGCGGTTAATCCATCCATAAGATGCACGAAGGAGCTATCTATGAGCGAATCCCTGCGCACCGTGAACGTCGGTCTGATCGGTCTGGGAACCGTCGGCGGCGGCGTGGCCCGTCTGATCAAGAGCCACCACGATGAGTACCTGGCAGCCTACGGCATCGACCTTAAGCTGACCCGCGCCTGCGCGCTTGCCTGGGAGCAGGCCGAGGCAGCCGGTATTGAGCGCGAGGCCTTTACGAGTGACTGGCATGACGTCGTCACCGACCCAGCCGTCGATATCGTCGTCGAACTCATCGGCGGCGAGCACCCCGCGACCGAGATCTTCACCACCGCCTTTGAGCACGGCAAGCACGTCGTCTCTGCCAACAAGGCCCTGCTGGGCCGTCACGTCGAGACGCTTGCCGAGAAGGCGCGTGCGTGCGGCGTGCAGATTAAGTGCGAGGCCAGCTGCGGTGGCGGCATCCCCATTGTCAGCACACTCGAGCACGACCTGGTGGGTAACAAGATCCTGACCATCGCCGGCATCCTCAACGGCACCACCAACTACATCCTGTCGCGCATGGACGCCGAGGGCGCCGATTACGCTGACGTGCTCG
>CAJMPX010000047.1:0-1133 GCA_905215365.1 uncultured bacterium | reverse complement strand
GAAATTCCAATCGAACCCGGAGATAGCTGGTTCTCCCCGAAATAGCTTTAGGGCTAGCGTCGAGAGAAGAGTTGCGTGAAGGTAGAGCACTGAATATGTGATGGCCCCATCTCGGGGTACTGAGCATAATCAAACTGCGAATGTCACGCCAACATGCTCGGCAGTCAGACAGCGGGTGATAAGGTCCGTTGTCAAGAGGGAAACAGCCCAGACCATCAGCTAAGGTCCCAAAATGTATGCTAAGTGGAAAAGGATGTGGAGATGTACAGACAACTAGGAGGTTGGCTCAGAAGCAGCCATCCTTTAAAGAGTGCGTAACAGCTCACTAGTCGAGTGACCCTGCGCCGAAAATGTACCGGGGCTAAGCCTGATACCGAAACTGCGGATTGTAGGAAACTATAGTGGTAGGGGAGCGTTGTATACGAGTAGAAGCCGTACCGTGAGGAGCGGTGGATTGTATAGAAGTGAGAATGCCGGTGTGAGTAGCGAGATGTAGGTGAGAATCCTACACACCGAAAGCCCAAGGATTCCAGGGGAAGGTTCGTCCGCCCTGGGTAAGTCGGGACCTAACGCGAGGCCGAAAGGCGTAGTGGATGGAAAGCAGGCGAAAGATTCCTGCACCCGTATATGGAGCGAAGGAGTGACGGAGACGGATAGTGTGACCCTCTTAATGGATTGAGGGCGAAGCGAAGCGGCTGGTTACCAGGCAAATCCGGTAACTGAAAGGCTAGAGCGTGACAGGCAAGCGAAATCTTAGGAAAGTAGCGAAGCACATGATGACGGCTTCCAGGAAAAGCTTCTGGCAATGCATATGCGGCCCGTACCAAAACCGACACAGGTGGGCAGGGAGAGAATCCCGAGGTGAGCGAGAGAACTGTTGCCAAGGAACTCGGCAAAATGACTCCGTAAGTTAGCGAGAAGGAGTGCTTAAGCAATTAAGCCGCAGTGAAGAGGCCCAAGCGACTGTTTAACTAAAACACAGCTCTCTGCGAAGTCGCAAGACGAAGTATAGGGGGTGACACCTGCCCGGTGCTGGAAGGTTAAGAGGATCTGTTAAGAGCGATCTGAAGCAGTGATCCGAAGCCCCAGTGAACGGCGGCCGTAACTATAACGGTCCTAAGGTAGCGAAATTC
>CAJMPX010000046.1:0-1170 GCA_905215365.1 uncultured bacterium | reverse complement strand
GCGTGGCCGCCGCGGCTGAATTAGACACTCACCATTGTCGGCCTAATCCGCGGTCCTTCATGCAGCAGGGGCTCTCAATGTTTTTATGTCCTGCTCATATCGTCTGTAATCGGAACAGGTACGATTCTGCAAGCGTACCGGCATTTCAACGATTGCAGTATAAACGAAAAACCGCAGGTTGTAGACGAGTTTGGCGTGTTTCAAGGGCGCGGTAAGCATTTGCCGTTCCAAGCGATGTTGCGAACGCAGACTGGTGATTGCTTGCTGGCTTGTGGTGGTGTTTGGGTTGCTAAGCGAGGGCTGCTTGTTGCGTGGGTTGGTTTTATTGGTGTGGGTTTGGACACTGTATGGAGATGACGATGGCTGGAGCGGGGTAGGGAGTTGTGACGCGGATTGGGGATGCTGGGTGGCTGGCCGATTGCGTGCAACGGCCTAACGCGTTGTTTGCGGTGCACGGCCAATAGATCTCTGTAGGGGGCCTACCCAACGTAAGGCGTCTGAAGGCATTTCCCTGGAAGCTCGGGCTTCCTGGATATCTTGGCGATTAAGATGCGCCCCATGCTCAGCCGGCATATAGAATGGACTGTGGACGTGACGATTGCCTGCTGCTGACATGTTGGTTAATCGACGATGATGGCAGCGACGGAGATTGATTGGGGCAGTCGGCATGTTCGCGAGCGAAAAGGCGGCCCTGCTCGGCGATGTGCCGACTTTTATTGTAGCGAAGGCGTTGGTGACGCCGAGAGGCGGCAAGGCCGACAAAACTATTGCGAAGGCAAGGGATCAACATGGCATTTGAAGCACGTCAGAGTACGGTTGGAAAGCTGCTTAATGACTCAATCTATAGAATCCCTCGCAATCAGCGCGCTTACGTGTGGGATGAGCATAACTGGAAAGATCTATTCGAAGACATCAAGCTTGTGACAGAGGAAGTTGCTACGTCGCATTTCATCGGTTCGATAGTGCTGATGGAGGAAGAAGAAGAAGACAGCCTCGGGGTTTTTACAATAATTGATGGTCAACAAAGAGTTATTACCCTAACGCTCTTGCTGTCTAGCCTCATGTTCGCTTTCAAGAAAAGGAATATGATTAACCACGCTAATGGCACAAAAAAATAGGCTCTGTTAGACCAAGGTTGACATAAAAACGATGTCACCGCGAGGCGGTACC
>CAJMPX010000045.1:0-1194 GCA_905215365.1 uncultured bacterium | reverse complement strand
CGAAGCCCCAGTGAACGGCGGCCGTAACTATAACGGTCCTAAGGTAGCGAAATTCCTTGTCAGGTAAGTTCTGACCCGCACGAAAGGTGTAACGATTTGGGCGCTGTCTCGGCAGCAGACTCGGTGAAATCTTAGTACCTGTGAAAATGCAGGTTACCCGCAACTAGACGGAAAGACCCCATGGAGCTTTACTGCAGCCTGATATTGAATTCTGGTCATACATGTACAGGATAGGTGGGAGACAAAGAGACGTGCACGCCAGTGTACGAGGAGTCGGCGTTGGGATACCACTCTTGTGTGACCGGGGTTCTAACCTGGTATCGATAACAGGTACGGGGAGAGTGTCAGGTGGGCAGTTTGACTGGGGCGGTCGCCTCCCAAAGAGTAACGGAGGCGCCCAAAGGTACGCTCAGATTGGATGGAAACCAATCGACGAGTGCAATTGCAGAAGCGTGCTTGACTGTGAGACTTACAAGTCGAACAGGGACGAAAGTCGGGAATAGTGATCCGGCGGTGCCGAATGGAAGGGCCGTCGCTCAACGGATAAAAGCTACCCTGGGGATAACAGGCTGATCTCCCCCAAGAGTTCACATCGACGGGGAGGTTTGGCACCTCGATGTCGGCTCATCGCATCCTGGAGCTGAAGTCGGTTCCAAGGGTTGGGCTGTTCGCCCATTAAAGCGGTACGCGAGCTGGGTTCAGAACGTCGTGAGACAGTTCGGTCCCTATCTGTTGTGGGCGAAGGAGATCTGCGGAGAGCTGTCCTCAGTACGAGAGGACCGGGATGGACCTACCGCTGGTGCACCGGTTGTTCCGCCAGGGGCATAGCCGGGTAGCTAAGTAGGGAAAGGATAAGCGCTGAAAGCATCTAAGCACGAAGCCTACTCCAAGATGAGATCTCCCATTCGCAAGAAGTAAGACCCCTTAAAGACGATAAGGTAGATAGGCCAGGGATGGAAGTGCAGTGATGTACGGAGTTGACTGGTACTAATCGGTCGAGGACTTAATCAGGAATATGGAATTTCTTCAGAAAAGTTGTTCGGTTTTGAGGGATCGAAAGAGAACTCAAGATCCGGTGGCGATAGCAAAGTGGACACACCTGAACTCATCCCGAACTCAGAAGTTAAGCACTTTCACGGCGACAATAGTTGGGCTTGCCCCTGCGAAGATAGCTAGCTGCCGGGTCCTTTTTTT
>CAJMPX010000044.1:0-1428 GCA_905215365.1 uncultured bacterium | reverse complement strand
CCCCCGTCAAGGGCCCGCACGGAACCCCGCACAAGCCCCCGCGCGGGGCGCGGGGCCTGGTGGAGGTTGCCGTGCAGACCCCTGACGGGCAACGGCCGCCCGCGGCGGCTTTCGCAAGAGCTAAAGCGACGCGCGGCGGGGTCGTGAGGTGCACACGCGAGGGGCGGTGCCGACGCCGTGCGGTAAGGAGGTCCGATCGTGGACAAGAAGGAGACTGTCAACGCCTACGATGAGGAAGCCGTCGACAGGGCGGTCGAGGGCATGGGCATGTGGTGCGCGCTGCACAAGGGCGAGTTCCTCGATAAGGCATGGGCTTCTTTTAGGGCACTCTGTAGCGACGAGGTCGACCTTGACGGTTGCGAAGGGATTGCTCAGGCAGTGCTCAACTATGCCTTCACCGAGTGGATCATGTTCGACAGCATGGCGTTCGGTCATGCATGCATCGATGAGTACCTCGACCGTGTAGAGAGTGTCTCTGGTAAGAACAAGGCGATTCTCAGTGAGATTAAGGACACTGCGAAGTACGGGTTTTACCGCTACGACGGTCTTTTCGATGACGGTTTCGGCGACAAGGGGATTGTCGTCTCCGATGTCCTCGAAGGGGGCAGCTTCAAGGTCTACAGCGCCTATCTGCACGGTTTGGCTATCGAGCGCTCCTTTGAACCCGGAACCGGACTGTCGGCGAGGTTTGCGATTCTGGACGGGCGCGCATATTTTGTCGGTCAGTTCCCGGCGCACGACAAGGCACCGATCGATGAGAGTGAGACCCTGAACCTGTATCGCAAGTGTTTGGAGATCGGCTATCCGTTCATCGTCGCGATGGCAGCGAGCACACTTGCCCCTAACGGCATGTTCAACGGCAGCATGGTTGCTCGAGTATCGGAGTCCGCCGCATAGGAGCCAAACAATGGCAGGGCTGTTCGCAGCCCTGCCCCAAGTCGCTTTCAGTCCAGTGGAAAGCGAGGTGAGATCGAAAAGAAAAGCGAGCCGCATTTTGGGGAGGCGGCTCGCAGTCAAGCCCACGAAAACCATAGCGTTGAAAGGAATATCATGGGGCTTATCGACTATATGATTTTAAGCGAGCGATTTCAAGGTATCAGGCGTGATTGCGTAAGGCCGTCTCTGGTGGATGTAGTGATCTTGATTAAAAGCCTTGCACCCATCGCGTTGGCCTACCTCTTTGAAATCAAGCTGCTGGTCGCCTTCGCCTACCCGATCTGTTGCGCCCTCTTTCTCTATTTCTATCTCAAGCGGGAGGAAGAAGTCTTGGCAACTGTGTTTGATGAATCGAGCGCCAGATATTCCAGGCGCCCATTGAGGCGATAGGATCGGCTTCGCATCAGAGGCGGCTCCCAGCTGGGAACCGCCTCCCACATCCCCCGGCTCCCGCCCAGGGGGAGCGCTCCGGCGCCGCCTCCCCCTGGACCC
>CAJMPX010000043.1:0-1690 GCA_905215365.1 uncultured bacterium | reverse complement strand
GGGTCCAGGGGGAGGCGGCGCCGGAGCGCTCCCCCTGGGCGGGAGCCGGGGGATGGAAAAGCCCGCCGGGCTGGGGCGGGCTTCAAGTGAGCCGGATACTATCAGTGGTCTCCGTAATGCGTCTTACACGAGACGATCTCTATGCCTCTGTCGGTAATTCTGTAGACAAGACGATTCGCTCTGTCTATCCGGCGTGACCAAAGCCCTGAGAACTCGCCCCTCAACGGTTCGGGCTTCCCGATTCCAACCGAAAGGCCGTTTCGGTCAATATCTAGAATCAGGGCGTTGATGCGCTTGAGTGTCTTTCTGTCTTGGCTTTGCCACCAAAGGTAGTCATTCCACGCCTCTGGCGACCAAACCTTATTCATCGGCATCGATCAATCCCCTTTCCAAGCCTCCGCCTGAGTCGAGTTCCGAGACCGAACGGCGCAGATGGTCTAGGTTCTCAGTCGAATAGAAGGGATCGATTGCGACGTCGAAGGGAATCCTCCTTTCCCTGCACATCTTTTTGGCAAAAATGGTAAATGCGGTAGTGACTGACAATCCAAGCTCCTTGCAAACGGACTCAAGGTCGCGCTTGGTAGATTCCTCTATTCGGATATTTATGTTTGAGGTCGACATAAGCTGTATCTCCTTCAATGCTAATACACTGTATATACCACGCTTTGCATTGTATATACAGTGTATCACTTGCTAGAACGGGATATCCTCGTCGTACAGGTCCACGGCGGGCGGGACGGCGGCTGATGCCGATGCGGGCGCGGGAGTGGAAACGGGGGCTGCAGCGGGGGCAGCGGCGCCCTGACGCTGGCTCATGAACTCGATCTCGTCCACGATGACCTCGAGCTTGGAGCGGCGCTGGCCGTCCTTCTCCCACGAGCTGTAGCGCAGCTTGCCCTCGATCGCGACCTTGTTGCCCTTGGCGAGGAAGCGGCTCACCACCTCGGCGCGGGTGCCGAACATGGTGCAGTCCACGAAGTTGGGGTAGTCCTCCCACTCGCCGGTCTGGGGGTTGCGACGGCGGTCGTTCACGGCGACGCCGAAGGAGAGCACCTGCGTGCCTCCCGCGGTGACGCGAAGCTCGGGGTCGCGGGTGAGGTTGCCGGTGATGTTGACTCGGTTGATGCTCATGATGATATGCCTTTCGTCGCATGTTGGTGAAGTTGGTGGGTCGGGGCGAGTCGCCGCCCCGGCCATTGGAAATATTATCTAGAACCTAGTGAACCATCGGTCGTAGTCCTCCCCCTCCCAGACGATGTAAGAACCCTCCTTGATGACCGGGCGGAGTGCATCGAGGAAAACGTCCTCGTCGCCGGTCTTGGAGTCATAGGAAAGACCGATAATATCCCCCTCATCGTTATAGTCGATCCCGAAACCAAGCTCCTCCAGAACCTTAGGGAGGCTGTCGCAAACCTCGTCGTAGTTCCAGAGCATCCACGAGAACCATTTGTCTGGACTGCTCGCGCACGACTTGGAATCAGCGGGCTTAGGTGTCGGAGTGCCGCCGAACCTCCCTCCACCCTTCAAGTCGTCGCGGCTGTTGAGATCGCAAACGATTTTGTAACCGCGATCGAAGTCCTCTTTCTTGATGATGAAGTCCGAGTAGACGATCTGAACGTAGTAGCCCATCTGGCACCTCCTAACCGCACGGCGTCGGCACCGCCCCTTGCGTGTGCACCTCACGACCCCG
>CAJMPX010000042.1:0-2071 GCA_905215365.1 uncultured bacterium | reverse complement strand
GCCAGACCGGAGGGGCGCCGGGGGCGGGAATCTGGGCGTACACATTTCCTACACATATAAGGACTCTCGGCTGGCTGGGTAAATATAAGAGGGGACCTCGTTTCCGAGATCCCCTCTTTCGCCTATCTACAGTAATAGACTCTTAAATACCTTATGCCAGCAGCTTGCGACCGGACTCTTCAATCGCGTCAAGTGCTGCATCAGCTTCGGCGGCATCCGCGCCCTTGGCAAAGATATACAGCTTGATCTTGGGCTCGGTGCCGGAAGGACGGACGATACCCTTGTTGCCACCCTCGAGATCGAACTCAATGACATTAGCCTTCGGCAGGCCGTTCACGCAGGTGTTGTAGTCCACGACGGCCTCAATCTTGGAACCGGCGAGCTCCGCGGGCGGGTTCTCGCGCAGACCAGCCATGATGCCGGCCATCTTTGCCGCACCCTCAGCGCCCGGATAGCTCAGCGAAATCGTCTTGTTGTGATAGTAGCCATACTTCTCGTACAGCTCGTGCATCGCGTCGGCGAGGTTCTTACCCTGCAGCTTGTAATACTGAGCCATCTGGCAAATCAGCAGCGAAGTGCTCACGGCGTCCTTGTCGCGCACGTGATCACCAGCCAGATAACCGTAGCTCTCCTCAAAACCGAAGATAAAGCGATCGACTTCACCGGCATCGGAAAGCGAGGTAATGATGTCACCGATGTACTTGAAGCCCGTCAGGCAGCGACGGAGCTCAAAGCCATATTCCTCGGCCAGAGCATCGACCATGGCGGAAGAAACAATGGTAGTAACCGCGACCTTCTTAGTGAGGTCCTCGCCGCGGGCGGCACGGGTCTTGCAAATATAGTCGAGCAACAGGACGCCCATCTCGTTACCGGTCAGCAGCAGATAGTCATCGCCATTCTTAACGGCAACGCCAACACGGTCGGCGTCGGGATCGGTCGCAAGCAGCAGATCGGGGTGAACCTGCTCGCAGAGATCGATGCCCTTCTGCATGGCCTGTCGGATCTCGGGGTTAGGATACGGGCAGGTCGGGAAATCGCCGTTAGGTTCCTTCTGCTCGGGAACAACCGTGACATCAGTGATGCCAGCGCGCTCGAGCACCGTGGTGACGGGAATGAGGCCGGTACCATTCAGCGGCGTATAGACAAGCTTGAGCGGTGCGCCGGCAATCTCCTCGGC
Organism: uncultured bacterium; assembly: GCA_905215365.1. Taxonomy (GTDB): domain Bacteria; phylum Actinomycetota; class Coriobacteriia; order Coriobacteriales; family Coriobacteriaceae; genus Collinsella. The sequence continues at coordinate 894 of CAJMPX010000042.1, read as the reverse complement.
AGAAAGATTCGTAACGCCGCGAGCGAGAACGGCGTCGTAATAACGCTCGAGGCACGAGTCATCGATCCATTTGACCAGGCCCTGCTCAAGAGCCTCATCGAAGTCCATGGACTTCACACCGGTGAACGTATCGGTCTCGGCGATAGCCTTAGAAATTGCATCGGCGGCCTCGCTGGTGATCTGGCAGCCGTCGGGGCCATAGGCCTTATAGCCGTTATACGGTGCCGGGTTATGACTAGCGGTCATGCAAATGCCACCGGAGCACTTAAGATCACGGACGGCCCAGGAGAGCGTCGGCACAGGAGAAATCTTGGGATAAACGAGGGCAGTCACGCCGTTTGCTGCAAGAATGGCAGCCGTCGTCTTAACGAACAGCTCACCTTTATTGCGGCTATCGCGAGCGATGGCAACCGTTGGATGCTCGAAGGTCGCATTGAGGTAGTCAGCGAATCCCTGGGTCGCACGACCGACCGTATAGATATTCATACGGTTAGTGCCCGCACCGATAGTGCCGCGAAGGCCGGCAGTACCGAAGGCGAGATCTTGGAAGAAAGCATCGGTGATGGCGTCCTCATCACCCTGCTCCTTCATCGTGTTAAGCTCAGCGAGGAGCTCCTCGTCCTTGACATTGGCAATCCAAGTATCAAGCAGCTCATGAACATCTGCCATGTGAGTCCTTCCTTCACAATCAATAAAACGACCCGTGTAAAACAGGACAAGCGCAGCAGTGCGCTAAAGCAAATATTAGTCCATTGAGAACAGAGAACCGACCAAAGAACGGTGAACGTCTATATTCAGCGGTGGATGATTAAATTGATTTAATTGCATAAGGAATGTTGCCCGCAAACGCAAAAAAGGGGGAGGCCGCGAGGCCTCCCCCTTCTTCAATCTCGA
>CAJMPX010000041.1:0-2235 GCA_905215365.1 uncultured bacterium | reverse complement strand
GAGCCACCGGTTCAAGAACCTGATGTTCACCACCCGGCACGACCGTGTGGCAGGTCTGGGCAACAGCGAGGGCAGCCAGCGTGCGCTCAACATGCTCTTCGCCCTGCGCACCATCCAGCAGCGCACCGGCAAGGACCTGGGAGCCACCTTCCTGTCGGGAACCACCATTTCCAACTCGCTGACCGAGCTGTACCTGCTCTTCAAGTACCTGCGCCCCCGGGAATTGGAGCGTCAGGGGATCAACTCCTTTGACGCATGGGCGGCGGTGTTTGCCCGGAAGTCCGTCGATTACGAGTTCTCCGTCACCAACGAGGTGGTGCAGAAAGAGCGTTTCCGCTACTTCATCAAGGTTCCGGAACTCGCTTCGTTCTATTCCGAGATCACCGACTTCCGCACCGCAGCCGACATCGGCATCGACCGTCCGGAAAAGAACGAGATACTGCACAACATACCCCCGACGCCCGACCAGAGGGAGTTCATACAGAAGCTCATCGAGTTCGCCAAGACCGGCAATGCCACCGTACTGGGCCGCCCGCCACTGAACGAGAGGGAAGAGAAGGCGAAGATGCTCATCGCCACCGACTACGCCCGGAAGATGTCGCTCGACATGCGGCTCATCGATCCGCTCTCCTACGGCGACGACAAGGACAACAAGGCCACCCATTGCGCCGATATGATTGCGAAGTATTACAATAAATACGCCGGGCATAAAGGCACTCAGTTCGTTTTCTCGGACTTGGGAACCTACAAGCCCGACCAGTGGAATCCGTACAGCGAGATCAAGCGCAAGCTGGTGGAGGATCACGGCATCCCCGAAGACCAGATACGTTTCATTCAGGAAGCCAAGACCGAGAAGAAGCGCAAGGCGATGATCGAGGCGATGAACGAGGGAAAGATACGTGTTCTCTTCGGCTCTACTGAAATGCTGGGCACTGGAGTCAACGCCCAGAAGCGGTGTGTCGCCATCCATCATCTCGACGCACCGTGGCGGCCTTCGGACTTGCAGCAGCGGGACGGCCGGGGCATCCGCAAGGGCAATGAGGTGGCCAAGCTCTATGCGGACAACAAGGTGGACGTGATAATCTACGCAGTGGAGAAGTCGCTTGACAGCTACAAGTTCAACCTGCTTTACAACAAGCAGCTTTTCATCACCCAGCTCAAGCAGAACAACATGGGTTGCCGTACCATCGACGAGGGAGGCATGGACGAGAAGGGAGGCATACCTTTCTCAGAGTACGTGGCGGTGCTTTCCGGAAATACCGACCTGCTCGACAAGGCACGGTTGGAGAAGCGGATTGCCGGCATGGAAGGGGAGCGCAAGGCCTTCCAGCGTGGCAAGGGGGAATCACGCATCAAACTGGAAACTTTCCTGGCGAACCGGGCAAGCAACGATGACATCATCGCCCGTGTCAGGAAGGACAAGGCCGCCATCGAGAGCCGTATGCAGTACGACAAGGAGGGCAACAGGCTCAACCCCTTGAAGATTGACGGCGTGGCAGGCGATGATCCGAAAGTGATTGCCGCCAAGCTCCACGAGATAGAGGACAGGGAACGCACGCACGGCCAGCCGAAGGTCATCGGCTCGCTCTATGGCTTCGACATCGTTGTCAAGACCGACACCACCGTCAAGGACGGTCTGGACTTCTGCGAGAACCGTTTCTTCGTGCGTGGTGAAGGCAACTTCCTCTACAACTATAACAACGGCCGCTTGGCGGTCGATCCGAAAACCGCCTGCCAGAACTTCATCAACGCCTTCGACAGCATCCCCCGCCTGATAGAGAAATACACGAGGGACAACGAAGCCATTGAGAAGGAACTCCCCGTCCTGGAACAGGTCGTCGGGGAAGTCTGGAAAAAGGAGGACGAGCTGAAGCAGCTCAAGGCCGACCTTGCCGCTCTCGACCGCAAGATCCTGCTCTCCCTCAAATCAGTGGATGCGCAGGAAAAAAGCACCGACGGAGTGATCGAAGTCGTGCCCTCCCAACCGGTAACGCCCGACGGACAGGATAACGCCCCCGCCGCCGGCATACCCGTCGCCGATGCTCCGCCCGGCAGTCCCTCACCGGGCAGTGTCCCCACACAGGACACGCCCCCTGCCGAGCCTTATGTCCACCGGATGCCCGACTTCCTCGCCGACAGGCAGCGCACTCCGCCCAAACTAAGCGGAATGCCCAAAAGCATCAGCATCAAAGAGGCAATGGGAGCGCTTGGCGGCAAGCTCGTCATCGGAGGCGT
>CAJMPX010000040.1:0-2887 GCA_905215365.1 uncultured bacterium | reverse complement strand
CAATCGTTTTTTCATCGACTTTTAAACCGATATCCGCAGCTTGCGACCGCTTTTCTTCGACCTCATCGGTCAGGGCGCCCAATTTGCCACGGGTCTCAACCTCCTTGGCTTCCAGCGCCCTGATTCGGCGCTGCTGCCGCGCCATGGTCTCCTTGGCCTTGATGTAGTCGGGCTGCTTGAGGTCGCTCAGGAGCTTCTCGCCCTTGTCCTCAAGCTCGATGCCGACCTTGAAGCCGAAATGCCCCTCCATGGCCTTCTCAAGGTCTGGATGGAACCTCTTCATGCGGGCGCGCGTGTAGACCTTGCTCTGACCGAACGAGGAGCGGTACACGGGCTTTCCGGCGGCATCCCTAACCTGCACGCGCTCATAGCGCGGCGTGCCCTTCTTGTCGCGTTTCACGCGCCCCTGAGCGTCCAGGAGCGGGCGGCTCTTGTCGTTGGTCATGACCGCCGTCCTGACCATGGGGCAGAAGCAGAAATGCATGTGCGGCTGGTTCTCGTCCATGTGCACCCACGCGCCCACGACAAGGCGCTCGGGCACCGTCTTGAGCATGTGGTCGTAAGCAGTCTGGAAGAACTCCCTCTCCCTGCCCTTCAGCGCCGGGTTCTTCGGAAGCGTGATAACCCAGTCGGAGATGACGTTCGTCGCCTTGTCCCCACCCTTCGGCTTCACGTCCGCGTTGTCGATTTTCGACTGAACGAACGCCGCCGGGTCTTCGCGGGCAAAAATCGCGTAGTTGAGGTGTGTGCGGGTCGGGTCGATGTCCTGATTCGCGTACCGGTATCTCGTCTGCTCGGGGTCTCCGGCGTGGCGGGTGTAGTGGTTGAGCATGTTGCCCACCGAACCAGTTCCGTATCCCTGCAAGTTGGCCATGGCGTGTCACCCCATAGGATTCTTAAATCTTATGTAGCAGGCTAGATAAGACTTCGTCCTATCGCCTGCCCGAAGCGTACCGCTTCGGGAACTCCGCCGCAAGCGGCTGCGCGGGCAAGCCCTTGCCGCCCTACTCATTCGCGGCGTCGCTCATGAGCTGCGGGCCACCGCACAACTAGGTTGTGCGGTCGGGGGTTTCACCCCCGAACCCCCTTCCACAGGAACGGTTCACCATTCTTGGAACTTGGAACTCCGTATGTATGTCGTAGTGCTCGCTGCGCTCGCTCATACGGAGTTTCATCCCAAAATCAACCATCCTCGAGCGAATGCAAGATGTGGGTTTGTGCACACAAACCGTTCTCGCGGCGGCGCTGCAAGATATGGGTTCCGTTGCACGGAACGCCGACCCGCTCGCAGACTTGGGCAAGGAAAGGGTCGATGAGCAGGTGTGCCCATCGACCCTTATCCCAGTCTGTCTTTTGGCTCGACCGCCGCGTCAATTCCGCAGCCGGTGAACGAGTCGGCTTAGATCTGCTACGCAGACCACGCCGCCCCGTAGTCACCGCCTGCTACATTGACCCGCCTACTGCTTCCATTCGTAATGGAGACCCTTCGCGTACTCGCTAATCTGCTTCGTGTACTTGCGGTACACGATTGGCTTCCACTCGGGGTTGTGCTCACGAGTCCAGCGAACGACCTTCGGATAGCTGTCCAGCGCGTAGTTGTCCATCGTCTCGAAAATCAGGTCGAGCATATCGTCCTCGTCTGCCGCCGACATGCACAGGCTCGCGTAGTCGATTGAGCCGATGGACACCACGTCCTGCATCTCATAGCGATGCTTATCGGGCTGGTCCATGTGGCAGAGATAGCGAGCCATCTGGCGGAAGTCCTTGACGCGTGACTCTTTCTCAGGGGGCACAACCGCCTTTATCTCGGCAAACACCTCGCACGCTTTTGCGAACGTGGTCGGGTTTTTGAAGGACAGGACAACGTGCCAGTGAGCCTTTTTTGGCTCCCCAGTCGGCAGAACGTCCTTGTCATGGAGCGGTGAAATCAGGCACTCGATAAGTTGCTCGCGCAGAATCTCCTGCCAGTTCTCCGGTGCCGAGTCTGGGTAGACCATCGCCGTCCAAGCGCGGGCGCGTTTCCCCGCTCGCTTGGCATCAGCCTTTTTCTGCGTGGTCTTACTGTTGGTTGCCATAAAAGAAAACCTCCCGTTTTTTGGGAGGTAACGTCTCGAATTCCTGCCCCCTGATACGTATTGCACGTATAATTACAGGTGGTGTTGATGCGAGCTGCTACCTCGTGTCGACGTTAGCAGGGGTCGGAGCCTGCTAGCCTGTGGCCACCATTGTAAACCCACCCGCCCGTCTTAACGGCGGGCGGGTTTCTTTTTTGCCAAAACAAACCGCTGGTAGAGTCCACAATCATGGACTCTCTCTGAAAATGCGGCGAAACGTAAACTATAGTTTACAGACCACCTAGGCGGGTGTGCTATCGGCTCTGCCCCTGCGAACGCGGGCGCGTGCGCTCCGGCCCGAACGACCCGGCTGATTTCCTCGCCCAATCCATCATCTCATCCAAGCTCTCCTGCTTTTCCTTGAGCCTGCGCTTGAGCTTGCGGGTTGACGGCATCACTTTTCCCCTCAGCGCTCTGACTCGCGCTCCAACCTCCTCGATTCGCTTTCCAAGGCGCTCAACGCGGCCTTGGATTCTCTCTCGGAGCGCACCGCATCCATCAGCAATGCTATCGAGGATTGCGCGCTTTCCAGCCCTGTCCGCAGCTTCCCAGCGCCCAATCTCGGCAGCGATGGGTCGAAGCTCCGCAACGTCCCCAGCAATCTCTCTTTCTCGTTGCCGAAGGGACTCCAATCTCTGGGACACGGCCTCGCATTCTGCCTTGGCGGCGGCGAGATCCAGAGCTTTTTGCTCGATTTCGTCTCGCAGGCCGTCCAACTCAATCGTTTTTTCATCGACTTTTAAACCGATATCCGCAGCTTGCGACCGCTTTTC
>CAJMPX010000039.1:0-3487 GCA_905215365.1 uncultured bacterium | reverse complement strand
TGCAGCAGGGGCTCTCAATGTTTTATGTCCTGCTCATATCGTCTCTGCCGGCAGTCTGGGATGTTCCTTGGGGTAGTCATTGGACGTTCTTTAATGACTGGTCGTTTAAGAACGTCCCCAACGACTACATAGCATGAGAGTGGATAATCTCCCGGTTTGAGTCTGCATTCAAGCTCAAAGTGGGAGATTATCCACTCTCGTTTTTGTTCTACCTACATTTGTAGGAACAGTTCGTGGAGGCGGGTGTCTTCATCGAGTTCGGGGTGGAAGGTGACGCCGAGCTGGTTGCCCTGGCGGGCGGCGACGATGCGGCCATCGACCTCTGCCAAGGCCTTGGCGTCGCCGTGGACCTCGACGATGCGGGGCGCGCGGATAAATGTCAGCGGCACTTCACCGTCGATGCCGTCTACCTGTCCCTTGGTGCGAAAACTGCCGAGCTGTCTGCCATAGGCATTGCGCTCAACGAGCACATCCATGGTTGCCAAACGCGGCGTGCCCTTATCGTCATGAGCGGCAAGGTCGTGAGCCAGCAGAATCAGGCCGGCGCAGGTGCCCAGGACGGGCATGCCTTCAGCGATACGGGTACGAAGCTCATCGAGCATACCAAGCTCGGCAAGTAACTTGCCCTGAACGGTGGACTCGCCGCCGGGGAGGACCAGGCGGTCAAAGTTCTGCTGCAAATCGGCTGCCTGCCTCATCTCGATACAACGTGCGCCCAGCTCGGACAGTCTTGCCTCGTGCTCGGCAAAAGCGCCCTGGACCGCCAGCACGGCGACCGTTTGGTCTGCATAATCGCTCATGTGCGATCCTTTCTGCTGGACTAGCGCCCGCGCTCCTCCATGATGATCTCGATTTCGTCGGCGTTGATGCCCACCATGGCCTCGCCCAGGTCCTCCGAAAGCTCGGCGATGAGCTTGGCGTCGGTGAAGTTTGCCACGGCCTTGACGATGGCGGCGGCGCGCTTGGCGGGGTCGCCGCTCTTAAAGATGCCCGAGCCAACAAAGACGCCCTCGGCGCCCAGCTGCATCATCAGCGCGGCGTCGGCGGGGGTCGCGACTCCGCCGGCGGCAAAGTTTACGACGGGGAGCTTGCCCGTGGCATGGACCTCGCGCACCAGCTCGACCGGAACCTGCAGCTGCTTGGCTGCCTCAAAGAGCTCGTCGTCGCGCAGAGCAACAACGTCGCGGATCTGCTTTTGGATCTTGCGCATGTGACGCACGGCCTGAACGACGTCGCCCGTGCCCGGCTCGCCCTTGGTACGAATCATCGTGGCGCCCTCAGCAACACGGCGCAACGCCTCGCCCAGATCGCGGGCGCCGCAGACAAACGGCACGTCAAACTGGGTCTTGTCGATGTGATAGACGTCATCGGCAGGGGAGAGGACCTCGGACTCATCGATGTAATCGATCTCGATGGCCTGCAGGACCTGCGCCTCGACAATGTGACCGATGCGACACTTGGCCATAACGGGGATGGAGACGGCCTCCTGGATGCCCTTGATCATCTTGGGGTCGCTCATGCGCGACACACCACCTGCGGCACGGATATCGGCCGGGATGCGCTCGAGTGCCATGACGGCGCAGGCGCCTGCCTCTTCGGCGACGCGTGCTTGCTCGGGCGTGGTGACGTCCATGATGACGCCGCCCTTGAGCATCTGCGCGAGCTCGCGATTGAGTTTGACGCGATCGGCCTTGTTGGTCTGTTCTGCCATGGTTGCTCCCTTGGTTGGCATGTGCATTGCTTGACGGAACATCCTATCGGGAAGCTGGGTATGGCGAAATACTCAGTTTTCGAGATAATTACAAGGTCAGACTAATACCAGAATGAATGACTTAATAAGGTCAGGTGACAAACTCATGCTTGACTACAATTTGGAAAAACGCGGCGAGGCATCGCTTTATGAGTATATTTATCAGCAAATTCGAGATGATATCGTTGCTGGACGCATTGCGGCGGGGGAGCATCTTCCGTCTAAGCGCGCCTTTGCCAGTCATCTGGGAATCAGTGTCATTACTATCGAGAATGCATATAGCCAGTTGCTTGCCGAGGGCTATATTTGCTCAATGCCGCGTCGTGGCTACTACGCTTGCGAACTTCCGGATGCACCGGTTTTGGCTTCGGCTGCGGAGGGCATCGACCGAGATGCCGTCTCTGTGGGCCCCAGCGCGTATGATGTCAACGGACAGGTCGAGCGATTCGATGCGCTCTCTCCTTCCGCTTTGGAGGCGGCGCGGCTTTGGCAAAGCGCGCTACGGGCGACGCTGGCATCCGAAGACGAACGCGAAATCTTTTCGACCGCGCCGGCACAGGGCACCGCTCGGCTACGACGCGCAATTGCTCACCATCTGCGCGGGACAAGGGGCATGAATGTCGACCCCGACAACATCGTTATCGGTGCGGGCGCCCAGCTGCTCGATACCATGTTGGTTCAGTTGCTTGGCGCGGACAAGGTGTATGCCGTCGAGGATCCAGGCTATTTGCGCTTGACGCGCATCTATCAGGTCATGGGTTGCGAAGTGCGGCATGTCCCGTTGGATGCTGAGGGCGTGGACTTGAGCGCGCTGCAGAAAACCGGGACCGATGTCCTTCACCTGATGCCGTCTCATCAGTATCCGACCGGTCTTGTGACGAGCATTGCGCGTCGCTATGCGCTGCTGAGCTGGGCCGCCGAGCGACCAGGTCGGTATCTTATCGAAGATGACTTTGATTGTGAGTTTCGCCTTGCCGGCAAGCCGATTCCCGCGCTCGCGTCGATCGATGCCGCCCAGTCGGTTATCTACACCAACACGTTTTCGAAGAGCCTTTCATCGGCGTTGCGTTTGGCGTACATGGTGCTGCCCGATGAGCTAATGGAGAGGTTTAAACGCAACCTTGGTTTCTACGCCTCGTCGGTAAGTTCTGTTGATCAGGTTGCCTTGGCGCGTTTGCTGGAATCGGGTGATTACGAGCGACATGTGAACCGCGTGCGCGTTCGTGCTCGCGAGGCGCGTGATGGCCTGGCGGCGCTTGTACGAAAAGCGTTTCCGGCAGGGGAAGTCTCGATCGAGTACGCGGACGCCGGCCTTTACTGCGTCGTGGCCGTGGAGCGTGACGCGGGCGGAAGCTCTTTTGCATGGGCCCTCACGCGCTCGAGCATCCCTTTTATCGATATCGGTGACTGTTTTTGGTGTGCCGATGGCGCATCTGTCCCTGAAAACTCAACTCAAATTCTTGTTCAGTATGACGATCTGAGTCCAAAAGTACTAACTACCTTGGAATTGCAGCTAATGGGGGGGCATTCTGCAACCTAAGTGAGTAGACTTTTAGCACTTTGGCGACCAGGCAGTTTTGTAACAAGCTATCTACCTGCGGTTTTGAAAAGCAGGATGACCGGCCTGCTCGGGATGTTCAAAAAAGTCTACTCACTTGCCGCGCAAAGCTCCTGCATGAGAAAAAAAAGGCTCTGTTAGACCAAATTTGACACGATCGGCTGTTCGTCGAACCGGGA
>CAJMPX010000038.1:0-6283 GCA_905215365.1 uncultured bacterium | reverse complement strand
CCGCACATGTACGGATGAATGTGGGAGGTGTTCGGATAAAGTTGATAATCAAGGAGCCTAATTAGCTACTTGCTTGGGGTTGTAACAGGGTGCTATAGTATTAGAGTTTTGTCTATCTTAGGGGTATTATCCCCTTTTTGAATTGCACCCTCTGGAGGCCCTGTTCATGGAAGAGATGGAAGTCAATTACGTCGACGACATCCACGAGAAGCTGACCGATATGGTGGGCGATCGCGTCAAGGTGAAGGCCAACATGGGCCGTACCCGCGTTGTCGAGCGCATGGGTACCATCAAGAGCGTCCACCCGGCTGTCTTTATCGTCGAGGTTGACGAGCGCCGCGGCCGCAAGTCGCGTCAGTCCTACCAGTACATCGACGTCCTTACCGGTCAGGTTGAACTGTTCGACCCCGAGAGCGGCGAGCACATCTTTACTCCGCTCGGCAACCAGCTCGAGGAGCATTAACGGTGACCGATCGGTCCCTGGCTCTTTCCGCGCCGGCAAAGATTAACCTCTATCTGGGGGTTCATACCGAGCGCGATGCCCGCGGCTACCACAAAGTCGATTCCCTGATGGCAGCTGTCGGCCTAGCCGATACCGTGACGGTCACGCCGGCGCAGGCGTTGACCGTCCAGACGGTTCCGGCATCAGATTTTCCCATGCAAAAGAATACTGCCTACCGCGCCGCCGTCGCCATGGCCGATCATTTCGGGCGCGAGGCAAACGTGTGCGTGACGATTGAGAAGCGCATCCCGCTGTGCGCCGGCCTGGGCGGCCCCTCGACGGATGCCGCGGCGGTTATCGTTGCCCTGGCTGAGCTGTGGGGCATCGACCGCACTGATCCTGCGCTGGATGAGATTGCGCGTGGCATCGGCGCCGACGTGCCGTTCTTTTTGCATACGAGCCCCGCATTCTACGTGGGTGGGGGAGACGTTCTGGCAACTGAGTACCCCGCGCTTCCTGTGACGCCCGTTGTGCTGGTCAAGCCGCGGGAGGCGCGCGTTTCGACAATTGAAGCCTATCGACGTTTTGACGAGGCCCCAGCGCCTGCGGACAAGCCCGGAGCGATCGCATCTGCCCTTCGCTCGGGAGACGCAGAGGCGGCCTACGCGCTCGTCCACAACAACCTGGATGTCATTTCCGCGCAGATGGAGCCGCGGATTCAAACGGTGCTCGACTGGCTTCGTTCACAGGACGGTACCATTGCCACAAACGTGTGCGGTTCGGGTGCCTGCTCGTTTGCTCTCTGCGATAGCGCCGCCACGGCAGCCAATCTTGCGGCGACGGCTCAACAAAACGGCTGGTGGGCTTATGCAACGGAGCTCGTTTCCGACACGGTTCGCATTGAAGCGCCAAAGAAGTAAAAATTTCTCTAGCACACGACGGAAATCTTTGTTACTATAGTCGAGCTAACGGGTTGTGGCTCAGTTTGGTAGAGCACTGCGTTCGGGACGCAGGGGTCGCTGGTTCAAATCCAGTCAACCCGACCAGAGCATGAGAAGGGACCGCTTCTTGCGGTCCCTTTTTTTAGCTATTGTTGTGATACCGCGGCACCCGCGGTATACTCATTCGAGCTTGTCTCGCTGTATTGTGGAGGTCTACATGTTTGGACTGAGGGCTCCTGAGCTCATCATTATTCTCGTCGTTGTCTTGATCATCTTCGGGCCTAAGAACCTGCCGAAGCTCGGCAAGTCTCTCGGCTCTACCGTCAAGAATATCCGCGAGGGTATGGAGGGCGACGATAAGGGCGAAACCAAGCAGGCCGAGGACGTTGTGGTCGAGGAGTCCAAGGAGGACAAGGAGATCGCAGAGCTCGAGGCCAAGCTCGCTGCTGCCAAGAAAAAGCAGGCAGAGGACAGCGACGCGGACGCAGAGTAGTCCCATCCCTTTGGGGTGAGCACCTGACCGGCTTGCCCGCAGGCTAGCCGGTCTTTTTCGTTTTGTTGACAGTTGATCGTTACATCATAGTTGGGGAGATATCCGTATGGACGCAAGCCAGATCGTACTGACCGCTGAGGGCCGCCAGAAGCTCGTCGAGGAGCTCGCTTGGCGTGAGGGCGATTACGCCAAGGAGATCGTCGAGGACATCAAGGAAGCCCGCGCGTTCGGCGACCTTTCGGAGAACTCCGAGTACGATGCCGCCAAGGACAAGCAGGCCCAGAATGCTGCTCGCATTGCCGAGATTCAGGCCATCCTCGCCAACGCTCAGGTTGCTGCCACCACGGGCGATCTGACCGTCTCCATCGGTTCCACCGTTTCTCTGATCGATCCCAACGGTGAGGTCATGGAAGTCACGCTCGTCGGTACCACCGAGACCAACTCGCTCGAGCACAAGATCTCTAACGAGTCTCCGGTCGGTCACGCCATCATCGGTCACGGCGAGGGCGACTCCGTTGAGGTCGTTACGCCTTCTGGCAAGACCCGCGTCTACACCATCGCCAAGATCGCACGCTAGACCACGGTCCCGCGTAAAGGTATGTTTTCGCTCCCTGGGACCGAATCCTGGGGAGCGTTTTAGTTTGAGGAGCTAACTTATGGCAGAGAACCAGAACGTCGCCGATCAGGCCTCGACGCTCAACGACGAGCGCGCCACGCGTCTGGCAAAGCGCGCCGCCCTGTTCGAGGCGGGCCAGAACCCCTATCCCGAGCACTCCGAGATCGAGGACTATGTCGTCGACATTGAGGCCAAATATGCCGATCTTGCCGATGGCGAGGATACTGAGGACGTCGTGAAGATCGGCGGCCGCGTGGTCGCCAAGCGCGGTCAGGGCAAGATCATGTTTATCGTCGTGCGCGACGCTACCGCCGAGATTCAGCTGTTCTGCCGTATTAACGACATGGACGAGGCGGCCTGGAGCACGCTTAAGGCCCTCGACTTGGGCGATATCCTGGGCGTGACCGGCGTGGTCGTGCGCACCAAGCGTGGCCAGCTTTCCGTTGCCCCCAAGAGCGCGACCCTGCTCTCCAAGGCCGTTCGTCCGTTGCCCGAGAAGTTCCACGGTCTTTCCGATAAGGAGACCCGTTATCGTCAGCGCTATGTCGACCTGATTGCCAACGACGATGTTCGCGAGACCTTCCGCAAGCGCTCGCAGATTCTCTCCACCTTCCGCCGCTTCATGGAATCTGACGGCTACATGGAGGTCGAGACCCCCATCCTGCAGACCATTCAGGGCGGCGCTACGGCCAAGCCGTTCATCACGCACTTCAACGCGCTCGATCAGGAGTGCTACCTGCGCATTGCTACCGAGCTGCACCTCAAGCGCTGCATCGTCGGTGGCTTTGAGCGCGTCTTCGAGATCGGCCGCATCTTCCGCAACGAGGGTATGGACCTCACCCACAACCCCGAGTTCACCACGATGGAGGCCTATCGCGCCTTCTCCGATCTCGAGGGCATGAAGGCACTCGCCCAGGGCGTCATCAAGGCTGCCAACAAGGCTATCGGCAATCCTGAGGTCATCGAGTATCAGGGCCAGACCATCGATCTGTCCGGTGAGTGGGCAAGCCGTCCCATGACCGATATCGTTTCGGACGTGCTCGGCAAGCAGGTTACCATCGACACGCCGGTCGAGGAGCTTGCCGCCGCCGCACGCGAGAAGGGCCTGGAGATTAAGCCCGAGTGGACTGCTGGCAAGATCATCGCCGAGATTTACGATGAGCTGGGCGAGGACACCATCGTCAATCCGACCTTCGTATGCGATTACCCCATCGAGGTCAGCCCGCTTGCCAAGCGCTTTGAGGACGATCCGCGCCTGACGCACCGCTTTGAGCTGGTCATCGCCGGCCACGAGTACGCCAACGCATTCTCCGAGCTCAATGACCCGGTCGACCAGGCCGAGCGCTTTGCTGCCCAGATGGCCGAGAAGGCCGGCGGCGACGACGAGGCTATGGAGTATGACGAGGACTACGTGCGCGCCCTCGAGTACGGTATGCCTCCCGCGGGCGGCATTGGCATTGGTATCGACCGCGTGGTCATGCTGCTTACCAACCAGGCTTCCATTCGCGACGTCCTGCTGTTCCCGCACATGAAGCCCGAGAAGGGTTTCCAGTCCGGTGCCGCTGCCGCCAAGGCTGCAGAGGCCGGCAACGCCGCAAGCCCGTTCGTCAAGTCGCTCAAGCCCACGCTCGACTACTCCAAGATCGCCGTTGAGCCGCTGTTTGAGGAGTTCGTCGACTTTGATACCTTCTCCAAGAGCGATTTCCGCGCTGTGAAGGTCAAGGCGTGCGAGGCCGTCAAGAAGTCCAAGAAGCTGCTGAACTTTACGCTCGACGACGGTACCGGTACCGACCGCACCATCCTCTCCGGCATCCATGAATACTATGAGCCCGAGGATCTGGTCGGCAAGACGCTGCTCGCCATCACCAATCTGCCGCCGCGCAAGATGATGGGCATTCCCAGCTGCGGCATGCTCATCAGCGCTATCCACGAGGAGGATGGTGAGGAGCGTCTCAACCTGATCCAGCTCGACGCCTCCATCCCCGCCGGCGCAAAGATGTACTAATTGGTTCCGCCGTTCTACCGAACGGCGGACCGGCCGACGCTGCGCGGGCCGCATTTGGACAATCTGACGTTCAATTTCAAGGGCGCGACCAGAAGGTCAGCGCCCTTTCGTTTCACGTCACCTTGTCTCAAATGCGGCCCGCTCGCTCATATGACCCAATCCACTGTCAAGGGCCACAATGGCCCCGCCGACCGCTTGCAATCGGTCGGCGGGGCCTGCCGTTAAACCCGTCCCGGTCCGCCCCCGGCATGTCATCGACGCCTTCGGCTCAGTCTCATATCCGCGGATACCGCTCCGGCGGCCCGCAATCCTCTCCTTCGGCGGGGTTCCCCTAGTCTGTCTTCGCGCATGCGGCGGCCGCCGCGCGCACAGCGAGAACGGGGGTGTCCCCGAAGGCTGCCCGGCTCGCCGGGACGGGGGCTTATGTCTATTCCGCGCCCTCCCGGCACATCGTGCCGAGGGCCCACAGCCACCTCACGAGCTCGGCCGCGGTGGCCGCGTTCGCCTTCGCCTGCGGCATCCCGCGGGCGATCATCTCCTCGCGGCGGCGCAGGAGCCTCTCGGACCCCTTCCTCCCGTGCATCCTTATCTCGAGGGGCACGCCGGAGCCCTTGGGCATCAGCTTCGGCTGGTGGCCGGCCTGGGCGTAGCACCAGGACCCCTCGACAGCCAGCTTCCTGACGAGCGCGTTGCCGGCCCCGCTGATTCCGCCGAGGCGCACGGAGTCCGCGCTCGACCTCTGCTTCGGGGCGAGGCCGAAGTAGGCCGTCACCTGCCTGCCGGAGCGGAACCTCGAGAAGTCGCCGACCTCGGACGCGAAGGCGGCGGCGAGCGCGAACCCGCACCCCTTGATCGACTGGAGCGCCTCGACCTCGGCCGAGAGGGGGCCCGCCGCGACGGCGGCCCTGTATTCGGCGAGGAGGGCCTCCCTCGTCTCGTCGGCCGCCTCGACCTCGTTCCTCAGCGCCGCAAGCGCCCGGATGCCTCCGTCGTCGGCGGGGTGTATGCCGTCGAGCCACCTGAGGAAGCCGTACGTCCAGTACTTCCGGGGGTTGCCGGCCGGCGTCGTGCCGCCGTAGACATAGCCGCGGCGGGCTAGGAACGCCAGGAGCCGCTGCTTCGCCGCCGCGAGCCTCGCGGTCGCCGCGTCGTGGGCGGCGGCGAGGTCCCTGAGCCCCTCGATCTCGGGGGACGGCACCCATACCGGGGTGACGTCGTGCGACAGTATCGCCTTGGCCATCCTGGCCGCGTCGTTGCGGTCGTTCTTGGACGAGAGGTCGGCAGCCGACCTCGGGACCTTGGAGACGGCCGCGACGACGCAGTCGACGCCGAGCCCGGAGAGCTCCCTTTGCGGGGCGAAGCCGAGGTAGCCGCTCTCGTAGGCGGCGAGCGACGGGCCGGGGAAGCCCGACATCCACTCCGCGACCTCGCCCCAGGGGTTGCCGCGGAACCTCCTCGTCACGGCCTCGCCCGTCTCCGCGTCGAGCGCGCAGACGGTGGTGGACCTGAGGTGTACGTCCATTCCGAAGGCGGTAGAATATCTAGGCACGGGAGCCTCCCAACCTCGTTGCGGCGCGGCTGCGCCTCTGGCACTTCAACAACATTGTCGCAGCCCCGACCCGCGGTCACGAGCGGGGGCTCCTGTCGTTTCCGTGCCCCTGGATTGGGTCATAGTGTCTGTCGTTGCCAAAACATCGGCGTCGCCGTGGTTGTCACTTGGGGTAGCCATTGGGTGTTCCTATAGTTTTGTCAACCGTCGGGGCTACTCCCGGTAGGGCACCCGGTC
>CAJMPX010000037.1:0-6439 GCA_905215365.1 uncultured bacterium | reverse complement strand
GTACCGCCTCGCGGTGACATCGTTTTTATGTCAACCTTGGTCTAACAGAGCCAAACGTAAACCCAAAAGAAAGGAAAAGGGAAGATGAAATCAACGACATGGAAAAGAGGGGTGCTGACCCTCGCGGGCGTGTTCGCCCTGTGCGTAGCACTGCTGTCCGGCGCGCGCGGCGCCTATGCCGAGGAAATCAGCGGCAACGGCTGGACGCTCAACGACGGCGTGCTCACGTTGACGGCGGACATCCCCACGGCAACCACATATGACTGGACGCAGTACGCCTCGCAGATCACAGAGGTCAAGGTTGCCGAGGGCGTCACGGAAATCCCCGGCACCGCGTTCGCCTCGTACGGTAGCGTCCAGTACAGCAACCTGCATAAGGTGACGCTGTCCTCCACGGTGAAGACCATCAGGGTCTCCGCATTCGCGGACAACCCTAGCCTCACCGAGGTCCATCTGAACGATGGGCTGGAGCGCGTGTGGAACTGCGCGTTCCAGAATGCGGGATTCACCGAGATCAAGCTGCCCGCAAACGTCGACTGGCATTCCGATGTCTTCGTCTACTGCAAGAAGCTCACCTCGGTGACCATTCCCTCCGGTTCCACATGGGGCGGCGGCGGCAACGCGCAGTTCTACGGCTGCACCAGCCTTGAGAACGTGCATGTCGAGGAGGGCGTGACCGAGATCCCCGACCAGTTCCTCAACCAATGCGACAGCCTCAAGAATGTCTGGATCCCCAAATCCGTCACGGCCATCCATTCGACGCCCATTCTCAACTGCCACATCATCGGCTACAAGGGGACCGAGGCGGAGCGCTATGCGAAGTGGCGTCAGGAGGTCGGCGTGAACACCGTTGAGTTCCATGCCATCGACGGCGACGCGCACGAAGGTACTTGGAAGGTCACGACCCCCGCGACCTGCACCGCGCCCGGGCAGGAGCAGCTGACATGCGATATCTGCGGGGCCGTCCAGACGCGCGAGATCGCGGCGACCGACCACACATGGAACAAGGGCACCGTGACTACCGAGCCCACCGCGACGAAGGAGGGCGTGCGCACCTACACCTGCACCAAATGCGGCGCCACCAAGACCGAGACCGTCGCCGCCCTCGGGACGTCGACCGAGCAGAAAAAGCAAGCGCAGGCAAACGGCTCGAATGGCTCGAACGCAAAAACCGATGCCAAGAACGGCGAGCTGCCCAAGACGGGTGACAACATCCTCCCCTTCCTCGCAACGCTCGCAGTATCCTTGGCGCTCATCTCGGCCGGCGTCTTCATGGAGCGCATGCGCGCCTCAAAGTAATTTCTCAAGAGCGAACAGACATCACGGAGGAAGGAAGCGGGATAAGAGATGGCTGACAGATCCGGCAAAAAGAAGCGGGCGGCACTGTGGGTGGCGATAGGTATCGCGGCGGCGATCGCCATCTGCTGCGGAGGCGCCTATCTATATCTCTCGGCGCAGGTGTCCAAGACCTACAGCGTTCCCCTCGTCGTAAACGCCGAAGGGCTTGACACGCGAAAGGGCACGAAGATCACCATCCATGCCACCGGAAAGGACTCCTCGGGCAACAGTGTGGACAGCGTGTTCCACGCGGGGTCGGACTCTTCGGACATCGCCCTCAGGCCAGGAGATTACCGCCTTGCGATCGAGGCGTCACCCATCGCGGCGGACGGAACCATCTACGACACCAAGGGCGCGTCCACGAAGGTCAGCATCGACAAGGACGGCAAAGTCAACGTCAAGAAGGAAATCACCATCAAGCCTGTCCCCGCAGAAGAGGTGACGGACGCGCAGATCGATGCGGCATATAAGGCAGCAAAGGACAGCGGCATAAGCTCGTCAAAGCTCGACAAGCTCAAAGAGAAGGCACAAAAGCGCAGGGACGACGCCGTGGCAGCCAAGAAGGCCGAGGAAGAGAAAAAGACCGACGAGGCGAATAAGAGCACCGAGGCGAGCACTTCCGAGAGCGAGCAGACGTCAACGGACCAGGCATCCAGCGGTGGCCATTCGTTCACGACCGACTACTTCTACGTGGACGTGCCGTCCGATTGGAAGCAGAACGAGTGGAGCGTGACCAAGCTAGACGACCACACGTGGCAGATTTCGCACAAACCGGCCAACGACTACGGCGGCGCAATCTGCATCGCCGTTGCGAAAGATAACCCGTGGCCGGTATACGGCACGCAGGAACTCGGCGCGACCGGCACCGGACTGAACGTATATGTCGGCAACGGGGCGGGAGACGGCCTGGAGAAGTATCTGACGATCGGGCTCACCAAGTCATGGGACCCGAACGATCCCAACTCCGTCCGCGGCGACGGCATGACGAACTCCCAATTCCAGGATCAGCTCAACGCGAGAGAGTGGCTCAAGGCACAGCAGGAAAGCCAACAACAATAAGTTGCATAGGGACAAGCCGAACGGCTCCGGAATCTTTACCGGGGCAGTCGTTCGACTTGCCCCCTTCCCATCAAAGCCGACGGGAAAGCATCGAGCAACAAGCTAAATCGACAAAGCAAGCGAACGCAAAAGGAGAAAACAACCATGAAGCAGTACACGAGGAGAGAGGCGCTCAAGCTATTCGGTATCGGGACGGTTGCCGTCGCGGGCCTTGGGCTGACCGGCTGCAACGGCTTAG
This sequence comes from uncultured bacterium, assembly GCA_905215365.1. GTDB lineage: Bacteria > Actinomycetota > Coriobacteriia > Coriobacteriales > Coriobacteriaceae > Collinsella. Next base: position 3,804 of record CAJMPX010000037.1, on the reverse strand, counting down.
GCGAAGGCACGGGCGGCGGCGCTCAGAAGTCGAGCGAGCCCATGCCGGCGTCTCGGGCATTCGCTCAAGCGAGTGTTTGGCTGGAGTACAACAGCCCGAAGGACGGAATCGGAAAGGATGTATCGATATATAGATTCCTCTTCTTTGACGGGAAGGGCAACGTCACCACCTACTTACCCGCAGACGCCAGGTTCCGCGACCTGAAGGGGCTTTCCGGCGAGGAGATCGTCAAGTTTGCCACGAAGCAGGACAAAGCTAGGTTCGAAGCCGAAAAGAAACATGCCATCGAGAACGCGAACGAGGATGTCGAGAATTATCAAAATCTGGATTCCTCGTTCGCCGAAACCTTAGAACTTGCCAAGCAGGTCCTCGCGTTTGAGGAAGCTGCTCAATATTCGAAGCCCAAAGCACACCCCTACACGCTTGAGCTTGAAACCGATGAGTCGGGCAATTCGACGGCAAGCGAGAAGCTCCGCTTCAAAGCGAGGAGCTTCGTATGCAGCGACATCACCGCATACAACGTCATGGAAAACAATGTCGAGATCCCCAAGAGCGCCATCGAAACCTACGACGACGATATCGAACTCGGTTCTGCGACCACCGCGACCGTCTACAACACCACTTTCGCGGGATATGCGGGCTTGGTGACCGTGGTGAATGAGGGATTTTCGGGCTTCACGTGGGACACCCCCGATACCGAAGGGATAGAGGTGGACTAGGCAATCGATACGCACGGATATAGCCCGATTGCAGCTCGGGCTATATCCGTGAAATAGAAAGGAGCGAACATGGAGGAACAGGCAAGTCTGTTGCCAGGCGTTGCCACGGCGCACGATTTGATGCATAGGGTGGTTGACCTTCAGCAACGCATCAACCAGCTCACCACTCAGTTTGCCACCAAGACGGAAAAGAAGACTAAAAGGCACCCCGTCCTCTACGCAATCGGGGGCTTCCTTATCGCGTTCACGCTTATCACGAGCACGCCACTTAAGGTGATAACGTTTCTCCCCACCCTTCCGCTCTTCTCGATGGGAGGCTCGGAGCTTCAATTGGCGGTCTGGAATATCGTGAACCTCATCGTCTCAGCTATCATCGGTGCGATTCTATACAAGGTCATAGCGAAGACGGCGGACAAAAGCCGCTCCCAGAAAAATGCCGCGATTGACCAAAGCAACCAACAAGTTGAAGCCAACAACCAGGCCCTGGCCCAGAGCATCGAGCAAACCAAGCAGGAGATTTTCGCCGTACAGCAGCAATGGGCTTCGCAGGTCGCCCCGTGGTACCCCATGGATTACGACAGCATCGAAGCCGTGGATTTCTTCCTTGCTGCCGTGCGCAACCATCGCGCCACCACCGTACAGGAGATGGTCAACCTCTACGAGACCGAGATGCACCAGCGCCGCATGGAAGCGGGCCAGCAGCAGATTCTCAACCAGCAGCGCATCGGCAACATGCTGCAAATAGGCAACCTGTTCATGCAGGGGCAGATTCTCAATCAGGCTCAGCAGATTAATGCGAACACCGCCAGTGCGAGCGGCAACCTCGACTGGATGGCTCGCGCGATGGGAAAGCGCTAAGTAATGACGCGGTTGACATAACGAGGTAACTCGAAACCACCATGAAAGAAAGGGGGATGGATAATGAACGGATTATCCCAGTGGGCGCGCTCGCATAAGCCCCATGTCGCAGCGATAGCCGTTGCGATCGTTGTTGCGATAGCCGTGGCAAGCGGGGCGTTCGCAACGTCCGAGCAACAACCAGAACAGCAGGAGTCAAGAACTGTCGATGTGACCCTCAACGTCACGGCCGACAACGGTTGGGACGAGAACTCCACGCCCGCCATCGCCCATATCGAGAGCAACGACGTGGACTTCTACCACGCGGTGACCCCCGATGCCGATGGCAACAAGGGCACTTCCACGGTCGAACTCGCCGAGGGCGACTACACCGTGAGCTTCGTCAGCCCCGTCAACTCCGACGGTTCCGCATTCGACATCTACGACACGGGCGCTCCCGTCGACATCACCGTCGACGCCGACGCGAAGACCGCACCCGCCATCAACTGCCCTATGGCGCAGATTCCCGCTGACAAGGTCACCGACGATATGCTCGCGGACATCGTCAACAAGACCAAGGACGCCATCAAGAACGGCGACGTGACCTTGAAGGGCGATGCGGGCACTGGCGTCCTCGACAAGCTCGACGGTAACGTGAGCGCCAACCCGAACGTCTCCGACGAGACGAAGGAGAACGCATCCAAGGCCGATGAGGGTGTCGATATCGACGGCAAGCCCGCCGACACCATCGGCAAGCCCGCCGACAAGCCTTCCGGCGGAAACGCCAACGCTTCCGGCTCCAACACCGGAAACTCCAACTCTGGAAACGCCGGCGGTTCCCACAAGCCGAGCACGCCTGCCCACCAGCATTCGTGGACACAGCACACCGCACAGAGGTGGGTATCCAACATGGTGACGGTCCCCGACTACGAGACGCAGACAGTCTACGGAGCGCGTTTCTATGTCCCAACCGGCACTCCCGGCCAATACATCGCAAAAGGACCGGAGTACTGGTTCGAGAACGGATTCACGCGGGACGACCTCAATGCCATCATCGTCAACGCCCTGCGTAACGCCGACGAGAACGGCCTGTACAACGGCGTGGATTACTCCAGCTACCAGAACATCAAAAAGACCGTGCAGGTTCAGGTCGGTTCCCATCAGGAAGACCACGGTTACTACGAGGACTACGTGGACTACGTGTATTGCAGTTCGTGCGGTGCTCGTCAGTAACGACGAAACCATAACGGCACGTACTGTGTTCGGGCATAGCCCTCACAGACCCGCGCGCTCCCTCCGGTCGCGTGCAGGTGTCCGTTTCCCAAACAAGGGGAGCATCCGTATAACGGGTGCTCTCCTTTGTTTTTGCCCAGATGCTCCGGAATACCGCGAAACAGGATCAGCGACGGCGCACCGACCTTTGAAGGGCTTTTCGAGATCTTTCGGCGGGCTTTGGATGGGCATGCGTGAAAGACGCCTGCGGCGTCGGGTGCCTCTGAAACGAAGATAAGGAGGTACACGATGGACAAGGAGCGTCTTGAACCCAACAGCCCCCAGGAGGAGGCCATGTGGAGGGCGCAGGTGTTCAGGCGCACCGCTCGCATCTGCTCGGCGAAGGCCAAGGAGCTTGAGCGCATGGCGAAGGTGGACGGCAACGCCCCCATGCGCGACAGCGGCACCCTGAAGGACGTGCTCAAGCGCATCGACAACGTGATGGAGTGGCGGTTCGTGAACGCTCTGGGCGAGGTCGTCCTCGACGGGGACATCCTCGCGGAGAGCATCGACTGCGAGGCCCTGCGCACCATGCGCTACTGCGTGGCGGAATACCTCAAGCGAATCGAGGAGCGGGAAGCGGAGGAGGAGGGCGATGAGTGACTACGGCATCAAGACCTACGCCGACCTCGCCGAGACGTGCGGGAACATGGTGCTCGCAAACGAGATAGCAAAACGCCCGCTTGAGCTTGTGAGCGGAGACTGGGCACCGTGGGAGGAGATTTTCCAGTGGTACATCGTGCAGGACCCGTCGTTTATCATGGAGCACACCGACGAGCCGGTGTTCTACGACGAGGAGCTTGACCTGTACGTCCTTGGGGTAAATCATCTAGGCACAGCTTGGCGGCTCGTGCCCGCTCCGATAATCTACGACTGAAACGACGCCGAAGGGCGCAGCGAAAACAATCGCTGCGCCCTTTATTTTTGGCTCTGTTAGACCAAATTTGACACGATCGGCTGTTCGTCGAACCGGGAA
>CAJMPX010000036.1:0-9093 GCA_905215365.1 uncultured bacterium | reverse complement strand
GCAACGCGTTGCGCTGAGTCCTGAGGCTGTTGCAATGAAAATGAGAATCAAGGGCAGAGAGAAGAATTGGAGGCATCGCTTGCGGCAAATGGCGACTATAGTATTGATGACGGCCAGCGCAATGGAGATGATGCCTCCAATCCGAACGGCGGCAAGGTGGCAGCTGCTGCGATTGCCGTAATTGCCGTCGGCTATCTGGTGGCGAAAGGTGCTCAGGTGGCAAAGCCTCATGTCGAAAAATGGTGGCGTGGGACCGCGCGCCCAAAGATTGTCGAGACAAAGAAAAACGTTATGACGAAGTTCAAGGGTGTATTCGGCGAGCAGGGCGAAGAGGCTGACCCCAAGACAACGGAGAAGACGGCAAATTAACCTTTAGCGCCTTTCGATGGTGGGGAAAAGCTGGACGCTGCGTTCTCACCCATGCAAGAGTCGTCCATCATCGCGTACCCCACCGTGTCAATCGAGTGGTCGTTGCCGACGGGGGATGTCGTCAAGCCACGTCCCGTCTCGGTCGCTGTCGAACTTCTTGAGCCTGGACTCCTCGTGCGCCAGCGGACAGCGCACCTGGTCGTTGCAGATTTCGCGCAGCCCTGCCAGCCACTCCTAGGAGAGCCGCTTCGTGTTGCTCTTGCGCACGGGCCTCGCCCGCAGCCCCGCCTCGCGCCGCCACATGCCATCGGCTGCTTGCCTTCGGGCATCTCATCGCAACCGATCAACTCGTCGTGCAGGCATGCGCCCCCCGCCGGGCGCGTCCGCGTAGGCGAACAGCTGGGCGAATAGCATCACCACAGTATTTATGGCGGGGAAGGCCGCGAGCAAAGGCGTAAGAAATGCAACCCACGACGCACAACGCTCCACCAACTAACCGTTATTCAGGGACACGTTCGGCCAACTGCGCCCTAAATAAAACGGGGGTCCCGAGCACTAGTCCGGGACCCCCGTTGTTTCGTATGAGCTGTTACCTCTACTGCCCCTGCGCGCGGTAACGGGTCTCGGTTGCCTCCTTGGCGGGGCGCCACCAGGACTCGTTCTCCACGTACCAGTCGATCGTCTGCTTGAGCCCCTCGGCGAAGTCGGTGTGGGCCGGCCTCCAGCCCAGCTCGCGCTGGAGTTTCGTGCTGTCGATGGCGTAGCGGCGGTCGTGGCCGGGGCGGTCTGCGACCCAGTCGAAGTCCTCGGGGTCGCGGCCCATGGCCGTGAGGATCATGCGCAGGACCGTGATGTTGTTCCTCTCGCCGTCGGCTCCGATGAGGTAGGTCTCCCCCATGCGGCCCTTGGTGAGGATGTCCCAGACGGCCGAGGAGTGGTCCTCGGTGTGGATCCAGTCGCGGACGTTCTCGCCGCGGCCGTAGAGCTTGGGGCGGACGCCGTCGACGATGTTGGTGATCTGCCTGGGGATGAACTTCTCCACGTGCTGGTAGGGGCCGTAGTTGTTGGAGCAGTTGGAGATCGTGGCGCGAAGCCCGTAGGTGCGGGTCCATGCGCGGACCAGCATGTCGGAGCACGCCTTGGTCGAGCTGTACGGCGAGGACGGGTGATAAGGCGTCTCCTCGGTGAACTTCGCCGGGTCGTCGAGCGCGAGGTCGCCGTAGACCTCGTCGGTGGAGACGTGGTGGTAGCGGACGCCGTATTTGCGGACGGCCTCCAGCAGGCGGAAGGTTCCCTCGACGTTGGTGCGCAGGAACGGCTCGGGGTCTGCGATGGAGTTGTCGTTGTGGGACTCTGCGGCATAGTGCACGATGGCGTCGTGGCCCGGCACGATCTTATCGAGCAGCGCGGCGTCGCAGATGTCGCCCACGACGAGCTCCACGCGGTCGGAGGGCAGCCCGGAGATGTTCTCGGGGTTGCCGGCGTAGGTCAGCTTGTCCAGCACGGTGACGTGGACGCCCGGGTGGTTGTCCACGACGTAGTGCACGAAGTTGCTGCCGATGAAGCCGCAGCCGCCCGTGACGATGATGTTCTTAGGTTCAAAAATCTCAGGCACGTTAACGTTTCCCTTCTGCAGCAACCGTCAACAAATACTTGCCATACGCAGTCTTTTTTAGGCGCTCGCCCAAAATAGCAAGCTGATCAGCATCGATAAAGCCTCGGCGGTATGCGATTTCCTCAAGGCATGCAATAAAATAGCCTTGACGGCTCTGGACGGCTTCGACGTACTCAGCAGCCTTAAGCAAACCCTGCGGCGTGCCGGTGTCGAGCCAAGCCATGCCGCGTCCCATGAGTTCAACCGAAAGCTGACCACGCTCAAGATAAGCGTTATTGACGCTCGTAATCTCAAGTTCGCCACGCTCGGAAGGTTCAACCGTAGCGGCAATATCGGATACCTGACCATCATAGAAATAAAGACCCGGTACCGCATAGTTGCTCTTGGGATGATCAGGCTTTTCTTCAATGCCAATCACGCGATGGGCCGCGTCAAATTCAACCACGCCAAACGCACGAGCGTCCTGAACAGGATAACCAAATACAACTGCACCGCCCTCGGACTCTACCTTTGCTTTTGCCCGATTAAGTACGCGCGTGAAGTCCTGACCGTGAAACATATTGTCACCCAGCACCAAGGCGCAGGGCTCCCCCGCCAAGAAATCACGACCAATGGTAAATGCTTCGGCCAAACCACGCGGTTCCGCCTGCTCGGCATACACTAGATTCATGCCAAGATCGGAGCCATCTCCCAGCAGCTCTTTAAAAGCCGGCAGATCACGAGGCGTAGAAATAACCAGTACCTCACGAATGCCAGCAAGCATAAGCACCGAGAGCGGATAATAGACCAAGGGTTTGTCGTAAATGGGCAGCAACTGTTTATTTACGGACTTGGTAATGGGATGCAAGCGAGTTCCAGAGCCGCCTGCGAGGATTATGCCTTTCATCATGACTCCTAAACAAAGCCATTACTCGTGAAAATCAAAAGACGGGACACTACGAGCCCTATCCATAAGCCATGCGGCCACGGCAACGTCAATAAAACCAAGACCGATAGCATTAAAGTAAATAAGCTCATCGCCCACACGACCGCTTTTGACGTCGCAAAGCACTTCGGTAATATCTGCATGAATATCCGAGTCGGACAACAGCCCCTCAGAATACATGCGAGCAATGGTTGGCGATCCTCGATGCTTCAACGCATCCCAATAGTCACAAATGATTTTATTGGCTTTACGAGGAACTTCGTACTCATCTTCCCAGCCACCAACGTGGCAATATAACTTGGCAGTATCAAGCCAATCAGCCTTGAGAATAGGGGCCTGGCCACTTATGCATGTAATAACGATATCGGCACCATCACAAGCTGCCTGCATATCATTTCCGTAGTCAACAACCGAACAGCCCAAATAACTAAGATCGGATACAAGTGTTGCAGCGTGAGCAGCAGTGCGCCCAGAAATTCGAATTTCGCTTATATCGGTAAGCGCAAGAGACATGAGCTCGGCATGAAAGCGAGCTTGCTCGCCCGTACCGAGAATCGTAAGAACTCGAGCACCTAAAGGCGCAAATAGTCTGGCAGCTAAAGCATCAACGGCAGCAGTTCGAAGAGCAGTGAGATACGAGGCGTCCATGACGCAGACGGGGCAACCGGATTTAATCTCAGAAAGGACCATCAAGCCGCCAACATTGGGGATACTGCGTTTCGATGGATTCTCAGGAAAAACCGAGACCCATTTAACTCCAGATAATCCTAAAGGGAGAACGGTCGCCGGCATGCAATTAATTCGGTCTTGCGTAGCTTCATCAAAAATCTGAGAAGATTTTGAAGGTAAAATTACCTCGCCCTTACCAAAAGAAAGAAAGGCATTTTCAACGGCCGTTAGAAGACCATCAATATCGCGTTCTTTATCCCATGCGGCTTTTAACGTAGACCTGCTAATCAACTCGGTTTTCATAGGTGCACCTAGCCTTCACATGAATCAAGCTGCGAGACAAGAAAATCAGGGTATGAGGAAGTGGAATTCGGATCGAAAAGCGAGTAAAGCAATTCGTTGCCGCCTTCATCCTTGACCGAAAGCAATTCCTTAACGCGTTTCATTCCGCTCATGAGCCCAGAAATACTTGAATCCCGGAAGTGCAGATACGCCAGCACCTGTTGCGCACTGCCCCAGTCCTCGATCAAATCACCCACACCGTGGACCATAGTGCATGCGGCAAAAGATGGAAGAGCCGAAACTTTATCCATCCCACTGATTGACTTGATTTTTCCAGGTCTTAGATGTACCGGCCAAATTGCGTAGAGACAATCACTCTTTGGCTTAGGCTCAATTTTGCCGTCTTGCAACCCCACGGCCGCATCATAAAGAACGGACATTTGGTCAATGCCAGATAGAGCTTCAACCAGTAAATTGGTCATAGACCCGCCAAATCGCAGACCCATCTCATTAAAGATGAAACGTCCGTTTTTATAAAACGCCTCAATCCAGATTGGACCGTCGGAAATACCAATAGATTCAAACATCTTTTTGGCTTTTTCGTTAACGTTATTTAGATATTCCGCCTCATGAATAGAAGGAGCGATCTGAAGAGCCATTACTGGCGCGCCAGTATCCCCCGCTTTTAACGAGAACTTATCCGTAATTCCCGAGTAGACGATTCGACCAGAACGAGCAGTGTACTGAATGATGACGGCATTAGCATCAATGAACTCTTCGATGAGCACCTGTCCGGTCAAGGAATGCTCTTTGGCTTCAGAAAGCGCACGCTTAACATCATCAACATTTGAACACTTTGAAAAGCCACGGCTGCCACTACCGTCGAGAGGTTTTACGGCCAACGGGTAACAGTCCTCAGGAATCGACTCGATATCAGACGCATCGAAACGACGGGCAACATCAATCCCATGTTTTAAGCATAGGGCCTTAAACTGCCCCTTGTCACAGCAAGAACGCCATTGGCCTAAAGAACACCATGAGGGCAAACCAAGCCGAGCGCACAGCTCGAGGGACTTTTCGATATTAAACTCGTGAACTCCAGTGAGCACCGCATTAACTCCGGCATTGCGAGATCGCTTTTCAAGTTCATCGAGATCAGCGGTGCTCACATTCCACGACTCATCAGCCAAAAGCTTAGCCGGAGATTGCTCAGGATCAAGCCAGTCAGCAACGATCACATGGGCGCCGCGGGATTTAGCGTACTTAACAATTTCACATGAACCAATAGGCTTGCCGCCCAAAACCAATAAAGTTGTTTGTGCAGCCATTATGCCACCTCAGCCGAAAAATATTTCAAAGTGTTATTTCGAAAATCGTTAACTTCGCACTCTGAATCAAATCGCATCATTACAGAGCCAAACGCATGGTTTGCGGCGGTAAACGACTCTACATGGTCTCCCGAATTAATCCAAGGCTGCTCTTCGGCAACATGTGAATCGCGGAAGCCTGCAGCATATTTCATTCCATAAAAGATGCCCGAATGGTCTGAGTGGAGCATCTGCTGATACCAGTACCCATCGTAAACAGGCATAGATAACTCATCGACGGTCAAGCCCAAAGCAGCCTGTACGCTCGCGCGAACAAGATCGCATTTGCCACCCGTAGCATAACGGAGCATCTCACACAGACGATTACCGCCGCCACGAGGAGAACTCTCCATAATGTAGGCTTTTCCGTCCGATGCCACGCGAGTCTCGATATTAAAAACTCCACTTCCCAGATGAAGAAGATCCGCAAGACGCTGCAGCTCAGAAACAAGCTCCGACTGAGCCCACTGGGGCATGCTAGAAGGCATTACATAGGCCGCGGGGGTATACGGATTTGGAACGGATGAGTCGAACAACTGGGAGGTAAACGATACACACTTAAACTTACCATCAACAAGGAATGCGTCTGCATCGGAACTGTCTCCCAGTTTCTCGAGAAACTGTTCGACAATACAACGGCCAGCACGCGAGAAAGAAAGCGCCACTTTAACAGCATCCCCAAGATCATCGGCACAGTCAACGCGCGTACAGCCCTTGGAACCAGCAGAATCCACGGGCTTGGCTATAATAGGATAAGTAATGGTTTTAGCATGATCGATTGCATCCTGAACAGAGCTGAATATATGAAGCTCAGGGCAATTGAAACCATTGTCGCGAAGGAATGAACGATACCGCTCTTTATCCTGCAGGATAGAAACAGACTCATAAGATCCTTGGAAAGGAAGCCCAAGTTTCTCTGCAGCATACGCGGCGGATATCACTCCGGGGTCTGCAGCGAATGACATGATGCCATCAGCATTAATAGACTCTGCTGCCTTAAGAATAGCCTCATTGTCGATAATACTCGCGTTTATATAACCGTCAGAAAACTGATGGGCGTAATTGTTAGGAAGATAATCGCACGTAACAACTTTGGCACCAAGATCGTGCGCGGCGTTGATTACAGGGATTGCATAACGAGCGCCACCAAGGAGTAAAAGGGTTTTCTGCATGGTTATTTCCTTCCAACTTGAGCGATTACGTCGCAGATACGATTAACGTCCTCTAGCGCAAGATCTGCGAACATGGGGACCGTGAGCACCTGAGAGGCGAGTTTCTGTGCAACGGGTGTGCGATCGCTGGAGTAGACGCTGCGATAGCAGGCAAAGTCGTTGATGAGCGGATAAAAGTACTTGCGCGCACCAACACCGGCAGCGTCGAGAGCATCGAAGACATCATCGCGCGTGGCACCAAATTTGCTGGGGTCGATAATCACAGGCAGATAGGCATAATTTGCTTTAACACCATCAGCGGGACGGAAAATACGAACACCATGCAGGCCCTCAAGGCGATCCCAATAGCGCTCGGCAACAACCTTGCGCTTAGCAATTTCGTCGTCAAGATGTCGAAGGTTGCATACACCCATGGCAGCGCAGAACTCATTCATCTTGGCATTACCGCCAACATATTCAACGTCCTCAGGCCCTGTGATGCCAAAGTTCTTCCACTGGTTAAGAGTGTCGTAAAGGCAGGGATCCTTAAAGCAAACCGCACCGCCCTCTATGGTGTTGAACACCTTGGTGGCATGGAAACTAAACATAGACGCATCGCCAAATGCCGCCGCGGAAACTCCGTTGCGCTCAACGCCAAAAGCATGGGCCGCATCGTAGATAACCTTGAGGCTGTGGCGGTCGGCAATCTCCTGAATAGCATCAACATCGCACAGATTACCGTAAACATGAACGGGCACGATAGCGCAGGTTCGAGGAGTGATCATACGTTCGATACATTCCGGATCGAGCGTGCAATCGGACTCGCGAACGTCCGCAAATACGGGCGTAAGGCCCTTGCGTGAAATGGCGTGCGTTGTGGACGCAAAACTAAAGGGGGTGGTAATAACTTCACCGCGAAGGTCTAGGGCCTCAAGGATGCACTCGAGCGCGTTGTGCCCGTTGGTGAACAGGCAAACATTGGGCGTACCCAAACGCTCCTTAAGCTCGCTCTCGAGCTTTTTGTGCTCCACACCCATGTTAGTAAGCCAATGACTCTCCCACAGGGGTCTGATTTCCTCGCAGTACTCCTCAAATTCAGGCATTGAGGAACGTGTGACGAGTATACGGTCGCTCATGAGGTTTCCTTCCTCTTGTTGGCGTGTAATACAGTTTTCAAGGTTCAAAGGAGCTGCTAAGACAACACCTAAGGTTTAAAGGCGTATAAAACTAGTGACGTTTAGTGCCAATAAAATCGCGAGCAGTATTAATGAGGTATTCAAAAGCTTCAAGATGAAGGGCTTTGGATAGGCCGAGGTAAAGAATTCCCATAATTAGGCACTCGATAAGAATCGCTAAATATGGATTTGAAAAGAAAGAGCCAGCAAATAGAGCGCAAAATCCGGCAAATAAACTGAAAATAAAGGAAGGCCCAATATCTTTTAACTGCTCAAGGTAGGAATAACCAATAATTGATTTATTGGGAAAACTGTTAATAAAAGTGCCTATAACTCCAGTAAACAAAGCTGAGCCAACCAGAACATAAATATTATTAAATACAAATGCACCAAAACAAAGTACAGTCATTCCCAGCAGCTTTTTAATTATTTCGAGAAGAAAGTTAATATCGCTTCGTCCCATTCCACACAAAGCAGATAGATTTGAAGAATGAATGGGGAGTAAGGCGTATACGAAGCAGTAAATCTGAAGAAACGGTACACACGGTAGCCATTTATTCCCAAGCAGAATCAGGACAACAGGCTTAGCTGCCACAGCAAACAAGGTCATACAGGGCACAATTACAAAAGTCGACGTCTTCAAAGCGCGTCGAGTTAACCTCTTTACACTCGGCAAGTCAGACTGAACCCTCGAAACAGCAGACATCATAACGGGCTGAATAGCTCCGTCTAGCATGCTGCCAAGAGCAGAAGGATATTTTTTTCCCTGGGAGACCAATCCAAGTTGACCAACAGAAAACTGCGCACCAACAACAAGGTCGTAAAGACTCAGGTACCCTTGGTTTAATAAATTAGAAGCTAGGATTTTCCATCCAAAAGAATAGAGCTCCTTAGCTCGTGACAAACCAAACTCAAACTTGGGAATCCAGCGGGTCTGAATATATAAGGAGACACAATTAACCGTTTGATAGAATAATTGTTGAACGATCAATGCCCAAATACCGAAGCCCAATAACGCAGATGCGATTCCAAGTGCTCCCGAAATGCAGACAGACCAGGCGGTAGCCTTAAAAGTTCGGTCAAATTGAAGCGAGCGTTGAACCACGGCGATTTGAACCGAATTGTAGGCATTGATAAGAAGGGTGAGAGAAAGAATCCTCAGCGGCCAGGTTAAACGAGGTTCAGCATAAGCGATAGATACAGCAGGTGCAAAAAAATAGAGAGCGACGAACAAAACAAAAGAAATGGCGAAGCTTATCCAGAAAACGGTTGAATAATCAGCCTCAGTCGCAGATTCCGATTGAACAAGTGCTGTCCCGAGTCCCGATTGAATAAAGACATTTGCCAGATTAATAAAGACAAGAATGATCGCAATGACGCCAAAATCTGTTGGGGTCAAAATTCGAGCCATTACGATTTGGACTAGTAGCAGTACGAGCTGGTTCCCTGCCCTCTCGAGAAACTTCCATATCAGGGATGAAATTGTTGGTTGATTTTCAATCTCAACGCAACAGCCTGAACGGGCCCCGCGTTTCCGCAG
>CAJMPX010000035.1:0-11268 GCA_905215365.1 uncultured bacterium | reverse complement strand
AGAGCGCTTGACTGGCAGTCAAGAGGTCAGGGGTTCGATCCCCCTCGTCTCCACCATCGTGAATGCAAAGGCCTTCGGAATTCGGAAGGCTTTTTTCATGCCAAAATACCTCGCGCCACAAACCCAATCCACACCAACAAAAAGTTGCACAATTTATTTCCCATCTCTGTACATAGTTTGTTAGCCAAACGTGATTATCAGTGTAGATCGCCGTTCCATTTGGGCTTCAGGAACGCCCCTAATCACCGTTAGCATCCCAATAACCTGCATCAACGTGAACAACATCCCAAAACAACTCCCTTAAGCACGCCAAATGAACGATATGTTGTCCGATGCAACCCAAATCAATTTCGCTATCAGCTTGTGCTAGGATACCTAACGATACATGAGTTCAACTGTGCTCGCGGCTCCAACGGGCCACATAGCGCAGGGTCGATCAGCATCCGGCCGTAACGGCGGTGTCAGAAATACCACGAGCTCCAATAAAGAAGTCATGCGGCTCTTTTTATTTGTATTGATTTATTTATGAGATGCAAATGTTGGTAGTTCGTATGCCAAAGCGTAGCAGTCCTGCAGCTGTTTGCGTGCGGTCCAGTTTTGTTCCCGCTTGACTGGTTCGCACGCAGCCAGCTGGGGACGCGGTCGTTTTGCGATACTCGTCCGCGTCTCTAGCAACTGCATATGTACATACCGTTCACGGCGGGGCAGAGCCACGTGCTTGTCTAACTGGGCTCAGGGTTTGAATATGGAGCGTCTTTGCGCACACGCGCCCTGGCGAAGCCATACCCAAATCCCGTGAGCCACACGTAAGACAGCAAGGGGGTGGTGCTCGTGTGGTATGTGATCCAGGTCATTAACGGTCGCGAAGGCGTAATGCGCGAGCGCATCGAGCGTATGGTGCCGGCGAGTGCCATGCAGGAGCTTTTTTATCCCCAATTTCAAACTGAGATTAAAGTACACGGCGAATGGGTCAATACGACCAAGCCACTCTTTCCCGGTTATCTAATCTGCGACACGACAGATCCGCGCACCGTGCAACAGTATCTGCTGTGCATGGACGACTTTGCCCGGGTGCTTTCCCAGGACGGTCAGTTTGTGCCGTTGGCAAAAGAAGAGATCCAGCTCATTGGTGGCTTTACGCATAGGGGAGACCGCGTGGTACCCATGAGCGAGGCCTTAAAAGACGGCGACCAGGTCGTAGTAACGGCAGGTCCGCTGCTGGGCCACGAAGGCCTTATCAAAACCATTAACAGACGCAAAAGCACTGCTTATTTGGAGCTCAACCTGTGCGGCCGACGCGTAACCACCCGCGTTGGCCTTGCCGTGCTTTCGGCCGAGCAGCGTGTAATGCGAAACCTTAAAAAGGCGATCGCCTAGCTGCAGGCGGTCGCTACTCAGAACAGGGAGGATCCCCGACCCGGGGACGAAGTGTTGGAAGAGAACGTGTCGGATAAAACAAAATATGCAACGGATGCGCCAGCGGGTGCGGCGCTGATTGCTCAGGCCATGGACCAGCGTGAGGGTGCCGGCCGCTACAGGGCCATGCAATCCATCATGGACTGGGATCGCTCGCGCCTGGCCTACCGTGCCGTGAAGCGCACGTTCGACATCGTGTTCAGCGGTGCCGCGCTCGTCCTCATCGCGACCCCCAGTCTCGTACTCGCCGCTGCCATCCGCCTGGAGAGCGAGGGGAGCCCCTTCTATAGCCAGATCCGCGTGGGCCAGACCCGACCCGACGGCAGCCTTACCACCTTCCGCATGTGGAAGTTCCGTTCCATGTACAGGGACGCCGACGAGCGCCTCTCCGAGCTCAAAGGGCAGAACGAGATCGCCGGCGCCATGTTCAAGATGAAGGAGGACCCGCGCGTCACCAAGATCGGAAAGTTCATCCGCAAGCACTCCATCGACGAGTTCCCGCAGTTCCTGAACGTGTTCCTGGGTCAGATGTCCGTCGTGGGTCCGCGCCCGCCGCTGCCCAACGAGGTTGCCGAGTACACCGAGTACGACCTGCAGCGCCTGGCCGTAAAGCCCGGCATTACCGGATGGTGGCAGGTTACTGATCGAAACTCAACTGGTTTCGACGGTATGGTCCAGCGAGATCTTGAGTACATTGCGAGGCGTGGCATTCTCACCGATTTAAGGATTATCGCCCTCACCGTTATTGAAGTAATCACGGGAAAGGGTGCGTTTTAGTGCTTAAGTCCTATCTTCATTATCCCGAATTAAACCGCGTGCCCGTGATCGATGTCCCGATCACGGGCACCAATATGTCTGAATGCGTCGATTTCATTACTCATAATATCGACGATCTGCATGGCGAGTATATCTGTGTCTCTAACGCCCATACGTCGGTTATGGCCCATGACGATCCCAGCTACTGGACCTGTCAGGCTGAGTCCGTTATGTCCGTTCCCGATGGGAAGCCCCTATCGATTGTGGGTCGAAAGACGGTCACGTCGATGGGGCGCGTGACCGGTCCGGATCTGATGCGCGAGATTTTCAGTATTTCCGCTCAGCACGGATGGAGCCATTACTTCTACGGCAACGAACAGAAAAACCTCGAGGCGCTCAAGGAATCGCTTCAGGAAGAGTATCCAGGCTTGGAAATTGCTGGCATGGAGCCTTCCGTCTTTCGTCCGCTCTCAGATGGCGAGAAACGAGACCTTTCACAACGCATTGCTAATTCTGGCGCCGACTTTGCGTGGATTGCACTTGGCGCTCCGCGGCAGGAAGTCCTCATGCATGAGCTTAAAGGCGGCCCCCAGCCACTGATGATTGGTGTAGGGGGAGCCTTTAACGTTCTCGCCGGCGTGGTGCCGGAGGCACCGATTTGGATGCAGAACCTAAGTCTTGAGTGGCTATACCGCCTGATGCAGGAGCCGAAGCGACTATTCAAACGATATCTCGTTACTAATACCAAATTTCTCTTTTACCAGTTCACGGGCGCTAAACGCAAGGAAGGCAAGTAGATGAAACCCACCACCGCATTCAAAGACAAGACCCTGATGATCACGGGCGGTACCGGCTCGTTCGGCAACACCGTTCTCAAGCACTTCATGGACACCGACCTGGCCGAGATCCGCATCTTCTCGCGCGATGAGAAAAAGCAGGACGACATGCGCCACCGCCTGCAGGAGAAGTCCCCCGAGCTCGCCTCCAAGGTGCGCTTCTTCATCGGCGACGTCCGCAACGCCCAGAGCGTGCGCGACGCCATGCACGGCGTGGACTACATCTTCCACGCCGCCGCCTTGAAGCAGGTGCCCTCCTGCGAGTTCTTCCCCATGGAGGCCGTGCGCACCAACGTCATCGGCACGGACAACGTCCTGCACGCCGCAATCGACGAGGGCGTGGACCGCGTCGTGTGCCTGTCCACCGACAAGGCCGCATACCCCATCAACGCCATGGGCAAGTCCAAGGCCATGATGGAGTCCATCATCTACGCCAACGCCCGCAACGGCGCCGGGCGCACCACCATCTGCTGCACCCGCTACGGCAACGTCATGTGCTCGCGCGGCAGCGTCATCCCGCTGTTCATCGACCGCATCCGAAAAGGGGAGCCGCTCACGGTCACCGACCCCAACATGACCCGCTTCCTGATGAACCTGGACGAGGCGGTCGACCTCGTGCAGTTCGCCTTCGAGCACGCCAACCCCGGCGACCTGTTCATCCAGAAGGCGCCGGCCTCCACCATCGGCGACCTCGCCGAGGCCGTCCAGGAGGTCTTCGGCCGCACGGGCACCCAGGTGATCGGCACCCGCCACGGCGAGAAGCTCTTCGAGACCCTCATGACCCGCGAGGAGCGCCTGCGCGCCGAGGACATGGGCGGCTACTACCGCGTCGCCTGCGACTCGCGCGACCTCAACTACGACAAGTTCGTCGTCGACGGCGAGGTGGAGACCCAGGCCGACGAGTCCTACACCTCCCACAACACCGAGAGGCTCGACGTGGAGGGCACCATCGCCAAGATCAAGACGGCCGAGTACGTGCAGCTGGCCCTGGAGGGCCGCGAGCACGAGGCGGTGCAGTAGGGTGCGCGTCCTCGTCACCGGCGCGAGGGGCTTCGTGGGCAGGAACCTCTGCTGCGCGCTGAAGAACATAAGGGACGGCAAGGACCGCCGCGAGAAGTATCAGGGGCTGCTCCCGCTCGAGGTCATGGAGTATGACCTCGACTCGACGCCCGAGGAGCTGGACGGCTACTGCTCCCGAGCCGACTTCGTCTTCAACCTGGCCGGCGTCAACCGCCCCAAGGACCAGGCGGAGTTCATGGAGGGCAACTTCGGGTTCGCCTCCACGCTGCTGGATGCCCTCGAGTGCCACGGGAACACGTGCCCCGTCATGCTCTCCAGCTCGGCGCAGGCGAGCCTCTCGGGCCGCTTCGAGGGCTCTGTCTACGGCGAGTCGAAACTGGCGGGGGAGGGCCTCTTCCGCGAGTACTCCGAGAGGACCGGCGCACCGGTGCTCATCTACCGCTTCCCGAACCTCTACGGCAAGTGGTGCCGCCCGCGCTACAACTCCGCCGTGGCCACCTTCTGCGACGCCATCGCCAACGGCCGCCCCTACACCGTCAACGACCCCAATGTCGAGCTGGAGCTCCTCTACATCGACGACCTGGTCGACGAGATGCTGGGCGCCCTGCTCGGTGAGGAGCACCGCTGCGGCTACGAGAGACTGGAACGCGTCGAGGGAGATGGGTTCTGCTACGTCCCTAAGACCGACGTGAAGACCCTGGGCGAGATCGTCTACCTGCTCGACAGCTTCCGAGACAGCCGCGAGACGCTCTCGATGCCCGACCTGACGGAGGGCTCCTTCTCCAAGAAGCTCTGGAGCACGTTCCTGTCCTATTACGAGCCGGGGCACTTCGCCTACGGCCTCAAGCCCAATGTCGACGACCGCGGCTCGTTCACCGAGTTCCTGCGCACGCCCGATCGCGGCCAGGTCTCCATCAACGTCTCGAGGCCCGGCATCACCAAGGGCAACCACTGGCACATGAGCAAGTGGGAGAGGTTCCTGGTGGTCTCCGGCACCGCCTCCATCAAGCTGAGGAAGGTGGGGGAGGACGCCGAGGGCGAGTCCTACCCGGTTGACGAGTACGTCGTCAAGGGGAGCGACATGCGCGTGGTCGAGATGATCCCGGGCTACACGCACTCCATCACCAACCTGTCCGACACCGAGGACCTCGTAACGGTCATGTGGGCCAACGAGCCCTTCGACCCCGAGAACCCCGGCACCTACTACGAAGAGGTCTAGCCGCATGGGCAAGAATTATTCCGATATCGCATTCAAGGACGACGGCCGCCTGAAGCTCCTGATCATCGTGGGCACCCGCCCCGAGGTCATCCGCCTGTCCGAGGTCATCAAGAAGTGCCGCCGCCACTTCGACTGCCTGCTGGCGCACACCGGGCAGAACTACGACTACACGCTCAACGGCATCTTCTTCCGCGACCTAGAGCTTGCCGACCCGGACGTCTACCTGGACGCCGTGGGCACTGACCTGGGAGAGACCGTGGGCAACATCATCGCGGCCTCCTACAAGCTCATGGTCGAAGTGCGACCCGATGCCCTGCTGATCCTAGGCGACACCAACAGCTGCCTGTCCGCCATCGCGGCAAAGCGCCTGCACATCCCCATCTTCCACATGGAGGCGGGCAACCGCTGCAAGGACGAGTGCCTGCCCGAGGAGACCAACCGCCGCATCGTCGACGTTATCTCCGACGTCAACCTGGCCTACTCCGAGCACGCCCGCCGCTACCTCAAGGACACCGGCTGCGCCCCCGAGCGCACCTACGTCACGGGTTCGCCCATGGCGGAGGTCCTGCGCGCCAACCTGGAGAAGATCGAGGCGTCGGACATCCTCACCGAGCTAGGCCTGGAGCCCAAACGTTACATGCTGCTCTCCGCCCACCGCGAGGAGAACATCGACACCGAGGCGAATTTCACGAGCCTGTTCACCGCGATCAACGCCCTGGCCGAGAAGTACGACATGCCGATCCTGTACTCCTGCCACCCGCGCTCCCGCAAGCGCCTGGAGGCCACCGGCTTCAAGCTGGACCCGCGCGTGCGCATGCACGAGCCCATGGGCTTCCATGACTACAACTGCTTGCAGATGAACGCCTTCGCCGTTGTCTCCGACTCCGGTACCCTGCCCGAGGAGTCCAGCTTCTTCGCGAGCGTCGGCTGCCCGTTCCCGGCGGTGTGCATCCGCACCTCCACCGAGCGCCCCGAGGCCCTGGACAAGGCCTGCTTCACGCTGGCCGGTATCTCGAAGAAGGGCCTGCTGCAGGCGGTCCACACCGCCGTCGAGCTCGACGCCGAGGGGTCGCTGCCCGAGGCCCCCGTTCCCGACTACGCCGACGAGACCGTGTCCACCAAGGTGGTCAAGATCATCCAGAGCTACACCGGCGTCGTGGACAAGATGGTGTGGAGGAAGGCTTAACCATGGGTCTCGCTTACAAGATTCTCGACGGTGTCTCACGCGCCTATAACAAGCTTCTTCTAATGCCCTCGTTGCGCCGCTCCTTTGCTGCATGCGGCGAGAATGTAACACTCGGTCGTCGCAGTGAGATCTCCGGAGTAGGAAACATTTACATGGGCCATGACGTGTACTTGGGTCCTGAGGCCACGCTACTCACTACTCGCGCGAAAATCCGCATTGGCAACTATGTCATGACCGGCCCCAGGTTGACCATCATCACCGGTGACCATCGCACCGATATTCTCGACCGTCCGATGATGGAACTTACCGATGAGGACAAGCTTCCCGATAACGATCAGGACGTCGTCGTCGGGGACGATGTTTGGATGGGCAGCGGAGTGACGATTCTCAAGGGCGTCCATGTTTCTGATCACTGTGTCATAGCTGCGGGTGCCGTAGTGACTAAGGACGTAGAGCCCGAGTATTCGATTTGGGGGGGGGGTTCCTGCTCGCTGCTTAGCTTCGCGGCTTAAAGGATAACAATGGATTCGGTTGACAAAAGAGTACATGCAAAGGTTTTGATGGTCGGCCCAGACCTTTCCCTGCACGGCGGAATCGTCTCCGTCGTGCAGGGTTATCTCGACGGAGACCTTCCCCGGGCATGCGATGCTTTCGAATACCTGGGGACGGGCGTCGGTTCCTCAAAGTTTGGCAAGGTGTTTTCATTTGCTCGTGCATTGGTTGGCTATGCGAGGGCCATGCCCTCCTATGACATCATTCATTTGCACATTAGCGCCCGTGGTTCCTACAAGCGTAAGTCAATTATGGCCCGCATGGCCCATAAAGCTGGCAAAAAGGTGATACTGCACGACCACGACGGGGAGTTTAAGAAGGCCTTTGAAGAGAGCGGATACGTCTATCGTTCTGACGTAAGGAAGACATTTGATATCGCCGACCGAGTTGTGGTTCTGTCGGAAGAGTGGCGTGACTTTTTTGCTGAAAACGTTTGTGATCCAGAGAAAATTCACGTTGTTCATAACGGTGTTAAAGTCCCAAACCAGCCATGCTCGCCTTGTTCGCATCAAGACGTCCTATTTTTAGGACGTCTTGATGCGCGCAAGAGCCCTGACGTGCTCTTGCGCGCATCAAGGGAAGTGCTGAAGCGCTTCCCGGAGACGAAGGTCGTCTTTGGCGGTGACGGCGAGGTCGAGAAGAATGAACGGCTCGCTGAGGAGCTCGGCATTGACGACCGATGTGAGTTTTGCGGCTGGGTCACGGGCGACGAGCGCGAGGCCCTTTTCGAGCACGCTGCTGTGTACTGTCTGCCCTCGAAAAACGAAGGCATGCCTATGAGCGTGCTCGAAGCTATGGCGCGAGGTATTCCGACGATCGCAACTTCGGTTGGAGGTATTCCACAGGTCATCAGGGATGGAGTAAATGGCTACCTTATGCCTGTCGATGATGAATCAAAGCTATCAGGGCTGTTGTGCACGTTGATGGGTTCTGAGGACCTTCGTTTGAGCATCGGTCGCGCCGGCAGGTCGACTATTTCGGGAAGATTTAACGTTAAGAGAAATGTAGATGCGATTGTTCAACTCTACAAGGAGTTGGTGGATTAGTGGTCGAGAGAACACCTAAAACGATTTACTACTGTTGGTTTGGTGATGGGGAGCTTTCTGCGACTGCTCAGAAATGTCTTCTCTCATGGGAAAGATATGCACCTGGCTATTGCATCACACGTTGCGATGAGCGGTTGTTCGATATCGAGTCAACGCCGTGGACTAAAGCGGCCTATGCTGCCGGTAAATATGCGTATGTAGCAGATTATGTGCGCTTCTGGGCCATTTATAACTTCGGTGGGGTCTACATGGACCTGGGGAGCGAACTTGTTCGTGATATAACTTCGCTCTGTGAAACATATTCACCGTTTTCGGCAATTGAAGAATTGTCAAAAACGGTGAGTACAGGGTTGATAGTTGCTGCACCGCGTCATAACCCTTTGCTTGCGGAAGTACTTGATGCGTATGACTCCACACAATTCAGTGACGACCCAGGTTTTCTAAATGATCATACCGTTAATCAGATGTTTACTCGCGTTCTCGAGGCTCATGGGTTTGTTCGTGAAGATAGGCTGCAGAAGGCTGTCGGCTGGACGCTGCTACCGTCCTGCTATTTCAATCCCATATACGGCTTAGGCGGATATCACATTAAAAATAACACCTATAGCGTTCATCACTATTCAGGTAGCTGGATTGAGCCTGAATTAAAGATCAAAAAAGAAATTGTTGACGCCTGGTCACCCATTTTGGGACGTCGGCTGGCACAAGTACTTGGAAGGACGTTCGGCGAGATTAAGACCAAAGGCGTCCGAGACGGCATCTTGCAGTTAGCCTTGGTTTCAAAGAGCGTGATTGCAAGAAAGTGGGAAAACGATGGTTGCTAGAACTATCGACATAGCACATTCGTTTACAGGAGAAGCTGGTGCTTCAAAGACAAAAGAAGGCATCCTACAGTTATCAGCCGCTTTCGTTATCGGTTTCATATGCATTTATGTTAAGACGTTTGCATCTATAACGTCATTGATTAGTTTCCCTGATGCCGTCGACAAGGAGCTGCTATTTGCGGGTGTGGCGCTCCTCTCGCTTCATATTGCTTCAAAGTCGAAAAGCTATGGTAAGAGGTTAATTCCTCTCTTACTAGTTCTTCTATCGTCTTTGTATACGTATTTTGTATCGGGAGAGACAGCTCCGCTTTCAGTTTCCCTCATCATAATAGCAGCTGCTACTGCGGGTGATTCGAAATCCCTCATGAGATTGTGGTTTGTAACAACGGCGTTCCTGTCACTATTTGTCATAGCCGTTTACGGGCTAACTGCAATCCTTGATCCCGGTAGCGTATCGTACATACTCAGGTGGGAAAGCGGTGTCGAAACAGCCGTTCGTTTCACGTTCTTTTTCTCGCATCCCAATATGGTGGCCGCTCTTGTAATGATGATGTGCGGAGCATATATGTATCTGAACTATGACAGTATAGGATTTCGTACCTATGTTCTTATCCTTGCTGTAGCTGCGACTGTGCTACTCTTTACCGATTCCAAGACGTCCACGGCTCTGATTGTGTTATCAGTTGTTTGCTTTGCATGCCAGAAACAATGGAGGGTTTTCGAGCGCAGCGGATTGAGGGAGCTCGTGGGCATACTGCCGATTATCTTTTTTTTCATAGTCTATTTATTGGCTGGTCCTTTGTACAGCGACTCACTGGGTCAAGCGCTTACGGGCAGAGTGTCTCTATGGCATTACTGTCTTGAAAACCAGGGCGTTACATTGTTTGGTCAATTTTTTGTCCCTACGAAATCTATTGGTACAAATGGTTGGACGTTCTACTACACAACCTTAGATTGCGCTTATGCTTCAGGATTGCTTGTATTGGGTCTTTGCTTCTCAGCGTTCTTTTGCAGCTGTGTTTATAGGCGTGTCAAAAAGAATGATCCTCAGCTTGCATCAGAGCTGCCCCTGATTTTAGTGATGTTGCTTTTCGGTTTTACTGAAGTACACGTCTTTAGCATTGTAATTTGTGCCCCTTTGCTGCTGCTCTCCGGGGGGATTTTGCCTCCTGAACATTCGTGAACATTTCTCATCGTATATAAGAATTGCTGGTAGACAATGATTTACGCACCTATTATTATTCCAACTCTAAATCGAGACGAACACTTAAAACGCCTCCTTGATTCGCTTGCACTAAATGGGTGGGCTATTTATACAGACGTGTATATTGCTGTTGATTATCCTCCAAGCGATAAATATGTTGAAGGTTATCATCGCGTTTGTGATCTATTAGATCATTTTGATGGCTCGACATTCAACAGCTTTAATGTTGTGAAGCGCGATTTTAATCTTGGGGCCGGTGTAAATGGTCATGAATTAATTGAGGCTTTGATAAAGCCTCGTTACGACAGGTGGATTTACTCCGAAGACGATCTTGAGTTCTCGCCAAATTTTATTGAATACATGGACAAGTGCCTTGACCGTTTTGCCGACGACGATGGAGTTTATAGCGTCTGCGGCTACTCGTACCCCTTGAATTGGAATCTTTCGGAAGGTTCTACTGTATTTATGACCCAGGCCACCTATTCGGCTTGGGGGACTGGACAATGGCGTGATAAGCACCAAGAGGGCCGTGATGCTATCGTCCATCAACACTATTTATTCAGTAACGCTGATCGGGCGTTTAAATCGGGTATAGTAGACGCAATGATTCCAGGTCGAAAATCTGAGTATGTATCGTATGTAATGCTTGGTGCCTGTGAGAGGGAAATGGAAACAGCGACAGACATGGCTTTTGGTCCCTATCTCCTGCTTTCCGACAAAAAGGTTATTGTTCCTGCCGTATCTAAGGTTCGCAATTTAGGTTTTGATGGATCTGGTGTTAATTGCTCCTCAATCGATAGTTTTACGGGCAAGCATTCTTTAGATTATGATTATTCATCGCAGCCCATCGACCAGTCTGCGACTTTTGAATTGAGCATTGATGAAAGCCCTGACCACATTGCTGCTAATCATCGTTTAATTGGTAATTACTTATATGTTTCACCCAGATTACAGCTATCTGAATTTATAGGACTACTTCTATATAAAGTTTTCGGTCTTAAAGGCCGGAGCTTAGGTCGCTTTTTTTACTTGAATATTAGAAATATATATAAAAAAATTAAACACTAGCACTTTTTACGGCACTATATCTTTTTTAGTATGAAAGGTCTATTAAATCAGATGGATGTAAGTCTCAAAGAGCGAACAATTTCATCCCCTTGATTCTCATTTTCATTGCAACAGCCTCAGGACTCAGCGCAACGCGTTGCG
>CAJMPX010000034.1:0-14986 GCA_905215365.1 uncultured bacterium | reverse complement strand
CGGCTCAGGGCGATATACGCCGTGATGCGCGACCGGGTGCCCTACCGGGAGTAGCGTCGAAGGTTGACAAAACTATAGGAACACCCAATGACTACTTAGGACCACGGCAACGTCGATGTTTTGGCAATGCCAGCGAGCGGGCGCCAGAGCGAACAAATTGGCATGAAAAGAGGACGGCATAGACCTTCTGGTCATGCCGTCCTCTTTGAATGACAAGTTGTCGCTCTGGCGCCCGCGCAGCGTCGACTGGTCCGCCGTTCGTTAGAACGGCGGAACTGAGGGCAGCGTCGAGCCGTTACGCGGTTTGGTAAAACCGCGTAAATACCTAACTACATCAAGTTGCAAACAGCTGCTGCGAAGGCAACGGGGTCCTCGGGCAGAATGCCCTCGACCAGCAGGGCCTGGTCATAGAGCAAACCGGAGTACTGCTTGATCTTGTCGGCGTCGCCCGCCTTCTGAGCGGCGACGAGCTTGGAAAAGACCGGGTGCTTGGCGTTGAGCTCGAGCACGCGCTGGCTCTTGGGCATGCCGTCGGGCGCGCCCTCGGGTCCCTTCTGGAGCACCTTCTCCATCTCGAGCGAAAGTGGGCCCTCGGTGGTGATACAAGCGGGGGCATCGGTCAGGCGCGCGGAGACGGCGACTTTCTCGACCTTGTCACCGAGCGCCTCCTTCATAGCGCTAAAGAGGTCCTCGTTCTCCTTGGTGGCGTCCTCGGCCTCCTTCTTCTCGTCCTCGGTCGCCAGGTCAAGATCACCGGTCGCAACGTTCTTGAGCTCTAGATGACGATCCTCGACCTCGGGCTCGGCACCGTCGGCCACAGCCTTCTCGGCAGCCTCGCGGGCAGCATCGTCCTCGTAGATCTTGGGCATATCGGCGGCAACGTACTCACGCATAGCCTGGAACGTGAACTCATCCACATCCTGCGTCAGCAGCAGCACGTCATAGCCGCGGTCGAGCACGCCCTTTACCACGGGCATCTTGGCCAAGCGCTCACGCGAGTCGCCGGCGGCGTAGTAGATGGCCTTCTGATCCTCAGGCATGCCCTTGGCATACTCGGCCAGGGTAATCATCTTCTGTTCCTTGGCAGACCAGAACAGCAACAGGTCGGCGAGCTCATCGGCCTTCATGCCATAGCTCGAGTAGATGCCGTACTTAAGACCGCGGCCAAAGTTCTCAAAGAACTTCTCGTAGGCCTCGCGGTCGTTGTCACGCATATCCTCAAGGTCGGCGGTAATCTTCTTTTCCACACGCTTGGCGATGGCCTTGAGCTGACGGTTCTGCTGCAGCGTCTCGCGCGAGATGTTGAGCGACACGTCGGCGGAATCCACGACGCCGCGGACAAAGTTGTAGTAGTCGGGCAGCAGGTCGTCGCACTTCTCCATGATCAGGACGTTGGAGCTGTAGAGCGCCAGGCCCTTCTCGTAGTCCTTGCTGTACAGATCGAACGGGGCGCGGCCCGGCACAAACAGCAGGGCGTCGTACTCGAGCGTACCCTCGGCATGGAAGCTGATAGTGCGTGCCGGATCGTCAAAGTCGTGGAACGTGGACTTGTAGAACTCGTTGTAATCCTTCTGCTCAACGTCGGAGCTGCGCTTTTTCCAGATCGGCGTCATGGAGTTGACGGTCTCGAGCTCCTGGTAGTCCTCGTACTCGGGCTTATAATCGTCGCCAGCATCCTCGGGCTTGGGCTTTTGACGGCTCTTGGACACCATCATCTGGATCGGGTAGCGCACATAGTTGCTGTACTGCTGAATCAGGCTCTTGAGGCCCCACTCGGTCAGGAAGCGATCGTAGGTCTCGGCCTCGCCGTCAGCGTCGAGCTTCTCGTTCTCGCGCAGCGTCAGGATGACATCGGTACCGTGCTCGGCACGCTCGCCGTCCTCGATGGTGTAGCCCTCAAGACCATCAGACTCCCACACGTGAGCGGTGTCCTCGCCATAGGCGCGGCTGACCACCTTCACATGGCTGGCAACCATAAAGGCAGAGTAGAAGCCCACGCCAAACTGACCGATGATATCGACATCCGAACCCTGCTGCTCGGCGTTCTCGGTCTTAAACTCCTCGGAGCCGGAATGCGCGATGGTACCCAGATTACGCTCGAGCTCCTCGGCGGTCATACCGATGCCGTTATCCGAAATAGTGATCGTGCGGGCATCCTTATCAAAGGAGACACGAATGGCCAGGTCGCCCTGGTCGAGCTTGACGCTCGGATCCTGCAGGCTCTTAAAGTTGAGCTTGTCGACGGCATCGCTCGCATTGGAGATAAGCTCGCGCAGGAAGATTTCCTTATTGGTGTAAATGGAGTTGATCATGAGGTCGAGCAGTTTTTTGCTCTCGGTCTTAAATTGACGCATGTGCAGTCCTTTCGCGCTACCCCTGTCCGCAAAAACGGCCCGGTTGCCCGAGCCGCCTCGCAGACCTGCTATGTTCAGACTTAGATTTTATAACCCATTAGCGCGCATATATACATACGGAATCGAAAAACTGTATGTTGCAATGCCCCATGCGCCAATTGCCAAGGAGTGTCCCCAACTGCCGGCAGAAAAGGAGCGTCCCTATCTGTCGCCCAGCAGTTTGGCCATCCAGGCATGAGGCTGGCCTTCGTCTTCATAGTCCACCGGGGCAATCTGCGTGTAGCCGGCCTTGGCATAGAGCGGCAGCACGTACTCCTGTGCATGCAACTTTATGAGCCTGGCGCCGGCATCGCGCGCAGCAGCTTCGCTGGCTTCGACAATCTTGCTTGCCAGACCGCGACGGCGCATGGTGGACAGCACGGCGACGCGCCCCAAAATGTAGGTCTCCCCCGCCGCAACGTCTTCGTCCATGTCACATGCCGGCGACACCGGAGCTTCCGCATCTGCCGCGTACTCCAGTTCCTCGGGAAACACGCGCGAGCAGCCGGCGAGTTGACCATCCACGTACAGCGTCACATGAATGCAGTCAGAAGCCTCATCGATCTGGTCGAACTCGATTTCATAACCCTGTTCGTCCACAAAGACGGCGCGGCGCACCAGCGCCGCATCCTCAAAGCATCCCGTCTTAATTTGAATATCCGTAGTCGCCCCTCCCGTCAAAGCAAACGTTAGGGACAGATTTTAGCGAAAATGAGCGCCTCGCACGCTAAACTTGGCCCGCGCCTTTGCTAGGCAATCGTAGTGGCGAACATTGTGGGCGTCGCTTGCGATAAAGCTGTACAGGCCCTCGTCAAACAGGCGCTGGGCCGGCTTTTTCTCGCGACCAAAGCGACCACCGGCAATAAAGTCCGCCGAAGCCTGCAGCTTGCAGCCCATATCGACTAGGCGCTCCGCCACGCTTACATCCTTTTGAACCGCACGATAGCGCTCAGGATGAGCGATGATCACCTGGTAGCCACGGCACTGCAAATCGTAAATCGTGTTCTCGTACTCTCTAAACGCATACGCATCGGCATGCGTCGAAAGCTCGAGCAGGAACTCGTTGGTCCCATCGAAATGCAGGTGCTCCGCGGCATCGATACCAAGCTCAACGAGCTTTCGATGGTTGACCTCGAAGCCCATCTGGAGCGGAAAACCGTCAGCGTTATCGCGCAGCAGCTCAAAGGCATCCCACATCTTGTCGTAATCAAAATAGGGATCACGGCAGTGAGGAGTGCAAACGATTCTGGTTACACCGGCCCGCTTGGCGGCCTCGAGCATCGCCAAGCTCTCATCGAGATCGGCGGCGCCGTCGTCTACACCCGGCAAGATATGGCAATGAATGTCACGCATAGATCAGCCCTAATTAACTAAACGTTTGCACGGTTGGTGAAGATGCCCTTTTTGGAAGTCCCCTGATCGCCGGAGCCCTTCTTCACCTTCTTACCGTCCTTGGTGTAGTAAGAGTAGTAGTACTCGCTGGTCTCGGTCTCGCAGTAGTTCATAACGGTACCGATAAGCTTGACTTTCTCAGACTTCTTAAGCTGACCGATGGCGTTGAGCGCCTCCTCGCGCTTGGTGAAATCCTCGCGCACGACAAAAAGCGCGCCGTCGGTCAGGCTCGCGATCTCGGCAGCATCGATAAAAGTACCAACCGGAGGAGCATCAAAGATGACGTACTGGAACTTGGCGGACAGTGCCTTTACCAGCTTTGCAAAGCGGTGAGAGACGATGATATCGGCAGGATTGGGAATGTGCGGCTCAGCATCGAGGAAGTAGAAATTCTTCTGGCCGGTCTCGACGATCGCCTGGTCGATAGACACCTGCTCAGACAGGACCGAATAGAGTCCGCCACGGGAGCGGACACCGAGCATATCGGCAAGGGACCTGCGGCGCATATCGGCCTCGACCAGCAGGACACTCTTGCCGCTGGTGGCGATAGCCTGGGCAAGGTTGATGGAAACCGTGGACTTGCCCTCGTTGGGAATCGAGGACGTGACGGTAATGGTGCGAATGGGATCGTCTACGCTCGCAAAGCGAATATTGGCCAAAAGGGTCTTGGCGGCATTCTGCACAACAAGCTTGTCGGTGTTTTTCGCCTTAGCCATGCCTATTTACCACCTTTCATAGCCGGAATTCGGCCAACAACGGGAATACCCAGGAGCTCTTCTGCCTCTTCGGCACCGCGGATGCGGGTGTTGAGCATGTCTGCCAAAACGACATAGGCAACTGCGATAAAGATACCGGCGAGGAACGCGACGGCAATATACAGCGCGCGCTTGGGGCCACTGGGGGCTTCGGGGGTCTTAGCCTCGTCGATAACGTTGATGCTCTGGGCAGCGCCGACGTTCTGAGCGACCGTACTCACCGAGCTGGCCATGGCCTTTGCGACCTCAGCCGTCTCCTTGGCATCGGTGCCGGTAACCGAAAGCGTAATGACGCGCGTGGTGGTCTCGGAGGAAACAGACACCTTGTAGTCATCCAGATCGGTGAGGCCCAGTTCTTTGGCGGCGCCGCTCTTAACGCTATCGCTATCCAGCAGCGTGGCGATATCGTTGGAAAGCATCTGGCTCGCCGAGAGATCGTTGTAGCTCATCTGACCGCTATCGTCGGTCTTGGCGAGAATGTACATGCTCGTCGTCGCGGTGTAGGTGTTGTCCATCGCAGCGAAGGACACGATGCCCATGGCGATCGCGCAGACCACCGGAAGGGTGATGACCAGCTTGAGGTGCTTCTTCAGCAGCTGGAACAGTTCGAGAAGGGTCATGCAGCTTGCCTTTCATTTCCCCAGTTCGGATTGACAAAACTGTCCGTATGTTATCGCATCTTTTTACCGAGACCAAACTCTATACATAAGAAACAGGCTCTCCTGTAAAAATGACGGAAACAATCGTAAAATTGCACAACAACGCCGCACCCGAAAGTCAAATGCGGCGTCTACATCATTATCTATGTTGTATCGCTATGCGAATGGCTCGTCCTGCTGTATGGGAAACGTCACCGTAATGGTAGTTCCCACGCCCAACTCGCTCGATAGATCGATCGTGGCGTGATGATACAGGGCCGCATGTTTGACAATGGCAAGCCCCAGACCGGTTCCGCCGCGTGCCTTGGACCTACTCTTGTCCACGCGATAGAACCGCTCAAATACCTTGCCCTGTTCTTCAGGCGCGATACCGATTCCCGTGTCGGCGACCGCGAGGAACGGATGGCCTTCGTCGTTGGTGCCGCACTGCAGCGTAACCGTACCGCCGGGTCGATTGTAGCGGATGGCGTTGCTTGCCAGATTGTAGATGAGCTCGTCAATCAAGCGCGACACGCCTTCGATGACCACAGGCTTGGTCTCATGACTTATCGTCACATTCGCCTGACGGGCGACCTGTTCAAGACGCTGCTCAACCGTGTAGATGGCACGCGAGAGCTCAATAGGCTCCGTGGACCCAATGGGCACCGCCTCGCCCTCAGTTGCACGCTCGGCCTCGTCCAAGTTAGACAGCGTAAGGATATCGTTGACAAGCGCTGCCAAGCGGCCCGCCTCACGATAGATGCGACCGCCAAAGTTGCGCAGGTCATCCTCGCCCTCAACCATGCCGTTTGCGATGAGCTCGGCATAGCCCGAAATCGCCGTAAGCGGCGTCTTGAGCTCATGGGTGATATTCGCCGTGAATTCGCGGCGCATACGGTCGTTGTCCGCTAGCACCGCCATTTGGCGCTTGAGTTCCTGGCGCTGCGACTCGATACGCTCAAGCATGGGGACCATCTCGGCATAGGCGTGCTCATAGCTACGGCGCGGGTGGTCCAAATCCACCTCTTGCAACGGCGCGATGATGGCACGGGACTCGCGGCGCGCCATGAAAAACGAGAGTACCGCACCCGCTGCTGCGATAAGCAGCATCGGCGCCACCATCGACAGCAAAATCGCCGCAACGCCAGGCTGGGCCTGCGCCAAGCGGACAACCTGGCCGTTATCAAGGGCGACGGCGCGATACAGCATAATCTCGTCGAGCGTAGAGCTTGCGCGCTCCGCGGAACCCAAACCACTCTCAAAGGCCTCGATGACCTCGGGGCGATCGCCATGGTTGGGCAGTGTGGAAGGCGATGCCTCGTTGTCGTAGGCAACCGATCCATCCTTGTTAATCAGCGTGATGCGCAAGTCCTCGCGATCGAGGCTACGCAAGAACGGGATGGGCTCCTGCTGCTCGTCGAGGGCGGCAGCAATGAGCTCGGTTTCCTGCGCTAGATTGGCACTCGTGGCATCCGCCAAGGTGTTTTGCAAAAAAAACGCACCCAGCACCGTAAACGCCACGATAACCGCCATGGCGCAGACAAAGATCGTCACAAAAACGCGGTGCGACAGCGTTTGTTTTCCCTGGGGGGCGAAGACCACGGGTTACTCCTCCGATGCGGTGGCCGCGGTGTCGTCACCTTCGGCACCATCACCGGCAGAAGGCTCGGCCAAGCGGTAGCCCACGCCGCGCACGGTCTCGATGGCGCTGGCATGCTCGCCCAGTTTTTGGCGAAGCGTCTGCACGTGCACGTCAACGGTGCGCGAACCGCCGTCGAAGTCCCAGCCCCACACGCTCTGCAGCAACGACTCGCGGGTAAAGACCACGCCAGGCTTGCGCATGAGATACTCAAGCAGGTCGAACTCGCGCAGGGTAAGCTTAAGCGGCTCGCCGGCAACGGTCACCTCGCGATGGCTGGGCGAGAGCACGATGTCGCCCACACTGAGCACATCGCTCGCCTGCTTGACCATGCCGCCGCGACGCAGCAGTGCGCGGCAACGGCTCGCAAGCTCCATGAGCGAAAACGGCTTAGTCAGGTAATCGTCGGCACCGCCATCGAGCGCCATCACCTTGTCGAGCTCGGTGTCCTTGGCAGTAAGCATCATGATGGGCACCGTCGCCGTCAGGCGGTCGGCACGCAGGCGACGCATAATCGCCAAGCCATCGGTATCGGGCAGCATGATGTCGAGCAGGACAGCATCGGGCACCCGTCGCGCCACGGCAGCTTTAAACTCGCCATCGCACGAAAAGCCCTCGGCCTCGATCCCCTGCTTGCGCAGCGCATAGACCGTCAAATCCCTGATGTTGTCATCGTCCTCGACGTAATAGATCATGTTGAACCCCTTTGCGGCCGGCATGACCGCATCTTAACCCTAAAGGTACCTTTACGAGATGGTATCAGCCAAAACGTCCCGTCAAATAATCCGCTGTGCGCGGATCGGTCGGATTTTTGAAGAGCTGAGCGGTGGGCGCGTGCTCCACCAGCTCGCCCAGCAAGAAAAACGCGACCGAGTCGGAGATGCGCGCCGCCTGCTGCATATTGTGCGTAACGACCACCAACGTGCAGGTCTCCTTGAGCTCGCAGGCAAGCTGCTCCACCACCAGCGTCGACACGGGATCGAGGGCGCTCGTGGGCTCGTCCATCAGCAAGATGTCGGGCTGCACGGCAAGTGCGCGGGCGATGCACAGGCGCTGCTGCTGTCCACCCGAAAGACCCAGGCCCGACTCTTTGAGCTTGTCCTTGACCTCGTCCCACAGGGCAGCGCGACGCAGGGAGTCCTCGACCAGCTCATCGAGCACGACGCGGTCGCGCACGCCCATACCGCGCGGACCATAGGCGACGTTGTCGTAGATGCTCATGGGAAACGGGTTGGGGCGCTGGAACACCATGCCCACGCGCTGGCGCAAACGGCAGATGTCGTAGTCGCCCAGGATATCTTGACCATCGAGCGCAATCTTGCCCTCGATGCGGCAATCCTTGATGCCGTCGTTCATGCGGTTAAAGCAGCGCAGCAACGTGGACTTTCCGCAGCCCGAAGGCCCGATGAACGAGGTGATCTGCTTGTCGCGGATCTTGATATTCACGTCCTTGAGCGCATGATGGTCGCCATAGAACAGGTCGAGGCCCTCGACATCGATGCGCGTCGGCGAGGCGGCAAAATCCTCTGCCGTGGGGCGAGTCGCATCCCCAACCTCGCGCTCGCGCGCGGCCTCGGCCTGCGCTTTCATGAGTTCTTCAAGCTCTGTAGGCTCCACAGCCGCAGCAGCCGTCATACCGCATACCTCCATATCGATATCAATTCAGCAGTATCGATAGTAGAAATCGCGACTCATATGCACGTGAGCGCATTGTCAAGTGTTTGTAAGGGAACGCTGGCTATGCGGCGGGCAGCTCGATGGTGAATATCGTGTGTTCGGGCGTCGATTCACATGCAACGGTACCGCCGTGTGCCGCGATGATCTCCTTGGCAATAGCAAGGCCCAGACCGGCACCACCGCGATTGGTCGCACGCGCCGCATCCAGGCGATAGAACTTCTCAAAGATCACCTTGAGCTTTGCCTCAGGGATGGGATCGCCCTGATTGATAAAGCGCACGCGCACGCCACCGTCGTCCCGGCGTCTGGCCTCGATCGTGATGGTCGAGCCCTCATAGCTATAGGCGACGGCGTTTTTCATGATGTTGTTAAACACGCGGGCCATCTTGTCGCCATCCACGAGCACCGTCAGGTCCTCGCGAATATCAACCTGGGCTTCTTTATGCTGTTCGTTGAGAATGGGATAGAACTCGTCGGCCACCTGTGCCAGTAAGAGCCCCAAATCGACGTAGCTGCGGGTGAGCACGATATCGTGGAAATCAAAGCGCGTGATGTCGAAGAACTCCTCGATGAGCGCATCGAGCCGGTGGGCCTTGTCGATTGCCACGCCCGTAAAACGTGCGCGCTGCTCAAGCGGCAAATCGGGGGCCTCCTGCAAGAGCGAAAGGTAACCCACCACGCTGGCGAGCGGCGTGCGCAGGTCGTGCGCCAGGTACGTCACCAGGTCGTCTTTGCGGTGGGATTCGTCACGCAGGGCTTGTTGAACCCTACGCTCACAATCGCGCGCCCGGTTGAGCGCACCCTCGGCCTCGAGGAAGTCGCCGTCAATGTTGTCCCATGTGTCGGGGTTATCGATCAGACGGTCCTGAATGCGGGCGGCAATCACGCGGTCTGCGTGCAGCTCGCCCTGCTCGTAACCCTGGTAGTACAGGGCGCGTCCGCAGAAGAACAGGACGCACACGGCAAGCGCCAGCACAAATCCAAGCATGTTGAACACAAAGCCGGCGTCAAAGAATACGGGCTCGCCAATACCGCCAAGCGCCATGGACCCGATCGCCAACGTAATTGTCCACGCGGCGCCGCCGATCACCACACAGCGGCGAACGATTTCGAATCGATCAATCAGCAAAATGCCAATGAGTAGAACTGCCAGGATGCCAACGATATTGTCAATGCCGATGAGCAGCAGACTCAGCAAAAAGAGCAGCACCGTCGCTAACGCACGGTTGTCAACGACCGCCCTTACGTATTCAAAGAGTCGATCGGGCACCTCGAATGCCCGCCTATCGTCTTTTGTCATATCTACTCCCCCACCATCAAAGGCGTTATTCGATTATGTAGCCGACGCCCCAGACGTTTTTGATAAAGCGCGGCTTCTGGGCATCGTCGCCAATCTTTTCGCGCAGATGGCGAATGTGCACCATAACCGTATTGTTGGAGCCGGGCATAAAGTCCTCGTTCCACACCGCGCGGAACAGGTCCTCCACGGGCACCACGCTACCACGATGCTCGACCAGATACAGCAAGATGGAATACTCGATGGGCGTAAGGCGCACCGACGCACCGTCCACCGTCACAGAGCGGGCGTCGCGGTTGATCTCGAGGCCGTCGAGCTGGATGATCGGCGACTCGGCCACCTGTGCGCGGCTGCCGTAGCTGGTATAACGACGAAGCTGAGCATGAACGCGTGCAATGAGCTCCAGCGGACGGAACGGCTTGACCACATAATCGTCTGCGCCAAGCGAGAGGCCCTCGATCTTGTCTTGCTGGGCATCGCGCGCCGTCAGCATGATCACGGGATAGGTATGGCTGGAACGAATCGTACGCAACAGCTCAAAGCCATCGATATCGGGCAGCATGACATCCAGCAGCGCCAGATCGAACTCCTGCTCCAAGATTGCCTTGGCAGCATCGGCCCCGCTATAGGCGACCTGTACGTCAAAGCCTTCTTTTGTAAGGTAGATGCCAACTAGGTCGGCGATGGCCTTCTCGTCATCAACTACCAGTATGCGCTCGTTCATGCGTGCTCCTCTCGCGCTCCATTATGCCCGAGGCGACGCACGCCACACACAACAAGCGTGGGTGATTAAGTCGGCCTTAAGCACCCTTGTGCCCGTTCGGGAGCGGATGTGGGCCACGCACGCACGCGATGATCGCCGACGCCGGCAAACGATATACTCTAGTGCCAGAAGAGACCATCCCGTCGAAAGCGAAATCTGTGAAGTCCCTCACCTCTTTTGCAAAACGCTCCGCCCAGCTTGCCGCCGGCTTTGCCTGCGCCATCGCCCTTACCGCTGGCGTGCCCACCGTCGCCGGCGCCCAAGTGCTCACGACCGACGACGTCTGCGGCAAGACCGCCGACGTCCGCGGCATCACGACAGAAAACCTGCCCGATATCGAGGCAACTAATGCCCTTGTTATGGGCAAGGACGGCACCGTCTACTATGGACGCGGCGCCGATGAGCAGGTCAAGATTGCCTCGATCACCAAGGTCATGACCGCAATCCTGACCGTCGAAAACTGCAAGATGGACGAGAAGGTCACGGTGAGCAACGCTGCCGCCACCGTAGGCAACTCGACTGCCGGCCTGCTCGAAGGCGACGAGCTTACCGTGGAGCAGGCGCTGCGCGGCCTGATGATCCCCTCGGGCAACGACGCCGCCATCGTGCTTGCCGAGTACGTGGGCAAAAAGATCGACCCCAAGACCAACGACGCCGAGGCAACCTTTGTGAAGGCCATGAACGAGCGCGCTAAGAAGCTCGGCTGCACCGGTACGCTTTTTGAAAACCCGCATGGTCTGGACTTTGATGAGTGGGCTGGCGATATGCACTCAACCGCACACGACGTAGCGCTGATGATGCAGGAGACCATGAAAAACGACACGATCCGTGAGGTCGTAGCGAGCGAGGATTCCTGGATCGAGGTCACGGGCGCCGACGGCACCGACCATTCGCATTCCATGGACACGCATAACTATTTGCTGGGCCAAGATGGCAACATCGGTGGCAAGACCGGCACTACCGACGATGCAGGCTATTGCTTTACGGGTGCCTACAACCGCGACGGCGACGAGATCTACACTGTTATTTTGAACTCCACCACCACCGACCAGCGCTTTACCGATACCGCCACCCTTGCCAACTGGTACTACGGCCACAAGGTCACGGTCGCGATCGCCAACACGCAGGAGAAGACCGCCAACGGCAACCCGCTCATGGCGCGCATTAGCCAGACAGATTGGACGGACAAGACGATCGACGCCACGCTCGCCGATCCTACGGCGCAAGCGACCGTGTTTTCCCTTGCCGGCGAGGTGACCGAAAAGGTTAGCTACGACGATCTTTCGGGCACGGTGCATGTGGGCGACAAGGTGGGCAGCATTACGCTCAAGCAGGACGGTACCAAGATCGCCGTCATGGATTTGGTTGCCGACGAGGAAGGCTCGGGGCCGAATCCCATTGAGTGGCTACTCGTGAAGCTCGACCGCCTGGGCCGTCACATCGACAACCGCCCACTCACGGCAGAAAGCGAGACCGTCGCCAAGGCGCCCGAGGTGTAGTGCGCAAGAATAATAAGCCCACTGAAGGGAGGCGTCCGAAAGGATGCCTCTTTTTTTGAGGTTCGAATCCCCAGCTAACGTGGTTCAACTAAAAAAGGGTCCCTTTCGGAACCCTTCTTTAAAGTCTTACTGGCGGAGAGCTGGGGATTCGAACCCCAGATGCCCTTTTGGGGCATACTCGCTTAGCAGGCGAGCACCTTCGGCCTCTCGGTCAGCTCTCCGTAACAGCCGTTCTATAGTAACCAAACAGCCGAAGTTGGGCAAGAGGAAATTTTCTAATTGCCTAGCAGCCTTTCCTCCTTGAAAGCTTCGCCTACCCCAGCGAGCGGTTGAGGGAGCCGAGCTCGTCGTTGCCCATGGTACGCCACATTTGGAAGATACAACCGCGTGCCAGGAAAAAGAAACCGTTGTCGACCAG
Organism: uncultured bacterium; assembly: GCA_905215365.1. Taxonomy (GTDB): domain Bacteria; phylum Actinomycetota; class Coriobacteriia; order Coriobacteriales; family Coriobacteriaceae; genus Collinsella. The sequence goes on along the minus strand of CAJMPX010000034.1, from coordinate 2,515 downwards.
TTGCACAGCGGCATCTGCAAGCTGATTCGTCACGGCGGACACTGGCGGCAGCTCGAGTCCAGCCTTGCGGATGGTCTCGACCGCTTCCTCGAACGTCGGAGGCTCGCTGACGCCCATCTCGTTCATAAGGCCCTGCATTTCTTCCAGCGCGCTGCTGCCCGACTCCTCGCCGCGCGGCACCAGGCGGTAGCACGCCAACGCGAGCTCGAGCTGGTCGCAGTTCCAATAGGCAAACGCCAGGCGATAAAACAGGTAACCGATTGAAGTACGGTCGCTTGCAATGCGCAGGCCATGGCGCGCTACCTCGATAATCTCGTCAAAGCGCTCCAGACGTGCCAACACGTTGATGAGCGCGAAGTGAGACTGCATGGACGAGCGCGCCAGATCGTAAAGATGGCGCACCTCGGGCAGTGCTCGTTCAAAGTCCTCTTGCTCGGCGTAAAAGCTGCAGATCTCGTGCTGGGCAAAGTACAGCGCATCGGGCGCACGAAGGATTCGCACAGAGCGGTCTTCTTCCAACACCGGTAGCACCATGCGCACCAGCTGGTTATCACAAAACTGCGTTTGAACCGGACCCGTCGCCAAAAGCTCGGCGACGGCGCACTTAGCCTCCAACTCCTCGACAAGACGGGAAAAACCTTCAAAAGCACCTGTACGGTCGACTTTTGCCTGCTCGCGCAATTCAACAACACGGGCCACGTATGGGTCATCGTCCTCTTCCATGACCTCCAACTCGTCAGCCTTATCGGCAAGCAGCAGATCGCGCAGCGCCGGCGGCAGCGTGCGATGGTCATCACGCGGACGAGCATGAACCTCCGCAGGTTCAATCGTCTCCGGAGCAGTTGACTCATAGGCCTCAAGCACACGCTTGCACGGCATATCGTCCATGTCCATGCTCTCAAGATCCTTGGCGACAGGCACGCAATCGGCCAGATAGGCCGCGCGCCCAAAGAAATACGTTGCGACAACGCGCTCGCCCTGCTCACTGTCGGGAGCAGCAATCTGCACATAGCAGCGCGTGATGCAGGTGCCCGCGGCAAAACACGCCGCCGCAAGCGTGAGCGCCACGCGCGCATCGTGCTCCGCAGCCCAGATCGCGCGCGTGTCCTCTTCCAGCTCGCACCAGGCGTCATCTTGAGCGTCGTATTCACGTTGCGGCATGGCATCCACGACAGAGCGCCCAAACCGAACGAGCATAATCCCCTCGGCAACATTTACTCGATAGGTATAGTCGAGCCGTGTGACCACGTTGAGCGCTTCTACGATACGTGCAAAGCGGGTGCGAACGTCCCACTCACCGCCCGGCTGGCAAGCCACCGTACCCGGTTTGCCCCACGGGTTATCGCTTGAGGCCGTATCGAGCAGACGGGGGACATCGTTGGTCGTCTTGGCGATATGCCACGAATCAAAAAGCGCACAGCCCTCAAAGCTCGGCGAGGACGCGACGGGGCCTAATCCGGCCCCGATGCGCTCAAGGATGCCAGAGAGGCGGTTGAGACGGCACTCGATGGCAAGCAGGGCATCGATCTCGGCCTGATCGAGAAGACTGCGATCAAAATTGAGATAGAAAAGCTTTGAGCGGTCGATGCGCGCTAGGCTCATTTCAGTTTTTGCCGCGATGGTGCGCAGACGTGGCAGATTGACCTCGCTCATCAAGGCCGCGGCATAACGCTCGATACCACTCGGATTCTCGGTATGGTCAACGCGGTAGAGCAGCGTCTCGATAGCATCGGGGAGCGGTGCCGTGTTAAAGCCCAAAAACACCTCGACCGGCTCGGGTAACTTTACGAGCTTGATCTTGTCGACAACGTTTTGCATGTCATCATCGAGACCGTCGACGCCCGCCGTGTTCGCAATAGCGCTTTCGGAGTTGGCAAATATCACGTAGCGCAAGAACATCGAGGCCATGAACTCGCCGTAAGGAAGAGCGCGGGTCGAATTCCACGTCTCGCGGTCGGACTGCTCGCGCATGGGGCCTTCGGGAGATCCGGCAGTTCGCGCGCACGCGCGCATGGCGCCGTTGGCCGCCCTCACCATAATCTCGCCAATACTGGAATCGGACTCGTCAAGGACCAGTTCCATGTCGGGATCGTTGGGCAGCGGAGCCTCGCTAACGGGGCGGTCCACCTTGTACACCTCACCCGAAACGCTTACGTAGCCCAAAAGCGACACATGACTTTTGCCAACGAATTCGACGACATAACAAGATTCATGTTGATCCTCGCCAAAGAGTTTCCAGACCACGCCATATGAGCGTCCCGCAGGCTGCTCGGGCATCGCCGGAAAGCGCTTCTTGGGATCGAGAAACCTGAGCTTGTATGTCGGACGCTCTGCCACGAAATATCACCCTGATCGGTCGCTTGAGAAGGAGTGGTCGCGAATAAGTCGCGACATCTACTCGGAATCTTACACGAGTCGACAGGAAATCGTCCCTTTGGACGAAAGCACTCAAGCTGGCGCAAAAGAAAAGCCCCCGTTGCCGGGAGCTTTAATCTCAAATGGTGCGGCGTATAGG
>CAJMPX010000033.1:0-22065 GCA_905215365.1 uncultured bacterium | reverse complement strand
GCAGCAGGGGCTCTCAATGTTTTATGTCCTGCTCATATCGTCTCTGCCGGCAGTTAAGGAACGTCCCTAAGTGCCGGGTTTTGAGGAGGTTGGCATGCTCAATGCGATGATTTGGGCGCTTGCCTGTTTTGGCGTCGTCGCTGCCGATATCGCCCTGAGCGTGGTTTTGTTCTCCGCTCTGGGCGTCGCATCGGTGTTCATGGGCTTTTCGATTGACGGCCTCGATATTCAATTGCTTCAGGCTGTCGCGCAGACGGCATCGTTTTTAATGGCGCTGCTGTGGTGGCGTTATCTGTGGCCGCGTTCGTTTATGGCACGCCGGCAAAGCGCGCATCCGCTCGGCGGGGGAGCGCGTGGGGCGTGGAAGCGCATCGCCTGCGTTATCGTGATCGGCCTTGCCCTGCAGGTGGTCGTTGGCTACGTGACCGACGCCGTGCTGTCGCTGTTGCCCGAGGCTGCGGCCGACTACAGCGAGCTTGTCGAGGAAACAGGCATGGGCGACACCAGCTATCTCGCCGTCCTGACTACGGTGCTCGGCGCCCCATTTTGTGAAGAGCTGCTGGTACGCGGCATTATTTTTGAGTTCTCGCTCCGAGCGTTTAATCCGCAGTGCCGCCCACTTTGGAAGCGCCGGCGTCGTGCGGGTGCGCAGGACGGCGCCATGGTGCCCTGGGCGGCCCCGAGCACGTGGGGTATCACCGCGGCGATTGTGCTGCAGGCGGCAATCTTCGGTTTTATGCACATGAACTGGGTGCAAGGTTGCTACGCGGGTGCCGCTGGCCTCATCTTTGGTTGGGTGCTCGTGACGACCGGAAAGCTCCGCTACACGATCCTGCTGCACTTCGCCTTTAATGCCGGGTCGTATCTCATGACGTTGCTCTGGTTTGTGAACACGCCGTTCGACGTGGCAATTACGGTCGCTATCGCCGGCGTCATCCTCGTTGAGGCAATGCGGTCGCTGCGCAGCGCGTGTGGGATGGACGCAGCGAGCGCACCGCTGCCCTAGTTGCGGCGTCCGCCTCCGTTGGCGCCTTGACGTCCCTGAGCTGCACGGTTGCGGCCGGCGGTGTTCTGCGCGCGCGACATGCCGCCGTGCCCCTTGCTGCCTTTGGGTCCCTTGCCGCCAGCACCACCGTGCGGTTTGCCGCCCTTCTTGCCGGTGCCATGCCCGCCGCCGGCAGACGTCTCGCCCGGGCGCGGCGGCACGGGACGAATCAGGCAATGCTTGGTGTAGCCGATCAGGTCGCGACGGCCGGCCTTTTCCAGCGCCTCGCGCACGAGCTTGTAGTTCTCGGGCTTGCGGTATTGGATGAGCGCACGCTGCATGGCCTTCTCGTGTGGGTCGCGTGCCACGTAGATCGGCTTCATGGTGCGTGGGTCCACGCCGGTGTAGTACATGCAGGTCGACATGGTGGACGGCGTGGGGTAGAAGTCCTGCACCTGCTCGGGCATGTAGCCCATGTCGCGCACGGCCTCGGCAAGGTCCACGGCTTCCTTCATCGTTGAACCGGGGTGGCTCGAGATCAGGTACGGCACCACATACTGTTTAAGTCCGTATTCGCGGTTCAGGCGTTCAAATTTACGGCAGAACGCGTCGTAGACGGCGCGGCTCGGCTTGCCCATCACGGAGAGCACCGCGTCGCTCACGTGCTCGGGTGCTACACGCAGCTGGCCCGAGACGTGATGCTCCAGCAGCTCGCGCAAAAACTCGTCCGAGGCGTCGGCCATGGTGTAGTCAAAGCGGATGCCGCTGCGCACGAAGACCTTCTTGACGCCCGGCAGCTGGCGCAGATCGCGCAGCAGCTGCGTGTAGCCGCTCTCGTCGACCACCATGTTCTTGCACACACTCGGCCACAGACAGCGCTTGTTCTTGCACACGCCGTGCTTGAGCTGTTTGTCGCAGGCAGGGCGGCTAAAGTTTGCCGTCGGTCCGCCCACGTCGTTGATATAGCCCTTAAACTCGGGATCGCGCGTGAGCAGCTCGGCCTCGCGTATGATCGAGTCGTGGCTGCGCATCTGCAACACGCGGCCCTGGTGGAAGGTGAGGGCGCAAAACGAGCACTCGCCAAAACAGCCGCGGTTGGAGCTAATGGAAAACTTGATCTCTGCAAAGGCCGGCACGCCGCCTGCCGCGTCGTAGTCGGGATGCCAATCGCGTGCGTAGGGGAGCTCGGCCACCTCGTCCATCTCATCGGTCGTTAACGTCGCCGACGGCGGGTTCTGCACCACATAGACGCTGTTGGGGTAGGGCTCTACCAGGCGGTGTCCGGTGATGGGATCCATGTTCTGCTGCTGCACATTAAAGCTGCGCGCGTAGTTGAGCTTGTCGGCGGCAAGGTCGTCCCAGCTGGGCAGCAGGTCGTAGTCGTAGACCTCGTCGAGCGAGCTGGTGCGGTAGACGGTGCCGTTGATGTAGGTGATCTGATCGACGGGCAGTCCCGCGTCGAGCGCGTCGGCGATCTCGACAATCGCGTGCTCGCCCATGCCGTAGATGAGGATGTCGGCGCCCGAGTCGAGCAGTACCGAGCGCTTGAGCTTGTCCTGCCAGTAGTCGTAGTGGGCCAGACGACGCAGGCTCGCCTCGATGCCGCCGATGATAATGGGGGCGTCCTTGAACGTTTGGCGGATGAGGTTGCCGTAGACCGTGACGGCGCGGTTGGGGCGGTGACCCTCCTCGCCACCAGGGGTATAGGCGTCGGTGTGGCGGCGGTGCTTGGTCACCGAATAGTGGTTGACCATGGAGTCCATGTTGCCGGCGCTGACGAGAAAGCCCAGGCGTGGCTCGCCAAGCACCGTGATGCTGGCGGGGTCGGTCCAGTCGGGCTGACAGATAATGCCCACTTTGTAGCCGTGCGCGTCGAGGACGCGGCTGATGATGGCCATGCCAAAGCTAGGGTGGTCCACGTAGGCGTCGCCGCAGATGTAGACAAAGTCGCACTGGTCCCAGCCGCGCGCGTCCATATCGGCGCGGCTGACGGGGAGGAACTTGTCGCGGCCCGGACGCCAGGGGCGGACGGGTGTCGCCTTGACGGTTGTGGCCTGTGCCTTACCGCCGCGCTTTTGCTGTTGGCCCTGTTTGCCCTGCTGTCCGCGTTGGTTGTTCTGAGCGTGCTGAGGCTTTTTTGCCACGATCCCTCCCGGTGTTTGTATGCTGCACGTAATTGTAACCAGTCTTTTTAGGACGGGGCTAAAAAGACTGGTGGAGTACACGAGGTCTCGGGTGTCGGTGCCGCGCCCGCCGTTTGTTTCCAGACTGTGTATCTGCGCGTTGGAGAACCCGTCTCGCGCGCACGCCATGTTGTCAATGGGTTACAGTATGAACGGCGGCTATGTCTCCGCCAACGCACGAGAGGGTCGTCAACAAGGAGGATGCACGACGATGCAGCGTGCCAAACAGATATCGGAGTCCATTGAGCTGGGCATCATCTTGGCGCTCGCCGGTGGCTTTATGGATGTGTATTCGTACATTGGGCGCGATCATGTTTTCGCCAACGCGCAGACGGGCAACATCCTGCTCGTGGGCGTGAGCATCTCGGAAGGCAACTGGGCACTGGCGGGGCGCTACTTCTTCCCCGTGGTGTCGTTTGCTGTGGGCATTATGCTTGCCGACCTGGTTCACGAGCGGTTTGGCAGTGTGATTCACTGGCGCCAGGTGACGGTGTTTTTTGAAGCCGTTATCTTGCTGGGCGTGAGCTTTATCCCGGGCGGCGGTTACAACCTGCTCGCCAACTGCCTCACCTCGTTTGCCTGCGGCATGCAGGTCGAGAGCTTCCGCAAGATCCACGGTCACGGCATCGCCACGACCATGTGTATCGGCAACCTCCGTAATGCCTTGCAAAACGTGGACGACTACATCATCACCCACAAGCGCGGCTTTTTGGAAAACGGCCTGCTGTACTTTGGCGTGATCTTTACCTTTGTGTTTGGCGCCGTGTTGGGCAACTGGTGTATTGAGCGCATGGGCCTGCACGCCATCGTCGTGGCGAGCGTGCTGCTGTTTGTCGCGTTTGCCATCATGTTCATCGACCGCGAGCGCGACTTGCGTTTTCGCTGGAAGGTTGCGGCCGAGGCTTGGAAAGAGGGCTGTCGAAAGTAGAGGAATGCGGCAAAGGGACAGCCCCTTTGCCGCAATATATTTTCATCTCTATGTAGTACAGCTTCAGGAGCCAGAAAAAAACTATCTAGCTCCTGAATGTTGTTACGAACTGCTTTTTGCAATTTATTCGAGATGCTCTTCAATCCGAGCCCTCAGAAGGGCAATGGCTGTGGGTATTCCAATTGCGGCGGCTAATTCGGCTTTATCCAAAACCTGTATGTTAAAGCACGATTGTTTATCACATTGAAGGACGTTAACTGAAGATAGCTTCACTTCCCGTTGACTGAATATATCGTAATCTCCAAATAGGAAGTTACCTTTTATTGTGTAATTCGGTATGTTCGTTACGCACTTCATCTCAAGTCTGTTTAGGCCATAATCGAACACCGCAACTTCCTTGTGTTCGATGATGAGCGCAACCCTGGGCATGTTACTAAAACCACCGTCGACGACAGTAAAGAGCTTTTCATTTGCATCGTCATAAACGGTGTATTTAAGACTCAATAGCTGTCCTAGTGGACCCGTGAACCCATGTCTTTTGATGTTGAGGTTGTCTCCCGCTGGGTTGACGAGAGCCAGAGCATGCGGATAAGGGTTACCTTCAATTGAGATTCGATATTCGTTTGTAGCCGTCTTGCTCGATTTAGGACCAGTAGCCATCACGCGTCATCGCCTCGATCGAATTGGAACCGTCTTCTGCTTCGTGCGGAGAATTACGCTGTACGTTGCAGTACATGCAGCTGCAATAACCGCATGGGCAATTTCTAACAAAATGAATGACACTATTTGCTGCATGCATATTAATTACTATAAAGTATCCTTTTATAAACGTATTGTCAAACATATATTGCTAAAACAGAAACAATTTATAGACTGAGTTGGTCGTATTCTTTGGGCAATTGCTCCTATAATCTAGCCTTCGCTGCAGTCGGGAGGGAAGGGCTGGGGCTCCGTTATTATGTTGAAACGCTTTAACACTTTTGACGTTCTCATGCATTTTTTGTTTCAAAAGCGTTAGGATGGAACTTGCAGCGCGGGGCGTAATGGGTGCCCCGCACACGATGGGAGGCTATCAATGGCTAATCGTTTCGTTCTCAATACCATTTCTTATCATGGTTCCGGCGCCATCAAGGAGATCCCCGGCGAGCTCCAGCGTCGCGGCTACAAGAAGATCTTCGTCTGCTCCGATCCCGACCTGGTCAAGTTTGGCGTTACCGCTAAGGTGACCGACGAGCTCGACGCCGCCGGCATCGCTTGGAGCCTCTACTCCGAGATTAAGCCCAACCCCACCATCCAGAACGTCAAGGACGGCGTCGAGGCCTTCAAGGCCGCCGAAGCTGACGCTATCGTGACCATCGGTGGCGGCTCCTCCATGGACACCGCTAAGGCCATTGGCATCATCATCAACAACCCCGAGTTTGCCGATGTCCGCAGCCTCGAGGGCGTTGCTCCCACTAAGAACCACGCCGTGTTCACCATCGCCGTGCCGACGACCGCCGGTACTGCTGCCGAGGTGACCATCAACTACGTCATCACCGACCCCGAGAAGGTCCGCAAGTTCGTGTGCGTCGACACCAACGACGCCCCTGAGGTCGCCGTCGTCGACCCCGACATGATGGCTTCCATGCCCGCCGGCCTGACCGCTTCTACTGGCATGGATGCTCTGACCCACGCCATCGAGGGCTACACCACCAAGGGTGCTTGGGAGCTCTCCGACATGTTCCACTTTGAGGCCATTAAGCTGATCAGCGAGAACCTGCGCGACTCCGTTGCCGAGGCCAAGTCTGGTCAGCCCGGCTCCGGCCGCGAGGGTATGGCTCTTGGCCAGTATGTCGCCGGCATGGGCTTCTCCAACGTCGGCCTGGGCATCGACCATGCCATGGCTCACACCCTGTCTGCCCACTACGACACTCCGCACGGCGTCGCTTGCGCCATGCTGCTGCCGATCGCCATGGAGTTCAACAAGCCGGTTTGCGCCGAGCGCCTGGCCAAGGTTGCCGTTGCCATGGGTGTTGACACCACGGGCATGAGCACCGACGAGGCTGCCGACGCCGCCATCGCCGCCGTCAAGCAACTCTCCGCCGACGTGAACATTCCGCATGTCTGCGAGGCCATGAAGGCCGACGAGATCGAGGTCCTGGCCAAGGACGCCATGGCTGACGCCTGCTTCCCGGGCAACCCGCGCGAGGCGACGCTCGACGACGTCATCGAGCTCTTCAAGAAGATCTGCCCGGCTGCCTAACTTGGTTCGGCGGGCCCCCGCCCGTTAGCCCCAGAATCGTCCTCGGACATGTCGGAAGCCCCCGCTGCGCACTTCGTGCGGCGGGGGCTTCCTCCGTCCTGCGGAAAGATTGTGGGGCTAACGGGCAGGGGCCTGCCGGCTCGTTATCGTGACGGGCGCAGCTCTGGGGAGCTCGATGGGTTGTCTCTCTGGGTAAATAAATGTGCGTGGTGGTATTGTTGCTGTGGGTTTAATTCGATATGAAAGGGTGACTTTGGTGTCCCAGATGGATTCTACGCTCTCCTATATTGCTGAGCAGTTGAAGGCGCTTACCTCGATTGCTTCGCCTACGGGCTATACCCGTGCGGCGACTGATTATCTAATGGAGACCCTGCGCGATATGGGCTTTGGGCCTGAGCGTTCTAATAAGGGTAACGTGCTGGTTGAACTTGGCGGCGAGGGCGAGCCGCTCGTATTGGCGAGCCATGTCGATACCCTGGGCGCCATGGTGCGCTCCATTAAGGACAATGGTCGCTTGCGTCCCACGACGCTCGGCGGGCACCAGTGGTCTACGGCCGATGGCGAGAACTGCACCGTCTACACGCGTGACGGCAATGTGTATACGGGTGTGGTCCTCAACACCGAGCCTTCGGCGCACGTGGCCGATGAACCGGTCAAGACCATCGAGAAGAACATGGAGATCTTGCTCGACGAGAACGTTGACAGCAAAGACGATGTGCTCGAGCTGGGTATTCAGACGGGCGATATCATCGCTATGGATCCGCGCACCACGGTGACGGAGAGTGGCTACATCAAGAGCCGCTTCCTGGATGACAAGCTGTCGGCGTCGATTCTGCTGGGTTTGGCTCGCGCCGTTGCCGACGGCGAGGTGACCCTCTCGCGTAAGGTGTCGCTGCTCTTTACCGTGTACGAGGAGGTCGGCCACGGCGGTGCCTTTGTGCCGGCCGACACGCGCGAGATGATCAGCGTTGACATGGGCTGCGTGGGCGACGACCTGGGCTGCACCGAGCGCATGGTGTCGATTTGCGCCAAGGATTCGGGCGGTCCGTACAACTACGACCTGGTAACCACGCTGTCCAACATCGCGCGCGAGCTGGAGCTCGATTACGCCATCGATGTGTACCCGCATTACGGTTCCGACGTCGAGGCCACGCTTTCGGCCGGTTACGACATCCGTCACGGCCTGATCGGCCCCGGCGTGTACGCGAGCCACAACTACGAGCGCAGCCACATTGACGGCGTGCGCAACACCTACGAGCTCGTCCGCGCCTACGTGCAGCGCTAGGGGAGCAGCTTGCGACTCGGCTGACCAATCACTAAGGCCCGTTTTTCGGGCCTTTTTTCGCTTTGGGCTGTTTAGTATTATGATGCCTGTAATCTATTAACTAAACGTGTAAATTACTTAACGAGGTGATGCGGTGTATGGATACGTCTGAGTACTTGTCTATGGGTGATGCTGCCCGCCTGTTGGGCGTTACGAAAGCCCGCATATCTCAACTTGCCGCATCGGGAACGCTCGCGTGCGATATTGTGGGCGGACGGAAGATGGTTGAGTATGATTCTGCGCTCGCTTATCAAAAGGTCCGCAAACGAGGACGCCGTCCTGCGGCCGATGTGGGGCGCAAGTTTACGCTGATGTCCGCCGATTACGAGGTTGCGCGTGTTTCGTTTGATCCGACGCGCGAGTTTCCCTTCGAAATCGCCGAGGTCCTCGATGCGCAGAGGATGCCGTTTGGCACGTGCTCGAGCTCTTCTCCTACGGTGGATAAACGGGAGCTCAATGTGTGGTGGAGCCATCGGTCGGTGCCTGACGTCCGCCCCGGGCTCGTCTTGCGCTATCGTGAACTGGGAATTGCCAGTCGCATCGAGGTTCCGGTTCGGTGCCTGGGCCTATCGCTTTCGGATTGTTATTGGCTGCGACCAGCAGAATGCGACGGGCTCGAATGGCGAAACCTCAATTACTTCGAGAATGATTTTGAGCGGTCTGCGCCCGAAGAGCGTTCGGGTTGGCTGGAAGGCATCGGTCTAAAAAATCCGGATAACACGTCCGAGGGCGAGCTCCCTAAATCATGGATGATCCGCCGCGGCGTTCGCGTCTTGGCTAAAGGATGCGGCATGGATGACCAGCGGCCCTTTAACGAGGCGGTTGCAACGGCCCTGCACCGTCGCCTGCTACCCGAGGATGAGTTTGTTTCTTATACGGTTGAGCACATGTTTGATGGCCCCGTGTGCCTGTGCGATGACTTTCTTGATGGCCGCGAGGAATACGTTCCAGCCTTTTACGTTAAGGATGCGCTTGGCGGTCAGCGAGGAAACTCGACGTACGACCGATACTGTCGCTACCTTGGTAAGCATGGAGCTGATGAGGCCGTTGTGAGAAGGTCCATGTCGCAGATGATTGTCTGCGATGCCCTTTTGGCCAATAGTGATCGCCATTGGCGAAACTTTGGCATCATCCGCAACGTCGATACCCTGGAGGTAAGGCCTGCTCCGCTGTTCGATAGCGGCAACTGCCTGTGGTATAACGTGTCAACCGCTGTGCTCGTAGCCGGGGAGTTTGGGTTTGCCGCCAAGCCGTTTGGACCCGACCCCTCCGTCCAACTGGCGCTTGCAGACTCACTTGATTGGTTCGATTCATCGCGGCTCAACGGATTTGTTGATGAGGCGATCGAGATTCTTTCGCAGAGCAAATGGGCCACGGCGGAGGGTCGACTCGAGGCCATCCGCCGCGGCCTCGAGCGTCGCGTAATCGAGGTTGGTGCCGCTGTTGAGGTACTTCGACACGTGCAGCGATAAACCCGCGGCTACTTAAGCGCGCCGGTCACGGTGCCGCCGCCCAGGACGATGTCGCCGCGGTAGACTACAACGGCCTGGCCGGGGGCGATGGCGCGCTGTGGCTTGTCAAAGGTCAGCAACATTTGCCCGCCTTCGCCGTGCGTAAGGGTCGCTGCCTGGTCTTTCTGTCGGTAGCGGTATTTGGCGCCCACGCGAATGCCGCCGGCATCCAGCTCGGCCTCCATGTGGTCGGCAGGGGCGCTCCAAATCCAGTCGTTGGCTGTGAGCGCTGTGGCCGTCAGGTCCTCGGCCTCGCCCAGATGCACAATGTTGTTGGCGGCATCGACGCCCGTTACGTACACGGGGTGCGCCATCGCGACGCCCAGGCCCTTGCGCTGGCCGATGGTATAGCGCAGCGCGCCATTGTGGCTTCCGACCACGCTGCCGTCGCGCCACACAATGTCGCCCGGTGCAGCGGCATGTCCGCAGCGGCGCTCGATATAGCCCGCGTAGTTGCCGTCCGCGATAAAGCAGATATCCTCGCTTTCGGCCTTCTTGGCGTTGATGAAGCCCTGCTCGGCGGCAATGCGGCGCACGTCGAGCTCTTTGTCCAGCCCGGCCAGCGGAAAGATTGTGCGTGCCAGACGCTCTTGCGTGAGCGAATACAAAAAGTAGCTCTGGTCCTTTTTAGGGTCCTCGCCGCGGTGCAGCTGCCAGGTTCCGTCGGACGCCTTGCTCGTCTTTGCGTAGTGGCCTGTGGCGATGTAGTCGCAGCCCATATCGAGCGCTGCATCGAGCAGCGCGCCAAACTTAATGTGGCGGTTGCAGATAATGCACGGATTGGGCGTCAGCCCCTCCTGGTAGGCGTTCACAAAGCGCTCGATCACGTTACGGTCGAAGGTTTGCTGCAAGTCGAGCACGTGGTGGGGTATTCCCAGGCGCCCGGCGACGGCCTTCGCGTCAGCGATGTCGCGATCGACTTTGCTCATGCCCGTGACGGGATCGGGTGCGGGGCAGGTGAGGCGCATGGTGGCACCGACACATTCGTAACCCTGACTTTTGAGCAGATACGCGGTCACGCTGGAATCGACGCCGCCGCTCATGGCGACGAGCACGCGCTTGTTGTGCATGGGGAGGTTCTCCTTGGTGGCATGTGGCCAAAAAAGAAAAGCGGCGCGGGAGGCTGGTTCCGCGCCGCAGACATTGTAGCAAGTTCGGACGTCTCGTGGGACACCCTGATGGGATGGGCTCAGACTGCCGGGAGAGAGGAGACCGGTTCGTCCTGGGCTCAACCTATGGGCGGCAGACCTTAGTCCTGGAAGAGCGCCGTGGACAGGTAACGCTCACCGGTGTCGGCGAGCAGCGCCACGATGGTCTTGCCTTCGTTCTCGGGGCGCTTGGCCAGCTGCAGTGCGGCCCACACGGCGGCGCCGGACGAAATGCCCACGAGCACGCCCTCCTTGTGGCCCACGGCGCGGCCGGTGGCAAAGGCGTCGTCGTTCTCGACGGGGATGATCTCGTCATAGATCTGGGTGTCGAGGACATCGGGCACAAAGCCGGCACCGATACCCTGGATCTTGTGCGGGCCGGCCTGGCCCTTGGAGAGCACCGGGGAGGTGGCAGGCTCGACGGCGACGACCTGAATCTCGGGGTTCTGCTCCTTGAGGAACTCGCCCACACCGGTCACGGTGCCGCCGGTGCCAACGCCGGCGACGAAGATGTCGACCTTGCCGTCGGTGTCATCCCAGATCTCGGGGCCGGTCGTGGCCTTGTGGATGGCGGGGTTGGCGGGGTTCACGAACTGGCCGGCGATAATGCTGTTGGGCGTCTCCTTCTGCAGCTCCTCGGCCTTGGCGATGGCGCCCTTCATGCCCTTGGAGCCGTCGGTGAGCACGAGCTGTGCGCCATATGCCTGCATAAGCTTGCGGCGCTCGACGGACATGGTCTCGGGCATGGTGATGATCACCTTGTAGCCGCGGGCGGCCGCCACCGAGGCGATGCCGACGCCGGTGTTGCCGCTCGTGGGCTCGATGATGGTGTAGTCGCCGCCGCGCACGAGCTTGCCGGCCTTCTCGGCCTCGTCGATCATGTTCTTGGCGACGCGGTCTTTGACGGAGCCGGCGGGGTTGAAGTATTCCAGCTTGACGAGCACGCGCGCCTTGAGGTCCTCGTCTGCCTCAAAGTGGGTGAGCTCCAGGAGCGGGGTGTGGCCGATAAGCTGATCAATGGACGTGTAAACATTGCTCATGGTGAACCTCCAAAGTGTTCAAATGACTGGATACCGTGTGGTTTTACGGCGTGGGTAGCAGCGAAACCCACAAACCTTATGGGTTGTTCATTTTGCTGTTGGCAAGCATAGTAGGCACTAAAGCCTAGTAATGCAATAGGAAATAGAAGATTATTACGAGTCGATTAACCATCTTGACGGGAATAGGTATTTTCAAAACCAATATTTCGGCTAGAATTTCTACGAATTAAAAGACCGAAAGGCAGCAATATATATGTTGGTTTCCACAAAGGGCAGATATGCCCTGCGCGTTATGGTCGACTTGGCCGAGCATCAGGCGGCAGGCCGTATTCCCCTCAAAGAGATCGCCGCGCGTCAGGGGATTTCGGAGAAGTATCTGGAGAACATTTTGGCCACGCTCGTCCGCGCCAATATGCTCTCGGGCATGCGCGGCAAGGGCGGCGGCTACGTGCTCACGCGCCCGCCCGAGCAGTACACGGTGGGCGAGATCCTGCGCCTGACCGAGGGTAGCCTAGCACCGGTCGCATGCCTGGACGGCGACTGCAAAGGTTGCTCGCGATCTGATGAGTGTCCCACACTCGATGTTTGGAAGAACCTGGACAAGCTCATCAACGACTACCTCGACGGCGTGACACTCGATACGCTCGTTGCCCCCAACGAGGGCTACGACTACGTCATCTAGCCCCACCTGCTATTGGGGGACGGGGCAGAAATGGTAGATTTTCCTGCCCTCTGAGGCTTGGCAAATGACAAGGCCGCCCATCGTTGCGATGGACGGCCTTCGTTTTGGCGTGTTGTGGCGGCCCGTATCCGGTCGCTTTAGTTCCTGGCGATGCTGTCGAGAATGCTGCGCATGATGGATACCAGGATGCTGCCCATAAACGCCGATCCAAAGCTGGCGATGGAGATACCCGCGCCCAGCAGATTGACCGACAGGTAGCTGGCCAGCTCGAGCATAAAGCTGTTGACCACAAGCTGAAAAATACCAAGCGTGATAATAGTGAGTGGCAGCGAGATGACCGTCAGGAACGGCTTAACGAGCGAGTCGACGATGTTGAGGAACAGTCCCACGAAGGCAAAGCAGACCCAGGCGTCGGCCATGCCGAAGGGCTGAATGCCGGGGACGAGAAACGTTGCGATCGCGATGGCGATTGAGGTCAAAAGCCAGTTGAGCAAAAAGCGCATGGTGGGAATCCTTTCTTGCGCATGGCGTGGTGAGGGGGCGTGAGGGGCACATGCCTTTGCAACTCGGACAGATGCTCGGGCACGGCTCTGTTTGGGCGCCCATTGTCTCAGATATTCGTGGAGCTTGCGTGCGCATTCGGTTTCAAAACGGCGTTCGTCCTAGAAAACGCGCCGCTGGCAGAGAGTTTTGTCGCTTTAGTTTGGTGGTGTGCTAAACTGCTACGGGCAAAAGCCACAGGCGTTGCCCTATTGCATAGAACGGGCGAACGATGCCCGATGTCAGTATCAACTTCGATGCCTTTTGGCGGGTTTGGCGGTGATCGATGAATATCGAGAACATGTTTGACAAGCCTGATGTCAAGCAGCTGGTCCACGCATTTAGCCTTTTGGACGACGAGAGAGATATCCAAGCGTTTTTGACCGATATCTGCACGCCGCGCGAGATTTGCGATCTATCGCAGCGTCTGCAGGTCGCGCGTTATCTGGACGAGGGCGAGCCCTATGTCGAGGTTCAGGCGCGTACCGGCGCTTCGTCCACCACGGTGAGCCGTGTGTCCAAGGCGCTCAACGGCGAGTACGGTGGCTACCGCAAAATCCTCATTAAGCTGGAGGATGGCGAGTAGGCCGCGCCAAAAACGAATTGTGCAAAACCGCTCCTCCGGGGGCGGTTTTTTGATCCCTTGGGGACGGAGGAAAACGGATCACCGGGTTAGACTGACCCCTTCGGTGATCCGTTTTCCTCCGTCCCCAAGGGATCAAATCTGTTGGCGTGGGGCAAATCTGTCCGCGTGGGCGGGTAGGATGGAAGTATTGATTATTGCGAACGGTTTGAGTGGAGGACCATGCCTGTTCGAATCTATACCACCAACGCCGGCGCGGATTTGAGCGATGCCGAGGCGGCGCTGCTCGCCGACCTGGTTGCCCGCCACGGGCGTGCCGTTTTGCTGGTGCCTACGTTTGCCGAGCTCGATCTGTGCCGTCACGATGCCGCTGCGTCCGGCGCTTCCCTGGGTGTTGACTACAAGACCCCTTCGTCGTGGCTCCGTTCGTTGTGGGAGCTTTTGGGCGATGGCCGCAGCTTTGTGGACAACCTGCAGCGCCAGATGTTGTTTTCGGATATGATTGCCCGCCGCGACGATGCCGACCTGCAGCCGCTTTCGTGCAGTCAGGGCACGGTGCGCATGCTCGCGCGCATGGCCCGCGATGTGCTGCCGGGTGTGGCGGGGACGACGGCCGAGCGCCGCTGCGGCGACGTTTGCCAGCCCGATCCCAAGAGCGACGCCGAGGCTCGCGTGTTTGAACTTTTGTGCGCCTATGCGCGCGGTTTGGACCGTCGAGATATGGTCGAGCCCTGCGAGGCGGCTGACATTATGGCCGGCGCTTTGGCCGACAACCTGCCGGGGTGCGCCCGCGCCGTTTGCGTGCGCGGTATCACGTCGTTTACGCACGGCCTGCTCGAGTTACTGTCTGCCGTGGCGAACAATGGGGGAGAGGTCGTCGTGCTGCTTGCCCGCGAGCAGGCGGCGATGCGCGAGGACCTGGCTGCCGCCTTTGATGCCCGCGGTGTGCTGTTTGAGGCCGCGCCGCTGGGGGAGGGTGCCGCCGCGCCCCAGATTGCCTCCAAGTCCGCCGCTCAGCCTACCTTTGTAGAGGTTGCCGGCCCTCACGCCCGCGCCCGCGCTTATGTGGATGCTCTTGAGAACCTGGTCGCGGCATGTGATGAGTCCGTGTCGCGCGACGGCGCCGCGACAAACTCCGACCCCACGCGCGTGCTCGTGGTTTCCGCCCGGGCACCCCAGCTGTTCGGCGAACTCGCTGCCCGTTTGGCGGCGCGTCACATTGCGGCCGAGACGACTGAGTTCACGGCGTTTTCCCAATCCATTGCGGGCAGGCAGTTCACGGCGCTCGCCAACCTGATCGAGCGTATGAAGGTTGCCGACGAAGGGGCAGCTTCTAAGACAGAGTGGTGGCCCGCGCCGGAGCTTACCGACTGGATCTACAGTCCGCTTTCGGGCGCCGATGCCGCCAGCGCGCGAACCTTCGATAAGAACATGCGCCTGTCGCGCAGCAAGACCACTGCGGGCGTCAAGAGCCTGCTGCAGAGCGTGCAGGGCCAGGTGAGGGGCGCCCGCAAGGCTGCCAGCGAAGAAAACTGGTTTAAGAACGTGCCATGCGTGGTCTCGGACGTGTTTCAGGCGCTGTGGCGCGACAAACCCGTGACGGCGCTCAAGGCCATGCTCGCCGTTGCCGAGGCGCTGCCCGATCGCGCTCTAGGCGGCCTTGACGGTCAGGCCCGTCGCCAGGCAGAGACGGCTCTGCTGCGCCATGCCATCGACATCCTTATGAACGATGCTCGTACGCTCGACGTGTCGCAGGCTGCGACCGTGCCCGTGCTCGATGGCATTCGCACCAAGGTGGACAAGCGTAGCGCCGCCTACGATTACGAGACCTACGAGGTCGACCGTGCGCCACGTGCTCAGGTTCGTTTTGCTTCGCTTACCGATGCGGCGGTTCTGCGCCCCGGCAGCTACGATGCCGTGCTGTTTGCCGATGTCGATCTGGACAGCTATCCGCTCTCGCACGAGGAGGGGCCACTGGCCACGCTGACGGCGAGCCTTGGTCGCGAGGGCGTGACGCTTGAGCCTGCGGCCTTGCTGCGCGCACGCTTTGGCCGCGCGATGCAAGCGGCACGCGGTCCGGTTGCGCTCGCCCGTGTGACCCACGATCGTCAGGCGCGCGAGTGCTATCCGGCGGCCGTGTGGACTGAGTTGCGTGCGCACGCCAAGGCTGCTGACGCCAAGGCCGCTGACGACGCTAAGGCCACTGGTGACGCTAAGGCCGCTGGCGCCGACAAGGCGAAGTGCGTGGGTGAGGGTGATATCGTAAGGGACTTCGATCCCGCGGCAGGCGAAGGTCTCAAGTGCGAGCGCGTGACCTGTGAAGCCCCTCAGCATCTGAGTGCCGAGGCCGTGCCGTATTTGGTCCTGCGTCGTCGCGATGGCGAGGGCGAGGACGCGCCACTCGTGCCGCGCCTGACGTCCGCCTCGCAGATCGAGGCCTATTCCACCTGCCCGTTATGCTGGTTCGTCTCGTATCGCGTCAAACCTCAGTTCATCGATGCGGGCTTTGGCAACATGGAGAAAGGCAACTTTGTCCATGACGTGCTGGAGCACTTGCATGCGCGTCTTCCGCAGGAGGGCATGGAGCGCGTGACGCCCATGAACCTGCCGCGCGCCAAGGAGCTGCTGCACGAGGTCTTTGCCGAGACCCTGGCCGAGCACGCCGGCAAGCGCGGTACCGAGGGCCCGCTGGTGCCGCTCTCTCCGGTGGAGGAGCGCCAGGTGGCCGAGATTTTGCCGCAGCTGGAGGGTGTGCTTGCCTATGAAGCCGAGGCGCTGACTCCTTTTGCTCCGCGCTACCTGGAGTTTGCCTTTAACGATCTTAAAGTTGAGTATGCCGGTTGGCCACTCGGTGGGCGCATCGACCGCGTTGACGTGGATGCCGAGAATCGCGCCGTGGTAATCGACTACAAGCATCGTTCGGGTGTCGAGGAGTTTAAGCTCGCCGACCCCACGGTGCGCGACGAGGAATCGGGCACGGCGCCCATCGACGACCCGCGCTGGTTGCCGCCACATACCCAGACGCTCATCTACGCCCAGGCCATGCGTCGGGCGCTGGATTTGGACACCCGCGCGGCGCTCTACTTTTCGACCAAGGGCGGCAAGCCGGCGTTGCGCGGCGCCGCGAGCACCGAGCTGCTCGAGGAAGAGCGCGGCGACGGTCGCATCCCGGGCCTTAAGAAAGGTTTCCCCGGCGAGGGTGGCAGCATGGACTTCGATGCGCTACTCGATCGCGTGGAGACCGGCATCGCCGAGCGCCTACGCGAGCTCGAGGCAGGCAACGTTGCCGCCGTCGACCCGACGTCGGCTCAGGCCGCGCATGCGCGCTGCTCGTATAACCACGAAGGAACGTTTGTAAGGAGGGACGTGTAGACCATGGATCTTTCGACTTTGATGCCGCAACAGCTGCAGATCGTCAAAACGCTCGACCGTCCGCTGTTTGTCTCGGCGGGCGCCGGTTCGGGTAAGACCTTTACCCTTACGCGCCGCATCGTCTACGCGCTCTCGCCCGAATCCGGTCCGTTTGTCGAGCATCTGGATCAGGTGCTCGCCATTACCTTTACCAAAGATGCCGCGGCCGAGATTCGCGACCGCGTGCGTCGCGCGCTTATCGAAGAGGGTATGGACGAAGAGGCCCTGACCGTCGACGACGCTTGGATTTCGACCATTCACGGTATGTGCTCGCGTATCCTGCGCGCGCACGCGCTGGAGCTGGGCATCGATCCCGAATTCACGGTGCTCACCGATACCGATGAGCTTATGGATCAGGCTGTCGAGCATGTGCTGGGGCGCGCGACGGCGCCCGATGCCGCGCCTGAGCTCGCCGCCTCGCTTAAGGCCCTCTACGCTTGGTATCCCATGGCGGGCGAGGGCGGGCCGTTTGGCGCCGGTACCACCATCAAAGGTCTGGTGCGCGACCTGCTGGAGCTATCGAGCCAGCTGCCGGGCGGCATGGACGATGTGTGCGTGGCGCGCGGCCAGGCCGACACCTCTGCGCTTGCCGACGCCTATCGCGCGGCGTTGGGTGCGAGCAAGGCCGCGACCGAGAAAGCGCAGGTGGCACTCGATGCCATCGACGCGTTTGAGGCGAGCGGCAAAACCATGGAGGATGCGGCGCGACTCATGATGTCGTGCAGCATGCCTCGGGCGAGCAAGGCGTTTCCTAAGGAGCAGGTGGAGCTGCTCAAGGCCGAGGCCGCCGATGCATTTATCAATATCGTGCTTGCCTGCGGCGGTCCGGCGCTCGATGCGCTGGTGGGGCTTGCTCGTGCTGTGGAGGCGGAATACCGCGCGCTCAAGGCTGACCAGTCCGCGCTTGATAACAACGACCTGCTGCGCATGGCGTACGAGGCGCTGCGCGATTATCCCGCCATCCGAGCGGCCTATGAGGGTCGCTTTAAGATGGTCATGATCGATGAGTTCCAGGATACCGACCAGATGCAGGTCGATTTGATCCGTTACCTGACGGGTGTGGGGGAGCGCGCACTGTGCACCGTAGGCGATGCGCAGCAGTCGATCTACCGCTTCCGTGGTGCCGAGGTCGAGGTGTTCCGTCGCCAGGAGCTCAAGGTGGGCTCGACGACGGCGTCCGAGACGGTCGCCACGTCCGATGCCCCCGCCGGCGAGCTCGTCAAGCTTGTACGCAACTTCCGCAGCCACGATGAGGTGCTGCGCTATGTGGCGCGCGTCTTTGACGGCGACACCGGTGGTTTGATGCAGGGGTTCTTGGATCTTGAACCGAGCGACGAACGCGAGGACAAGCTCAAGGCGAAGGCATCGCGCCGCCAGGCGCTGCTCGTTGCCGGCGGCAGCACCCAGGAGCGAACGCAGGCGAAAGCTCGTGCGATTGCGGAGCGATTTCAAGCACTCGTTAAAGCGGCCCAGCCCCAGGGCAGCATGGTCCTGCTGCTGGGCCGCATGACCAACGCCGATGTCTATGCGCAGGCCTTCCGCGACCAGGGGCTCGACTGCGTGATCGCAGGCGGCTCGGTCTTTGCCCAGGCAGCCGAGGTGCAGACGGTGCGTGCCCTGGTCTGCGCACTCGCCAATCCGGCCGATACGGCGCAGGGCCTTATGCCACTGCTCGCCTCGCCGATGTTTGCGCTCGGCGCCCAGGAGTTCCTGGCGCTGGCGACCAAGCTCGATAGCGAGACGGGGGAGACCTCGCGCCGGAATATCGACGTGGGCATCATGAGTGATTTCGACGTGCCGGGTTTGCAAGACTTGCCGCTCGTGACGCGTGCCCGCGAGGTGCTGCGCTACGCGCTTCGTCGCGTGGGACGCGATTCGTTCGCCGCCATCGCGCGCGACGTGGTCAATGCCTCCGGCTGGTTCGTGCGTCTGGCGCAGCGTGGTCCCGAGGGCAAGGCCATCGCCGCCAACGTGCTCAAGGCGCTCGACGCCGTGGCCGAGGCAGAGGTCGAGCTCGGCAATTCTCCGCGCTCCATCGCGCTCGCCTTCGACCGCTTCTTGGCGGGCAAGGAGGCCCCGGGCGCGCTCAACGAGGAGGGCGACGGCGCGGTGCGCATCATGACCGTGCATGCGTCCAAGGGTCTGGAGTATCCGGTCGTAGCGGTTGCGGAGTGCTTTGGCGTGCGTAAGTCCTCGGGTGCGGCTCAGATGGGGCGTGTCGAGGGCGGAGCGCAGGTCGTGGCGCTGCCGGCACGCTTCGACGGCGTTAAACTCGCGGACGGCACGTTCGTAAAGGGCGATGACGTCAAAAAGCAGTTTGAGCATGCGTTTAAGGGTAAGGGCACGTCGCTATGGTTGCCGCCAGAGCTCATGGAGGATGTCTGCGCGACGGGTTCTCCCGCCGAGGCATTTGCCCGCCTGCGCAACGACGACCTGCAGCTTTCGCTCGAGGAGCGGGCTCGCTTGCTCTATGTCGCCATGACGCGAGCGCGCGAGCTGGTCATTCTGGCGATGGATGTCGGCGTGAGCCGCGGTAAGCTGTGTGCGCCGACCTTCGACGTCGAGACCGATCTGACCTACGACGTGCTGCGTCGTATTCTGCCTACCGACGCTCTGGACATGCCACAGCTCGATGCCGACCGCCTAGTGTTCGACAACTCCCAGCCGGGCGACTACGAGCTCATTTCGCTCGCGGACTTTACCTTTGGCGAGCAGGCGTTTGAGGCCAACGCTTCGCTGGATGTCGAGGGCAGGCTTGTCCGCGGCGATGCGGAGCCGGAGGGTGCCGGTGCGGATGCCCGCGCCGCTGTTCCCGGTCCTGCCGACCCCGAGCCCGATGCGTTTGAGCTCGTGTATCCCCAGGCGGTGGGCGTGCGCATGGGCACCTGTCCGTATCCGGCGCGCGATTCGTACAGCTACTCGTCAATTGCCGCGGCGCTGCATGCCGAGTCCGAGGACCGTGCCGCCGAGGCACACGTGCCCATGGACGAGGCCGGCGATGATGCGGAGTCGGATGGCTCGGAGATGGCCGATGCAGGCGCGGCCGCCGTTGAGCCCGCCGGCAACCCCATGGCGCTGGGCTCGGCGTTCCATGCCGCCTGCCAGTGGCTGATCGAGATGGGTGCCGATGAGCTGCCCGCCGCGCGTGCCGATGCGCTGGCGCGTCTGTGGCGCCTGACGCCGGAGCAGCGCGAGCGCTTCGACGTTGCCCTGGACCGCTGGCTCAAGTCGGCGGTCCGTGCCGAGCTGCTTGCCTGGCCGTGCGTTCGCGCCGAGGTGCCGTTCTTTTCGCTGGGCTGCGAGGACGAGGACATCGCTCGCTACGGTGCATATGCCGGGGGCGCCATCGACGCTTTGACGACGAACCCGGCGGATTCGTCACGCGCGCTGGTCATCGACTACAAGACGGGCGGCACACCGGACGAGACGCCGGAACAGCTGCAGGAGAAGCACGCCCTGCAGGCGCGCGTTTACGCTGATGTTCTGCACAAGGCGGGCTTTGAGGCCGTGACCGTCAAGTTCGTCCGCGTGGAGCAGGCCGATCCCGCCAACCCCTGCGAGCCCCAGGTGGTCACCTACAACCTCTAACCCTCAACAACCTGCGGTGGAATACGGACTGTTTTGGCCAAAAAAGCCGCCAAACAGTCCGCATTTCACCGCAACGCATGGGAGAGCCTGGGGCGGTACAATGGCTCGAACGGTTCAAACGAATAAGGAGCCATCATGCAGCTCGCCAAAACGCTTAAGGTGACGCCGGAGGAGCTTTTTGACGCTCTGGCGGGGTCCATCATGCAGGATATCGAGAACGCCACGGGCAAGCGTCCCAGCCGCAACAAGCTCAACGGCTATAAGTACGAGAAGCGCCCATACCGCAAAAGGTAAGGTGACTCTTCATCGGAAACCGTGAACACTTCAGGCTTCGAGTCAGTAGCGAACAGCCCGACAAAAAATGTTGTTGGAAGTGCCAAATGAATAAGAATGCCGCTACGCAACTGCGCATCTATTCCGCCTTTTTCGTTCTCGCGGGATTTGTTTTAAATCGGGGAGTGTTTCTACTTTTCCTTGCGGATAAAGGAATGTCTGTCACGGAAATCGCGCTTTATCAAGCCCTGTACAACATTGCAACGGTCGTCCTCGAGCTGCCAACAGGGCTGGTAGGCGATTTCTTTGGAAAGAAGTTCTCGATTCAAGTGGGCGTTCTGCTTCTTTTCTTCCATACGGCTGGCATGCTGTTGCTCTCAGGCCCCTTTCTCGTCGCGCTTTCCCTTGTCGAGGCACTCGCCTACTCCCTTCAATCGGGATCCGAACAAGCACTTTTATATGAAATTGCCCGAAATGCCGGTCAAGGAGAGCGCTTCCTCACCATCAACGCTCGGCTGCTTGCCGCGCAATCAATCGCGACGGGAGTGGCAATCGTACTTGGATCATTCATTGCCCAAGTATCTTGGAGTGCCCTCTACGTATGCGTTTCCGTTTTCTATCTCCTGCAGCTTTTCCTTCTGTATCCCATTGAGAGGATGGAAACGACCCATTCCAAAAACTCTGGGGAGGAAAGGTTTGACGTAGCCAAGATCTTCAGACGCGAAACCTGGAGCATTGGAGAATCCGCTTTTGCGGTGTTGCTTCTTCTAATCGGCACAAGCATGCTCGATGGATTCTATGGGAGTTATTACAACTTGAATCAGTTGGTATTCGACGCATTTGATGCTCCCGTCTCCATAATAGGAATCTTTTTCGGTGCATCCTATGCAGTAAATGCGACGGCCTACATTGCAGCAGATTTCTTCTCATCGCGTTTCGGGAAAAGAAATACCATGCTCGGCTCGATGCTAATCGAGGCCGGTCTTTTCATGATTCTTCCGTGGTTCGCTTCAAATCCGCTGTGTTTGTTTGGCCTTAGCATGGTGCTTTGTTTTCTCCCAGAAGTGGTGTACATCACTTCGGAAAACTTAATCCAAGACGCGATAGCGGACGATCTCCGCGCGACGATCCTTTCCGTCGCGTCTCTGGTAAGGGCTCTCTTTTCTGCAATGTTTTTCTCCATATTTGGATATGTGTTGGGGTTATATCCCATTCAGATAGCGCTCGGTGTTATTGGCGCAATCGCGATAGCAATTACCGCCGTTGTTTCTTTAAATGCAGGCGCGCGTCTATTCGGATGTTCTGCACAAGGCGGGCTTTAAGACGGTGACGGTCAAGTTCGTCCGCGTGGAGCAGTCCGATCCCTCCAACCCCGCCGAGTCCCAGGTGGTCACCTACAACCTCTAGCTCACCAGGGCCGTCCGCACGCCCAGTCTCCCCATAACTTGCGGTGAAATAGTTCCTGTTTTACGGCCCAGCTGGCTCCAGCAGGAACTATTTCACCGCAACTCAGAATCAGTCGGGGGTGCGGATTACGCGGATGAAGTTGCCAATCAAGGGGTTGATTTCCGGTCTCAACCGAACACATTGAGCTGACGGCACGCTCCCGCAGTTAACCGAACGCCCC
>CAJMPX010000032.1:0-22512 GCA_905215365.1 uncultured bacterium | reverse complement strand
CCGCACATGTACGGATGAATGTGGGAGGTGTTCGGATAAAGTTGATAATCAAGGACCACCACAAAGGTGCCTGTCCCCTTTGTGGTGGTTTGGAGCTCTCCGCGGCGGGATGCTAGACTGGCGGCGTATACATTCGCGCCAAAACACGGGTCGCATGCAAGAAAGGAGATGCCATGGCGCCTATCGCACCTCTCAAGATGCTCGTCGCTCCTGCCGCTAAGGCCATCGCCCGCCTGAGCGACTCACTCACCTACGACGATATCCCCTGCGTTGTCGACGAGCGCCCGGACGGCTGTCCGTACCTGGGCCACGTTCCCTACTTTGCGCCTAAGCTCGCTTCTGATCCCGAGCACTGCGAGCAGTAATCCAAGACACAGCAAGCGCTGCGCAACTCGCGGCGCTACTGTTTTGGTGCAAAGAAACCTGATTCCCTTGCACCAACGCCGGGATTGTCGACGCTGCGGCCGCGGCGCGATATGAGGCGCGAAACCTCGCCCAGCAACACGACGATCACCACACCCATGAGAATGGGCAACTTTGCCATTTCGGCGGGCGAGCCGTTGAGCGGCACAATCGTAGCGACAATCGAAAGCACAAGCTCCACCACGGGAATCGCAAGTGCCACCGCAAGCACCTTGCCCTCGAAGGGTGCACGGAACACGCGCGGGCGATCGTCATATTTGCGCAGGCGCCAAAACGCTGGGAACATCGGGATATAGCTCATGAGCAGAAAGACGACGTTCATCGAAAAGAATACCCAAAAAACGTCGGAACCCTCGCCCAGCGGAATCTGGAGCAGCAGCACCAGACTGGCAAAACAGCCGTTAATGAGCGCCGAGCCGTTGGGCATGCCGGTCTTTTTGGACACCAGCGCAAAGGGGCGCGGCATGTTGCCGTGACGTGCGGCATAGCTCGCTACGTTGTTGACGCCAAAGCTCCAGCAGATCATATTGGCGAACAGCGTCACCAAAAAGGCCACGCCCACGACCATCGTCAGCGGGTGGGTGCGCCCCACCATAGCGGCGACTGCGTCCACAATGCCCGAATCGAGTGAAAGCTGCTCGGTGGGAACCGCGGCTCCAATGCCAATGCCACAGATGATGTAGATCGCCGCAATGGCCACGCCACCGGCAATAACCGCCTTGGGGATATCACGCGACGGGTTCTTCATCGTGCTGGCAAAGGTCGCGACCACTTCGAAGCCCATAAAGTTGAACAGGATAATCGATAGGTACGTCAACGAATTGGTGTCGCCCAGATCTGGAATGAAGGTCTTAAACGACATGTCGTTGGCAAAGCCGTTATTGCAGGCAAACCAAATGCCGACGATTCCCACCGCAGCGGTAATGAGCACCTTGATGACGGCGCCGCCGTCCATAACCCAATCGGCCTCCGCCACCGGCTGCATTGCCATGACCGTGACGCCCCACACAAAGGCAATCTCGATGGCAATTCGGATCCCGAGTGAAAACTCGATACCCCACACCGCATTAATGACACTGGGGAACATGCAGGCGATACTTGCCACCCACAGCGGAAAGTTAACCCAGTAGCACCAAGAGCAACGGGCGCCCCAACGGTCGCCCAGGCCCAAGCGAACCCAATCGTACAGGCCGCCCTCGGAATCAAACGCCGTACCCAGCTCGGCCACCACCAGACCATAGGGAAGCAAAAACGTAATGATAAGGAAAATCCACCAGAAGAACTGTACGTTACCCATGGCAGATGCCGGAGCCGCCGCCTCGATGGTAAACACGACGCAGATAACCGAAAGGATGACCTCGATCAGGGAGAACTTTTTACCTGCCATGGCGCGCGCCCCCTACAGCAAAAAGGATGGCATCTGTACCGAAGGCGCAGCCCAAGGTAGGGTTGCAGGCCGCGTCACCGGTGCAGGTGCCATCCCAGAGAGAGGAGAGGATGCATTTGTTGGACCAACGCTCGCGGAACAGGCGCGTGTAGATAACGATACGCTGGTACATAGATACTCCGATCAAAACGGCCGCGTTCACGACCGATAACTTTCGGCAATTGAATACGCGTCTGACCTGGGAAATTCAAGCGAACAATTGGCCTAACCCGCAATAAATCCCAGATCAGACGCGTACTCAATCAAAGAGGCGGGCACTCCGAAGTGGAGGCAACGGAGTGCCCAAAGAAAAACCCAGCCGACCAAGACATCGAATAAACCGACCATCAATGCCCCGAGATGGTCCGATTCACCGACCGTCCGATTGATCGGCTGGGTTCCCGAAGCATCACGGCTCGGAAAGTCAGACGTTTACTCGGCGTGCTCAGGTGCGCCAGATTGGCGCGAACGAGGAGCGTAGCGTACTGACGCTACGTAAGCGACGAGTGAACGCCAAGGTGGCGTGCCTGAGTTACGCCGAGGGCTCCTGCTGGGTAATGCAGTGGATATTGCCGCCGCCGAAGACGACCTGCTCGGACTGGACGCCGACGCACTTGTAGACGCCCTCGCCCCAGACCTCGTCGTAGATCTTCTGGAGCGTGTCAACGGCCAGCTGGTCGTTCTCGTCGCCGTACTGCGGGACGATAACGCCGTGGTTGGTGACCAGGTAGTTCATGTAAGAGGCGATCAGCGGCTCGTCGGGGACGCGCGGCTCGGCGTTCTCGTCGGCGTCGATGGTGTCGCAGGAAGCCTGGTCCATGAACAGCGGGTTCACGGGCATGCAGAGCTTGTAGACCTTCATCTTGCGGCCCTTGGCGTCAACGGCGTTGGAGAGGGTCTCGTAGGCAGCGTGGCACTGCTCGTAGAACGGATACTCGGGATCGTCGGTCCAGATGCAGGCCATGACGCCCGGGGCGATGAACGTGGCGACGTCGTCGATGTGGCCGTTGGTCTCCTCGGGGTCGATGCCCTCCTTGACCCAGATGACCTTCTCGACACCCAGGTAATCCTTGAGGTGCTCGTCCATGTAGGCGCGAAGCTCCTCGCTCCAGGGCTCAAACTTCTTCTTGAACTTGGGCCAGATGGACTCGGGATCCTCTTCCTCCTCGAGCACCGCAGAGCAGGTGCGGCCCGGGGAAAGCAGGCACTGGTCGGTCACGACAAGGGTGCCCTCGCCGTCGACGGTGATGGAGCCGCCCTCGAGGATCATGTCGTCGGGACGGTAGCGGCGGCAGCCGGAGAGCTCAGCCATCTTGAGGGCGATCTGCTCGTCCTTGTCCCACGGGAAGTACAGGCCGTCGACGAGGCCGCCGTAGGCGTTGAAGTGCCAGTGGTTGGCGCGCTTCTCGCCCTTGCCGTTGATGACGTAGGTGGCGGCGGTGTCGCGGAACCAGGCGTCGTCGGTGGTCATCTCGATGACGGTGACGTTCTCGTCGTTCTCGAAGACGGCCTTGCAGTTGGCGTAGTCGACCTGGTTGGCGCACATATAGACCGGGGTGAACTCGGAGATGGCGCGGGCGATGGCGGCATACTGCTTCTGAGCCGGCTTGGCGCCGTGGGCCCAGGTGTCGGTGCGGTGGGGCCAACCCATCCACACGCGATCCTGCGGGGCGAACTCAGCGGGCATAAAGAAGCCGTCGGCCTTGGGGGTGGACTCGGACTCGGTGATCGTACGCATAAGATTTCCTCCAAATCGAACGATCGCTTGCTGCGGGCGGGTTACCCGCAGCCTAAAACCAAGAGATGGTAGGCGCCCGTTCCCCGGCAAAGGTCGGGGCGCCCGGCGCCGGTTTTCACGGAGTCGCACCGGCAAGCGACGACGTAACCAAGTGCGCGGAGACAAAACGCACGAAGGATACGGAAGAGAGATTGGGGTGGGCGGTGGTTACCGGAGCTATCGCTCACACCCACCCCGGGGAATGGTTAGCAAACCTGTCGCTTGGGCACGTCTCCGAAGAGGCTAGAGTGCCCGGAGTCGGGAGCGACAAGCCCGACGAAGCGCACGTTGGTACGCGAGGAGGGTTGGAGCCCCAGAACCGGGTGCTCTAGTTCTCCTCGGCCTCGGCGGCCTCCTCAGCGAGACGCTGAGCTGCCAGCTCGGGAGTGAGGCCCTTGTACTCGGTCTCGCGGCCCTTGGCGCTGACGACGCGGACAACCTCGCCGATGAGCAGAAGCACGATGAAGATAACGATCATCGGGAGCTTGTCGCCAATCTCGGCGGCGGAGAGCGGCACCAGCGTTGCAACGATGGCCAGGATCAGTTCGATGCAAGGGATGGCCAGCATGACCTTCATCATGGCGCCCTTAAACGGGAACGTGAAGATACGCTCGCGGTTGGGGTCGTTCTTGCGAAGGTTGAGGAACGCCGGGAACATCGGGATGTAGGTCAGCAGCAGGAAGACGACGGAGGTGCCGAAGAGCATCCAGAAGACACCGTTGGAGATGGCGTCGATGGGCACGAGCTGCAGGCACAGCACCAGGGAGGCAACGATGGCGTTGACCAGGTTGGCGCCGTTGGGCATGTCGTCATCCGAAATCATCGAGGCGAAGACCTTGGGCATGTTGCCGTGCTCGGCAGCGTAGCGAGCAACGGAGTTGACGCCGAAGGACCAAGCGGCCATGTTGGCGAACAGGGTGATCAGGAAGGCGATGCAGATGACCTTAAAGATCATGGAGTCGCCCACCATGGTCTGGACTGCGACGATCATGCCGTAGTCGGGATCGATGGAATCGGCCGGCACGGCGGCGCCGATGCCGAAGCCGGCGAACAGGTAGATGACGGCAATGGACAGGCCACCGACGATGATGGCCTTGGGGATATCGCGAGCGGGATCGGCCATATCGTCGGTCATGGTGCAGATGACCTCGAAGCCCATGAAGTTAAAGATGATGATCGACAGGTAGCCGAGAGCGTTGGTGTTGGTGAGCTCGGGCAGGAAGGTGGCAGCGGACATGTCGTTCGCAAAACCGTTCTCCATGGCATACCAAATGCCCAAAGCGCCGACGATAACGGCGACGGCGACCTTGATGATGGCGCCACCGTTAAGGACCCACTCGGAGTCGGCCGCCTTGGAGCGACCCATAAGGTAGACAATCCACACAAAGGCAAGATCGATACCCATCTTGGCGATCAAGTTGAACTCGACGCCAAAGACCATGCCCAAAATGTCGGGGAACATGGTAGCCAGCGAGGCGATCCACAGCGGGTAGTTGACCCAGTAGTAGTACGAGATGCGGGCGCCCCATTTGTCGCCCAGGCCATCGCGTACCCAGTCGTAAATGCCGCCCTCGCCGTCATAGGTGGTACCGAGCTCGGCGACAACCATGCCGTAGGGAAGCAGGAAGGTCAGGATCAGGAAGATCCACCAGAAGAACTGCTGGTTGCCAATGGCAGCAGCAGGAGCGGCGGCCTCGCAAACGAAGACGACGCAGATGATGGTCGAAATGACCGTCAAGAAGGAAAGCTTTTTCTTTCCGTCGCTCATGATGAGCTCCTTCGCTCAGTCTTGGACAGATCCGAGGCCCTAAGGTATTAAGGCAATTGCTTGGGCCTCGGTGAGCGGGCGACAGGAGACGAGCATCCGCCGCCCGCAAACGTGCTTTTAGAAGCCTTGAGGCTTAGAGCTGCTCGAGAGCCTCGAGAGCGGCGTGGAGCTCAGCCTTGGCGGAGTACTCGACACCCTCGTCGTTGAGCGGGGTGCGCTTGCCCAGGGCGGCAAGGAGAGCACGGATGGAGTGCTTGCGGTTCTCGGCCTCGACCCAGCACAGGGAGCGCTCGGGATCGTCCATGACCTCGTCGACGACTTCCTCGTTGCGAGTGGCCGGCAGGCAGTGCATGAACTTGGAGTTGGGGCCGGCGAAGTTCATCATGTCCATGGTGACCTGATACTTGGGGTAGAACACGTCCATGTAGTTCTCGCCCGAGACCTCCTCGTCGTACAGGCCATACCACACGTCGGTGTAGATGAAGTCGGCGCCCTTGATGCACTCGATGTCGTCGGAGATGACGACGGAGCCGCCGGAGACCTTGCAGTTCTCCTCGGCGATGGCCATCATCTGCTTGCCGAACTCGGCGCGCTCCTCAACGGTGCCAACGTGCAGGCCGCCGTCGGGGATCTGGTGGCCCTTGGGTCCAAACTGGACAAACTTCATGCCGACCTTGGAGGCGATGAACATGAGGGAGACGCAGACCTGGGTGGCGTCGCCGATGAAGGCCAGGGTGCAGTCCTCGATCTTCTTGCCCTCGGGGAGGTTCTCGAGCATGGTCATGAGGTCGCCCATCTCCTGCGTGGGATGGTTGAACTCGGACATGCCATTGATGACGGGCACAGCGGAGCCCTCGGCGAGGCCGACGACGTCCTTGTGACGGTCAACGCGAGCCATCATGATGTCGAGCAGCGAGCCCATAACGCGAGCGGTGTCGCCCAGGGACTCGTGACCGCCGAGCTGGATGGTGCCAGGGCCATAGAACTGAGCATGGCCGCCGAGGTCGGTCATAGCGGTCTCGAAGGAAAGACGGGTGCGGGTGGAAACCTGCTGGAAGATCATGCCAAGGCTCTGGTTGCGGAGCAGGTGCGGATAATAACCGTCAACCTTGATGGCCTTCTTCATTGCCAGGCCAAGATCCTCGATAGCCAGGATCTGCTCTTTGGTGAAGTCGTTGGTGTCGATGAAATCCTTAGGCAGCGCCATGTCGATTCCTTTCCGCCGGTCGTGCCGACTATTGCTATGAGGCGCTCGAACATCACGCCTCGTGTTGACAAGACCATCATTCACCCGTATGCAATTTTTACCTAGTTTATTCGGGATTAAAGACCGTTCACGGAGTTACACCCCCTCTAAACCAATATAAACCCGCAGGTAGCCAGCTTGCAGGGGGTTTACTATCTAGAACCGCGAACGGTATACGGCTATGCTGTATCTCGGCGCCTAATCCGCAATGGAACGAAGGGTTGAGACGTCTATATCCCACAAGGTATACAGGGCTCGGCCATAGATGAAATGAGATGGGACGGTGGCAGATGAACACCCTGATGTTCTTCTATACCCTAGCGATACTCGTGATCTGTATTGTGACGGCAGTGCTTTCGCTTGCCGCCTATGCCTCGTCTCGTCGACGCTTCTTTATCTATGGCAGCGGCGTTTTTATTTGCTATGCCATCGAGATGACCGAGATCTTCTTTTTTGAATACACGTTGCAAAACCAGAGTTTTCCAGCCAGCGACTATTACTCAATTACCATGCCTGTGTTGCGGACCCTTGTGGCGACCGCTTCACAAGCTTTTATCTGGCTCATTGCCATGGACTTGCTCGACAAACATTCAAAAAAGCAGTTTGTTATTCCCGTCGCAACGTTCTTCCTGAGCGAGCTGCTGGTCATTGTCGCTGTCCCCTACGGCCCCATGCATCAATGGCTCTACTACACGATGCGTCAGGTATTCCTTGTATTTGTGGGACTGTATATCTTTTGGACGGCGCATAAAAGCACGCAGGTCGAGCTTAAGGCGCGCGTCAACAATCAACGAAAGCACCTCATTATCGGCGCCATTCTGGTCGGGTGCATCGTTGCCGAGGATTTCTACAACATCCTTGTTGTTCCCATGAGCCTGGCACCCTCTTGGCTGCAGCTGTACCTGTCCGAGCGCAACTTTAGCGAGAACATCTTTGCGTGCTACTTTGCGATTCTGCTGATCATCTATGCCTATCACGTGCTTTCGATTCGCATGCAGGAGGCGCCCGAGGAAAAGAACGTCAGCGATCTTGATCGACACATCGAAGAGCAGATGCCCTTCTATCGCAACGCCTACAAGCTCTCCAACCGCGAAACCGAAGTCATGCGTCTGGTTGTGTTGGGCAAATCGAACCAAGAGATCGCTGACGAGCTCTTCCTTGCCGTGGGCACCGTCAAGACCCATATCCACAACATCCTGGTCAAAACTGAGCAGCAAAACCGCACGACGCTCATCCTCCACTTTTGGAAACGATAACCTACCAAAAAGGGACAGGTTTATTTTGGCAGGTTTTATCTGGGCAAATGCCAAAACCGCCGCGAGGGAGCTACTTTCCCTCGCGGCGGTTTTCTAGCAGTAAAACCAAGTGAGTAGGCTTTTGGCGGGATGCCGAGCACGCCCCAAAACACCACCGCCCTGACCTGCGGTTTTATTGAGCGTTTGGCGCGGTGTGCTCGACAAGTCCAAAAAAGTCTACTCACTTGCATCTGAGAGGCATCCGATAGACAAAAAACCGCCGCGAAAAGGGTCCGGACCCCGTTCGCGGCGGCTGTTCGCGTTGGTTTTGCGACGGTTTTGCCCGCTTGTTACTCGCTGTAGCGGGTGGCGATGGCAGCTTGTACCATGCCGGCGCTCATGAGGTACGTCACCAGGAAGTAGCCACCATAGGCTGCCAGGAAGATCGCACAGGTGAGGCCCACGGTGCCGCCGATGCTCATATTTCCGAATATGCTCACCAGCTCGATGATCACCTTAAGTGCCACAAAGGAGTGCGCTAGGCCCACTGCCAGCGGGAACAGGAAGAATACCGCTTGCTGCGCCATCACCGAATGGCGAATCTGGCGGTCGTCGCAGCCGATCTGTGCCAGCACACGATAGCTGCGGCTGCCATCGGCCACGTTGGAGAGTTGCTGGATCGACAGAATCGCCGCGCATGCAACGACCAATACAAAGCCGATGTAGATGGCTAGGTAGCTAATAAGACCGTTCATTTGCGCTGCTTGCGTGTACATCTCGGAGCGTGTGATGAAGGTTCCCCACGACCCCGGCTTCTTGCCGTCAACGAGCAGATCGTCGAGCGGAGTGTATTTAATGCTCTCGTCTGCCTCGGTCGTATCCATCCCCTGTTTGTAGTTAACGAGCAGGCTACTGGAATACGGCTGCAGATTAAGTTGGGACAACAGCTCGTCGGCAACGACGACGGTACCCGGATTACTGCCCATCGCCGAGTTGGCGATGGCCGCCGTATCTTCGTCCGACTTATCGGTTGCGGGCTTGAGCGTATGCCCGCCCAAGGTAAGGGCATGGCCACCAGCCATATACTTGGTGTACAGGTCGACCAGCTCGCCGCCCATATCACACGTGAGCAGATACTGGTCGTGACCGATGTGCACCGGCTCCTCACCCATCATCTGACGCAGTTTGTTGTACTGGCTCGCCGGCGTCACAAACAGACCCATCGTATCGGCATTGCTACCCCCGAACGCCTTGGGAAGCTTTTCGCCCATGATCTTGCACATCTCACTTGGGGTCACCGAAGGATTCGAGCTGCCAAACGGGTAACTCAGATACGAATCGATCTGCACATGCTCACCGGCAACATCGGCGATATCGACCTTCTTGCCGGTCTCGTCGTTGTTGTCCGCCGAACTGTCCCTGCCGTGCCATGCGGGGTACAAATCGACCGTTGTATCGGCCGGCACCATGCGATCGGCTTCATCAGACGGATTGACGTACTCTTTGTAGTAGTCGAGCGTATCGGGCGTGTAATAGACATACGTCTGTGACACGTCAACAGGGTTATAGCGCTCCAGGTTTTCGTTCATCACATTGGCAATCGACATACCGCACGTCACCGAGGTGATGGCCAAAAACAGGAGCATCGCGATGACGCCCATCGAAAAGCACACCGTGTTGACCTTGGCCGCAAGCTGGCGCACGGTAAACATGTTGAGGCCGCGCCAATACACGCCGCGCAGGCTCTGCAGCAGCTTGATGAGCATGCCCGAGAGTCCCCAGAACAGGGCAAAGGTGCCCACGGTAACCATAGCGGTCGTAATGCCAAACTGGTTCATGGCCTCTTGCGGCTTGCTGTCCGTCGCGGTTAGCGGGAACCCATCACGTAGCAGACGGTAATAGGCCACACCCACAAGCACCACGCCCACGGCAAAGATGGCAATCGCAATCCAGGGGTTGCGCGTCTTGATGCTCTCGTTGCGACGCTCGGCACCCATAAGCTCGATGAGCTTGGTACGGCGCACGGCGCGAAGGTTCAGCAGTAGCGTAAGCACAAACATCACGAGCATGCAGGCAAGGGTCAGGTTGAACGCATGCACCGAGAAAAAGAAGTGGAAATTAGCGATCTGTGTCTTAAAGAGCGAGGCCGTAAAGAATGTCATGAGCTGGGAGAGCCCCACGCCCAGCACAATGCCGGCGACAAAGGCGCCGACCGAAACGATCACGGTCTCGAGCGCCATGATCGTGGCGACGCGCCCGCGGCGCATGCCGAGCACCTGGTACAGGCCGAACTCCTTTTTGCGGCGCTTCATGATGAAGTTGTTGGCATACACCATCAAAAAGGCCATGACGCCGGCCAAAAAGTACGTCAGGTAACCGAGCATGCTGCCCATGAGCTCGGACAGTCCCTCCTCCTTGATGCCGGCAATGTCGACCTGCATCGAGACGGTATTGAAGGCATAGAAGACCGTGACACCCAGGGTGAGCGTCAGCAAGTAGACGAGGTAGTCGCGGCCGGCGCGGCGGACGTTGCCCCAAGCGAGTTTACAGAGCATCGGAGCCCTCACCGCCCATCATGGCAACGACCTCCATAATGCGGTCGAAGAACTCTCGGCGGTCGGTGTCGCCGCGGCGCAGCTCGGTGAAGATCTTGCCGTCGCGAATAAACAGCACACGGCTCGTGTAGCTGGCAGCAAAGCTGTCGTGCGTGACCATGAGCACCGTGGCGCGCAGGCGGCGGTTGAGGGCCTCTAGGCTCTCGAGCAGCAGGCGGGCGCTCTTGGAATCGAGGGCGCCGGTGGGCTCGTCGGCCATGATCATAGTGGGGTCGGTGACGAGCGCGCGAGCCGCGGCAACGCGCTGCTGCTGGCCGCCGGACATCTGGTAGGGATACTTGTCGAGCACCTGGCTAATGGACAGGCGCGCGGCCACGTCCTGCACGCGGGTCGAGATCTCTGCCGAGTTTGTGCGGGCGATGGTGAGCGGCAGGGCGATGTTCTCGCGCGCCGTGAGCGTATCGAGCAAGTTGGAGTCCTGGAAGATAAAGCCCAGCTCCTCGCGGCGGAACAGCGAAAGCTTGGCCTGCTTCATGCGCGTCACGTCCTGGCCGTTGATGCGGATGGTGCCACTCGTGGCGCTATCGATGGTCGACACGCAGTTGAGCAACGTCGACTTGCCCGAGCCCGAGGCGCCCATGATGCCGACGAATTCGCCGCGGTTGACGGTAAAGCTGACATCGTTGAGCGCGCGGGTCACGTTGCCCAGCGCTCCATATACCTTTTCGAGATGCGCGACCTCCAGTACCGGGGTCGCCATGTGCGTGGTTTGCATACCGAGTCCTTTCTTGCGATTAGTCTACGGCATCTATAGTCGCAAGAAGCCGAGTCGGCTACCATCGATATGGCTTACGCTTGCCTTACCGTTGTGTAAGGTAGGGGTAGCTAGCCTGCCACGTGTTGATGTTGAGAGAGGACTCCTGTTGAAGACTGTTCATGTTGCCGCTGGGATCATTCGCAAGGAAGGATCCGACGAGCTACTGGCCGTGCAGCGCGGCTATGGCGACATGCAGGGACTTTGGGAGTTCCCGGGCGGCAAGCTCATGCGCGGCGAGACACCCGAAGACGCCGTGCGCCGCGAGCTCATGGAAGAGCTGCAGGTGAAGGTCACCAACCTGCGTGACTTCTACACCGTTGAGTACGACTACCCCGATTTCCATCTCTCCATGGAGTGCTACTACTGCTCGATGGCAACCGATTCTGATGAGCCGCAAAAGCATGACCGTCAGCTCGATATTCGCTGGATTCCGCGCACCTCACTTGCCACCGTTGAGTGGATGCCCGCCGACAAGGGGCTTATCGATGCTCTGATTGAGTTGAAGCAAGACCGGCTTGAGGCAAGCTCCGCTGATGACGCCGCGCCCAACACAGCCGACAAACCCGCCACCAAACCCAAGCGCACGCCTAAGCGCCGTAGCAAAAAACGCCCCAAACCAGGTCTGCTCGACGGCATCGATACCTCGGACCTCTCCGCTGACGAGCGCGAACTGGTCCGCCGTCGTGCCGCCATCAAAAAGTCCATGAAGGGCAACAAGCGCGCCAACACCAAGCCCGAGCTGCTCGTTCGCCAGCGCCTGCGGGCAGCGGGCCTTACGGGCTATCGCTTGGAATGGAAGGTTCCCGGCAAGCCCGACATCGCCTTTCCCGGGCGCAAGATCGCCATCTTCGTCAACGGCTGCTTTTGGCACCGCTGCCCCAAGTGCAATCCGAGCCAGCCCAAGCGCAACGTTGAGTTTTGGGAGGCAAAGTTCCGTCGCAACGTCGAGCGCGACCGCGCTGCCGTGGCGGCACTCACTCAAATGGGCTGGACACCCATAACCATCTGGGAATGCGAGCTCAAAAAAGACCGCATCGACGCCACGATGGAAAAGGTCATCGAGCAGGTGCGCGCCGCAGAGCCGCAGCGCTAACAGCAAGCATTCACACGCTCCGCACGTCCGCGCCACATCCACGTCACAAACCTTAGAAAGCCCTTAAGCTCAAAACCTTTCAAGAGTGTTACTCGATAGCTTTTACCTGCGGTTTCATCGCAACGTCAAACCTCATTAAGCCTTTCTTTAGCGCTTCTTTGCAGCAGCCGCGGCATAATACTGCCAGCGCACGGGACCTAGCAGCATACCCCGAGCGCAATCTTTTGGTGGACATCGAGGAGGCCGCATAAGCATGCATTCTTCCAATGACGCAGCACAGCAGCCATCCCTAAAACATGCAAACCTTTTCTCCTTCCCCCCGACACAGAGAGACGGTCTCCTCGACTCCCCCACCACAAAAAACCAAGCGCTCAGCCGATCAGAGCCTCAACTTACGAGCATCCTTCGAAAAGCTCCAAGCATCCCTAGACAAGGCGTTCCCCGAACAGGCAAGAGCAATCTAAGCCCATTGCGCTTTATACTGATGCCATGCGAAACATGGATCACATAGAATTGCACCGCGGAGGACGCGAGGAAGCGTTTCCCGAGACCGCCGAAGACTGGCCCTATATTGCCGAACGCGCAGAATTCGCTCGCTATCCGGGCAATTCCGTCCCCTGGCACTGGCATTCCGAAGTTGAGCTTTTCTACATGGAGCAGGGAGCGATTGACTATCGAACGCGCGCGGCTCATGAGCACGTACGCTTTGAGGAAGGGTCCGCCGGCTTTATCAACGGCGGCGTTTTGCACAGCACGCTGCA
Source organism: uncultured bacterium (assembly GCA_905215365.1). Taxonomy (GTDB): domain Bacteria; phylum Actinomycetota; class Coriobacteriia; order Coriobacteriales; family Coriobacteriaceae; genus Collinsella. The sequence goes on along the minus strand of CAJMPX010000032.1, from coordinate 9,411 downwards.
ATCACCCAATTCGGCACCAGCCATTCAAATGTTGCATATCTTTCAGCCGTCGATGCTCGGCGATCCCGCGGGACGCCTTCAAAAGCGCTATATCAATCCTTTGCTGCAATGTCGAGGCGTCGATGTGCTCAAATGGTCGCCCACCAATCCCGACGATATGCCCTTTATCGATTTGCTGAAGAGCTCCTTTAGCCACGACCTTCAACGGCCGCAAAACGAGATGGCGCTTCGAAATAGTTTGTCAGAGCTCTGGATTCAGATTAACGCCAAGGCCGAACCGCTCTTTTCTTCCGACGGCGCCTCTTGGATGACCAGCCGCGACGTACAGTTCAAGGCAATCCTGGACTTTATCCGCGCAAACTATGCAGCCGCTATAGATGTGCCCCAGATGGCATCTGCAGCCGGCGTAAGCGAAAGAGAGTGTTACCGCATTATCGAAACTTGTGCAGGAACGACCCCGGCGGCATATCTACGCGCATACCGCATAAACCGTGCTTGCGGACTTTTGGCACACACCACGCGAACGGTACAGACAGTCGCGCGCCAATGCGGATTTATAACAGCAAGCCATCTTGGCCAGGTATTTAAAGAACAAATGGGGTGCACTCCTTCGAGCTATCGAGCAGCGAGGCAGAATCTCGATAGCACCAGGCAGAAATCCCGCTAACCCTTCTTCTGTCACTGCATCAAACTTGCAGGCAAACAACAGAGAGGAGCAATCATATGAAGCACTTTGACCATATCGTATTTGACGTTGATGGGACATTGGCAGATACAGAAGAAAGCGTTCTGTCATCGCTTGTCCAGATTGTCCAAGAAGAGACCAGCAAAACGCTTCCCCGACACGAGCTTGACTTTGCCCTCGGCATACCCGGCAAGGATGCCCTTGAGAAACTTGGGATCTACTCGCAGGCAACGTTGGATCGCTGGTGCCAAGTTGCCGCCAGCTTTAAAAGCACCATCAGCGTGTTTCCAGGTTTGCTTGAAGTCATCGCAACACTCGCCGATAGCGGCTGCAAACTTGGCATCGTCTCCTCACGTGCGCGCGACGAATACGCAAAAGAAATTGCACCCCTTGGTTTCGATAAGTATTTTGAGCACATCATCCTTGTCGAAGACACAACCGAACATAAACCCGCACCCGCACCCATGCTCGAATATCTCCGACGTGCGGGCGCGAATCCTGGCAACGTCGTCTACGTTGGCGACACCGTCTACGACGAACAGTGCGCAACTTCAGCAGGGGTCAGTTTTGCCCGAGCAGCATGGGGATCACACCAAGATATCCCAAACGCCACCTACAACCTCAAAACCCCCAACGACCTACTAACCCTAACAACCAAATAACCCACGCGCCCCACCCTTTCCGCCCCAACGCCACAAGGGCGATTGAGCAGGACGGCTTGGGCGGGTCCCCGTACTTAGTTTCCAAAATCATTCCGCAGCGCGAAGGCTTCTTATTATTTTCAGACCTAACGCCACAAGGGCGACGACCTCGAGTAGGTCAACCTGGGAGGGACGAGGGCTTAGTTCTCCAATCTTTCCGCAGGGGGCAAAAAGCCTCGCCGCACGAAGTGCGCAGCGAGGCTTTTTGCATGCCCGAGGACGATTGGGGAACTAAGCCCTCGTCCCTCCCCGGGATATGTAGCGAGTCGGAGTACCCTTGCTGTTACTCTGCTTTGCCCACAGAGTTGAGGTTGGTCATGCGGATCTTAACCAGCTCGGTGATCTCGCGCATGCCCTCCTTGGCCGGCTTCTTGGGGTCGAAGCAGGCGGGGTTCTCGGCCATGTAGGCCATGAAGCCCTTGGTGTAAGCCTGACGCAGCTCGGTGGCGTAGTTAACCTTGCAGATGCCGTTCTTCACAGCCTCGGCAACCTGCTCATCGGGCACACCGGAGGTGCCGTGCAGGACCAGCGGCACGTCGACGGCGTCGCGAATGGCCTTGACCACGGACTGCTCGATGTGAGGATCGCTCGTGTACACGCCGTGGCTGGTGCCAACGCCAATGGCCAGCGAGGTGCAGCCGGTGCGCTCAACAAACTCCTTGGCCTCGGCAGGATCGGTGTAGGGGCTCTCGCCCTCAACCGCGGGACCGTCGTCCTCCTTACCGCCGACCTTGCCGAGCTCGGCCTCGACGGGCACGCCCATGGCGCGGCCAGCGTCGGCGACGGACTTGGTCAGGGCAATGTTGTCCTCGAAGGACTCGTGCGAACCGTCGATCATGACGGAGGTGTAGCCCGTGCGGAAAGCCTGCATGCAGCGGTCATAGCCATCGCCGTGATCGAGGTGCAGGGCGACGGGCACGGAAGCGCGCTCGGCGGCAGCCTTGACCATGCCGTAGAAGTAGTCCAGACCAGCGGTCTTGATGGTGCCCGGGGTGGTCTGCATGATGACGGGGGACTTGGTCTCCTCGGCAGCAGCCAGAACGGCCATAACAAACTCGAGGTTCTCAACGTTGAACGCACCAACGGCGTAGTGGCCGGCCTGAGCGTCCTTGAGCATCTTTTCGGTGGTAACAAGTGCCATGAGCGTTTGCTCCTCTCCCTCGCCCGCATCTGGACATCGGGCGTACGTGTCCGCAAGGCGTTTTACCTTGCGTTTTTCTAGGTATATTGTACGCAAATTGGAGGTCTTAGATGCAAGGGAGATTGCTGTCGGCACATGCCGAGTCTCGTTCTTTTAATAAATAAACGGAAGGAATTGGGGACGACCATCTGCGTTTGATGTTGAGCTTTTCTGCGCCGACAGCTTTCTTTTATAGAAAAGATAAGTAATCGAAAGGCGTTTTCTTGCTCAAAAGGAAAATGAACGAAAATAGACTCAACACAATTCCTGCAAATTTCAGACGATGATGGAGCGGATATGGCCCATGCAACAACCCGAGCTTTCGCCGATGAGCGTCGTTCCGCCATCATGGAGATGCTCGAACATAACGCCTCTGTGCAGGTGGCAGAAATCGCCCAGACCTTTGGCGTATCCTCCGTCACCGCCCGCGCCGACCTGGACGCGCTCGCCGAGTCCGGCAAGTTGCGCCGCACGCACGGCGGCGCCGTGTCGCTCCAGAAGCGACTGACCGTATCCACCCAGGATCGCCGCATCAACGTCAATGTCGCCGCCAAGCAGGCCATCGCACAAAGCGCCATTGAACTCGTCGGCAATGGTGACACTCTGCTTGTCGACTCCGGCACCACAGCGCTCGAGTTTGTCCGGCTCCTCGACCAGCGCGACGGCATCACTGTCATTACGGCCGATATCACCATTGCCGATTACATTGACGAGAGCATGCCCTCGGTCGATGTCGTCATGCTGGGCGGGGCGCTGCGCAAAGGCCATCGCTATCTCTATGGCCCGCTCACTATGCAGGCACTGCAGGTGGTTCACGCCGACCTTGCCGTCATGTGCCCCGGCGCCTTTGTCCCCCGCTGCGGCTTTACCACCGACTTTCCTCAGATGGCCGAGACCAAAACGGCCATGATTGGCGCCGCCCGCCAAAGCGTGGCCCTCATGGACGCCAGCAAGGTCAACGGACGGGGCATGTACCGTTTTGCCGAGCTTATCGATGTCAACGCCATCGTCATGAACCGCGACCCTGACGATGCCGTTGCCACCTCTATCACCGAGACCGCCGACGACGCCCGCCCGAGCCTCATCATCGCCAGCGCTTAAAACAAAAACCACCACAAAGGGGACAGGCACCTTTGTGGTGGTTTGAGCGTCAAGCGTGAACGTGTCGCTACTTGGAAAGCTCGTCGGCGAGGGCCTCGATCTGAGCACGCGAGGCGTCGTTGAGCGAACCCAGGACAGTCACCTTGTTCTGCGCCAGGGTGATGTCCTTCATACCCTCGAGCTCCTTGGTCATAACCTTGGCAGCTGCAGGCGCCCAGGAACCGGCCTCGACAAGCGCCACGGTACGGTTCTGATAGGCATGCTCGGCGAGCGTGTGGATGAAGGTGCTCATGAACGGGAAGATCTCGCCCTGATAGGTGATGGAGGCGAGCACCAGGCGGTCGTAGCGGAACGCGTCCTCAACGGCCTCGGCCATATCGTCGCGAGCCAGGTCAAAGACGGAAACCTTCTGGCCGCGGGCCTCGAGCGCAGACGCGAGCTCCTCAACGGCAGCCTTCAGATGGCCATACACACTCGCGTAGGCAATCGTGATGCCCTCGTCCTCGGGCTGATAGCTCGACCAGGTGTTGTAGGTGTCGAGGTAATAGCCCAGGTTCTCGGTAAGAACGGGACCATGGAGCGGGCAGATGACCTGGATGTCCAAATCGGCGGCCTTCTTGAGCACGGCCTGTACAAACTTGCCGAACTTGCCCACGATGCCAAAGTAGTAACGGCGCGCCTCGCAGGCCCACCCTTCCGGATCCTCGATGTCGTTGGCGCCAAACTTGCCAAAGCCGTCGGCACTAAAGAGCACCTTGTCGGTGGCCTCGTAGGAGAAGAGTACCTCGGGCCAGTGAACGTTGGGGGCGCCGACAAAGGTCAGGCTGTGGCCGCCCAGGTCGAGCACGTCGCCCTCTTTGACAACCATCTTGCGCTCGGGGTAGTCGGTGCCAAAGTAGTTGACCATCATGCGGAAGGCGCCCATGCTTGCCACAATCTGTGCCTGGGGATAGTGCTCCATAAAGGCGGCGATGCCGGCGGAGTGATCGGGCTCCATGTGATGGATGACCAGGTAGTCGGGCGTGCGGCCGTCGAGCACGGCCTCGAGGTTGCCGAGCCACTCGTCGACAAAACCGCCATCGACCGAATCGGCGACAGCGATCTTCTCGCCCAAGATAACGTAGCTGTTGTATGCCATACCGTTCTCGGACACATCGTACTGGCCCTCGAACAGGTCAATGTCGTGATCGTCAACGCCAATGTAGCGGATATCCTTGGTGATCTCCATCAGGCAAAGCCTCCTAGATAGACAAATGAACCCGTCTATCATAGCACTCACCTTTATAGCCACGGCTATCTGCCAGCATCCTTACCGATTGTTATTGATACGCAACGCCGAGCCGTTGACCTGCGAAAACTATGCGCGCGGAGCTGCCGTGGTATGCCGAACGATGAGCTGACCGGGAATGCGAATGGCGACGGGCCTGTCCGACGCCCCCGCCTTGGGAACCGCATGCTCGAATACCTCGCGTCCACGCTGATGCAAATCGAATCGGACAGTCGTGAGCTCGTTATGTGCGACAAAGTCGTCGAGCGAGTCATCAACGCCCACCACGCTCACGTCCTCGGGCACGCGCAAGCCGCTATCGCGCAGCGCGGCGATGGCGCCGTTTGCCATTTGGTCGTTTGCCGCATAAATCGCCGTCATGGTGCGGTCGTGCTCAGCCAGGTACCGAGCGGCCTCGTAGCCGCTGTTTGCAGACCAGTCGCCCTCGAGTGGCGCCTGCGGCTTAATGTGCTTACGCTCGAGCGCATCCTGCCAACCGGCGCGACGAAATTGCTCGTCGACCGAGAACGACGGGCCGCCAATATAGCGAATCTGCTCGTGCCCCAGCTCAAACAGATGATCCATGAGCAGCAGCGAACAGCCGTAATGATCGGAGTCGACCGTAGTCACCCGCGGGTGCGCGTACATGGTGACGATAACCGTGCCAATGCCCGGCAACGGATCAAACGTCTCAAAATCAGGCGCCATACGACTCATGCCGATAATGATGCCGTCCACGGGCAGCGCGGCCATACGACGCGTTGCCTCGGCAAGCGAAAACTCCTCGGTCTTGGACATCTCGACCAGCGTGATGGCGCAGCCGCGCTCGCGGGCCGCGCTGGCAATGCCGTCGATCATCGTAAGGTTGCCAAACTTGGTGACATCGTTGATGCAAAGGCCGACCGAATGGTAACGGCCGTCACGCAGCGAACGGCCGGCATAGCTCGGACGGAAACCGAGCTCCTGCATGGCTGCCTGCACGCGCTGACGCGTCTGCTCGTTGACGTTAGGAAGGCCGTTGGCAACGCGCGAAACCGTCTGCTGCGAAACACCAGCAGCACGGGCAACGTCGGCCATGGAAACCGGACGCGTACCTGTATCGTTGGAAGGGCGCCTTGCCACAAAATCACCTTCGCTCTTGCGAGATCTGAATAGCGTGAGTGTTTGCTCGAGCGGAAACACACTCCGCACCGAGCCCGCTATCGTCGGACGCATGTTAACGTACTCTACTTTTTCTATCTGCATCTCTTCTGCTTTATAAGTCCATACGGCAATACCGTTCACGGCCGAAAATCTACCGATTACCAGATTCTCAAAAAGTAACAAGCGATGTGTTATGAGTACGTTAACATAGCCCGTAACGTGCGGTATCGTGAACACTTGGTTCATGCCGCTTCAAGTTGTTAACGTACTCATATCGACGCAAAATTCACCCGTGCGCACCAAAGAAAGGACTCCCATGACCGCCCCCGACGAAAAGACACTCGCCACCCTCACCAAGCTGTTCGAGGAGGAGTTTGGCCCCATTGGCGACCGCCAGGTGCTCTACGTGCACGCGCCCGGGCGCTCCGAGATCAGCGGCAACCACACCGATCACGAGGGCGGCCACGTTATCGCCGGCTCGCTCGATGTCGCCGTTGACGGTATCGCCGTGGCAACCGATTCCAACAAGGTTCGCGTAGCCGACGAGGGCTACCCCACGTTTGAGATCACGCTCGACACGCTGGATGTTCAAGAGTCCGAGAAAGGCACGTCCGCAAGCCTCGTGCGCGGTATGGCCCACGAAATCGCTGCTCTGGGCGTTGAGCCCCAGGGCTTCGACTTTGCCTTTACCTGCTCCGTCCCCTCGGGTGGCGGCCTTTCTAGCTCCGCCGCTGTCGAGGCGGCTTACGGCCGCGCCATGGAGACGCTCTGGGGCGCGCCCGCCATTGAGCCCGTCGCCCTCGCCCAGATGAGCCAGCGCACCGAGAACAACTATTACGGCAAGCCCTGCGGTCTGATGGATCAGGCAGCCGTGTGCCTGGGCGGCCTTGCCTACATGGACTTTGAGGACCAGGCTCAGCCTAAAACCCAAAAGCTCGAACTCAACTTTGAGGATCACGGGTATGCGCTCGTGCTCGTTAAGGTGGGCGCCGATCACGTAGCCGCCACCGACGACTACGCAGCCGTTCCGCGCGAGATGCAAGACGTCGCCGCCGAGTTTGGCAAGGCACGCCTGTGCGAGGTCGACGTTGCCGACTTTGACGCCAAGCTCCCTGAGCTGCGCGCCAAGCTGGGCGACCGCGCTTGCCTGCGCGCCGTTCACTACTGGTACGAGAACGGCCTGGTCGACAAGCGCTGGGCAGCCCTGAACGCCGGCGACATTGACCAGTTCCTGGTCCTGACGCGCGAGTCCGGCGCCAGCTCTGCCATGTACCTGCAGAATGTTGTTGCCAAGCTGGGTTCCGAGCAGCCTTCCATGTATGCCCTGGCGCTGGCCGAGCACGTGCTCGACGGCCGCGGCGCCGTCCGTATCCACGGTGGCGGCTTTGGTGGCACCATCCAGGCCTTCGTGCCGCTCGATCTGGTCGACACCTTCATTGCCAAGATGAACGGCTGGCTGGGCGAGGGCTCTGCCCGTCACTACGCCATCTCTGACAAGGGGGCTTACGCGGCATGGCTGTAATGACTGACGTGCGCGAAGCCGCGCAGAACCTGATTGAGTACGCTATCCACCGATCGATGATCGGCCAGGACGATCGCATCTGGGCATACAACACCATTCTGGAGTGCATCGGCGCTACGGGTCCCGCGCTCGACATGGCTTGGGCGCTCAAGACCGAGAAGATTTCGCTCTTGCACCCCAATACACTCCCCGACTTTGACCTGGAGGGCACGCTTGCCGCGCTTTCCGAGGCTGCCGTTGCCAACGGCGCCGCCGAGGACACGGCATCGGGCCGCGACCGCATCGCCATGCGCATCATGGGCGTGCTCATGCCGAGGCCTTCGGTTGTAAACGAGGAGTTCAACGGACGTATGGGCGTCAACGAGCCCCGCGCCGCGACCGACTGGTTCTACGGCCTGTGCTGCGACGCCGGCTACGTGCGCCGTGCCGCCATCGCGCGCAACATCAAATGGAGCACCCCCACCAACTGGGGCGATCTTGAGATCACCATCAACCTGTCCAAGCCCGAGAAGGATCCGCGCGACATCGCTGCCGCCGGCGCCGCAAAGAACACGGGCGAGAAGTACCCCGCCTGCCAGCTGTGCATCGAAAACGAAGGCTACCCGGGACGCTCCGCCGCGGCCGACGGTGGTGCTCATCCCGCCCGCCAGAACCTGCGCATTATTCCCATCTCGCTCGACGGCGAGCGCTGGGGCTTCCAGTACAGCCCGTACGCGTACTTTAACGAGCACTGCATTGCCATGAGCTCCGAGCATCGCCCCATGCACGTTGACCGCAAGGGCCTGACGTGCCTGCTCGACTTTGTGGACCTGTTCCCGCACTACTTTATCGGCTCCAATGCCGACCTGCCTATCGTGGGCGGCTCGATTCTGTCGCACGACCACTTCCAGGGTGGCGCGCACGAGTTCCCCATGATGCATGCCGCCGAGGTCTCGCAGTTTAGCGTGCCCGGCTTTGACGGCGTTACGGGCGCCGTGTTGCAGTGGCCGCTTTCGGTGCTGCGCCTGCGCTCGCACGACCGTGCTCAGTTGCTCGACGCCGCCGAGAAGATTATCCTCGCCTGGCGCGAGTGGACCGATGAGTCGGTGGGCGTCATCGCGCACACGGCCGACGGCGTGGCGCACAACACCGTGACGCCGGTCATCCGCCGCGTCGACTCCCGCGGCAATGCCGGCGGCGAGACCTACGAGGCCTACCTGGCGCTTCGCTGCAACATCACAACCGACGAGCATCCGCTGGGCGTGTTCCATCCGCATGCCGAGTATCACCATATTAAGAAGGAGAACATCGGCCTGATCGAGGTTATGGGCCTGGCTATTCTTCCGCCGCGCCTGGTTCCCGAGCTCGGCGCTGTCCGCGAGCACCTGCTGGCAGCCAAAGCCGATACCAGCTACGACCTTGCCAGTGCGCTCGAGGACGACGACCTTTGCCGCAGCCATGCCGCGTGGGCCGAGGACGTCTATGCCCGCCGCGCCGACGAGCTTACGGCGGATAGCGCCATCGACATCCTGCACGAGGAAGTCGGCGTAGTGTTTGGCCATGTGCTCGACAACGCCGGCGTCTTTAAGTGGGACGAAGCCGGCCGCGCCGCCCAACAGCGCTTTATCGACTCACTGTAGAGCACAGACCCGGACGCTCAACGGCAGTCCACACGACATAACCGCCCACACGACAACGGCGCCCGCCGGCAACATCGCCGACGGGCGCCGTTTTTGAGTGTAGCCATTGGGGACGATCTTAAACGACTAGTCATTCAAGAACGTCCATTACAGTCGAAATTGTCAGCCCGGGCCCGTCTCGGGCTACGATTGA
>CAJMPX010000031.1:0-22531 GCA_905215365.1 uncultured bacterium | reverse complement strand
GATCCGGTCCGACCGGGCCGCGCGGCAAGGAGATATATTGCCAGACCGGAGGGGCCCCGCGGGCGGGAATTCCACTCTTCACAAGTCCTACACAATACATCGCTTCCTATATAAGTCATAGAAAGGCTGGTGCAGAAATACTGCACGTATCAGATGATGACCCTTCGGTTAAGAGATATATAAAGATCGGTCACCTGTAAGTGTCTATCTACCCGCGCTTTTAGCAATGTAAACCAGCGCTTTCGATAAAAAAGGGGAGCGCCGCGCACAACGCGACACTCCCCTAGCGATTCAAGAGAATCTATTAGGCCTCGAGAGCCTTCTTGGCAATGGTAGCCAGCTCGTTGAAGGACTCGATGTCCTCGTAAGCCATCTGAGCCAGGACCTTGCGGTCGAGCTCGATGCCGGCAACCTTCAGGCCGTGCATGAACTGAGAGTAAGAGATGTCGTTCAGACGAGCAGCAGCGTTGATACGAGTGATCCAGAGAGAACGGATCTCGCGCTTCTTGTTGCGGCGATCACGATACTGATACTGCAGGGAGTGCTGGACCTGCTCTTTAGCATGCTTGTAAGTACGCGAAGCGGCACCGTAGTAACCCTTCGCACGGTGCATAACGGTACGGCGCTTCTTCTTGGCGGCAACAGCGCGCTTAATACGTGCCATGTTCTATCAACTCCTAGACGGTAAAACGAAAAAACGAACTTAGGCGAGACGCGACTTGATGACCTTGCGGTCGGCAGCGGCGATCTCGGTCTCCTGACGGAAGCCACGCTTACGCTTGGTGGACTTCTTGCTCAGGATGTGGCTCTTGAAAGCCTTGGCGCGCATAAGCTTGCCGGTACCAGTCTTGCGGAAACGCTTCTTGGTGCCGCTGTGGGACTTCATCTTAGGCATGAAATACTCCTTAATCGGTTACAGAACACTAGTTACTTGGTATCGCTTGCCGCTTTATCCTCATCGAAGGCGCCCTTAATCGGGGCGAGCAGCATAAGCATGTTACGGCCTTCCATCTTAGGCTTGGACTCGACCGTAGCGTAAGGCTTGAGATCCTCGGCGAGACGCTCGAGAACGTTAAGGCCCTGCTCCGGGTGAGCCATCTCACGGCCGCGGAACATGATGGTGATCTTAACGCGCGCGCCCTTCTTGAGGAAACGCAGAACGTGGCCCTTCTTGGTCTCGTAGTCGCCAACGTCGATCTTGGGTCGGAACTTCATTTCCTTGACCTCGACCTTGGACTGGTTCTTACGAGCAGCCTTGGCCTTCATGGCCTGCTGGTACTTGAACTTACCGTAGTCCATGACCTTGCAGACCGGCGGCTCCGCGTTGGGAGCGATCTCGACCAGGTCGAGACCCTGATCGTCGGCGACGCGCTGGGCATCGCGGATGGCGAACAGGCCGAGCTGAGAGCCATCGACGCCAATCAAACGGCACGAAGATGCAGTGATCTCGTCGTTGATGCGGGTGTCATCAGACTTAGCTATTTTCCCTACCTCCATTCATAAAAAAATAACCCGGCGCTTCTCAGCAACCAGGTCGTACACATAGACTTCCTCGATTTGAGGAAGGTAATCTAAGTTGTATGACCAGTCAGCTGCTCATTGGCGCCAAAAGGTGGGAACCCTCGGGTTCCTCTTTAGGGCATTGCGGAAACAACGCCTTGCGAATAATAACACGTACAGCGCGTTATCACATTACGTACACGAAAAAGGGGGCCGCAACCCCCTTGAAGCGCAGGTGCATGTATGGTGCCCGAGGCGAGACTCGAAGGGACTTCGCTTCGCGAAGCCCCGGGCTTCGGGCGCATGGCGCCCTCGCCACGCTCCGCTACAAACAGGCCACAGGCCTGTTTGCTTAACGCTCCGCGCGCTCACGCGAGTTCGGCACGAAAAAGGGGGCCTTGACCCCCTTGAACGCTCACTTGCATGTATGGTGCCCGAGGCGAGACTCGAACTCGCACGTTGTTGCCAACGGTGGATTTTGAGTCCACTGCGTCTGCCAATTCCGCCACTCGGGCACGCAATGCGTGAGTTAGTTTATCACAGCTTTCTACCGATTAGTCCGAAAATGGAACTTCGAGCATTTCGATGAGTTCGACCGTGCGTAGCATCTCGCGCTGACGGCATCCGCGACCGTCGACCGAAGCCTCACCCATCTGGTTATCGTAAGGGTCCTCGCGCATGCCGTCGAAAGAGGGCTCAAACTCTGCCTGGAATCGATTGTTGGCCACCATACGCCATGGGTCGAGATTGCCAAAGTAGTGACGGCGGCGCCACTCCTCCCCCATCCTGTGAGCAGAAGATCCAAATGACACGTCGGCGTTGAGCCAACCGGTCTGCGGCGTATAGAACTCTGCCCAGTCGTGCGACCCCACCGAATCGGGCGCAACGTACAGGCCGCTCTGCCAACGGGCAGGCACGCCCGCGATACGGCACATGGTGATAAACGTGAGCGCCATAACGCCGCAATCGCCGCGGAGCGAATGCGCGCAGTCATCGGCAATAGATCCCAAAAGCAAGTACGGCGGCTGATAGCGATAGTCGATATGCTGCGTCAGATAATCATAGATAGCACGAGCGCGATCGAGCGGATCCTCGAGTCCGTCAACAACACCGGCCGTCAGCTGCTGCAGATACGGCGTGAATGCAATGTGCGGACGGTCCTCGGAAATATCCTCGGGCAGAGGCGCGTCCATACGCGGATGAACCGGAAGTGTGCCACCGTAGACATCACAATAAGCAGCACCGATGTGATAACGATAGGTCACCGAAAATAAGTGCTCGCTCGAGGAAGACCACGAGGCGGTACGCGCCGAAGCGTTCGCGGGAGCAACAGCACCCTCCGGCGTCATGTCGAGAATCTCGACACGAGACTGCTGGTGGCAGGTGGCGGCAACGGGAAGCCAAGCGCGAACGGTCTCCCCCTCTAGAGCGCCGGGGACAGACACAGATGCTTTAAGCGTAATGACGCGAGCCAATCCGTTTTGCGACCCCATCTCCTTGAGCATTTCGTTGCGCAGTGCAATTCCGTCCGTAGGATCGGGACGCATGCCGGGAACCTCTTTGGGATATACGCGAAGCGAATCGAGGAAGTTGTCGAGAACGAACAGCTCCCCGTCGATAAAGCGCCAGTCAATACGCTTACGGTCAATCAGATCGTTAAACTGCTCCTCGGTAAACTCAGGCCACTCCTCGCGAATCATCGCAATAGCTCGATCGCGCGACACCGAAAAATGAAGCGGCGTCTCGATCATGCGATACCGCTCGGCACGAACGCAGGCAGCAAGCGAGGGATCGGGATTTTGGGCAAGTAGGCGGTCGCAAGCCTCAATAGCCTGCGAAAGATACCCCGCATCCTTTAAACGCAGGATCTCGGGTGGCAAGCCAATATCTAGAAAACGGAAGTCATCATTGCAAACATCAACAGAGCAACCAACCGGCCCCTCGTCAATAACCTTCCCATCCGAAGGCAGCACATTAATAACAGCCATACCAAACTCCAAGTCATTAGAACTCTTGAAGCCCATTGTAGCGAGATAAAAAAGAAAGCCCCAACAAGGGAGCCATCAACACCGCCGAGCGGTAGTCAAAAAATGAATTCAGCCCAGTAACCCTGTAGCGAGTTAACGAAGGAGGCCCCGTTCACCCGAAGCTTTTCCCATTGCGCGACTTCTGGCAAAGCCAGGTGAGCGCAAGGGAGAAGCGTAGGGTGAACGGGGCCTCCGACGGGAAAGTTAAACCGCTACTTACGCCTTGTTGACGGAGCCAAACTCCTCCATGAGCTCCTTGGTGCGGGCAACGATGTTGTCGCGACCAGGCTTGAGGAGCTTGCGGGGGTCAAAGCCCTTGCCCTGCTGATCCTTGCCAGCCTCGATGTACTCGCGAACGCCCTTGGCGAAGACGAGCTGCAGGTCGGTGTTGACGTTGATCTTGGAGATACCCAGGGAGATGGCCTTCTTGATCTGATCCTCGGGGATGCCGGTGCCACCGTGCAGAACGAGGGGCAGGTCGCCGGTCTCGGCCTTGATCTCGCCCAGACGCTCGAAGGAAAGGCCAGCCCAGTCGGCGGGATACACGCCGTGGATGTTGCCGATACCGCAGGCGAGGAAGTCGACGCCCAGGTCAGCAATCTGCTTGCACTCAGCGGGGTCAGCGAGCTCGCCGTTGGAGGTCACGCCGTCCTCGGTGCCGCCGATGCCGCCGACCTCGGCCTCGATGGACATGCCCTTGGAGTGGGCAAGCTCAACGAGCTCCTTGGTGCGGTCGAGGTTAAGCTGGAAGGTCTCCTCGTGAGAGCCGTCATACATGATGGACGTGAAGCCGGCCTCGATGCACTTGAAGCAGTCCTCGTAAGAACCGTGATCGAGGTGAAGGGCGACGGGAACGGTAACGCCCGTGGCCTCGACGGCAGCCTTGACCATGTCGGCGCAGACCTTGAAACCGCCCATCCACTTAGCGGCACCAGCGGTGCACTGAAGGATCAGCGGAGACTTGGCCTCCTCGGCGGCCTGGAGAATAGCCAGGGTCCACTCGAGGTTGTTGGTGTTGAAGGCACCGAGAGCGTACTTGCCGGCCTCGGCCTTCTTGAGCATGTCTGCTGCGTTGACGAGCATAAAAGAAACCTCCTGTAAGGTTGCTCCGATAACGCCTGAGATTTTACCACGACATACCCGAGCATAAACGTTCGTTTGTTCACGAATATCGTCCAAACAGACTTTCCTTGATTATCAACTTCATCCGAACACTTCCCACATTCATCCGCACATGTGCGGATGAATGTGGGAACCCGATACCCTGAGGGCCGGATCGGCCGGCCCCGGGAGATCGGAGGACGGCATGTCCGGAAAGAAGAAGAGCGGCTCCGCAAGGGCGGTCCCGAGGGCCTACGGAAGGCTCACGAGGCACGAGCGGGACACGGTCCAGAGGATGCTGGAGCGCAGGGCGTCGTGCAGGGAGATCGCGAGGGAGCTGGGCAGGTCGCCCTCGACGGTGAGCGCCGAGGTGGCGTCTCACAGGTTCGTGACGGCGCCGAAGGCCAGGCGCGGCGAGCGCGTGGACGCCTCCGCCGACCTGTCGGCGGCCTGCCCGCGCCTGGCGGCGTGGCCGCGATGCTGCAACGGCTGCGGCCGGTACCGCGCAATCGGCTGCAAGCGCCGCCCCCACGTCTTCTACGAGGCCCGGGCCGCGCAGCTGTGCGCCGACTCGGTCCTCGTCTCGTCCAGGCGCGGGATAGACGCCGACGAGCCCGCCGCGGCGGCCAGGCTGGAGGCGATAAGGGACTGCCTGCGCCGGGGGCTGTCGCCCGAGCAGATGGCGGCGCGCAACGGCGGCCCGGTGGACCTGTCGCCGTCGACCATCTACCGCTGGGTCTCGGCGGGCTACGACGGCATGACCAGCATGGAGCTCAGGCGCAAGGTCGGCTACAGGCCGAGGAAGCGCGCCGCGGGCCGGGCGGCGACCCGCCACTCCGCCCGCAGGTCGCATGCCGCGTTCCTCGCCCTCGGGGAGGACGCGTGCGCCGCGGCCTGGGAGATGGACACCGTCGAGGGGGCCCGGGAGGACTCCGCCTGCCTGCTCACGCTGCTGCACCGCCCCAGCAGGCTCCAGCTCGCGCTGCCGCTGGAGGAGAAGACCGCCGGGTGCGTCGCGGACGCCCTGGAGGGCGTCCGGGCCATCCTCGGCGCCGACGGGACGCGCCGCGTGTTCCGCGCCGTCCTCACCGACAACGGCGCCGAGTTCTCCGACGAGGCGGCGATCGCGGCGCTCATCGGCGAGGGGCCGGGCGAGACGAGGCTGTTCTACTGCGACCCCAGGCGCAGCGACCAGAAGGGCGCCTGCGAGCGCAACCACGTCGAGATCAGGAAGCTGCTGCCCAAGGGCGCCGGGATCAGGTTCGACCGGCTCGCCCCGGCCGACCTGGCGCTGGCCATGTCGCACGTGAACTCCGAGCCCCGCGGCGCGCTCGGCTTCGCGACGCCCGCGCGCGCCTTCAGGGCGATGCTCGGGGAGGACGCGGCGGCGCTGCTGGACGCCTACGGCGTGGGGGACGTGCCCATCGGGGAACTCGACCTGACGCCGGGGCTCATCGAGAGGGCGCGCGCAGAGAGGGGCGATGCCCCGCTGGCCTAGCCTAGGAGAAAAACGGAATAGACGGACCGACCGTCCGGCTGAGTCTGGGAAGAGGTGCCGGGCGGCGGGCGGAGCATGGCCACCGGACCCATCGAAACACATCTCCACCGTTCCTTCAACTGGGAAAACGGCGCCCCCGGACCCCAGGAGGGGCCGCGGGGGCGTTCAGCTAACTGCGGGAATGGCCTATTTGCTCAATGTGTTCGGCTGAGATCGGAAATCAACCCCAAACAGACTTTTTTTGACCGTTTGCCCTACGGAATTGACCCGTTGGGGAAAAATAGCTTGACGTTTGGACGCTTCTCGTGCTTCAAAAGCCGACTATTAAGCTACATCCGCATGAAAGGGTTCTGCATGAGCTCGCGTGCCATGGTGGTCGAATCGCCATGACCGGTTAGGCAAACGGTATCGGGCGGGAGAAGCCGGGCGAGCTTGGAGAGCGAGCGCAGAATCGCCGCCTCGTCTCCTCCAGAAAGATCGGTGCGGCCGTGCCCGCCCGGAAACAGGGTGTCGCCCACAAAGGCAATGTCCCCCTGCTCGGTGACAGCAAACAAGACGATCCCGCCCGGCGTATGCCCTGGCGTCTCGATCACCTGCAGGCAGATATCGCCCACCTCGATAGCATCGCCCTCGGCGAGCAGGCGCGTCGGCTCACCCGGATCGGGCGTCTCGATGCCCCACATAGCTCGCTGTTCCTCGATATTCGCATGCGGCACCGCCACATCCTTAGCACACAGCTCATACTGGCAGCCCTCACCAGCGGTGGTTCGCACGCCGGCAACACCACCAACATGATCGGCATGGCCATGAGTGCATACGGCGCCAAGCACGTGTACGCCGGGGTGTTCGGCTCGAATATGCTCCACCAAGCGCTCGCCTTCCCATGCGGGGTCGATAATCACGCACTCATTGTCCGAAATGACAGCATAGCTATTGGTCTGAATGGGACCGTTTACGAGCGTCTCGATCTCGACCGATCCCTTGGGAGTTAAATCCAAGGACACAGCACTCATGTCCTTCTCCTCTCTATAGAACTCGAGGCATCAAACGATGCCTCGAGCATAGCGAATATCGATAATGTGGCACGTTCGTCGCGACTAAACGCGGCGCTTAAGCTGGGCTCCACCCTCGCCGGGCATCAGGCGGCGCGCGTCGTAGACCGAGTCAACGCTGCTGATAGAGGCCAGCAGCGGATCCAGACCACTCGCGTCCGAGATCTCGACCATAAAGCGCAGGGTTGCAATACCCTCGCGGTTGGTCGACGTAGCGGCAGAAAGGATATTGCCGCCCGCATCGCCAATGGCAATGGTGACGTCCTTGAGCAGGCCCATGCGGTCCAGGCACTCGACCACGATCTCGACCTGGAAGAGGGTGTCGGCAGCGCCGTCCCACTCCACATCGATCATGCGCTCGGGATGTTCCATAAGACCCTTGACGTTGGGGCAATTGGCGCGATGCACCGAAACGCCGCGGCCGCGCGTGATGAAGCCCACAATATCGTCGCCCGTCACAGGGTTGCAACAATGCGCCAGACGAACCAGCAAGCCGCTGTTACTCTCGCCCTTGACGATAATGCCGTTGCTGGCGCTCTTGCCGCGCTTTTGCGGCTTGCGGTTGGAGCCGCGGGCAGGCTGCTTAACAACTTCGGCGATTGCCTCGGCCTTGGTGAGCTGTTCCTCGGGTTTGGGGTCCAAGATTTGCTCGACCTTATTGCCCACGGCACGTGGGGCGACTTTACCCGCACCAACGGCGGCAAACAGGTCCTCGAGCTGCTTGTAGTTAAACTGCTCCGCCACGGTGTTGAGCGCACGCGTGGACCGCGGCGTAGAGATGCCGTACCCGCGCTTGCGCAGGTCCTTGGCCAGTATATCGCGGCCGGCAGCAGCGTCATCGTCTTTGGTCGCGGCGGCGAAGTAACGGCGGATCTTTGACTTGGCCGAAGGTGTCTTAACGATCTTGAGCCAATCACGCGACGGCTTAGAGCTCTTGTTGGTCAGGATCTCGACACGGTCACCCGTCTTGATCTCGTGCGTAAGCGGCGCCACCGCACCGTTGATCTTGGCGCCGACGCAGTGGTTGCCGACCTCGGTATGAACGGCGTAGGCAAAGTCGAGCGGTGTAGAGCCTGCACGAAGCGCCATGACCTCGCCCTTGGGCGTAAAGACAAAAATCTCCTGGTCAAACAAGTCGACCTTCAGCGAGTGCAGGTATTCCTTGGCATCGGTGATCTCGTCAGACGCCGCCCAGTCGAGTGAGTGCTTGAGCCAGTTAATCTGATCATCCAGACGCTGGGCATCATTGGTCTTTGAGGCAGACGATCCGCCCGACTTCTTATAGAGCCAGTGGGCGGCAATGCCGTACTCGGCCTGCTCATGCATCTCGTAGGTTCGAATCTGAATCTCGAGCGGACGAGCCGTGGGTCCGATAACCGTCGTGTGAAGCGATTGGTAGTTATTGACCTTGGGCATGGCGATATAGTCTTTAAAGCGACCGGGCATGGGGTGCCACAGCGTATGCACCGCACCGAGCGTGGAATAGCAATCGCGCACCGAATGGGTGATGACGCGCAGCGCCACCAAGTCATAAATCTCGGAGAATTCCTTGCCCTTGCGCTTCATCTTTTGGTAGATGGACCAATAGTGCTTGGAGCGACCGTTGATCTGGAAGCCCTCCAGGCCAATGCGGTTGAGCTCATCGGTGAGCGTCTTGATAGTCTCGGCCAGATAGCGCTCGCGAACCTCACGCGACTCTGCCACCATGCGCGCGATGCGCTGGTAGGCGTCGGGCTCCAAATAGAAGAAGGACAGATCCTCGAGCTCCCACTTAATAGAGCTCATGCCCAGGCGGTCGGCCAGGGGCGCGTACACGTCCATAGTCTCGCGTGCCTTAAACAGGCGACGGTCCTCGCGCAGGGCGGCGAGCGTGCGCATATTATGCAGGCGGTCGGCGAGTTTGACGATGATGACGCGAATGTCCTTGGACATGGCAAGGAACATCTTGCGCAGCGTGAGGGCCTGCTTCTCGTCCATGCTGTCGACTTCGATATTGGTGAGCTTGGTCACGCCGTCTACGAGCTCTGCCACGGTTTCACCAAACAGGCCGGAAACGTCGGCAAGCGAGGTTTCGGTGTCCTCGACGGTATCGTGCAGCAACGCGGCGCACACCACATCGCAGTCCATCTTGAGATCAGCCAGAATGATGGCCACCTCGACGGGATGGTTGATGTACATCTCACCCGAGCGGCGCTTTTGGTTGCAATGCTTCTCGGCGGCAAAGCAGTAGGCCTGCTCCACCATGGAGAAGTCATCCTCATTCATATATTTGAGGCACAGACGCTCCAGCTTGTCGTAACTGTCCGCCATAATCTCGGGCGGCAGCTCATCGGCATGCTTATAGTGCTCCATCTCCGAAAACGGCTGGAGAGTGGAATCATGGGCGGTACGGGCTGCGGCATCCATCGAGGTCCCCTTCCCCTAGGCCCGCGGTACGATCGGGCGGTTAACTTTGGCTAGCATATCAGAAGCACACGAATCGAGCGCCCAGCTCCGGAAAGCCGAGAACTCCATGCGCGAGCGCAATCCCTCCAAATAGCGGATTGACCTGCTCAATTGCACGCGGCCGGGGTTTTCTGCCATTGAGATGCGGCGTGTATCGTCAAACCCCGAAACGCGACAGAAACCGAGCTCTTCGAAGATTCCCAGACCGCTTGCCACCGAGCGCTCATCGACCGGCGTGCGCGCGTCGATTGCAAGGCACATCTGCGCGATGTCGATATCGCTTGCGCAGAATGAATCATCCCCGGTCTTGCCGCGGTTGGAGCGCCACATGGTCTGCAGCGCGCGATAGAGTGTGACGAGCTCGTCGCGCTCGGGTGCGTAGCAGTCGAGCAGGCGCTCGTTGATGCGGGCGTCGCGCGACGAATAGAGCAGGTGGATCACGGCGGGCTGTCCGTCACGACCGGCACGCCCGCTCATCTGGTTGAACTCAATGGCGCCAAACGGCATGTGGTAGAGCACGACATGGCGGATATCGGGCAGGTTGACGCCCTCACCGAAAGCCGAAGTTGAAACGATGCAGCTGAGGCTGCCATCTCGAAACGCCTCCTCGACGCGGCGGCGATCGGAACGCGCGAGCCCGGCGTTATAGAACGCGATATGGGTCGCACAGTCTGGCACGCGCTTGCGCAGCGTCTTGGCAAGCGCCACGGACTGGTCGCGCGAATTGACGTAGATAACGGTCTTCTCCCCCGTCGCCACAATCGACACCAGGCGATTTTCGCGGCTTGCGAGGTCGCGATCGTCCTCGAGTTGCAGGTTCTCGCGCACGGTCTCGTCAACCACCGTGCTGGTAATCGGCAATACGCGAGCGAGCTCTGCCACGACCGGAGCCGTCGCGGTAGCCGTTGCCGCCATGACAACGGGATCGCCTAGCGCTTTGAGAATATCGGGCATGTCGAGGTACGCGCTCCGGTCGCAACCTTTGGCAAGACCGGCATGGTGTGCCTCATCGATAACGACAAAGCCGATGCGCCCCGAACGCGCAAAGCGATCGCGGTGAATGGACAGGAACTCGGGCGTCGTGAGCACGATGCCGGTGCGGCCCGAAGCCAAACCGGCAAACACGTCATCGCGCGCCGCCTCCACGGTCTCGCCCGTCAGCACGCCAACGCCAATGCCAAGCGCTGCCATCGTCGAAGAAAGGTGATAGGCCTGGTCGGCAACGAGCGCACGCAGCGGATAGACAAAAATGCTCGCGCGACCGCGAAGGACCGCCTCGCGTGCGGCGTGCACGTGGAAAATCAGAGACTTGCCGCGGCCCGTTCCCATAACGGCCAAGACGCTCTTGTGGTCAGCCAGGGCGTCAAGCGCCTCGACCTGCGCGCGGTGCGGCTGGTTCGATCCGATAAAGCTGTGAATGAGCGAGCGCGTGAGCTCGGTATAGGAAAGCTGGGCAAGCGTCTCGCGCTTACGCGACTCCAGGCGCGGGCCTAAGTCCGCCGGCCGCACGCCACGACGAAGCTCGCACGCCGGATCGTCGATATTGGGCGCCGTGGTATCGCGCACCAAGACATCTTTGATCATGAGCTTGGGCTTCACGCGTCCCTGCCAATGCTCGGCCACGGCCTCGAACACCAAATCGACGGCGCTGTCGCAATTGATGAGCTTATCGATCTGCGGCACGCGGAACATAATGGCCGGCACACTCGCGGCGCCATCGGTCGCCACGAAGCGCATGTGCTCGCCGGTTTTGCCCACCACGGCGCGATCGCACATTGTCACGCCCTCGGCCGCCAACAGCGGCACCTTGTTGCCCTGGCCAAACGGCTCAAGACGGGAGATCTGCTCGATGGTCTCAATATTCAGCTCGGAGAGGTCAACGGTGGCGGCAACCTCGTCGGCGTCCTCAAAGTCCTCGGCGGGAAGCTCGGACAGCACGGCGGAAAGGCGACGACGGAACTCGTCGAGCTTGGATGCCTCGATGGTCACGCCCACCGCACCGGCATGCCCGCCACGGCGAATCAGCAGGTCGGAGCAGCGTTCGACGGCTTCGAACAGGTTGACTTTGCCCACCGAGCGGCCCGAGCCGCGCGCGATGCCGTCCTCGATAGAGAAGAGCAGCGCCGGCACGTGGTATCGGTTGGTAAGGCGGCTCGCCACGATGCCCTTAACGCCCTCGTGCCAGCCTTCGCCGCCCACGACGATTGCGCGACCGCCGTCATAGGTCTCCTCGACCTTTGCCATGGCATCGCGCGTGAGCTCCGCCTCGATCTCGCGACGCTGACGGTTGATTTCCTCGAGCTCGGCGGCAAGCGCACTCGCTTCGATGGGGTCGCGGGCAAGCAGCAGGTCGAGCGCCAGCTTGGGATCAGCCATGCGGCCGGCAGCATTCAGACGAGGGATGAGCGAAAACGACAGGCCATCGGCCGTAATGCTAGAAAGGTCGGCCTTGGCGAGCGCGGCCAGTGCGATATAGCCGGGGCGGGCCGTCACGCGCATCTGCTGGATGCCCTCGGCGACCAGTGCGCGGTTCTCGGGCGTCAGCGGCATCATGTCGGACACGGTGCCCAACGCCGCAACCTCGATCAGCGAACGCCAATACGACGGCTTGCCCAGACGCTCACCCAAAACCTGCACCAGCTTGAGCGCCACACCGGCACCGGCAAGCTCTCGCGAGGGGCCCTCGTTCTCAAGCTTAGGGTCGGTCAGGGGCACGCCCTGCGGCACCTGATCGGACGGCTCGTGATGGTCCGTGACCACCAAATCGATCCCCAGGCTCTCCAGATAGGAGACCTCATCCTTGGCCGCGATACCGTTATCGACGGTCACGATCAGATTGGGCTGGGCAAGCTCGTTGACGCGGTCGAGCGCCGTGCGCGAAAGGCCATAGCCCTCGTCAAAGCGGTGCGGGATAAACGGTGTGACATCGGCGCCAAACGCGCGCAGCGCCTCGGTCAACAGGCAGGTCGATGTAATGCCATCAACGTCAAAATCACCAAAGACGGCGATACGCTCGCGATTGCGAACGGCACGCTCGACACGGTCGGCAACAACCGACATACCCGGAATAGTGAGCGGATCGGCCCAATCACGGTCGAGCGAAGGCGTCAAAAACAGTTGACCCTCCTCAATCGAGGTAATGCCGTGCGCAACCATAATGCGCGCCACCAGTCCGGGTATGCCTAGACCAGCCGAAAGCTCCTTTTCGAGCTCGGGGTTTTGCTGAGCAACCGCCCAGCGATGCGTCGTCTTAAGCGATGACATAGGCACCCACCCCCGACAGGGGCAGGTCGCCGCGATACCTCTCACGGTTCATAGCGATGAGTCCTCTGTGTATGCCCGCTTCGGCAGGCAGATCTGTTGAACGGATTTATTATACCGTGCGGCACGGACGCAAAACGCCGCGGTGCGCCGCGGTTTCGGCAAACGATGGCGGTAATGCCCTCGAAATAATCAAGCGTTTCTGACGCACGGACGCATGCGAGCGTCTAGCATATCCATTCAAAACGGATTCACGAGCAAAGGGAGTCGCAAGCGCATATGAAGCAATGGGCTGGACTGGGAAAGTTCCTCGCGGGGCATATGCAGATCATCGTTCCGATTTGCGTGGCGCTCGGCGTGCTCTTTCCCCAGCAGATCGGCGTGCTCAAGCCCATTGTTCCCGCCCTCTTCGCCTTTATGACGTTCCAAGGCGCGCTCAGTAACACCTTCCACCAGGTCGCTGAGGTGTTCCGCCGTCCCCTGCACCTGATTTTGGCGCTGCTCGTCTCGGCGGTGCTCATTCCCATAGCAGCCTATGCCATAGGGTCACTCTTCTTTGGCTCCAACCCCAACCTTGTCTGCGGCATCGTGCTCGAGTACAGCGTACCCGTGGCAGTCACTGCCTTTATGTGGATTAGCATGTTCGGCGGCAACGGCCCGCTCGCGCTCACCATCATCCTGACGTCCTCGGTCATCTCACCTGTGACGATTCCGCTTACGCTCAAGCTCCTGCTGGGCGCCACCGTCTCGATCGATGTGCCGAGCATGATGCAGGACATGGCCTTTATGATCGCCATCCCCGCCGTGCTCGGCATCGTGATCAACGAGCTCACGCGCGGATGGGGACACGAGAAGCTCTCCCCCGCGCTCTCGCCCGCCTGCAAGTTCATGATGATGGGTGTCATCGCCTCCAACTCCACCGCCATGAGCGAGTACGTGCTGCACATGAATGCGGTGCGCCTGGAAGTCGCCCTCTTTATTTTGACCTTCGCCATCAGCGGCTTTGTCGTCGGCATTCTGGTCGCCCGCGCGCTGCATCTGCCATATAGCGAGACGACTACCATGTGCTTTACCTGCGGCATGCGTAACATCTCTTCGGGCGCCGTCATCGCCACGCAGTACTTTCCAGGCGAAGTCGTGTTTCCCGTCATGTGCGGAACGCTGTTTCAGCAGGTGCTGGCCTCGATTATCGGGCACCTCTTTGAGCGCCTAACCGGCGAGGAGCGCGCCAAACAGCGCAAGCGGGTCAAGGCTGGGCGCGACGCGATGGCACGCTAGGCAGCACACTTTTCGAAGGCGCTCGCCTTGCTATACGAGCGTTTCCAGATGCGCGCGTAGGCGCTCAGCATCGATATCGAGCGTGGTCTCGGCATTAACCTGGGCCAGACGATAGCCCACGAAGTAGGGCGATACCACCCAACGTGGCAACGCCTTGGCAATGGTCCGGCCGTCCATGTGGTAGAAGAACAAGTTGTACGACTCCGCGCGACCGCCGTGGTGTTCGTGCAGGATATAGCGCAGGGCCACCTGAATCGCATCGGCAAACAGGTCCGCTTCGGCTTGGTCGCGGGCGTCGTCGCTGGCGGCGATTCCCTGTGGGACTGAAACATTGACCTCAAAGAACCCCATGATCGGTTCGGTTGAGATGTTGACCGAGACTCTCCCCTGTTGCCAGACATTGACGCCTTCGAAATTGGCGGAAGTCAGCGCCGCATAGCCGTCCTCCTGTTCCAAGCCCACAATCTGCATGTGTGGATGGACGAGACTGCCGCCCGAAAGCGGGCCTTTGTTCTTGTACATGAGCACACTGCGGTACTGTTGGGAATCGATCATCTGCTGCCAACAGCCCAGGGCAAACCGCATCACATGATGCAGCTCATCTGGTTCATAGGTCGCCAGGTCGGCGTCGTGATTGGCCGACTCGATCAATACGGTCTGACGGGTGGCCCGCAAGGTCTTGAACTTATTCTCGAGCCAGATGCAGTCACCATCGCGCTGGATGATGTTGGCGAGCCCCTCCGTGTCGCAAAAGGGGCACGCGGTGCCAGGGCGACGATTATCGTCGGGCTTGCCGCTCGCCTGCTGGACGTCAAATACCAGCGCCACGGGTTATACCCCCAGCGGCACGATCTTGGTGCCATGGAGCTCGGAGACGCCTAGCGCCGCCACGACCGCGTCGCGATTTGCCGTAGTGATGCCGCCGCCGGGAAGGATGGTCAAGCGATCGCCCGCATACTCGATTAAACGAGCCAGGTGATCGAAATTATCCTCGATCGACGTACCGGCCGCACCGCCATGTGTGAGGATGCGCGTAACGCCGCAGTCGGCAAGTGTATCAATCGCATCGAGCTGAACCTCGGGCGAGAGCTGGTCAAATGCCATGTGGAAGGTGATGTCAAGGGGCTCGCGCTTGCACTCCTCCGTCGCGCAGCCCGTAGCCATAACGAGGGCGCCGAGGGTGAGCTCGTCGAGCGCCCAGCCGCTGGCACAGGGCTTGCAGCAGCCAAAGACCAAGCCGTCAACGCCGGCGCTTACGGCAAGGCCCAGGTCCATCTCCATCATGCGCAGCTCGTCTTGGTTGTAATGAAAGTCACCGCCACGCGGGCGAATCATGCACATCACTCGCGCGTCATGCTCGTGAGCATAGCTGACTGTAGCGCTGATAACACCGGCCGAGGGTGTAGTGCCACCGACGGCAAGGTTGTCGCACAGTTCAATACGCCTTGCACCGGCATCGATAGCCGCCGGCACCCGCTCAAAGTTCTCGGCACAAAACTCGTACAGCATAGATAGACCCCCAAAGACAGCAGATGTTTTCCGACGGGCATTGTCACACATCCCCATGAAGTTGCGGTGGAATAGGGACTGTTTTGGCCTCTGGAGCCCGTATTCAGTCCCTATTTCACCGCAACTTAAAGGGGTGCTGACCGAAATGGTCAGCACCCCTTTTTGCTGTATAGAAGTAGTCGTTGGGGACGTTCTTAAACGACTATTCATTCAAGAACGTCCCCAACGACTATCCCGGGATCAGGCACGCTTTGGTGCGGGAAGGTAGCTGCTCAGAAATGTGGTCGAATGAGAGTTGCATCAAAGGAGCACTGGTTGGTGTTTCGCGCGATGCGTCAACCGACACTCGTCGCTATACCGGGGACAGACAGACCGGACTCCCTATACGACAACTGTTGACATTATATACTATGTGTCATATAGTAGGTGTTACACAGTATACTACGAAAGGAGGTGTGCGGATGGAGGCACAGATGAAGCGCGGCTTCCTCGAGGCCTGCGTGCTCGCGGCCGTCTCGGGCGAGGAATCCTACGGCTATCAGATCGTGAAGGACGTGCCCGCGAGTATGGGGCTCACGGAATCCACGCTCTATCCGTTGCTCAAGCGCCTGGAGAAGGCGGGCTGCATCACCGCGCGCTCCGCCGAGCACAACGGGCGGCCGCGGAGGTACTACCGCATCACGGACGCCGGGCGCGAGCGTATCGCCGAGTTCCTCGCCGAATGGCCATCCGTGCAGGAGATCTACCGTTACGTGGAGGGGGCGCACCATGACGCGCGATGAGTTCTTGAACCGGCTGGGCGAGCTTCTGGCCTGCCTGCCGGCAGATCAGGTAAAGGAAACGCAGGAGTTCTACGCGGAGGACATCGCCGACCGTATGGAGGACGGCATGACGGAGGCCGAGGCTGTGGCCGCCATGGGCACGCCCGGTGAGGTCGCCGAGGCAACGCTCGACGAACTGCCCGCCGTGCCGCGCGCGATCGCGAGGACCAAGCGCAAGAGCACGGCACTTCTATGGGCGCTCGCCATCGTGGGCTCTCCGGTATGGATTCCGCTGCTGCTCGCGTTCGTCGCCGTTGCCGCTGCAGTCTACATCTGTATTTGGGTTCTTGCGCTCTGCGTGTGGATCGTGGCCGCGGCATTCGGGGGCGCGGGCCTGGTAGGGCTCCTGTTCGCCGTGGACGGCATCATTATCGGGCATGTTCCGTACGTTTTGGCCTCGATGGGAATGGGATTCGCTTCCATCGGTGTGGCGCTCCTCACGGGAGCCGGCGCCTGGACGGCGTCCAAGCAGATCGCGCGCCTCTCTGCCCTTTGGGCGAAGAAAGCCGTTTCGCCCTTCTGGAAAGATCGAGGCAATAAGAGCCGCATGGGCGCCGAAGCGGCGCCGCTCACGGCATAGGAAGGAGTGCAAACATGTCCAGCGTAAAAAGGATTTACCTTGCCGTAGCGGGTGGGCTTGTTGCCACGGGGCTCGTCCTGGCTGCTATCGGATTTGTGGCCTCCGGCTTTAACCTCGCTGTGTTCAACACACAGATCGACCTGCGCGATGACACCATCATTCTGGGTGGTGTTGAAATAGACGACCCGACAGGGCTTCCACTCATCGAGCAGCTTGCCGAGGTCGGCGAGATCCATATTGGATCTGCAACGACTGGTTCGTCTTCTCCTCGCAAATGATCGAGCTCGTAGCAGCCGCCCCCCCCTTCGGGCGCACCACGACGGGCATGAGCACGCCGCGCTCGGAGCCTTTTGACCTAGTCGCTGGGGACGTTCTTAAACGACTAGTCATTCAAGAACGTCCCCAGCGACTAGGTCAAATGCCAGAACCAAAGCAACGCCGCAGGCAGAGGACGGACAGCGAGCGGGCGCCAGAGCGAACAAATTGGCATGAAAAGAGGGCGGCATAGACCTTCTGGTCATGCCGTCCTCTTTGAATGACTAGTTGTCGCTCTGGTGCCCGCGCAGCGTCGGCCGGTCCGCCGTTCGATAGAACGGCGGAACCTCCTAGCCTCCGAGGTAGGCTTTGCGGACGTTATCGTCGTGCAGGAGCTCTTGGCCGGTGCCGGTCATGGTGATCTTGCCGGTCTCGAGCACGTAGCCGCGCGTGGCGATCGAGAGCGCCATCTGCGCGTTTTGCTCGACCAGAAGCACCGTGGTACCGGCCTTGTGCAGGTCCTCGACAATCTGGAAGATCTGTTCGATCAGAATCGGTGCCAGACCCATGGAGGGTTCGTCGAGCATAAGCAGTTTGGGGTTACTCATAAGGGCGCGCCCCATAACGAGCATCTGCTGCTCGCCGCCTGAAAGGGTGCCGGCGACCTGGCGACGACGTTCCTTCAGGCGCGGGAACTGCTCGTAGACGCGCTCCAGGCCCGGAGCCACCGTGGACTTGGGCTGCGTATAGGCACCCATCTCCAGGTTCTCCTCGACCGTCATCTGCAAAAAGGCGCGACGTCCCTCGGGAACCTGAGCCAGGCCCTTACCAACCAGCTTATCAGCGGGCGTATGGGTAATGTCCTCGCCCATAAACTTGATGGAGCCGGTCTTAGAGCGCAGCAGGCCCGAGACGGTCTTAAGCGTCGTGGACTTGCCGGCACCGTTGGCACCAATCAGGGCCACGATCTCGCCCTCGTTGACGTTAAAGGAGATGTCCTTGATGGCGTGGATGGCGCCGTACCAGACGTTGATGTTGTAGACGGAAAGCATCGGCTCTGCCATTTAGTTCTCCCCCTTATCCTGCTTGCCCAGATACGCCTCGATAACAGCGTCGTTGTTCTGGATTTCCTCTGCCGTGCCCTTGGCGATGACCTTACCAAAGTTGAGCACGCAGATGCCCTCGCAGATGTTCATAACGAGCGACATATCATGCTCGATAAGCATGATGGCAATGCCGAAGGTGTCACGAATCTTGACGATGTTCTCCATGAGCTCCGCGGTCTCGGACGGATTCATGCCGGCGGCAGGCTCGTCGAGCAGCAGTAGCTTGGGGTTGGTGGCAAGCGCGCGGACAATCTCCAGACGACGCTGGGCACCATAAGGCAGCGAACCGGCCTGCTCATTTGCCAGATGCTCCATATCAAAGATGGAGAGCAGCTCCATGGCGCGCTCATGGGCGGCCTTCTCGTGCTTCCAATACGTCGGCAGGCGCAGCACGCCCTCAAAGCCGGAGTAACGCTCCTGGTTATGCAGGCCGACCTTAACGTTATCCTCCACCGTCATGGTGTTGAACAGGCGGATGTTCTGGAACGTACGGGCAATGCCCATGCGGTTGACCTGGTAGACCGACTTGCCCGAGGTGTCCTCGCCGTCGAGCAGGATGGTGCCGTGCGTGGGCTGGTACACCTTGGTGAGCAGGTTGAAGACCGTGGTCTTACCGGCACCGTTAGGGCCGATCAAACCGGCGATCTCGGTCTTACCGATGGTCAGGCTAAAGTCGTCTACTGCCTTAAGGCCGCCAAATTCAATGCCCAAGTGGATGCACTCGAGCGCCGGGCGCTGGCCCAGGTCGCGATCGGGAACGATGGCGCCAGAAGGATACGGGACCATCTTGCCCTTGTTGAACTCAAACTTACTGGGCATCGACTGCCACCTCCTTCTTGGAAGCAAAGCGGTCCTTAATGCGTGCGAAGAACGCCTTGAGCTGCGGGTTGTTGGTAAAGATCATGACCAGGATCAGCACGATGGCGTAGATGAGCATGCGGTAGTCCGAGAACTGACGGAGCAGCTCGGGAAGCACCGTGAGCAACGCCGCCGCGATGACGGAGCCGCGCATATTGCCCAGACCGCCCAGGACCACGAACACCAGGATGAGGATGGACGTGTTGAAGTCGAACTTGGTAGCGGAAAGCTGCGAGAAGTTACCGCCGAAGAGGGCTCCGGCAGCGCCGGCGAGAGCGGCGGAAACCACGAAGGCGATCATGCGGTACTCGGTGACGGAGATGCCCACGGACTCGGCAGCGATCTTGTTGTCGCGCACGGCCATAATGGCACGGCCGGTACGGCTGCGAACCAGGTTGAGTACGATCACGAGCGCAACCATGACCAGGATGGCACCGGCGAGGAAGGTCGAGTACGTCGACACGCCCGAGGCGCCCTGGGCGCCCTTGATGATGGCGGTACCGTCCTCGAGCAGGTGCAGATCGTCGATTGTGGAGTTACCCGTGATGTTAAAGATCACGTGCAGGCCGCGGGAATCGACGCCCACAATGAGACAGGTGACGATCTCTTTGATAATCTCGCCAAAGGCCAGCGTCACGATAGCCAGGTAATCGCCGCTCAGGCGAAGGACCGGGATGCCAATCAAGAAGCCCAGGATAGCGGCAGCGATGGCGCCGACCACGATGCTGATGATAAGGCGCACCGGATCGGAGGGAACGGCGCTCTCGAGGGCGACCGCGGTGACGATGCCCGTGTAGGCGCCGACGCTCATAAAGCCCGCGTGGCCCAGCGACAAGTCGCCCGCGATGCCGACGACGAGGTTGAGGGAGATGGCCATGACGATATAGGCCGTGATGGGAACCAGCTGACCGGCGATCATGCGCGGAATCATGTGGTTGGACTGCATAAAGAACACGATGGCGAACGCCACAAGGCACATGGCGTACGTAACAAAGTCGTGACGCGTCTGCTTGTCTTTAAGAAACTTCATAACGCTCACCTACACCTTCTCGGGGACGTACTTGCCCAAGAGGCCGGCAGGCTTGACGAGCAGGACGATGATCAAAACACCAAAGACGATGGAGTTGGCAAGGCTCGTGGAAATGTAGGCCTGCGCCATCGCCTCGATGATGCCGATGAGAATGCCACCGACAAAGGCACCGGGGATGGAGCCGATGCCGCCGAAAACGGCAGCGTCGAAGGCCTTGATGCCAGGCATGGCGCCCGTGGTGGGCTGCAGGACCGGCGAGTAGGAGCACAGGAGCACACCGGCGATGGCAGCAAGGGCGGAGCCGATAGCAAACGTCATCGAGATGGTGCGGTTGACGTTGATGCCCATGAGCTGAGCGGCGGCTTTGTCCTCGGACACGGCACGCATTGCCTTGCCCATCTTGGTCTTACCTGTAAAGAACATCAGGCCGGCCATGATAACCAGGCAGGCGACGATGGTGACGAGCGATACGGCGCTTACATTGAACTTGGCCAAGAACTCCGGCACCTGGAAGGTGACGAGCGAAGTGAAGTTCTTGGGCGTGGCGCCCCACAGAAGCTGCGCGGCGTTCTGCAGGAAGTAAGACACGCCGATGGCCGTGATCAAAACGGCCAGCGGGCCCGCCTGACGCAGCGGCTTGTATGCCAGACCCTCGATGAGAACACCGAGAACGGTACAGACCACACAAGAGAGAATTACAGATGCCCAGCCCGGGAGGCCGAGATACGACGTGGCGCAGAACGAGACATAGGCACCGACCATGATAACGTCGCCGTGAGCGAAGTTCAGCATCTTGGCGATGCCATAGACCATGGTGTAGCCCAACGCGATGATGGCGTAGACGCTGCCCATGGACAGGCCGTTGACCAGGTATTGGATAAAGACCGTCATGTTCCACATCCCCCTTTCGAATAGGTTTCCAGTTAATGTATGAAACAGGGACGTTACACTGTCCCTAGATACCAAGCAAGCAGGGAAGGCCAAAACCTCCCCTGCTTGGGATCAAAACCGCTCTATGTAAGGCGGCTTATTAGGCCTGTACGTACTTGCCGTCGGTGATGACGTACGCCGTGGGCTCCTTCTGGACCTGGCCCTTATCGTTCCAGGTGAGCTTGCCGGTCAGACCGTCAACGGTAATCTTGAGCATAGCCTTAGGCAGCTTCTCGGCGACCTCGGTCGGGTCGGCGTCGACACCAAGACCGGCCTCCTCGAGGGCCTCGGCCACCGCGTGCACGCCGTCGTAAGCGTCGGCGGCAAACTGGTCCGGAGTCTCGCCATACTTATCCTTGTAAGCGTTGACGAAGTCGGCGTTCTTCTCGTCGTCGGCGGAGAACGGGGTCATGAGCAGCAGACCCTCGGCAAGAGAGGTGTCGAAGCCCTCAACGCCCAGGATGCCGTCCATGCCGTCGCAGCCCATCATCTTGACGTCGTAGCCCATGTCCTTGGCGTTCTTGAGCAGGACGGACGCCGGCGTGTAGTAGATCGGCGCAAAGATCATGGTAGCGCCGGCCTGCTTGGCCTTGGTGAGCTGGTTGGTAAAGCTCGTGGCGGAGTCGTCCTTAAAGGTCTCCTCGTCAACAATCTCGAGCTTGGATTTAGCGGCCTGAACCTTAAAGGAATCTGCGATGCCCGAAGAATAGGCGTCGCCGGAGTTATAGAACAGTACGAACTTCTCGTCCGCATACTTCTGCGCCAGGAACTTGGCAGCGTTGACGCCCTGGTTGGGATCGGTAAAGCAAACCTGGAAGACGCAATCCTTGCCCTTGGTGACGTCCTCGGAGGACGCGGACGGAGTGATCATGAACGTCTCGGGGTCGTTACCGCACTCGGCGGCAACGGCAACCGACGCACCCGTGGTGGTCGGGCCGACGAGGGCCTGCATGCCCCAGTCGAGCAGGGTGTTAAAGGCGTTGACGGCCTTCTCGCCGTCGGCCTGGTCATCCTCGGCCTTGCTGGCAAGCGGCAGCTCCTTGGTCGAGAAATCCTTGCAGCCAAGCTCGACACCCTGGGTAACGGACTTGCCGTAGGACGCGTTGGCGCCGGTCAGCGGGCCGATGGTGCCGATCTTAAACGAAGCGTCGCCCGAAGCGGAACCGCTGTCGCCGCCGTTGGAGGAGCAGCCAGCTAGAATAGACATCGCCCCCAGACCTGCTGCGCTCGCGATAACGCTCCTGCGATTCATAACAGGGTTCAATGACTTACCGGTGAGG
>CAJMPX010000030.1:0-22848 GCA_905215365.1 uncultured bacterium | reverse complement strand
CCCTGTCGGGGGTCCCGGGCCGCGGCGAGGCCCTCGAGGCCGCCCGCGCCCTCTCGTCGCAGCGCGACCACGTCGTCGCCTGCGCGACCACGTCGTCGCCTGCGCGACCAGGGACAAGAACCGCCTGCGCGCGGTGCTGCTCGAGTCCTGCCCGGCCCTCGAGGCCGCGGTCGACCTGTCGGACCGCCGGTGGCTGGAGCTGCTCGCCGGGTTCGGCGGGGCGTGGGGGATCGCCCGCTCCGGGGCCGGGGGCCCGCGGGCCGAGGCCGCCGGGGAGGCCGCGGCCGCCTCGACCGCGCCGCCGCCGGCGCTCGTCGAGGCCGAGAACAGGCAGGTCAGGTTCCTGGCCGCCCGGATATCGGAGGCCCTCGACGAGGCCGGGGCCCTCGAGGCCGAGACGGCGGCGCTGCTCGAGGGCGACGAGACCTACGCGTGCCTGCTCACCGTGCCCGGCATCGGGCCGAGGACGGCGGCGCAGCTCGCGGTGTCGGTCGACATCGCGAGGTTCCCGGACCACGACCACCTGGCCTCGTACTGCGGCATAGCCCCGAGGGTGAGGAGCTCCGGCACGTCGGTGAGGTCGGTCAGGGCGTCCAGGCGCGGCGACGCGAGGCTCAAGTCCCTGCTGATCTTCTCGTGCAACAGCCTGGTGAGGTCCTCGGGGCGCTACGGCGAGTACTACCGGGCCTGCAGGGCGCGGGGCATGGGGCACGGGCGGGCGCTCAAGGCCGTCGCGAGGAAGCGGCTCAGGGCGATATACGCCGTGATGCGCGACCGGGTGCCCTACCGGGAGTAGCCCCGACGGTTGACAAAACTATAGGAACACCTAACTGCCGGCTTTTTGGGGTGCTGGGTATAATCGTCGTATTGCATTGAAATGTGGCGAAAGGAGTGGCAATGACTCGGTATTGTGCCTCGTGTGGCAAGCTTCTTGCAGATGATGCCAAGTTCTGCACCTCGTGCGGTGCACCCGTTGAGCAAACAACCGCGAGCGATAGCCAGCCCGCTTTTGAGCAGACCGGTTCCCTCGATACGCCGCAAGCCAAGGCGGACGACCCCCTCGCCTATCGCCCCGACCCCGCCGCAGGCCCCGCGGCCGTCGAGACCACGCAGCGCATACCCGTCGCGAGCGGCTCGCCCCAACAGCAGCCGGCTCCCGCATACGCGCCCGCTTCGCCACAGACCCCCGCTCCCAAAAAGAGCGGCACCGGGCCGCTTATCGCCGTTATCGTTGTGCTGGTGGCGATCATCATCGCCCTGGTCGTTTTCTTTGTGATCAAGCCTTTCGACAACGCCGCCACGCAGACGACTACCGAGGTAGCTAAGCTGCACCATGACGTCGACGACGATGACCTAAAGCCTCTCGGCGATCCCAACAGCCTGTACGACGATGGTGACGATGACGACGAGGATGGCGGCGAAGCAACGCTCTCCGAACAGAACCTCTACCGCCGACTGAGCGAATACTACGACTTGCTCGAAGACCTCGACAACTACGTCCGTGGCGACGCGCAGAACTTCAACGGCAGCTATCTGGAAGAAGATCGCACCACCCGTCAAAATCTCGCCGACGTCGCCGAGCGCACGGAAGACACCATCGAGCAGTACTACGATATCGTCGAGGACCTGGACGTCCCGACGAGCTCCAAGAACTACAGCTCCTGGAAGGACATCGTGGCGCTGTACGACGACCTGGATCACCGCATCGACGCAATCTGTGATGCCTGGGAGATCAGCCTGAAATACGCCAAACCTGCGGACCACAAGAATGAGATCGTGGCACCGCTGTCACGCGACAACGTGGCGGGCACCAATGACAATAAGTACCGCCTAGACTTTGAGGAGCGCTATCCCGGCGCCAAACCCGTCGAAGTGAACTAGTCGCATGCGACGTTCTCAAACGACTAGTCATTAAAGAACGTCCCCAATGACTGCCTAGAAAATGAGCGAGGATCGCGGGATCCTCGCTCATTTTTGTTTTGGTCAATGTTTCGGCTGCGCTGTTACTTGTCGGCGGCTGCTTTCTTGGCAGTCGACTTCTTCGCGGTCGTCTTCTTGGCGGCAGTGGCTTTCTTAGCCGTCGTCTTCTTGGCCGCCGTCGTCTTCTTCGCCGTGCTCGCCTTGGTCGCAGTCTTGCGGCCGCGGGCGGGCTTCTTCTCCTTGGTCGGGCAGTCCATGTTGACGCAGATACGCCACGGGCCGCGGGCCGTGTTGACCACCACGATGGGAGCGCCGCACTCGGGGCAGGTCTCACCCGTCGCCTCGAGCTTACCGCGCGCCGGCAGAGGATAGCTCACGCCGCAGTCATCGTAGTTGGTGCAGCGGATAAAGCGCTTGCCGCTCTTCTCGCTCTTGTGCGCGATCAGGTCGCCATGGCGTCCGGCCTCGGCGCACACCTTGCACTCGCCCACCTTAAGGTCAGGCTCGTAGTTGGTGGGGCACGTGGGGTTCACGCAAATCTCGAAGGCCTTCTGGCGGAACGGCTGGCACTTAATGCGCGGCGCGCCGCACTCGGGGCACACGGCCGCCTCGCCCTCGAGCGGGCTCACCTTGACGCCGCTCGGCACCGGATAGGTCACATCGCAGTCGGGCCAGCCCATGCAGCCGATAAAGCTGCCGCGGGTCTTGGCGCTCGTCTTCATAACCAGGTCCTTGCCGCACTTGGGGCAAGCGCCCACGCGTGCATCGGCCGTGACGGCGTCGCTGATGGCGTCGCCGAGCTCCTGCGTATGCTTGAGCAGCTCGTCGAGCACGCCGGCCAGCAGCGCACGCGAGTGCGTCACGACATGCTCTTCGGTGTCCTCGCCGCGCTCCACACGGGTCATGTCGCCGTCGAGCTCGCTGGTCATATCGGGGCTCGTGATGCGCGGGGCAAATTGCGTCAGCGCATCGATGATGGCGATGCCCAGCTGGCTCGGCTCAACGGGATCATTTTTGAGATAGCGCACGGCATACAGGCGCTCGATGATGCTCGCGCGCGTGGACTTGGTGCCCAGGCCGCGCTTTTCCATCTCCTGCACGAGCTTGCCCTGGCTGTAGCGCGCGGGCGGCTCGGTCTGCTTGGCCTCGAGTTTAATGTCGAAAACGTCGACCGTATCGCCCTGCTCCAGCGGCGGCATCTGCTCGTCGCGCTTAAGTCCATACGGATACGCCTCGCGGAAGCCCGGGGTCACGAGCACGTCGCCCGAAGCCACGAACGGCTCGCCGTTGACGTCGAGCTCGAGCTTGGTGTTCTCGATGGTCGCGGGCCCCATGAGCGTTGCCAGGAAGCGGCGGGCGATGAGGTCGTAGAGCTTGCGCTGGCCGCCATCGAGCGTGGACGGATCGCCTTCGCCCGTGGGGTAGATGGGCGGGTGGTCGGTGGTCTCGACTTTGCCGCGCGTGGGCTTCATGGGGCCGGCGAGTACCTTTTTGCACACGGGCGCCAGCGCCGGGTTGATCTTTGCCAGGTCGCTCACCACGGCGCCCAGATCGAGCGTCGCAGGGTACACGGTGTTGTCGACACGCGGATAGCTGATGAGGCCCGCCATGTAGAGGGACTCGGCGATGCGCATGGTACGTGCAGGTGAGATGCCCTCGGCCGCGGCGGCAGCCTGCAGCGAGGTCGTCGCAAACGGCGTGGGCGGCTGCTGCTTGCGGGAGCGCTTGGTCACCGCGGCGACGGTTGCCGTCGTAGCGCCGTCGACGTGGCCGTACGCCGTCTCGGCAGCATCTTTGTCGGTAAAACGTGTCGTCTTGTGCGCAATCTTAAAGCGGTCATCCTCGGCAGCACCCTGAGCGGCACCCATGCCGCGAATCTGCCAATAGTCCTCGGGCACAAACGCCATGCGTTCGCGTTCGCGCTCGACCACCAGAGCGAGCGTCGGCGTCTGCACGCGGCCGGCGGAGCGCACGTTGCCAAAGCCGCCAAACTTGGCGAGCGTCAGGTAGCGCGTGAGCACCGCGCCCCAAATGAGATCGATGTGCTGGCGGCTCTCGCCGGCGTCGGCCAGATTCTGGTCGAGCGAGACAAGATTATCGAAGGCCTGCGTAATCTCGGCCTTGGTAAACGAAGAATACTGGGCGCGGGCGACCGGCAAGTCAGGCGCAACCTCGCGCACTTTGTTGAGGGCGTCCGAACCGATCAGTTCGCCCTCGCGGTCGAAGTCCGTGGCGATAATGACGCTGTCGGACTTCTTGGCAAGGTTCTTGAGCGAGCGGATGAGCTCCTTCTCGGCCGGCAGCTTAATGACGGGCGCCCAGGTGAGGTAAGGCAGGCTCTCGAGCTTCCAGCCCTTGATGGAGATACCATCGGCAAGAAACGGCTTGCGCTTGGTGTCGTAGGGCGGACGTGCCAGGCCATCGGGCATATCGGCCGGCAGCATCTCGCCGTCCTCGGTGACCGAATACCAGCCCAGCTTTTTATCGAACAGCACGCTGTCGCAAAAATCGGGCGCAAGGATGTGACCGGCAAGGCCGATGGTCACGCACTCCTCGCCCTTCCACTCAAAACGGTAGATGGCGGTGTTGTACACCTTGTCCTTTTTGGGTTTGCCCGTGGACAGACGCTCGGCAATCTGACGCGCGGCGTCGTTTTTCTCTGCGATGATGAGCTTCAAAAGAGGCTCCTATCTCGTGTCTCTGCGGCTACGCCCGCCCGTATGGCGGCCGACTTACGCCCTTGCTTGCTCAATCTGCCCGATGAGCCAATCGCACCAGGCATCCATGCCCTCGCCCTTGCGCGCGCTCACGGCAAACCGCGGCGCCTGCGGATTGAGGTCATCGAGTGTCTTAGTATACCTATCCATGTCAAAATCGAAAGCCGGAGCCACGTCGACCTTGTTGAGCAGCTGCGCGCCGGCGTGTTGGAAGATGCCCGGGTACTTGATGGGCTTGTCGTCGCCCTCGGGCACCGAGAGAATCATGATGGACAGGTTCTCGCCCAGGTCAAAGTCGACCGGGCAGACCAGGTTGCCCACGTTTTCGATAAAGATGACGTCGATGTTCTCCAGACCGACGGCCTGGTCGAAGGCATCGACGGCCTCCATGATCATGTTGCCCTCGAGGTGGCACAGGCCGCCCGTGTTGATCTGAATGGCGGGCATGCCGGCTTCCTTCATGGTGATGGCGTCGACGTCCGAGGCGATATCGCCCTCGATGACAGCACAGCGCAGGCCGGCTTTGTCACGCAGGCGCTCGTTGGTGCCCAGAATCGTGGTGGTCTTGCCCGAGCCGGGGCTCGACAGCACATTGATCACGTAGGTGTTTGTCTCATTAAATCGCTGACGCAGCTGATCTGCCAGGCGCTCGTTGCGCGACAGAATCGGCGATGCAATATCAATCGTTTTCTCGGCCATACTTAGCGCTCCTTACTTTGGCCCCTTTATACCCCATCACCAGATGGCTAGCGGGCTAATCGTCGGGGGTTTCGATTTCGATACTTGCGATATCGAGCTCGCGGCCGTGCAGTAGGCGCACGTTGGCACCACCACACTGAGGACAGCGACAGTGGAAGCGATCGTGGTCGAAAACCTCGCCGCAGTCTAGACACTCGCTTTGTGGATGGACCTCCTCCACGGCAAGCTCGCAGCCGCGCGTGAGCGGGTCCTCGTCGCGAAACGTCTCCCACGCAAAGTCGAGCGCCTCGCGCACAACTTCGGTCATATCCCCGATACGCAGCGTTACCAAAACGGCGCGCGAGGCCCCCGCCCCACGCGCCGCGCGAATCACTGTATCGAGTATGCCGTTGACAATGCCAACCTCGTGCATACCGATTTACTCCTCGTCGTCCTCGTCGTCCGAGAACAGGTCCAGACGGCTCACGAACAGGCCCTCCTTGCCCTCGCGCGCGGTAATGACCACGCGAGCGATGGCGAGCGAAATCTCGTAGAGCGAGAGCAGGGCGCCATACATGAGACCCAGCGTAACGGGCGAGCCGTCGGGCGTAATCACAGCCGAACCCACGAGCAGGCCTACGTACACGTAGCGCCAGGCGCTGCGGAAGGCCGCATAGGACACGATGTGGAAAACGGACAGGTAGAAGATGATGAGCGGCAGCTCAAACGCCACACCAAAGCCGATCATAAAGAGCAGCTCCATGTTGACGTAGTTCTCCAGATCGGGCAACGCCGTAGCGACAGCCGAGGTCTCGCCGATGAGCCACTCAAAGCCCGCCGGGATGATGATGAAGTAGCAGAAGATGGCACCCAGGAAGAACAGCACCGTCGAGGCGAGCACCGTGGGCACAACCCACTTGCGCTCGTTGGGGCGCAGTGCCGGCAGGAAAAATGCCAGAATCTGCCAGATGATCATGGGCGTGCACATGACCACGGCCATCTTGATGGCAAGCGAGAAGCGCAGGCCAAAGCCGCCGAGCGTGGTGGTGATGTAAAACTTACCGTCCGGCACAAAGGAGCGGATGGGGTCCTCAAGAATATCGAGCACCACGGGCGTGGCAAAGTACA
This sequence comes from uncultured bacterium, assembly GCA_905215365.1. Lineage (GTDB taxonomy): Bacteria > Actinomycetota > Coriobacteriia > Coriobacteriales > Coriobacteriaceae > Collinsella. The sequence goes on along the minus strand of CAJMPX010000030.1, from coordinate 16,405 downwards.
GCACGATGGCGGCGGCAAACACCGAAACGACCACGATGGTCAGGCGGCGACGGAGCTCTCCCAGGTGATCGAAGAGCGGCATGCGCGCAGGTCCGATCGGCATTACTCATCGCCTCCCTTCGGGGCGTCGGCGGCAGCAGCCTCGGCATCGTCCTCGACCTCGAGCTCGCGAGCGAGCTGGTCGACGACGGCCTTGCGCTTGCGGGGACGACGGGCGTAGAGGTCAGCCGTCGTGGGCTCTGCCGGCTCGGGCTCGGGCTCTGCAGCAGGCTCGGGCTCGACGGCAGCAGCAGGCTCTGTACCCTCGGCCTCATCAACAGCGCCTTCGCCCTCAGCAGCACCCTCGCTTGCGGCCTTCTCGGCAGCAAGACGGGCGCGACGCTCGGCAAAGGTCTCCTTCTTGGCGGGCGCTGCCGTCTCGGCGGCATCCTCGTCCACATCGGAATCGTCGTCGGTCGCAGCAGTCTTCTTGGGCTTGACCGGGGCCGACGCGGCCTCGCTCACCGGATCGATAATCTCGGACTGAACAACGGCCGTCATCTTTTCCTGCGTCTCGCGGAACTGACGGATGGCACGGCCGATCGTGCGGCCCATCTGCGGGAGCTTATCCGGGCCAAACAGCAAAAAGCCGAAGACCACGATGATCGCGAGCTCACCCTCTCCAATACCAAACACACATACCTCCAAGGCTCGATGTGAGTCGAGCCCGCACCGCGCCATTCGGCCGGAACTCGTCTATTCATTCGGTCAAGTATAGCGCCCGGACGCCAAAACGTCCGAGCGCATCACAAACATATGCCAAACGGCACGCCCTTTTGGGGGCAAAGATTATGCAGCGGTGATCGAAATCTCCTGGTCGACGCCCAACAGCTGAACCACGCGCATCACCGGGGGCTGCACGTTGACGCAGCTAAAACGCTTACCATGATCAGCTGCGTGGTGTGCGGCGCCCACAAGCACGCCAATGCCCGTCGAATCGATGTAGCTCACCTGGGCAAAATCGAGCTCAACGGCCTCAGTGGGCTGCTCGAGCGCCAGGTCGATGGCATTGCGCAGGCTATCGGCGTTAGAGATATCGATCTCACCGGTCACCTTAATGGTGTAGAGCTCTGGCGTGGGGTTGGTGGAAATACCCAAATCCATGTATACGCTCCTTTACGTATCGAAAGTGCGGATAGTACTAGGCGCGGACTTGCGGGGCCCTACGCGTTAGGCGCGCTCGGCACGCGCAAGCTCGGCAGCGACGAGCTTGACAGCCAGCACCAGCACATCGAGCGCAGCCTCCAGGTCCTCGACCGCGGGATAGCTCGGCGCGATGCGGATGTTGGTGTCGCGCGGATCCTTGCCATAAGGCCAGGTGGCACCAGCCGGCGTGAGCTTGACGCCCAGGTCGGCACAAAGCGCGGCGACCTTCTGGGCCGAGCCCTCGGGGCCATCGAAACTCACAAAGTAGCCGCCATGGGGATGCGTCCAGGTGGCGCAACCCGTGTTACCCAAGCCCTCGGTGAGTTTACGCTCAACGGCCTCAAAGCGCGGGCGCAGGAACTCGGCATGCTTTTTCATGTGCTCCTTGACCGCCTCGATGGTGGGAAGGAAACGCACGTGACGCAGCTGGTTGAGCTTATCGGCGCTAATAAGACCGGCCTTCAGGCGCTTGGAGAACTCGGCGATGACCGCGGGGCTCGCACCGATAAAGCCGATGCCGGCGCCCGGGAAGGTGATCTTGGACGTCGAGGCAAAGGCCACCACGCGATCCTCGGTGCCCGCCGCGCGAGCGAGGTCAAAGATATTTGCGAGCTCGTCGGTCTCGTCGTACAGGTCGTGCACGCAGTAAGCGTTGTCCCAGAAGATGCGGAAATCGGGCGCGGCCGTGGGCATCTCGACCAAGCGGCGCACAGTGTCCTCGCTAAAGGTGATGCCCGTGGGGTTGGAATACTTGGGCACGCACCAGATACCCTTGATGGAATCGTCGGCGGCAACCAGGCGCTCGATCTCGTCCATGTCGGGGCCGTTGTCGGTCATCGCGACGGGGACGTTCTCGATGCCCAGATCGGCGGTGATGCCAAAGTGGCGATCGTAGCCGGGAACAGGGCACAGGAACTTGACCTTCTTGCCGTCGTGCGCTGCCTCGTAAGCCTCCCAAGGGTCGCTGCCGCACGAGCCGCAACGCCAGAACATACCGGCGATATCGTGCTCGATCAGCAGGCTCGATGAGCCCAGTACGAGCGTCTGCTCGGCAGGACAACCCAGGAACTCCCCCGCCAGCTTGCGTGCCGAGGGAATGCCCTCAAAGCAGCCGTAGTTGGAGCAGTCGACGTTGCCGTCATGCAGATCGGCATCGGCATTGAGGATATCGAGCATGGGTCGAGAGATGTCCACCTGGGAGGGCGACGGCTTGCCGCGGGCCATGTCGAGCGCCAGGCCCTTGGCCTTGACCTCGGCGACCTCGGCTTTGAGCGCCTCGATGGCGGCATCGAGTTCGGTGGTTTCCATCTTCTGGTAGATCGTCTGCATGGGGTGCGACCTTTCGCGAAGCGGTACGTTGCAGTTCGTCTAAGTATAGACCGCCATCGTCGCAACGTTATGAAGCCGTGATAGATTAAGTTCATCGCAATCAATTACGAATCGCCGCGCATGCCGGCGTGGGGCGCCCAAGGAGGCACTATGGAGTACGGATCGTTTCAGGCCGAGGAATTCGGCGACTTGCAGCGCCTGGTCGACGGACTGTTTTACGACCGCCACGCCATCGACCGCCTGGATCTGATCGTACAGGCCGAAATCTTGGACCTGGCGCCCGACCTCATGGAAATCGTGAACCTTTTGCCGCCCGGCTACTACGACCGCCAGTCACTTTGCGACCAGCTCAACTCCGCCTTGGCCGCCCACGGCTGGGGCGCCGTCTACGGCACCGTGGAATAAGCCTCGAGGCCGGCATTTGGCCCGTTTCCCGACCCTGGCGAGGCTTGTTTTAGGGCTTGTGGCCAAAAAGGGGCAAATATGAGTACTGTCACCTTTTTAGTAGCAGCGTTTCTTGGTCGAAATCGGCAAAACTCGACTTGAAACTCCCTAATCACCGTCAGCTAGCGCCAAATTGGAAGTCGATGGTCACTCATTAACGTACAGTTCTTATAACTTTGTTCATTATTTTCCGCACCTAAAATGATACGCCGTTTGTGACAGTACTCACAAACGGCGTTTTTTGACCACTGGCGTGTCTGGCAGGCGGCAAGCACCGCCCGAATCCGCATTTTGAACGCGCCCGAATCGGTTCTGGAGCCGGTTTTCGCGCTCTTACTCGTCTTTGGGCGAGGGGTGCTTGCAGACCACGCTCATGTAGATCATGCCGAGCACGGCTGCGGTGACCGAACCGGCGAGAATAGCGGCCTTGGCTGCAAGAACCTCAAACTGGGCCGTCGGGAAGGCAAGGCCGCTGATGAGAATCGACATGGTAAAGCCGATACCGCCCAGAATGCCCACGCCGGCAATCATGTGCCAGTTGACATTGTGCGGCAGCTCGCAGGCCTTAAGCTTAACCAGGGCAAACGTCATACCAAAGATGCCGATCGGCTTGCCCAGCAGCATGCCAAAGTACACGCCGAGCATCACCGGGTCGGTGAGCAGCGTGCTCATGTCCACGCCCACTAAGCGAACCTGAGCGTTTACGAACGCAAAGATCGGCAGGATCACAAAGTTGACCGGCGTGGAGATCAGACGCTCCATGCGGATAAGCGGCGGGGTCACGCGGTGCATGACGCGCTCGACCTTGGTTGTCGAGACGGTAAAGTCATGCTGGCCCAGGATGTGTGCCTCATCATCGTAGCGGTCATCGAGCAGCGGCAGGCACTCGCCCAGCCAATCGGTGAGGCTATCGAGCTTGACGCCACACTTGGCCGGGATGGTAAAGGCCAAGATGACGCCAGCAAGCGTGGCATGTACGCCGCTCTTGAACATGCAGAACCACAGCAGCAGCCCCAGTACCGAATACGGGGCAAGGCGGTAATGCTGCGTCTTGTTAAGCCACACGAGCGCGCAGGTCACAAGCGCGGCGGCGCCCAACCAAAACGGATTGGGGCTCTGACCGTAGAAGATGGCGATGGCGGCGATGGAGATCAGGTCGTCGGCGATGGCGAGCGTCGAGAAGAACACGCGCACGCCGTTGGGCACGCGGTTGCCCAAAAGCGACAGCACGCCCAGCGCAAAGGCAATATCGGTTGCCATGGGAATGGCCCAGCCGTTGTGCGCGCCGGCATGGTTAAAGATCAGGTAGATGCAGGCGGGAACGACGACACCGCCCACGGCCGCCAGCATGGGAAGCATGGCCTGACGCGGATTCTTGAGCTCGCCGACCGTCATCTCGTACTTAAGCTCAATGCCCACCAACAAAAAGAAAATCGCCATGAGGAAGTCGTTGACGAAAAGCTCAACGGTGAGACCGGCCGTAAGGTTTCCCAGACCCACATACAGCGGGGTCTCCAAAAAGTGATGGACGGCCTCGTAGGCATCGGTATTGGCGCAAATGACGGCGGCGATGGCGGCGAAGACCATGACGGCGGCGGAAATCGTGCCGTTCTCGGCGATGCGCTCCCAGATGTCGTGACGTTCAAAGCGCTTGCGCTCACGAACGTTGAACAGCTGCTCAGTTGCTGCCATGGGCGGCTCCTTTCACGGGAAAGCTCCCGTCTTAAAAAAGCACGGCCCGCCCAAGTGGCGGCGCCGCGCTCTAACGTATTACGCTTGCATCTAGCCTACCCTGCACGACAAGCACGCAGGCGTGGCCGAAAAGCGGAACCACAGGTTGAACATTATTTGTTCAACGGCACGGGCATACCTGTCCAAGAGACGACGCGGCGCCGTGCACAAAAAACGACCGGAGCGCGGGGCGTCCGCGGTCCGGTCGTGGCGTTTGGTCAACTAAACCTAGCAGGCGGCCATGATGGGGGCAGCGACCTGCTTCTTACGGGAGAGGACGCCCGGCATCCAGACGCCGTCGTGCTCGTCGGCAATGCCCAGGCCCTTCTGAGCGGCCTCGGTCTCGCCCTCGAGCAGGACCTGCGAGCCCTCCTCCATGATGTCAGTGATGCACAGGACGATGCCGTCGGCACCTTTCTCGGCGGCGTAGGCGCGCATGGCCTTGCGAATCTCGTCGATCATGCCGAGTGCGCGGGTCTTGTCGACAGTCTCGTACTGGCCGATGAGCAGCTTCTTGCCGGCGGGCTCGAACATCTTGATGTCGTTGCCGACCATCTCGGCTGCGGTGAAGGAGCCGGACGGGCGGGTGAGGAAGACTTCCATGCCAAACTTGACCGGGTCGACGCCCACCTGCTCGCCGAGCTTGGCGGCGACGGCGCGGTCGACATCGGTGGTGGTGGGGCTCTTGAGCATGAGCGTGTCGGTCATCATGGCCGAGAGCAGCAGCTTAGCCTGGACGTCGGAAAGCTCAACGCCGAGCACGCCGGCGAGCTTGGTGACGATGGTGCAGCTGGAGCCCCAGGGCAGGCAGATGTAGTGCAGCGGGCCGGCGGTCTCGAAGTCGCCGATGCGGTGATGATCGACAACGCCAAAGACCGTGGCGTCCTTAAGGCCGGCGACAGACTGGGCGGACTCGTTGTGGTCGGTGAGGACGACGAGCTGGCCGGCCTCGACGGACTCGATCACGCGGGGCTCGGCAATGCCGGCGTCGGCAAGCAGCTTGGCGGACTCGGCCGGAAGCTGACCAAGGGCGCAGGCCTCGTAGGTGTTGCCGGCATACTCAACCTGGTTGAGCAGCTGGGACAGGACGACGGCGCTCATGATGGCGTCGTTATCGGGGTTCTGGTGACCAAAGACAAGAACGTTTGCCATGGATATCCTCCACTTGATATGTGTACTTGGACGTAGCTATGGTAGCACGCTGACGCCGAACCTTATGAGACGGAAGGGTCGCGGCACAATTTGGGGCAAGCGCTGAGGCGAGGTCAGGGACGAAGCCTGTCCCCCTTTCACCACCTGCCCCCGCACCAGCTATTTACCGGCGGCGCGCAGGGCTACGTAAGCGGCACCGATGATGCCGGCGTCGTTGCCGAGCGAAGCGACCTTAATGGGCGTCTCGCGCGAGGCGGAGAGCGCGTACTGCTTAAAGTGCTCGCGGACCTTGTCGAGGTAGACATCGGCCGAAGCGGAAGCACCGCCGCCGATCAGGAACATCTCGGGATCGACCACGTTGGCAATAAGCGCCAGGGCGCGGCCGAGATAGTCGGCCATGGTATCGGCAGCTGCCAGCGCGAGCTTGTCACCCTCGCGGCAGGCCTGGAACACGTCCTTGGAATCAGAAGGCCCGGTGAGCTCGATGGGCTCGACGCCCGCCTTTTCGCACTCGGCAAGGTAGTTGTTCACCACGCCGGTGGCGCTGGAATACTGCTCCAGATGGCCATGGCCGCCGCAGCCGCAGGTGCGCTCCTCGTCGGGGTTCAGGCACATGTGGCCAATCTCGCCGCCGGCGCCCACAACGCCCGACACCACGTCGCCGTTGACGATAACGCCGCCACCCACGCCGGTACCAATGGTGACCATCACCACGTTCTGTACGCCCTTGGCAGAGCCGAGCCAGGCCTCGCCCATGGCAGCGGCGTTGGCATCGTTCTCGTACTTAACGACCGCGTCGGGGCAGTGCTCCTGAATGGCGACTCTTAGCTCAGGCAGGTTGATAGCAATGTTGGCCTTGACCTTGGCATCGCCCGAAGCCGGGATGGGGCACGGAACGGCCAGACCAATGCCCGCCACAAAGGCGCGCGGAATCTGAGCCTTGGCGACCACCTGATCGATAGCCTCGGTCACCGCGGCAAAGCCCGCGGCGTCAACGATAGGAGGCGTGGGCACGCTGGCCTTGGCAAGCAGGTTGCCGTCCTCGTCGAACAGGCCTTCCTTAACCGAAGTGCCGCCAACGTCGATGCCGATGTAGTACTGCTTAGGTTCCATGGGAGCCCACCTTTCTCGTTTAAACATTGCCTGTATGGTACCGCTCCCCAGGCAAAAACCTGTCAAAAAGGGACAGGTTTGTTTTGGCAGGTTTTATCTGGGAAAACGCAAGGCATGAGATTCGGTTCGCTGGGCGGCAAAACGGCCCAACCCCATCTTCGAGCCGATCAATTTGCTCAATACCACATTATTCGAATGCATATTCATTTAGAGCGCTCTAGTTAATATAGAAAAGCGTTTTTTGATTATATCTTTCTCGAACTTTTCAAAACGCAATAGGGATGCTTAGGCGTGGACTATACTTTCGTTTGTACTCAATCAAGCCGGAAAGGAGGTTCCATGATTCCCAAATACGAGGCAATAGCTGCAGATATCCGTCGAAGCATCGAGGACGGCGCTCTAAAGCCGGGCGACAAGCTGCCCACCGTCGTTGAGTTCTGCGAGCTCTATAGCGTTTCCAAAATCACCGTCAAACGAGCTATTGAGCAGATTACCGATGAAGGTCTTGTTACCAGCCGGCGCGGATCGGGCACCTACGTTAAGGACACGGCGGGGCTTCCCGGCCAGGCGTTTTTCCAGGGCAAGAACGATCGCTCCCAGGGCTTTTCGTATGAGCACCGCGGGGAGAAGGTGACCTCGGTGGTCTACGATTTCTCGATTGTCAATCCGCCAGCAGACGTCGCTGTCCAGCTGGGAATTGCCGAGGACGACTTTGCCTATCACATCGTGCGTGTGCGCCAGGTCGACGAGAAGCCCATCGTTATCGAGTACACCTACATGCCCCTCGAGCTGATTCCGGGCCTTAAAAAGAAAGACCTGTATGGATCGGTCTACAGCTTCATCCGCAAGCAATGCGGGCTGAAGATTTCGAGCTTCCACCGCACCATTCGCGCCGTAGCGGCAACCGAGGAAGAGGCTGAGCGCCTGGACACCAAACCCGGCTCTCCCCTGCTCGAGCTCAACCAGATTGGCTTTTTGGATAGCGGCACCGCCTTTGAGCATTCGATCTCGCGCAACGTTGGCGACCGCTTTGAGCTGCACAACGTAACGTTGGCATAGGTTTTTGTAGTCATGCGGGCGCTCGTTACGGCTCGTTTAGAGTGGGCGGCCGCGCAACACCATGGGAGTATGAACATGTCCGATTTGATTAAACTGACGCCGATCTTTCACGAGAAGATCTGGGGCGGCCGCCAGCTCGAAACCGTATTTGGTTATGACATTCCCGAGGGTCCCATCGGTGAGTGCTGGGCCATCTCGGCACACCCCAACGGCGACTGCCAGATCGCTGAGGGCCCGTATACAGGCCACACGCTTTCGTGGCTGTGGGCCGAGCACCGCGAGCTCTTTGGCAACTGCGAGGGCAAGGAGTTCCCGCTGCTCATTAAGATTCTGGACGCCAAGGACGACCTTTCGATCCAGATCCATCCCAACGACGAGTACGCCGCCGAGCACGAGAACGGCAGCCTGGGCAAAACCGAGTGCTGGTATGTGCTGGACTGCGAGCCCGGCGCCACAATCATCGTCGGCCAGCGCGCCAAGGACCGCGCCGAGGCTGCACAGATGATCGAAGACGGCCGCTGGGACGACATGCTCAACGTGCTGCCGATCCACAAGGGCGACTTTTTCCAGATTGATTCCGGTACCGTCCACGCCATCAAGACCGGCACGCTCATTTTGGAGACGCAGCAGTCGAGCGACGTGACGTATCGCCTGTACGACTACGACCGTCCCGGCACCGACGGCAAGCTGCGCCCGCTGCATATTGAGCAGAGCCTCGACTGCATCGACTTTGATGTTCAGGCACCGACCGACGGCACCGTGACCGCGCCCGAGGTCGACGGCGTGACCGAGCTCGAGTCTAACTCCTGCTACACCGTCGATCGCGTGCGCGTCAACGGCAGCAAGACCCTCGACCAGCACTGGCCCTTCATGTGTCTGTCGGTCATCGACGGCGAGGGCACCGTGTGCGGCGAGCCCGTTCACAAGGGCAGCCACCTGCTGGCCCCGAGCACCGTCAGCTCCATCGACCTCGAAGGCAAGATGGAACTGATCATCAGCCACCTGTAAGCTACCGGTCCCCGAGCGCTCGCCGGGACGGGGCGCGGGGTTTGGTCGCCTGCTCGGACAGTCCCGCTCGCACGGAGAGCACATTAAGTGCTCTCCGGCTCGTGCGGAACTCGCGATCGACCAAACCCCGCGCCCCGTCCCGGCGAGCCTCCGACTAGCAACAACAATCACAACGCAACAAGGGGCTCCCCCGTCCATGTACGGGAGAGCCCCTAATCGTTTCTATATATCAGCCCACCCGGCTCTCCAGACCAAAAAGCGACCGAGCAGAGCGACGCTCGCAAGCAACGTTATCTAAGGACCCGGGCGGGCGTATAGGGCAACATCGATCGCGAGTTCCGCACGCAAAGGAGGCCACTTAATGTGGCCTCCGTCTTGCGCAGGACTGCCCGAGCAGGCGATGTTGCCCTATACGCCCACCCAGGTCCGCCGGGATTACGACAGCTTGACGATCGGTGCAAAACCTTTCATGAGCTTTTTAGTCTGGCCGGTTTTTTCGAATTGAACCTCGATCATGTCTCCGGCGACCGAGATCACGGTACCCGTGCCAAAGGTCTTGTGGCTCACGGTATCGCCCGCGGCAAAGTCCTGCGACGCGCTGGCGCGATCGACCTTGCGCTCCACCGTCGGCGACACCTTGGACGACGGCTTTTTGGCTCGCGGCGCGCCCGAGCCAAAGGTCGAGGCAACACGGCCGGCGTCGGGCGAGACCCCACGATGGCGCTCGGTCCCGTAGCTGCTGCCACCAAAGAAATCGTCGAAGCTCGATCCGCCGCGCGATCCGGAGCCGCCGGTCGAGCGCGTATGCGAACCGAACACCTTGCCGCCATACATATCCGAGCCCATGCCCGAGCCAAAGGTGCCGTGACGGTCGCCGCGCTTCTCCCAGCCCGTGCCCTCAAAACCGGCAGAACCGATACCGCTAAACTCGATATCCTCAAACGGAATCTCGTTGAGGAAGCGCGAGCGCGGGTTGGCAGAAGTCGAGCCGTAAGTGCGACGCGTGGCCGCATAGGTCAGGAACAGGCGCTTACGGGCACGCGTGATGGCAACGTAGGCCAGGCGACGCTCCTCCTCGAGCTTGCCCGGATCATCGCTGCCGCCAAAGTCGTGCACGTGCGGGAAGATGCCCTCCTCCATGCCGGCCACGAACACCGCCGGGAACTCCAGGCCCTTGGCGGAGTGGATGGTCATCATGGTAATGGCATGCGTCTCGCCTGCCAGGGAATCCAAGTCGGAGCGTAGGGCCAGCCACTCCATGAGTGCCGGCAGCGCCTTACAGGTGAGCGGACCGTAGGTGCGCTCGATCTCGTCGGCATGCACGGCGCCCGCCGGTAGCTCTGTTGGCACGGCATACGCGTTGCCCGCGATGGCGGCGGCCAAGGCATCCTGCGGCGAGAGCGCCGGGGCAGCTAGGCTATCGAGCGGATTGGAACCCGCGGCGTCACGAGCGCCGACGAGTGCCTCAAACGAGGATGCCGGTGCAGACGGCCCCGGCTCAGGCGTGGGCGCACTCACCACGACGGGCTCGGACTCGGCGCCGGCAGGCACGTCGGCAACACCGGCTGCGCGCAGCTCTTCTAGACTCTCGAGCGTGCCCTCGATATCCTCGTGCGTCTCCTCAAATTCGGCGGCGACGCCCAGGAATTCCTGGATGTTCTCGGCGCGGCTCTCGGACTCCATGGTGCCCTCGGCGCGAAACGCCTGCAGCAGGCCCGTCTTGTCGACAATCATCTCGACGACATCCTTGAGCTCGCCGTCCATGCGACGGCCCTCGCGCACCAGCGCCACAAAACTCGACAGGCCGTTGCGCACCTTGGCACTAAACATGCCCGTCTCGGCTGTTGCGATCTCGCAGGCCTGGAAGAACGAGCAGCGGTTGTCGCGCGCCAGCTGCTCGATCTTTTGGATCGAGGTGGAGCCGATGCCGCGGCGCGGCGTGTTGATGACGCGCTTGACGCTCATCTCGTCGGCCGGGTTCACGATCATCTTGAGGTAGGCCATGACATCGCGGATCTCGGCGCGGTCGAAGAATCGCGTGCCGCCGACGATCTTGTAGGGCACGCCCGCGCGCAGGAACATATCTTCGAGGATACGCGACTGGGCGTTGGTGCGGTAGAACACGGCGATATCGTCGTAGCTCGTACCCTTGGCATGCAGCTTCTCGATCTCGCCGGCAATCCAGCGACCCTCGTCGCGCTCGTCGCTTGCCTGGAAAGCCTGAATCTTCTCGCCATCGCCCTCGGCCGTAAACAGGCGCTTGTCCTTGCGCTGCGAGTTGTGGCGAACAACGGCATTGGCGGCGCTCAGGATATGGCCCGTAGAGCGATAGTTCTGCTCCAGCTTGACGGTCTTGCAGTTTTTAAAGTCCTGCTCAAAGTCCAGGATGTTGGTGATGTCGGCGCCACGCCAGCTGTAAATGGACTGGTCGTCGTCGCCCACGACCATAAGGTTTTGGTACTTGGCGGCCAGCAGGTTGGCGATCTCGTACTGGACGTGGTTGGTGTCCTGATACTCGTCGACGCTAATGTAGCGGAAGCGCTCTTGATACTTGTCGAGCACCTCGGGGCGGGTGCGCAGCAGCTCGAGCGTGCGCACGAGCAGGTCGTCGAAGTCCATCGCGTTGGCGGCGCGCAGGCGGCGCTCCAGCTCCAAGTAGACCTGCGCGGCCTTTTTGTCATTGGGGCTGTCAGCGGATTTGAGCATGTCCTCGGGCCCAATCATGGCGTTTTTGGCCGAGCTGATCTTGCTGCGGATCATGTTGATGGGGAACTGCTTTTGCTCAATGCCGAGCGCCTGCATAATGTCGCGCACCATGCGCTTTGAGTCGTCGTCATCGTAGATGGTGAACTGACCGGTATAGCCCAGCAGGTCGGCGTCCTCGCGCAGCATGCGCACGCACATGGCATGGAAGGTGCACACCCACATGCCACGAGTGCCGCTTGGGATGAGTGCCGCCAGACGCTCGCGCATCTCGGCAGCGGCCTTGTTGGTAAACGTGATGGCAAGAACCTGCCAAGGCTTAACGCCCAGGTCGCCGAGCATATGAGCGATGCGGAAGGTCAAGACGCGGGTCTTGCCCGAGCCAGCACCGGCAAGGACCAGCAACGGGCCCTCGGTGGTCAGGACGGCCTCGCGCTGGGCGGGGTTAAGGCTGTCGATGTCGACGAGCGGCTTGACAGGCTTGGGCGCCGGCGCGGGAGCGTCGTAGATGTCGAGCGGGACGAGCTCGGACTCCGGCGCGGCGGGGGCGGTGTATGCATCGAGCGGCACGGGTTCCGGCGCGGGCGGCACGGGTACCGCGGCATTCTTTTCCCAGGGCAGGGGCTGGGTCATGGGCGACTCCTCATCTGACGGACGGCGCGCCTGCGGGCAGCGCCATAGTTTGAGCCGTACCAGTATACCGAGCCGCACGGACACCGACGCAAATCACACCGCGACTCCGTGCGCCACCATCGGACCCACCCCATCGCCCAAAAAAGAGGGCAGCATAGACCTTTTGGTCATGCCGCCCTCGTTGAATGACAAGTTGTCGCTCTGGCCGCCGCGCAGCGTCAACCAAGTTACAGGCCGAGCATAGGCTCCAGAACGAAGAAGTACGCGAGCACCACGATGCCCAGGATGATGCGGTAGACGCCGAAGCACTTGAAGTCGTGACGGCGAACGAAGCCCATAAGCCACTTGATGGCAATGAGCGACACCACAAAGGCGACGGCGCAGCCCACGCCCAAGATGGCGATCTCGTTGGTGCCGAACGTGCCGCCCTTGATGAAGTACTTGACCAGCTTGAGCGCACTCGCGCCAAACATGACAGGGATGGCCAGGAAGAACGTGAACTTAGACGCCACCGAGCGCGTGCAGCCCAAAAGCAGGCCGCCGATGATGGTAGAACCGGAGCGAGACGTACCAGGCACCAGCGAAAGCACTTGGAAGCAGCCGATACCCAGCGCAGTCTTCCAGCTTAGATCCTCGAGCGTGGCGATGGAACCAAAGTCCAGATTCTCGTCATCGTCCTCATCCTCAGCGGTAGCCGTGGCGGGCGCCGCAAAGTGCGCACCGGCGGGACGTTCACCCGACACCACAGCACGCGAACCAAACGAACCGGCAACGGCCATTTCCTCGCGCTTGCTCGCGCGCCAGTTCTCGATCACGATAAACAGCACGCCGTACACAATGAGCGCCAGCGCCACGACGGGAGCATTGTAGAAATGCTCCTCCATCCAGTCGTTGAGCGGCAGGCCGATCGCCGCCGCAGGAATGCAACCGAGCACAATCTTGCCCCACAGCACCCAGGTGTCGTGACGGCCCTCCTTGCCCTTGCTGGGCGAGAACGGATTGAGCTCATGGAAGAACAGCACACAGACGGCCAAAATGGCGCCAAGCTGAATCACGACCAGGAACATGTTCCAGAACGTCTCGCTCACGTTCATCTTGACGAACTCGTCCACCAAGATCATGTGACCGGTCGACGAAACAGGCAGCCATTCGGTGATGCCCTCGACCAGGCCCATGAAGGCAGATTTTAAAAGCTCGATGATATCCAAAGGGACCCCCTCGTTAGACACCCGCCGATATTGTTCTGCGGACGGTGCGGGCGATGTCCCATTATCAACCGTTGGCGGCGCGCCTGCGCCTACCCTTACCAAAAAACTCGCCCGTTCACAGAATTGCGAGCGGTCAAACCCAAATCCTTGGGTATAACTGCAACAAGATAAAGTGTCCGGCGGCCAACGCGCCCGCGCCCGCCCGATGCACGAGCCCCGTGCCCGTGCGATAGACCAAGGAGGAAACCATGAACGAGGGCTACACCAAGGTATTTGTTTCACTCGACGGTACTGAACAGCAGGATTTTGTGCTCGCACGCGCCATCAAGGTCGCCGCGAACAACGGCGCCAAGCTAATCATCGGCCACGTTATCGATTCCACGGCGCTCGAGAGCGCCGGTTCCTATCCGGTCGATCTGGTCAACGGCCTAGAGGAGGCATTTAAGAACTCCATCGCCAAGCAGCTCGAAGAGGCCAAGGCCAATCCCGACATTCCCGAGGTCGAAGTCATGATTCGCGCCGGCCGTATTCGTGAGACGCTCAAAGACGAGATGCTCGACGTGGTCAAGCCCGACCTGGTGCTCTGCGGCGCCCGCGGCCTGTCCTCGATCAAGTATGCGCTGCTGGGTTCGATTTCGACGTTCCTGCTGCGCAATACGGACTGCGACATTTTGGTCGTGAAGTAGCGTTGCTCCCACCGGCCGCGGGGCCTGCGGGGTTTCCACGGGCACGTCCTCGCCGCGTTGCGGCTGCGGGATGTGCCCTTAGGAAACCCCTCCCGGCCCCGCGGCCTTCGCAGCCTTACTTCAGCGAGTTGGCTGATAAAAGATAGCGTGCCGCCCCGTTTGGGGTGGCACGTTTTGTTTGGGCTGCACGTTTTTGTTTGGGTGGGCGTCTGCCGCGTGCGTTACTCGAAATATTGAAACTTATTCGTTGAAAACGCGAATGTTACGACGAAGCCTTCGCCGGGCTCGGATGCCGCGGTGACGTCGATGCCCATCTTGGAGCACAGGCGCGCCACCAGGTAGAGGCCGATGCCCGTTGCGCGCTTGGTGGTGCGGCCGTTGTCGCCGGTAAAACCCTTCTCGAACACGCGCGGCAGGTCGGCCGCGCTCACGCCGCAGCCGTTGTCCGCGACGGTAAGCTCGATGCGTTCGCTCGCCAGGCCCTCGTCCAGCAACGCGCCCGAAAACACGATCTTTGCGCCGTCCTCGCGCGCATATTTGATGCTGTTCTGAATAAGCTGGCCTAGAATAAACTCGAGCCATTTCTCGTCGGTAAAGACCTCAAAGTCGAGGTTCTCGCACACCGGAGCCACGTGCGCCGCGATAAGCTCGCGCGCGTTGGCTTTAATCGCGCCCGTCACCAAGGTCTTGAGATCCCAACGGCGAATCAGGTAGTCGCGCTCCACGACTTCCGAGCGCGCATAGTACAGCGCCTGGTCGATATAGCGCTCCACGCGAGCCAGCTCGCGACCCAGGTCATCCACACGCGACAGGTCGTCTTCGCTGCCGTCCAGGTTTTCCAAAATCAGGTGGGCCGCCGCCAGGGGCAGCTTGGCCTCGTGGACCCAGCTCTCGATATAGTCGCGATAGTCATCGGTCTGACGTCGGCCTTCGGCAACCTCGTCGCAGGCAGCTTTGCCCACCCGGCGCAAGACCTCGTATTCGAGCTCGCCCTCGGCATAGGTCGGGCATTGCACCATCTCCTGCACCCATGCGGGACTCTCGAGCTCCTCTGCCGCGCGCTCCAACTGACGCAGAAAACGGCGACGGCGAGCGTACTCGATCACGATGCCGAGCATACCGAAGATAAAGGACACGCCAACCGCCACGACCACGATAGAAACGGGTGCGCCGGCGACCGTCAGCACAAAGCAGCTCAGCAGCACGCCGCACGTCCACACGGCGACGGGAAGCAGTGCATCTTTAAAGAACTTGCCAAACGACATAGCCGGCCCCTAGACCGAATAGCCTTGGCCGCGATGCGTGGTCAAATACCCCTTGATGCCGATTTTTTCGAGCGTGGTGCGCAGGCGGTTGATGTTGACGGTGAGCGTGTTGTCGTCCACGAAGGCATCGGAGTCCCACAGGTCCTGCATGATGGCCGAGCGCGAGACGATCTTGCCCGCGCGGCTCAGGAGCAGAGAGAGGATGCGCAGCTCGTTTTTGGTGAGCTCGGTGCTGTCGCCGGTTGCCGTGTTGGTGACCGCGGAGCGGGCGAGGTCGAGTTCCAGCCCCTTGTGGACCATGGTGCTACGCTCGCCTGCCGCCGTGGTGCGGCGCATCAGCGCGTTGATGCGCGCCACGAGGACGCGGGCGCTATAGGGCTTGGAAACGAAGTCGTCCGCGCCGAGCGTCATGGCCATGACCTCGTCGATCTCGGTCGTGCGCGACGTGAGGACGATGATGGGAACCTCGGATTCGCGGCGGACTTCGTGGCAGATATGCTGGCCGTCTTTGACGGGAAGCGTCAGGTCGAGCAGTACCAAGTCGGGTGCAGCGGCCAGGATGTCACGCGAGACATGCTCGAACGACTCGCAGGCCTCGACCTCAAAACCGGCACGGGCAAGGATATCGGCAAGCTCACGACGAATGGGCTCGTCGTCCTCAACGATATAGATCAGCGCCATGGATTCCGTTCCCCCCTCTTGGTTGTCTTACTGCCATTATTGCCGCGAAGTCGCCGGTGCGCGCCTCGCGCGGCATTAAGATGACAGAACTGTTCGCGAACGAAAGCGTTCGAATCGCCCCTCGCTCGCAGCGGGCGCGGGGATCAAATGATTAAATAAGGCTCTGTTAGACCAAGGTTGACATAAAAACGATGTCACCGCGAGGCGG
>CAJMPX010000029.1:0-23570 GCA_905215365.1 uncultured bacterium | reverse complement strand
AGGGAATGTAGATAAATTATTAGGTATACTACTGACAGCTTCCAAGGAGCTAAAGCGCTCGGGACCCCATTAAGTATTTTTAAAAGCATGGTCGCAAGTTTCACTAGCAGCCATGCTTTTATTGAATCATTGTAGGACATTTTAAAGATAATTGCCCACTTTAAAATTAAACATGTGCTTAGAATCGTTCTAGGCAACACCAATAACAATCACTAATCACAAGTGATTTGGGACAAATACTACTGATTATTTTGTCCCGTGAGCATGCCGTCGAGGGTGCGCCAGGCGAGCTCGGCGCACTTGACGCGGGCGGGCATGTGCGAGATGTCCTGGAGCTGGGCGGCTTCGTCCAGGTCTTCCAGGTCCTCCTCGGAGAGCTTCTCGCCGCGGATCATGGCGAGGAAGAGCTCTGCCAGGTGGCGAGCTTCCTCGACGGTCTCGCCGGTGATGAGGTCGGCCATGATGTCGGCACTGGCCTGGCTGATGGCGCAGCCGTGACCGGTAAAGGAGGCCTCCTCGATCACGTTGTTCTCGACACGCAGCTGCAAGGTGAGCTCGTCTCCGCAGCTAGGGTTGATGCCGTCGTGCTCGTGCGTGGGAGCATCCATCTCGTACTTATAGTCGGGGTGCGAGTTGTGCTCCATAAATGTGGTGGAGGTGTACAGATTACCCATTGAACGTGCTCCAAACGTGATGCAGGCCGGCGATGAACTTGTCGATGTCGGCCTTGTCGTTGTAGAAGGCTACGCTGGCGCGGCAGCAGGCAAGGTTCTCGACGCCCAGCCAGGTGAGCAGCGGCTGCGCGCAGTGGTGACCGGCGCGGATGCAGACGCCGTCCATGTCCATGATGCTCGCGACATCGTGCGGGTGGATGCCCTTGACATTAAAGCTCACGACGCCGTGGTGGTTATCCCAATAGATTGAGCCGATGATCTGGACAAAGTCGAGCTGCATGAGCTCGCCCATCAGGTAGTGGACGAGTGCCTGCTCGCGTGCCTGGATGTTTTCGTAGCCCACCGTGTTGACGAGGTAGTCGAGGGCGGCGCCTGTGGCGAAGATGCCGGCGGCGTCCTGCGTGCCGGCCTCGAACTTCTCGGGGACGGGAGCCCAGACGGCGTCCTGCTCAGTAACCGAGTCGATCATCTCACCGCCGGTAAGCATGGGCGGCATGGCGTTGAGCAGATCCATCTTGCCCCACAGCACGCCGATGCCCATGGGGCCCATGGCCTTGTGCGCGCTAAAGGCAAAGAAGTCGGCGCCCAGATCGGCCACATTGACTGGCATGTGCGGCAGCGACTGTGCGCCGTCGACGACCAGATAGCCGCCGTACTTGTGCACGAGCTTGCCGAGGTTCTTGACCGGATTCTCGACGCCCAGGACGTTAGAGACCTGACCCACGGCCAGGATCTTGGTCTTGGGGCCCACCTTGGCCAGAACCTCCTCGGTCGTGAGCTGGCCGGTCTTGGTGGGGTAGAGGTAGACGAGCTTGGCACCGGTCTCGCGGCAGACCTGCTGCCACGGAATCAGGTTGGAGTGGTGCTCCATGATGGTGATGACGACCTCGTCGCCCGGTTCGAGCACTGTGGGCGCAAAGCTCTTGGCGACCAGGTTGAGCGACTCGCTCGTGTTGCGGGTGAAGACGATCTCGTTGGCGTTGGGGGCGCCGATGAGATCGGCGATCTGTTGGCGGACCTTCGCGATGGCGTCGGTGGCCTCGACGGACAGCGAGTACAGGCCGCGCAGAGGGTTGGCGTTCATGCGCTGGTAGAAGTCGCGTTCGGCGTCGAGCACACAGGCAGGGCGCTGCGCGGTGGCGGCGCTATCGAGGAAGGCGATCTCGGGGTGCTGCTGGAACAGCGGGAACTGGCCCTTGTAGGGGTTGGTCTCGATATCTACGGTGGGCCAGCCGCGCGAAGCCTCGTCGCTGGCGTCGAGCTCCATAGGCTCCGGTGCGGTACAGGTGTCACATTTAACGTGCTCGGTATCGATCATGCGAGCTCCTCCTCAAAGTTGTCGATCAGGTTGTTGCCCAGGCGGACGACGGCGGCGCGGGTGCGCTCGTCGGTGGCGGAAAGCGCAGCGTCCTCCAGCTTGGCGCGGATGAACAGGTCCTCGGCTGCGTTTTGGTCAAGGCCGCGGCAGGCGAGGTAGAACAGCTGCTCGTCGCGGACGTGGCCGATGGTGGCGCCGTGGTTGCCGGCGACGTCGTCCTCGTCGCAGAGGATGACGGGAACGGTTTTGTTGTCGACGCCCTTGTTAGCCAAGAGCACCGTCTCGCGCTCGGTGCCGGTTGCACCCTTGCAGCCGTGCACGAGGTCGATGGTGCCGCGGTAGACCTTCTTGGACGTGCCGGTCAGCACGCCGTTGGCGTCGATTTCGCACTCGGTCTTGCGACCGCGGTGGCGCAGCTCGTAGTTAAAGTCGCGCACCTGCTCGCGGGCGCCCAGGTAATCGGTATCGATGGTCACCTTGGCGGTATCGCCCAGCAGGTCGCCGGCAAGGCCGGTGGCGCTGGCGCCGGCACCCAGGACAGTGTGCTGCACGTTGACGCGCGCGCCCTCGTCTAGGAACAGGCCGGTGTCGTCGAGTGCGATCCAGCTGTCGTCGAGTGTCTGCGTGCAGGTCACGTTGACGGTGGCGTACTCGTGGGCGCACACACGCAGCACGGAGCCCACGACGCCCTCGCCGGCAACGGGGGAGTCCAGGGCTAGGGCGAGGTCGAGCGTTGCCTGCGGGCGGGCGACGACGTCGATGGCGGCAATCGCAGCCGCTGCGTCGACGCCACTCACGCGCACGGTAACGGCGGCGTGCTGGTAGGCGGGAACATCGATGACGATGCGCTTGGTGGCGTGCTCGGTCAGATACGCATAGGCAGCCTCGCCCATGCCTGTCTCGAAGGCCTCGGCAGGGGAGAGCTCCTCCTCGAGCTTGATGGCGCCGGCCTGGTAGACAGAGGTGGCGGGCACGTCGAGCTCGGTCTCGGGCGTGATGCGGGCACGGTCGGCAGCGTCGCCGGGGGCGGAGGCGCGGCGCTCGGGGAAGCGCTCGGCCATGGCGTCCATGGCGGCGTCGAAGGCGTCGGCCGAGCCGGCAAGCTGCTCGTCCAAGCCCTCGACCTCAACGGCCTCGGTGGGAGCGGCGGCAAGTTCGTTCGAAAGTTCGAGCTTGGTCTGGTTCATCTTGAGCCAGCCCCAGGTTGCTGCGGGCATCGCGTTGACCTGCTCGAGCGTGGTGGCAGCGGTGTTGGTTTCCTGTTTCATTATCCGATCGCTCCTTCCATCTCGAGCTTGATCAGGTTGTTCATCTCGACGGCGTACTCCAGCGGCAGCTCCTTGGAGACCGGGTTGGCAAAGCCGTTGACGATCATGGTGCGGGCCTCTTCCTCCGAGATGCCGCGGCTCATCAGGTAGAACACCTTGTCGTCGCCGATGCGGCCGATGGTGGCCTCGTGGCCGATGTCGACGTTCTTGGCGCGGATGTCCATGGCGGGGATGGTGTCGGAGCGGCTCTGGTCGTCGAGCATGAGCGACTGGCAGCTCACGGTTGCCTTGGAACCCTCGGCCTTGGGCGTGGCCACGATGGAGCTGCGGAAGGTCTGAATGCCGCCGCTCTTGGAGATGCCCTTGGTCTCGACGGTTGCCGAGGTCTCGGGGGCGTTGAGCACGACCTTACAGCCGGTATCGAGGTTCTGCCCGGCGCCGGCAAAGGTGATGCCGGTAAAGCTCGACCGGGCGCGGCGGCCGTTGAGCACACTCATGGGGTAGAGGTAGCCCACGTGGCTGCCGAAGGAGCCACTGATCCACTCTATGTCGCCATCCTCGTCCACGCGCGCACGCTTGGTGTTGAGGTTGTACATGTTTTTGGACCAGTTCTCGATGGTCGAGTAGCGCAGGTGCGCACGCTTGCCCACAAAGAGCTCGACGGCGCCGGCGTGGAGGTTGGCAACGTTGTACTTGGGCGCGGAGCAACCCTCGATGAAGTGCAGGTCGGCGTCGTCCTCGACGATGATGAGCGTGTGCTCAAACTGGCCGGCGCCCTTGGCGTTAAGGCGGAAGTAGCTCTGCAGCGGGAAGTCCAACTTGGTGCCCTTGGGCACGTAGACAAACGAGCCGCCCGACCATACGGCGCCGTGCAGGGCCGCAAACTTGTGGTCGGTGGGCGGGATGAGCGTCATAAACTTCTCGTGGATGAGCGGCTCCCACTGCGGGTCGTGCAGGGCCTCCTCGATGCCGGAATAGACGATACCCATCTTGGACGCGGTGTCCTGCATGTTGTGGTAGACCAGCTCGGAGTCGTACTGCGCGCCGACGCCCGCCAGGTAGCTGCGCTCGGCCTCGGGGATGCCCAGGCGCTCAAAGGTGTTCTTGATGTCGTCGGGCACCGACTCCCAGTCGTGCTTTTGGTCGGTGTTGGGCTTGACGTAGGTGACGATGTTGTCCATGTCCAGGCCCTCGATGGAGGGGCCCCACGTCGGGTCGGGAAAACGATTGAAGATCTCGAGGGACTTTAAGCGCAGATCGAGCATCCACTGTGGCTCGTCCTTCTTGGCGCTGATCTCGCGCACGATGTCGGGCGTAATGCCGGCGTCGAGGCGCTCGAATCCCTCCTCGCCATAGGTGAAGTCGTAGAGGCTGCGGTCGATGTCCGCGACCTCGGTGCGGTTCTTGGTCATTGCGTCGCCCCTTTACGCCTGCTGCCCGGCAGCGGCGGCCTCGGCCTGGGCGCGCTGCTCGGCGGCCTCGCGCTCGAAGGTCTCAAAACCGTTCTTGTCGATCCAGGGGATGAGCGAGGCGTCGTCCTCGCGCACGATATGACCCTTGACCATAACGTGGACGCGGTCGACATCCAAGTGCTCCAGGATGCGCGTGTTGTGCGTGATGATGAGCATGGAGCCGTCGCAGCTCTTGCGGTAGGCGTCCATGCCGTGGCTGACGGTGGAAAGCGCGTCGACGTCCAGGCCCGAGTCGGTCTCGTCGAGGATGGCGAGCTTGGGCTGCAGCAACAGGAGCTGGAGCATCTCGACCTTCTTCTTCTCGCCGCCCGAGAAGCCCACGCCCAGCTCGCGGTTGAGGTAGGCGGTATCCATGTTGAGCTCGGCCGCGAGCTCCTTGACGCGACGACGGAATTCCTTGCCCTTCATCTCCAGGCCGGGGCGGCCGGCGATACTGGCGCGCAAAAAGCTCGACAGTGGCACGCCGGGGATCTCGACCGGGGCCTGGAAGCTCAGGAACAGGCCGGCGCGCGAGCGCTTGTCGGTGGTGAGCCCGGTGATGTCCTGGCCGTCAAAGACGATGCGGCCGTCGTTGACCGTGTAAACGGGGTCGCCCATGACCAGGTGGCCGAGGGTGGACTTGCCGGCGCCGTTGGGGCCCATCAGCACGTGGGTCTCGCCGGCGGCGACGTTGAGGTTGACGTTGTGGAGGATGGTCTTCTCGTCCACGGAGGCGGTCAGACCTTCGATGGAAAGCAGCGGATTTGCGCTCATGCTGTCCCTCTCTGTATATGGTGTACTCATAGGTGTGCTAAACCCTAGGAATCTTCTCGGAATAAAGTTACTATGGGTTCGGCGTTAGTCAAGGGAAAACCCGACTAATCCACTCGACTTTTCAAATTCTGGGACAAAATAACCTGTTGTGTTTGTCCCACTTACTTAAGATTTGGGACAAACAAACTTGGTTATGTTGTCCCAGATGCAATGGGAGGGTAGGTATGCTCATTTCTTCCAAGGGCCGCTATGCCCTCCGGCTGATGATCTATATCGCGGCGCTGGGCGACGCCGAGGGCAAGATTGCCCTGCGCGAGGTCGCCGACCGCGAACATATCTCGCAAAAGTATTTGGAGCAGCTGGTTCGTCCGCTTATGAAGGCGGGCCTGCTTAAGAGCGTGCGCGGCAAGGGCGGCGGCTACATGATGGCCAAGGATCCCTCCGAGGTGCGTGCTGGCGACATCCTGCGCGCCGTCGAGGGCAGCACGGCTCCGGTGGCGTGCGATGGCATCGACAACAGCTGCGCCCGCAGCGATCTTTGCTCGACCGTCAAATTCTGGCGCGGTCTGGACGACGTGATCGAAAAGTACGTCGACGGCGTGACGTTGGCCGACCTTGCTGCCGTCCCCGAGATCAACTTCGACATTAAGCTGTAGGTTGAGCGCAATTCCTTAAGATTTCGCGGAGGGTTGTTGCCGTTTACCGAGGGGTTGTTGTGCAACAACGGGCGAGCTGCAATACTTATTTTTATCTTTGCAAACTGCACTTTAACTACACCAATGCAGGGAGGATCTTATGCAGCCCAAGCATTCTGCGATTGTCGCGGGCCTGACGCTGGCGCTTTCGTTTGGCGCCGTTTCCGCGCCGGCACCCGCCGCTGCCGAGGAGCCCACGCCGGGCGTTGCCTCGGATGCGACCGATATCGATAAGGGTCTCTATACCCAGCAGTCCTTTTCGGGCGTGCTGAGGTCGGTCCAGGGCGTTTCGTTTGTTAACGTGACTCCCGAGATGAAGTACTTTACCAAGTACGAGAGCCATGGCAACTATAACCAGGGCTTTTCGTATGGCGACGGCTATAACGCGCTGGGTTATTACCAGTTCGACCGTCGATGGTCGCTCATTCCGTTTATGAAGCAGGCCTACAACTACAACCCCGAAAAATACAGCATGCTCAAGGATGCGATTGATCGCGGCAGCGAGATTTCCAACACGAGCAATGCCATGTACGAGAACGGCCAGCTCACCGAGTTGGGCCGTATTGCGCAGGAGGCTTTCCAAGGTGCTTATAACACCGACCCTGTTGAGTTCTCGGCTCTGCAGGATGCGTATGCGTACAACTCGTACTATGCGGTGACCGAGGCGTGGCTCAAGAGCGGCCTGGGCATTGATATTTCGGGCCGTGCCGATTGCGTTAAGGGCATGGTGTGGAGCATCACCAACATGTGCGGCACCGGTGGTTGCAGGGACTTCTTCCGTTGGGCAAACCTTTCTAACAGTATGACTGATCGCGAGTTTGTGACGGCGCTTTCCAACAGTGTGGTCAATAACGTGGCGACCAAGTATTCGAGCCAGCCCCAGTATCATGAGGGCTGGAAGAACCGCTACCGCAACGAGCTGAAGGACTGCTTGGTTTATATCGCCGAGGACGAGGCCGCTGCCGCTGCGACGCCCGTGCAGCCCGAGCCCACGCCGGCGCCCTCGCCGACGCCTGATTCGAATGACGACTCGAGCGACGATGCCAACGATGACAGGATGGATGCGCCCTCGACCGGTGCTGACGGTGATGGCTCTGCTGGTGGCACTACCAACAACGGCTCTACCTCGAACGGCTCAGTTTCGAACGGCTCTGCTGCGGGCGATTCGTCTTCAAGCTCTGCCGGCAATACGGACAGCGCCGCCTCTGGTTCGACCGACGCTGATACCTCTAACTCATCCACCGGCTCGAGCGATTCGTCCGTTGGCGCCGGCTCTAACAACGGCTCCGGCTCTGACGCAACCCCTGATTCCGATGCTTCCAAGGATGACTCGAATAAGGCGCCGGACGCTCCCGCTGCTTCGCCTGACAAGAAGCCTTCTTTCTCCGTGCAGCTTGGTTCTACGCTGGGCTCTTCGCTGATGGCTGGCGTCAATAACGGCTCGACTTCGAACAAGGGCAATTCTGGTCAAGCTTCCACGGAAAAGACCGAAGCCGCAAAGGGCGACTCCAAGGACAAGGCTTCCGAGAAGACCGAATCCGATAAGGGTTCTAGCTCTGAGGAGAAGAGCGACAAGTCCGAACAGAAGAAGGACGAGGATAAGAAGTCTGAATCTGAGGAGAAAGACAAGAGCAAAGGCAAGACTGAGGACGGAAAGCAGCAGAGCGAGGACAGCGGTAAGGGCAACACCGATGACCAGGTCCAGGAGCAAAATGACTCCAAAACGGTGACCACCACGACCACGACGACTACAACTACCAAGTCTTCGGGCGGCAACATGCCCAAGACGGGCGATCTGATTGTGATGGCGAGCCTTGCCAGTGCAAGCTTGGCCACACTGGGCGCTACGTCTATCGTAAGTGGTAAGCATAAGCTCGATCAGCAGAAGAAGGCTTCTGGGGAGGACGGCTCGGAGGAGTAATCTTCCAGATCGTTTTCTATAAGAGTTTGGGACGGGGTCCGGTGCGGCGGCATCGGGCCCCTTTTTTGTTGTGCAACGATTTGTTATGCCCCCTCGGGGGTCTGTTGCTACCGCTGCCCGAAACGTTTGCATGTCGATATTGTTGCGCTCTACCCGCTCGCTACAATGGGCATCGTGCTGCGTTAGAAGGAGAGTCTACGGTGTCTGAACAGGTGAATTGTGGTTTTACTCATGCGTTTGGTGCACGGTTGCTCAATCATGCGGATAGCGCAGCTCTACCGGTTGATGCACACGACTTTTCCGATGCAATCAATCGGTGTTTGCTCGTCGATAAGACTATGTTTATTGCCGATATATTGGACAGTGAAGCACCTGTTGCGTTTTGCTGTCGGCCCAAGGGTTTTGGCAAGAGCATGAATTTATCGATGCTCAAGTGCTATTTGGAACGACCTGATCACCGGCTGCCGGATCGAAGCCTGTTCGCTGGTACCCAGATTTGGCAGGCGGGCGGCGGTCGCTATCGTGATGAGTACGCGAGTTATCCGGTCATCATGCTCGACTTTACAGCTGCCGCTTCGAGGCATGGCGCTGGTGCTGCGGCAGCAATTCGCGGAGCTGTCGTGCGCGAGTGCGCCCGATTGCTGCCGCTGCTTGCCGCGCCTGATCTGTCAAGACGTGAGGTTCGTCTTATCGAGAGGGTGGCGCGTGGGGTGGCCAGCGATAGGGAGATCGATGCGGCGCTTGGCGTGCTTATTAAACTGCTCCAGGTAGCTTTCGATGAACATGTTGTTCTTCTGATAGACGACTACGACGCAGTATGTCCAAAGCGTTTGGGCGCTAAGGACGACGGTAGCGTGGATTCCCTAGAGTCGCTCAGCCGAATGTTGTTCGACACCATTGCCGACGCCGGCGACTCGTTGCGATTGACGTGTCTTATGGGCGAGCGCCCCGGTCCTGCCGAGTTCGCGTTGTCCCAACGTGGGGTTTCCTATCGGTCGGCGACACCGCTGTCGAGCTGGTGTGATCGATGGTTCGGTTTTTCGGACGACGAAGTCCAGGTGCTGTTGGATCGCATCGGTCGCAACGGCTGTCTGGATGACGCGCGTGAGTGGCTTGAGGGCTATCTGTTTGGTGGTTTTTATTGCTCGATCCCGGAGCGCGTGGTGGACTACGCACATCGCGGTTGCGTCGCGCCCGTTCGGGCAGATCTGTATGGTTACGCCGACCGTCTGAGCGCATGCGTCGGCGACTGGAATCTCATGCGCCTGTCCGCATTGTTCGATTTGCTTGAGCCGCATGGGTTTATTGAGGCGCCAGTGCATGTGCATGCCGAGGAGGCCGATGCTGCCAAGCCCGAAGATATCTGGACAGCGCTGTATCTGTCTGGATTTCTTACGACGGACATGACGGGGCATTCGGAGGACGGCGCGTGCCTTCGTTCCCTGCGTCTGCCTAATAACGAAGTGCGTCAGGCGCTCCGTCTTGTAATTCTGGAATGGTTTGAGTGCGCCGTTGAGGACGTTGGAGTTATCGACTCGTTCCATGACGGGCTGTGTCGAGGAGACGAGGACACTGTAAAGCAAGCTTTGAGCTGTGCTATCGGCGATCTGGGCATCGATGTGGGCCAATCAGATATGCCGACAGCCTATCATCTGGCGCTTCAGGGGCTCTGCTTTGGACTGCCCGGCTATTGCAATCCCAGCTCCAAGCGAAGTGGCGTCTCGGATCGCTGGGATATCCAGGTGATTCCCACCGGTCGGGTGTTTGACGTGGCCGACACGCTCGGCATGCTCGATGAGCGACCGCTCATTACGGTCAACATGTTGTACGACCCTGGCGTCGATGCCCTGGGCCTGGAACTGTTGGCGGTTCAGGCGCTGCTCGACATAGAGCGCGACGGCATCGATGATATCCGCGTGCCGCGCCCCGCCGTCGGGCGCATGCGTTGGGGCTTTGGCTTTGACGGTCAGCGTGTGTCCGTGGTGTGTCAACGACTGTAGCGGCGGGTGAAAGCCCTTTACTACTCGGCGTCCTTCAGGGGCGGCATGGGCTTCCAGTTGGGATCCTTAACGATCTTGCGGGCGTCCTTCATGCCGCGGCGCAGCGCCGGAATGCCGGTCTTAAAGCATTTGTCGACTGCTGCCAGACGAATGAACTCCTTGCAGAAGGTCGCGGCATTGCCCAGACGGAACAGCATGGGGTGGTAGTCACCGTAGATCTGCATATAGCGAGCGAGGAAGCCTCGGTTGCGCATGATGTAGTAGCGGTTGGTGTCGCTCGTGGAGTTGAGCTGTCGTTTGCCGGCGATATCCCAGTTGGAGACGGCGCGGGCGCGCTTGAGCACCACGTCGGCAACCACGGCGGCGGGGAAGTGCTGGCTGGCCACGTAGCCGTAGCAGGCATCGTCGCCGTAGATAAAGAAGCGCGCGTCGGGCAGGCCAATCTTGTCGACCACGCGGCGCGAGAACATGCCGCCCTCAAAGCACAGTTGGTTCATGGTGCGGTAGCCCTCGGGCCCCAAGTCCCACTTGGCGATGGGGTTAGGGATGCCGAGCGAAAGGATGAGCTGGTACTGCCAAAAGAAAGCGCCGCCGTCAAAGTCCAGGCGCGAACCCTGGATGACATCGTAGCGGTCGGTCCACTTGGCAAGACGCTCGATGCCTTCGGGGATGACGAGCACGTCGTCGTCCATCACCCAGAACCACTGGGCGCCCAGGTCGTAAGCGCATTTAGTGCCAGCGGAGAAGCCGCCTGCACCGCCGCCGTTTTCGAGCTGCGGGGCGTAGATGACACGGTCGGTGCCGCCCTGCGCGTCGGGCTGCTCGGTGTCGATGCCCCACAGGTTGGCCAGACGCTCGTTGAATGCGGTGCACATGGCCTCGGTCTCGCGCGAATTCTCGTTATCGACAATCACGATGCGCCAGGGCGTTGCCGTGAGCTCGGTCATGGAGTCGAACAAGTTGGCCAGGAGCTCCTGGCGCTTGTACGTGACGACAACGATGGCGAGCTTATCGATGGGAGCGGGAAGGGTTGAAGGCATGGGGCAATATATCCTTTCACGCGCGGCGGGCGAGCGCTGCGCGGAAGCTATCGAATACGTCCTTGGGACTGTCCTATTGTAAAGGCTCACCGCACCTTGTCGGCAAGCTTTGAATAAAACGCAGGAACCTGCCACGGGTATAGCAGCTTTGGCGTCTGACGGCAGCGTGTCTATTGCCGTTTGAGCTTGCGAACGATAAGGCTTCTAGCTGCATCGATGATGAGGAGCGCCAGAGCAAAGACGATGCTAATGATGGTACCCGTGATGATACATATAGCTGCCGGGCTGTTTTCGCTGACCAGTATGTTTGCAAGCAACGTATTGAAGACGGGACGCCACAGGCTACTGGTGAGCGACTGCATCACATAGAAACCGAGCGTGGCGGTCGATAAGGTGACAATGACGCCTGCAGTCCGCGGATTGCCTGACGCACTGCGTCGGGTTGCCGCAAAGAGCAGGGAGGCGGCAGCGAGGGCAAACGAGATCAACGAGGTCGATTTGTAGGAGAGGACTGCCATCGCCGTGAGGTTGCCGGTGAAGGAGAGTGCTTCTTCCAGGATGGTGGCGAGCGCCAAAACCGCTGTGAGTGACCGCATGCCCAAGGCGCCCGCCCTGTCCGAATCCATGGCGTCGGTAACGTCGCGGAGCAGCCCGCCGATCAAAAACGCGATTACGTACGTGGCAGCGCTCATGAGCTTTTGGAGCCAAGAAAACTCGCCGGCGCTTGTCGTGCTCATGGCGGCTAAATACCCGTTAACAACAAATGCGAGGATGCCAACGGCGATGACCGTCGTCGTGTAGCTCTTCTGGGAGAGTCGACACTTAGCCAGTCCAAACCATGGCGCCATGAAGACCGTGGCGGCATAGACCCAGATAAACTCAAGGCCTAGCGTGTACCAGCAGTGCGTGTTGAGGGTAACATCGGGAATGGGGGAGACGACCGTGGACCACGCGAGCGCCACGACGCAATAAAACGCAGTGGGCATAACGACCTTGCCTAGGCGCTGCGCCGTTCGCTGCATTTGCAACTTCCACGTTGCCCCACCGTCCCAAGCACGCGCGGCCGAAGCGATGAGAAAATAGCCCGAGATCATAAAGAAGGCCTCGTTGGCCCAGCAGCCTAGCAAGTTAATAAAACCAAGCACGCCGGAATAGGGGAACATCGCAAGTGGGGCATATTCCACGGCGTCGACACAGGTTGCCTGGAAGGTCCACTGAAAGGTGTGGAACACCGCGATACCGGCGACTGCGACCAAGCGCAAGGCCTCGATGGATATGTTGCGTGCGGCTTTGGGCTGCATGACGTCCTTTCGTATCGGTTTGCCTCTGCGAGCTCCATAGATTATATAAACGCCCGCTGGCGCGCTGACCCTTTGATACCATGAAACGACAGGTATTTCCTAAGGAGCACATTTGTCTACTAACGCCTCTGGCAGCCCTGTTCTGTCGCTGCTTATTCCCATTTACAATGTTCAGCGCTACCTGCGCGAGTGTCTCGATTCCGCCCTGGCGCAGACGCTCAAGGACATCGAGATCATCTGCATTAACGACGGGTCGACCGACAACTCGCCGGCGATTATCCGCGAGTATATGGAGCGCGATGGGCGCGTCAAGATGATCGACAAGGCCAACAGCGGCTACGGCGACTCGATGAACCACGGTCTGGAGATGGCGCGTGGCAAGTACGTGGGCATCTTGGAGTCCGATGACTTTATGGCGTCCGACGCACTCGAAAAGCTTGTCTCGGCCGCCGATAGCAATAATGCCGACTTCGCGAAGGCGAACTTTGATTTCTACTGGTCTAAGCCCGAGGAGCGCCGTTCGCTGCACGAGATGTTTAAAGCCAAGGACTGTGGCAAGCCAGTGCACCCGAGCGATACGACGCAGTTCTTTAAGCAAAAGCCGTCGATTTGGTCGGCCGTGTACCGTCGCGATTTTCTTGAGCGCAACGGCATTACGTTCCTGCCGACTCCGGGGGCATCCTTTCAGGACACGTCATTCGCCTTTAAGGTGATCGCGTGCGCCGATAAGGCTGTTTACCTTCATGATGCCGTGTTGTCTTATCGCCAGGACAACGAGAATTCCTCGGTCAATTCTTCGGCTAAGGTCTTTTGCGTCAATACCGAGTATGCCGAGATTGAGCGTTGGATTCGAGAGGATTATGCCCGTGACCACGCAAGTGATGACGTCGCGCGTATGCTCAAGTTCAATCAGCTCATTAAGTACGATTCGTACATGTGGAACTACGTGCGCCTGGCGCCTAAGTTCTATAAGGAGTTCCTGGTTCAGATGGCCAAGGAGTTCCAAGCGGCCTTGGACGCGGGGGAGTTTTCGCTTGACGATCTCAAGCCGTGGAAGCGCGCAAATCTCGCTGCCATCCTCAAAGATCCTGAGGGCTGGGTTGACGAGCATCCGAGTTTTGCGACGGATGGTGCCTTGGGGCGTGCTAAGTATTACGCCTCGGTTGGAGGCCCAGGTGTGGTTGCTGCCTTCCTCATCGAATCGCTGAGGGGGTAGGTCGGCATGGGAGAGGCCTCGTGTCCTAAAGCTACCATTGTCGTCCCCGTTTACAACTCTGCGCGCTCCATTCAGCGATGCGTCGATTCGCTGTTGGCCCAGTCCGAGCGCTCGATTCAGGTTGTCTGCGTCAACGACGGTTCGACCGATGATTCGTTGAACGTGTTGCGCCAGATCGAGCTGGCCGACGATCGCGTACTGGTTATTGACCAGGAAAACGCGGGCGTCTCGTGCGCTCGAAATGCCGGTATCGATGCCGCCGAGGGCGAGACCGTCTTTTTTGTGGACGCCGACGATTACATCGATGTCCAGACGGTCGAGCGCGTGCTGCATGCCATGGAGCCTGCAGATGCCGAGGTCTCCGTTTTTGGCGGCGTCTGTGAACCAGCCGATGCTGCCCCCAAACGCGTCCAACAACTCATGAGCCCCAAAGCCGGTACCTTCGGCGCCCGTGATCCCCAGTTGCTGTTCCATGCGAATGCGCAGCCCTACGCCTGCCGTGCGGCTTTTTCGCGCGAGCTGCTCAATCGCGAAGGCATTCGCTTCGCCCCCGGTTTGGCTTTGGGCGAGGACGTTGTCTTCCAATTTGCGGCTTATGCGCTTGCCCGCAAGGCCGTTGTCATGCCGGACAAGTTCTACCACTACGTGATGGAGAGCGAATCGGCGACGCATGAGTTCAACAGCGCCGAGGCTCGCGTCAAAAAGCTTGACGCCCACATGAGGATGCTCGAGGAGGTCTTGGAGGGCTGGGCGGCCTACGGTCTTTTGGACCTGTGCCCCGGCGAGCTGATAACTTGGTTTTTAGACCTCATTGTGTTCGACCTGGCGCGCTTGGATGCCGATGACTTCCATCGCGTGGCGGCTCGCGTCAACATGGACCTCACGACGTTTTTGGGAACGGAGTGGGCGGATATGCCTGCTAAGGGCGCCGTTTGCCGTGTTGCCCACAAGCTCGTTGCGGCGACCTCGGGCGTTTCGATGGCAGACGCCACGCTGTTCTATCTTTCGACTCGCGGTCTCAAAGCCTGCCTGGAGCGCTTTATCTAATTCCAAGCGCTGCCGCCCGCCGCAACTCGGCTGCTAAAATAACCCTGTTACACGCTATCCAACAGGAGGTTCTCTTGCAGAACTCTGATACCCCTAAAGTTTCTCTGCTTGTCCCCATTTGCAATGTCGAACGCTACCTGCGCGAGTGCCTCGATTCCGCCGTGGCGCAGACGCTCAAGGATATCGAGATCATCTGTATCAACGACGGCTCCACCGATAGCTCGCCAGACATCATCCGCGAGTACATGGAGCGAGACCCCCGTGTGAAGATGATCGATAAAGCCAACAGCGGCTACGGCGACTCGATGAACCGCGGCCTGGAGATGGCGCGCGGTGAGTACGTGGGCATCCTTGAGTCCGACGACTTTATGTTTGAGGATTCGCTCCAAAAGCTGGTCGCCAAGGCCGATGCTGAGCATGCCGATGTGGTAAAGGGCGACTTTTACCTGTATTGGTCCACGCCCAGCGAGCGCCGTGAGCTGTTTGGGATCATCGACGAGCATATGACGGGCGCCGCGTATCGCCCCGTCGATCGCCCGGGCATCTTCTACCGCAAACCTTCCATTTGGTCGGCTATCTACCGGCGCGAGTTCCTCAACGACAATCAGATTCGGTTTCTTCCCACGCCAGGTGCTTCGTATCAGGATGCGGGTTTTAACTTTAAGGTCTGGGCATGCGCCGAGCGTGCTGCGTTTATCGCGGACCCCATTTTGTGCTATCGCCAAGATAACGAGAAGAGCTCCGTTAATTCTCCTAACAAGGTGTTTTGCGTGTGCGACGAATATACCGAGATGCAGCGCTTTTTGGATGAACGCCCCGAGCTTAAGGCTCAGCTCCAGGGCATTTTAATGCGCATGAAGGTCGATACGTACCGTTGGAATGATGAGCGCCTGGTCGATGAATTGCGCGAGCAGTTTTGGGAGAAGGCATCTCCCGAGCTCAAGGCCGATTGGGATGCCGGTCGCTTTGACCTGTCTCTCTTCGACCCGCGTGGCGAGACCGACTTGCGACTGATGGTCAAGTCGCCCCGCGCCTATATCGATTCGCGCTTTGATTTTAAGAAGCCGGGCAAGCTCAATACGTTTAAACACTACTTTAAGATCGGCGGCCTGCCGCTGGTCTGGCGCGTGCTGACGTATCAGCGCGCCTACGGCGACAACCCGCACCCCGATGACGTTCCGGTCGCACAGTAGGAGCACTTGACTATGGCTACCCCCAAGATTTCCGTTGTCGTTCCTATCTATAACGTGGAGGAGTGCCTGGCCTGGTGCCTGGACTCCCTGCTTGCGCAGGACATGCCCGATTGGGAAGGCGTGCTGGTCAACGATGGCTCGCCGGACGGTTCGCGCGATATTGCGGCTGCCTATTGCGAAAAGGACGCGCGCTTTACGCTGGTCGATAAGCCCAACGGCGGCCTGTCGAGCGCCCGCAATGCGGGTATCGCCGCGTCCACGGCTCCTATCGTCGCGTTTTTGGATTCCGACGATCGCTTTACGCCCGATGCATGCCGCGTGATCGTCGATGCCTTTGAGCGCGAGGGCTGCGACGTTTTGACCTTTGGCGCGAATCCGTATCCGCTGGAGGCGGGGTATCCGTGGCTTAATCGGGTTTTGAGTCCGCGGGACGTTTCTTTTCATGGATATAGTTTCGAATTATTATTTAAAGAGGATTCGCGTCCCTTTGTGTGGCGGACTGCCTGCAGACGTGATTTTCTGGCGAATAACGCTATTCGGTTTGATGAATCTATCTGCTATGGCGAAGATCAAGTTTTCGAAATGGCGATCTATGGTCGTTCGCGAAAAACAACGCTGATTTCGAATAAATTGTATGACTACCGTGTGGCGCGCAAGGGCTCGCTCATGGACACCATGCGCTACGACGACGAGACGCGTCTGCTGGAGCATGTGAAAATATATTCCGCGGTGTTGGCCGACTGGCATCGAGATGGCCTTGACACGCAGCATGTCGATGACCTGGCATACTTCCTGTGTGATTTGGTGCTGTACGATGCAATAAGGTTGCTGGGTACGGGCTGCGGCAAAGTGTTCGACGCTGTATCTACGGTGCTCGCTGGTTCCGCTATGGGGAGCGATGCCGCGCTTACGCGATGTGCTCCTTCTGTTGCTGCTATGGTGCGCGCAGCGCGTGCTAACAAGGCGCCCAGCGTCCGTGCGTGCAGGAGGCTCATGTTTGAGTACGACGTTTTTAGGTCTGGGCTCCTTCGGGCGTGCAAACGCATGGCCGCGAATATCCTGGGAAAGAGAGATTTGTAGATCGGAGCGGCCATGTCTGTTGTCTTGCTAGACCATCGTCGTCACTACATTCTGTTCGTTGCTGTGGCCTGCCTGAGCGTTTTGTTGGGCGGGCCTTCTTATCCCGGGTGAGAGCGGGGCTCTAGCCATATTTGAATGTGGAGGCGAATGGGGCTAGTCAAATATATATTTCGGTTTCAGACTTGAAAACGCTTGAATTCACCAGTTGTTAGTTTAAAAATAACATATAGATTCCGCCGGATTCGTGGAAAGGATGTTCTATGAAAGACGTTCGAAGGAGATGGCGCGGGCTAAAGGCTTTCGGGTTGGCCGCATTTGCAACTGCCTGCCTTACTTGTGCTCCATTGACCGCAAAAGCAGGTCTTATTGGCGGTGTTGGAGGGGGTAGCGCCTCGGTAGACGAGCCCACGGAATGGTGCGTTGGCGATAACCGTCCGATTTCTTACTGGGAATATGACGGTTGGAACGGCACTCAAAATGAACCGATGTCTGGCCCTCTTACGCGGTATAGCGTCGAGTGTAATGCTGGGGGGACTGCTCACAGAGATTTTCTAGTAGGTTTAAACTCTATTGATCAGAGCGCCTCGAGGACCGATCCTTCTGGAGTTACATCACGTCCCGCAGGTACATACTATTTCAACAAAGATGGTTTGATGCAGACCGGACTCGTTCGGTGCGAGGACGGCAGCCTTCGCTATTTCGATCTCGAAACTGGCGCCATGGTCACGAACCAGTGGCATAACGAATACGAAGCTGTCTGGTACTATTTTGGCGCTGACGGGACCGCGGTGTCGGGCTGGCAGTCTATCGGTGGGGACAAGTATTACTTCTATCCCGAAAGCCATGATATGGCATACGGCCGAGTTCAGATTGATGGCAAGAACTACTTCCTGAACACCCCTGGCGCCAACGCCGACGGCCGCATGCAGCATAGTGGCTGGTTCTACGACTCCATCTACGGAAAGTGGTCCTATGCGACCTCCGACGGTGAGCTATTAACCGGTTGGCATAATCTCGACGGCACTTGGTACTATTTCAACGAATCTGGGGTCATGCTGACTGGCTGGATCAACGATTCGGGTACTTGGTACTACACCAATGCATCCGGTGCGATGGTCACTGGCTGGCTCAACATCGGCGGTACGTGGTTCTACCTCGACGGCTCGGGCGCCATGGCCGCTAACAGCTGGCGCAGCCTCGGCGGCTCCTGGTACTGGTTCGGCGACTCCGGTGCAATGGCCACTGGCTGGTTCTTGGCAGGCGACTCTTGGTACTATGCGAGCGGTTCGGGCGCCATGGCAACCGGCTGGCTCAGCAATGGCGGCACGTGGTATTGGCTCGGAGGTTCGGGCGCTATGGCCTCTAATTCTTGGGCCAACGTTGGTGGAGTTTGGTACTGGTTCGACGATTCCGGCGCGATGGCCACCGGCTGGCGTCAGGTCGGCGGCGCCTGGTACTACTTTAGCGGTTCCGGCGCTATGACCCACGACGCCTGGGTCGGCGACTACTATCTTAAGTCTTCCGGCGCCATGGCTACGAACGCCTGGGTCGGCTCCTATTATGTCGGCGAGGACGGCAAGTGGATTCCAGGTTACGGTTTAGTTTGGTATAAGAACGGAAGCGATGTTTACCATACGCATAAGTGCCGTACCGTTGGCAAGGGCGCAAAGGGCTATTCGCAGATCTCTATTCAGGAGGCCCAGAGGCGTGGCGCTTCACGAGAGTGCAAAAACTGCCAGCAAATTGGCTAGCACATTATTGAGTTAGTTTTGATTGAGGCCCCGTTGCCCTGAGGTGACGGGGTCGCTGTGTGATTGGATACCGTGCCGCTATGATGAAATGCTCATTCGGGGAGCTGGTCTTTTCGGGCCTGGTTTCTTTGGGGCTCCTTTTGGGTTCGTCCTCGATATTATACGCCCTTGATTCGAATAACACTGACGAAGGTCCCGCATCTAACGTTACTATTGCTTCTGTCGAGTCAGGCGTTGATGCTCAGCGCGAATCGACCTTCGCTGTCGAGCAGAACTCTCAGGTGGATAATGAGACCCCTTCTGAGGTCTCGAATCAAATTATTTGGCATCAGGGGTGGATATCACCCGAAGAAGGGGCTGGTTTTTGGCGTTGGGGCTTGTCCGACGGAACAATCGCTGTTTCTTCTTGGAGACATATAAACGGTAGCTGGTACTGGTTTGACGACGAAGGTCGAATGGCTCAGGATGGGTTGGTTCAAGTCGGGGGTGCGACGTATGCCTTCTCCTCTTCGGGCGCAATGCGTGTCGGCTGGTACCTAGATTCTACGGGCTCCACTTCTGCTTGGCGTTATTTCTCCGGTTCTGGCGCCATGGTAAAAGGCTGGCTTTCAGACGGCAGCAACTGGTATTGGCTGGATCATGAGGGCAAGATGGTCCACGACTCGATGCTGCAGATCGGGGGAGCCACGTATGGATTCTCTTCTTCTGGCGCAATGCTTATCGGATGGCATCTTGATGCTTCTGTCTGGCACTATTTCTCAGGCTCTGGCGCCCTGGTAAAGGGCTGGCTCTCGGATGGGGGGTCGTTGGTACTGGCTTGATCCTGCAGACGGTTCTATGGCCACCGGGCTAAAAGAATGTAATGACACCCCTTATATCTTTAACAGTTCAGGGGCCATGCTCTCCTCCCAGTGGGCGCTTATTGACAACAACTGGTATTACGCTGACTCCAACGGCTTGCTGCATGGAGGCTGGTTACTTCTGGGGAATTCTTGGTATTACTTGGATCCAGGAAGCCATATTATGCTCACGGGCTTTATGCAAGTGGGCTCGTCCACCTATTTCCTTACGAGTTCAGGTGCCATGGCAACAGGCTGGGCACTTGCTGATGGTACTTGGTATTACGCCGCATCAAACGGAGCTATTCAACGAGGGCGATGGATAAAGTCCGGAAACGCCTGGTATTACCTTGATGATGTATCCGGCGCAATGCGTACTGGTGAATTTGCGGTAGGAAGCACGCGCTATTTTTCTTATGATTCCGGTGCAATGGCATCTTCGTGCTGGATCAACTTGAACGACGGTATGGCATGGGCGAATTCGTCTGGAGCACTGAGCGAGCCGTTGCCTACTTCATCTGATGGATCTCCCGTAGTCGCTGATCGAGCCGACTTGTCTTCATTGCCAGGTACGATTCATATTGGAGATGCGGTTTTCTATGTGGATGCAAGCGGTGCCGTCAATGTAGCATCTGGTTGGATTATGTCGAAAGACGCTTCTGACGAAAGCGGCAATACTTGGTATTACGCATCTTCCAATGGTGTCCTTAAGTCTGGTTGGCAATATGTTAACGGTGCGTGGTATTGGATGGATCCTTCCACGTACAAGATGAAGACCGGATGGCTCAATGACGGCGGTACGTGGTACTGGCTTCAGCCTTCGGGTGCCATGTTTGCTAACGGGTGGCTGAAAATCAATGGCGTTGACTATTACTTCAATGCAAGTGGTGCATGGTTGAATACGTCTGGCTCTGTTTGGGGGTTAATAGGTCCAGTCTGGTCAATTGGCTTATGAGCCACGAAAACGACGGCTATTACCGTGGAACACGCTACGATACGCATCTTAGCCAAGAAACATGCATGTATCCAAAGGGTGATCCTCGTTGGGACGGGTATACCGGTATGAACTGCGGCGGATTTGTATCGCATGCATATATGAAAGCGGGCGGTAATTTAGCTCCCATTGCCGCCGAGCAGAGCCATTCCCCTTGGAGTGGAGGTCCCGGAAGGGGCGGCTGCGTTAACGCTTATCGTTGGTACGGCTACGCTATCGATACGTGCGCAAACGTGACTTATTTCAACTCTATTGATGAGTTGTTACGTAGCGGTTTGGCTCGTAAGGGGGACATTGTGTTCTTCAATCCTTACAACCCATATGCGGACGATAGCCACATTGGCTTTTTCTGGGGCAATACGCCTAGTGAAAACTTGTTTTGGCATAGTGACGGTTATGGAAACCGTATTTCTGGTTTGACTGCTTTGAGTCCATCGAAAGTAATATTGATTCGTTAGAATTCCGAGTTGTAGGGGACTCTCTGGGCCCCCTACCTTTTTGACATCTGGTTTGAAAGCTAACTGATGTCGGCATTCTTTGGGGCTAAGAGTAGGGACTAAGAGTCCTTGGTTTCACCCTGCTGGGAAGTTCTTGTTTACATTGTGGTATTGCGTGCAGTTATTTGTCGTCCCAGATGGCATCTTGTCCAGTTGGATGTTCGGAAATCTTTCACAGCCATGCTGTAAGCTAAACGCAAACAAGAACGAATGACGAGGTTTACATGAGCAAACATCTTAAGTTATTTTCGGCATTGTTGGTGCTGATGGTCCTTGCGCCCATTTCTGTGTTTGTTTTCCCCTCGAACGCGGAAGCTGCGCGGTCCCTAGTTGAGAATTCCTGGCGTTATGAGGATGGGCAATTGGTCGCAGAGGATGCTTCTTCCGAAGAAGATGGAATAGCCTTATTGTCCATGGACATTCTTCCCGATGGGGCTACGGCGCAGGGCATCGATGTCAGTGAGCATCAAGGACGTATTGACTGGAATGCTGTTAAGGCTTCTGGTATCGATTTCGCTATTCTGCGTGTTGGGTTTGGCGCTCCATCTTGGGGCGGTCGAGTTGACTATCAATTTAATCGAAATATTTCTGAGTGCGAGCGACTCGGAATTCCCTACGGCGTCTATATCTATTCATATGCTTTTGATAATCAGCAGGCAGCTGATGAGGCATCAATGGTGATCAATTGCCTTTCTGGGCATAATCCAAGATTGCCGGTGTATTACGATCTTGAGGATAATTCGATAATTGCAAATGGACGTCAAACCGGAATTGCATCGAGGGCGCAGGTTTTTTGTAATAGGATTTCTGCCGCAGGATATGAGCCTGGTATTTATGCAAATTTAAATTGGTTTAACAACATTTTGACCGACTCTGTTTTCAAGAGCAGCTCTTGGGACCATTGGATCGCTCAATATAATTCAAAGTGTGACTACATCGGTAATTACAGTATTTGGCAGTATAAGAGCAACGGAAAAGTCCCTGGAATCAACGGCAACGTTGATATGAATTATGCGTATGTAGATGTTTCTCTCTATTATTGGCAGTTAAAAGATAATGCCTGGTATTACGCAAACTCTGACGGTAAGGCATATACCGGATGGTTGTACCTCGGCGGCGCCTGGTACTGGCTCGAGCCCGACGCGGGCGGTGCCATGGCTACCGGCCTTCACGAGTGCAACGGCTCCCTGTACTGGTTTAATTCGTCCGGCGCCATGGCGACCGGATGGGTCCTCGACGGCGGGACCTGGTACTACGCGACGGGTTCCGGCGCGCTGGCGCGCGGCCCCGTATCCGTCGGCGGCGTGCCCTACTGCTTCGACGCCCGGACGGGGGCCATGCTGACGGGCTACCAGACGGACGCGCAGGGCGTCCGCCGCTACTTCGGCAGCTGCGGCCCCCTTAACGGCTGGGGCTTCGTCGACGGCTCCTGGTACTGGTTCGCTGACGGTATCGCCTCGACCGGCTGGATTCGCACCGGCGGTTCCTGGTACTGGCTCGATCCCGAGGCGGGCGGCGCCATGGCGAAGGGCCTCCATGTGTGTAACGGCGCAGCGTACTGGTTCGACGCCTCCGGCGCCATGGCGACCGGGTGGGTCCTCGACGGCGGGACCTGGTACTACGCGACGGGCTCCGGCGCCCTCGCCTCCGGCTGGCTCAACCTAAACGGCGCCTGGTACTGGCTCGACTCCTCGACGCACGCCATGGCCACCGGGCTCCATGGGTGCAACGGCTCCATGTACTGGTTCAACGGCTCCGGCTCGATGGCGACCGGATGGGTCCTCGACGGCGGCACATGGTACTACGCGACGGGCTCCGGCGCCCTCACCTCCGGCTGGGCCTACGTCGGCGGCGCCTGGTACTGGCTTGACCCCTCGACGCACGCTATGACTACGGGTGTTCAAGAAATCGATGGGGTGAAATACTCTTTTGCTAGTAATGGCGCTTGGCTCGGCTAGCACTCTTCTTTAATTGCTTTTTTCTAATTACATATTGCTCTTAGCTATCCATTTGTAGACTATGTTTATGTAAAAATTGGTAACTACTGGGGGCTGCACATGGCAAGGAAAAAGCGAATAACATTAATCCTAATCATTCTTTCAACTCTACTGCTCGCTGGACCCGGTGTGGTTGATATCGCGAACGCAGAACCCATAAGCTCCTCCATCCCTACTGATTTTGAGCGGCAATCCGTCCCCTCGACTCTTTCTCCTTCAGATTCAATCGATGATGGTCCTGCTCAAGAATCCGTTAAATGGAATCTGGGTTGGAATTTGTTTGACGGCAACTGGTTCTATGTGGATTCAGTCAATCCGGTCTCGTTGCATTCTTGCTGGCTCCATACCAATGGGGCCTGGTATTGGCTCGACCCCTCGACGCATGCCATGGCCATCGGGCTCCATGAGTGCAATGGCTCCGCGTACTGGTTCGACGCCTCCGGCGCCATGGCGACCGGGTGGGTCCTCGACGGCGGGACCTGGTACTACGCGACGGGTTCCGGCGCGCTGGCGC
>CAJMPX010000028.1:0-28343 GCA_905215365.1 uncultured bacterium | reverse complement strand
CTGGCAGTCAAGAGGTCAGGGGTTCGATCCCCCTCGTCTCCACCCGAGCATTGAATGAGGCTCCAACGCAAGTTGGGGCCTTTTTTCATATAGGCACACAAGGTCAAAGGCGGCACCATGATCCTCCTGGTCGACAAGATCGAAAAAAGCTTCGGCGCGCGCGTCCTCTTTAGCGGCGCGTCCTTCCAGATCAACCCCGGCGAGCGCTTTGCGCTCGTTGGGCCCAACGGCGCCGGCAAAACCACCATGCTCAAAATCATCATGGGCATCGACAGCCCCGACGCCGGCCAGGTCCAGTATGCCAAAGACTGCCAGGTGGGCTACCTAGAGCAGGAAACCAACCTAGAGCACAAGGACACCACCATCCTTGCCGAGGTCATGGCCGCCGCCAAGGAAATCCGCCGCATGGGCGAGCGCGCCAACGAACTGCAGGCCCAAATCACCGAGCTCTCCGAGCAGGGCAAGGACGTCGACGCGCTCCTTAACGAGTACGGCCAGGTCCAGGACCGCTTTGAGCACCTGGGCGGCTACGAACTCGAGAGCAACGCCCGAAAGATCTTATCCGGCCTCGGCTTCAAAGTCACCGACTTCGAGCGCCCGTGCTCCGAGTTCTCGGGCGGCTGGCAGATGCGCATCGCGCTTGCCAAGCTCTTCCTGCGCCACCCCGACTTGCTGCTTCTGGACGAGCCCACCAACCACCTGGACCTCGAGAGCGTCCAGTGGCTGCGCGGCTTTATCGCCAACTATGACGGCGCTGTGCTCATCGTCAGCCACGACCGCGCGTTTATGGACGCCTGCGTCGACCACGTCGCCGCGCTCGAGAACCGCCGCGTAACCACCTACACCGGCAACTACAGCAGCTACCTCAAGCAGCGCGAGGACAACCTGGAGCAGATGCGCGCAAAGCGTGCCGCCCAGGAGCGCGACATCGCCCACATGCAGGTCTTCGTAGACAAGTTCCGCTATAAGCCCACCAAGGCCGCCCAGGCGCAGGAGCGCATCCGCAAGATCGAGCAGATCAAAAAGGAGCTCGTCATCCTGCCCGAGGGCCACAAGCACATCGACTTTAAGTTCCCCGACCCGCCGCGCTCCGGCGATATGGTCGTGGGCCTGGAGGGCGTCTCCAAGTCCTACGGCAACAAACACATCTACAGCGACATCGACCTCAAGCTCTACCGCGGCGAGCACGTGGCACTCGTCGGCCCCAACGGCGCCGGCAAGTCCACCCTCATGAAGATCCTCGCCGGCCTGGAGCCGCCCACCACCGGCACCCGCGATCTGGGCACCAACGTGGGCGTGGCCTATTACGCCCAGCACGCGCTCGAGGGCATGACCGAGTCCAACACCGTCCTGCAAGAGATCGACACCGTCACGCCCAAGTGGACCGTGCCGCAGCAGCGCAGCTTGCTAGGCGCCTTCCTGTTTAGCGACAACGATTCCATCGAAAAGCAGGTACGCGTCCTCTCCGGAGGCGAAAAGGCGCGCTTGGCCCTGGCCAAGATGCTCGTAGCCCCCGAGGCGCTCCTGTGCCTGGACGAGCCCACCAACCACTTGGACATCGACTCGGTGGATATGCTCGAGAACGCCCTGCAAAACTTCCCCGGCACCATCGTGCTGATCAGCCATGACGAGCACCTCGTGCGCGCCGTGGCCAACCGCGTCATCGATATCCGCAACGGCAAGGTCACGGTCTACGACGGCGATTACGACTACTACCTCTACAAGCGCGAGGACCTTGCAGCCCGCGCCGCCGCTGAGGCGTCCACGGAGAGCGCGCCTGCCACGGCCAAGCCCGCCAACGCCGCCCAAGCCAACAGTCCCGCCCCGGCTCCCAAGCCTGCCGAGGGCAAAAAGACCAAGGAGCAAAAACGCGCCGAGGCCCAAGCCCGCGCTGCGCTCAACAAAAAGCTCAAGGGCGTGCGTAACCAGCTCAAAAAGATCGAGACAGAGCTGGACAAAAAGCGCGCCCGCTATGACGAGCTTATGGAATTGATGGCAAGCGAAGAGCTTTATGCCGATCAAGACAAGTTCAACGCCGCGCTGGGGGAATATAACGGCCTTAAGCAAGAGCTGCCCAAGCTCGAGGACGAATGGCTGGAGCTTTCCACCCAGATCGAAGAGGAGACCGCGCGTGAACTCTCGTAAGGCCGCTGCCGTGGCGATGAGCATCATCGCCATCGCGTGCCGCATCTGCGGCATCTTTATGAGCGCGATGACCGTGCTGCTGTGCTTTAGCGGCCTCACCGCCAAGCTGCAGATCGTGGGCTTTGTCGTTGAGCTTTCGCGAGCGCTGCCGAGCGCCATCGCCGGCTACGGCGTCATCACGTCGCCTTTTGGCGGCGTGTTCCGCCTGGATTACGCCATCGTCGCCGTGATCCTGTTTGCGATCGACTATCTGCTCACGCGCGCCTCGCGCCGCGTCCGCTAGTGGGGCGCCATGTCCAGCAGCTACCTCATGAACCTACTCGCCAGCGCCGTCGCCGTCATCGTGGGCATCGTGATCCACGAGAGCGCGCACGCCGCCGCGGCCTGGGCACTCGGCGATAAGACGGCCCGTTCGCGCGGACGCGTCTCACTCAACCCGCTCAACCATATCGACCCGTTTGGCACCATCATCCTGCCGCTGCTCATGCTTGCCGCCGGCGGCCCGGTGTTCGCCTTCGCCAAACCCGTACCCGTCTACCTCAACAACCTCAAACACCCCAAGCGCGACGAGGTCCTGGTGAGCGCAGCCGGCCCCGCGTCGAACATCGCACTCGCGTGCCTCGCGGCCGCCCTCATGCACGCAGCGTACGGCAACCTCTACACCAGCATGTCCTTTGCCGTGGCGTCACAGATCATGAACTTCGGCGCCACGTTCATCGTGGTCAACCTGTCACTCGCGTTCTTCAATCTCATCCCGAT
Source organism: uncultured bacterium (assembly GCA_905215365.1). Lineage (GTDB taxonomy): Bacteria > Actinomycetota > Coriobacteriia > Coriobacteriales > Coriobacteriaceae > Collinsella. The sequence goes on along the minus strand of CAJMPX010000028.1, from coordinate 25,439 downwards.
CCCGCCGCTCGACGGCTCGTCGATCATCGTGCCGTTCCTCAAAGGCAAGGCGCTCGCCAGCTACTACCGCCTGCAGCAATACGCCATGCCCATCCTCATCTTGGTGTTGTACCTGCTGCCCATGTGGACCGGCATCGACGTGATCGGCCGGTATTTCGACGTTACCGTGTATCCGCTGGCAGAGCAGCTGCTCACCTTCGCAATCGCCGGTATCTAGGGTAAACTTACAAATCGACCGTGCAAATCGGTCGCAACATGCACCCAAACCGCGCCGCGAAGGCGCCGTCAAAGGAGGTCGAAGATGTCGTATCGCGTGTCGACGCAGGTCTACAGCGGACCGTTCGACCTGCTGCTGCAGCTGGTTACCCGCCAAAAAGTCGATATCTGCGCTATCTCGATCAGCGAGGTGGCCGAGCAGTACCTTGCCGAGGCCGAGCGCATCGAGGCGCTGGACCTGGACGTGGCGAGCGATTTTTTGCTGGTCGCAGCAACCCTTTTGGACATCAAGGCCGCCTCGTTGGTGCCGCAAGAGGCCCCGCGCAAAGCCGATGACGATGACGAGATCGACGATGACCTCGAAGAACTTAGCGCGCTCGACGGGGACGCCCTACGCGAGGTCCTGATCCAGCGCCTGATCGCCTACAAGCAGTTTAAAGGCGCGGCTGCGGCCCTCGGTGCCCGCATGCAGGCCGAAAGCCGCATGCACCCGCGTGTGGCCGGCCCCGACCCCGAGTTCCTGGGGCTCATGCCCGACTACCTGGCCGGCATCACCCTGCGCGGTCTGGCCGTCATCTGTGCCGACCTTGACGGCAAGCGACAGACCTTCTTGCTGGAAGCCGAGCACGTGGCGCCGCATCGTGTGCCGCTCGACCTGACCGTGGCCTCGGTCGATCGCTTTACCATGGCACACCAAACCTGCACCTTCCGTGAGCTGCTGGATGGCGACGCCACCACCGAGCAGCTCGTCGTCACCTTCCTGGCCATGCTCGAGCTCGCCAAGCGCGGCTCGCTCACGCTGAGCCAGGACGAGATCTTCGGAACCATCTGCATCAACCGAGTCGAGGGCGCCGAGGCATACGTGCCCGGCAAGGGCCCCGAGCTCACCGAATAGGAGCCGCAACCATGTCAACCCTTTCAACGCTGGAGGCAAACAGCCTCAAAGGCGCCCTCGAGGCGCTGCTGCTGGTGTCGAGCGACCCGGTGAGCGCGCCCGCGCTGGCAGGTGCGCTGGATATCGCCCCCGGCGAATGCGCGTCGCTGCTCGCCGAGCTCAAGGTTGAGTACGAGGAGGCCAACCGCGGCTTTCAGCTGCGCGAGGTCGCCGGCGGCTGGCGCCTGTTTACGCACCCCGCCTACCACGACGTAGTCGAGGCCTATGTGTTGAGCTGGGACACGCAAAAGCTGTCGCAAGCGGCGCTCGAAACCCTGGCCGTCATCGCATACCACCAGCCTGTGACGCGCGAGGTGGTCAAGGGCATCCGCGGCGTCAATTCCGACGGCGTCATCGCGTCGCTCGTCGACAAGGGCCTGGTGCGCGAGCTCGGCCGCGACCCCCAGCGCGGTCAAGCCATTATCTACGGCACGACCAACGCCTTCTTGGAAAAGTTCGGTCTGCGCTCCACCCGCGACCTGCCCGACCTGGAGCAGTTTGCCCCCGACGAACAGTCGCGTCAGTTTATCCGCGAGCGCCTGAGCGGCCGCAGTATTCAGTCCACGCTCGAAGAGCAGGCTGAGGACCTGGACGAAGAGCGCGAACTGCTCGATATCGATGTTGAAGATGTTGAGGCAGTCGAGAACTTGGAGACCCTGGTCGTCGACGAGACCTCGGAGGATTTGCATGACGAGGACTAACGAAGTAGGGGAGACGCGCGCCATGGGCAACGCAATACCCGCAACCGACACCCAGCCTGTCTATCCGCACACCATGCGCCTGCAGCGCTTTTTGGCGCGTGCGGGCGTGGCGAGCCGCCGCGGCTCGGAGGACCTGATGACCGCCGGCCGCGTGAACGTCAACGGCCAGGTCGCGACCGAACTAGGTACCAAGGTCGACGTCGACCGCGACCATATCGAGGTCGACGGCATGCCCGTCAAGCTCAACCAGGGCGCCGTGTACCTGATGCTCTACAAGCCGACCGGCTACCTCACCACCATGAGCGATCCGCAGGAGCGCCCTTGCGTGGCCGACCTGGTCCCCCGCGACCGCTTTCCGGGACTTTTCCCGGTGGGCCGCCTGGACCGCGACACCACGGGCCTTTTGCTCTTTACCACCGACGGCGACCTGTCGCAGGACCTGCTGCACCCCAGCAAGCACGTCTACAAGACCTACCAGGCACTCGTTGACGGCCAGCTGTCCGACCGCGATCTAGACCCACTCCGCCGTGGCATCGAGCTCGACGACGGCCTGTGCCAGCCGGCGATCTGCCGCGTCATCAACGCGCGCGAGGCCGAGGCCGTAGCTCCCCAAGGCATCAAGCCCGGCACCACCGCCGTGGAGGTCATCATCCGCGAGGGGCGCAAGAACCAGGTCAAGCGCATGCTGAGCAAGATTCACCATCCGGTGATCCGCCTGCACCGCTGCAACTTTGCCGGCCTTGAGCTCGAGGGCGTGGCCAAGGGCTCGTGGCGCGAGCTCACCGACCGCGAGGTGCAGATCCTCAAGGCCGGTGGCATCCCGCCCAAGCAAGCGATCGACAAGCGAAACGGCGGCAAGCCCCAAGACACGCCCGCCAGTCGCACGCGTCACCACGGTAGCCACGGCTCCGCACCCAAGCGCAACACCTACCGCGAGCGCTACACGGGCTAGACAACCCGCCGTGCCCCCAGCGCCCGCGAACCATACCAGCACGTCAACCATCGAAAGGAAGCATTGCATGATCGTCGCCATCGACGGCCCCGCCGGTTCCGGCAAGTCCACCATCGCCAAGGAGATCGCCCGCCAGCTGGGCTTTAACAAGCTCGACACGGGCGCCATGTATCGCGCCGTCACCTTCGCCGCGCTCGACCGCGGCGTCGATCTGGACGACGAGGCGGCCATCGACGCCCTCGCCGAGCAGATCGAGATTCGCTTTACCAACGGTACCGGCGAGGACACGCGCCTGACCATTGACGGCCAGGACGCTTCGGCCGCCATTCGTACCCCGCAGGTCGACGCCAACGTGTCCAAGGTCTCGGCCTACCCAGGCGTACGCGCTGCCATGCTCATCCACCAGCGCCGCGCCGCCGAGGACCGCGATATCGTGGCCGAGGGTCGCGACATCGGCACCGTCGTGTTTCCCAACGCGCAAGTCAAGGTCTTCCTGACCGCCGACCCGCGTGAGCGCGCCCGCCGCCGCGTGCTGCAGCGTCACCAAAACGATGCCCAGCCGCTCACGTCCGAGCAGCTCGAGGCCGAGGTCGACGAGACCCTCGACGCCCTCAAGCAGCGCGACAAGCTCGACAGCAGCCGCGAGGTCGCCCCGCTCGTCCCCGCCGAGGACGCCGTGCACGTTGACTCCACCGCCCATACCATCGACGAGGTCGTCCGCATTATCGAGGGCCTCATCAACCAAAGGAGGTAGCCCATGCGCCTGTTTAAGCAGACGCCCGAGGATTATTACAACGCCCCCTATGACGAGTTTCCGGCGCTCATCCGCGGCACTGTCGTCGTAGTCATGGCCATCCTTTGGGCCTTCTCCAAGCTCATGTGGCGCTGGAAGGTCGAGGACGCTGACTTGCTGTTTGAGCGCCAGGAAGGCCGCGGCAGCGTGGTCATCTGCAACCACACCTCTATGGCCGAGCTCTTGGCCGTGGAGACGGCGCTGTTCTTTGGGGGCCGCCGCATTCGTCCCATCTTTAAGTCCGAGTTCGCCAAGAGCAAGATTGTGCGCTGGGCCTTTAGCCGCGTTGGCGGCATCCCCGTGGAGCGCGGCACCGCCGACATGAAGTGCCTGCGCGCCGCCCAGCATGCGCTGCAGCGCGGCGAGGACGTCCTGATCTTCCCCGAGGGCACGCGCATCCGCTCGCGCGAGATCAAGCCCGAGGTCCACGGCGGTTTTGCGCTCATCGCTCAGATGGGCAAGGCGCCCGTCAACCCGCTCGCCATCTGCGGCTGGTCCGACATCACGCCTGCGGGCAAAAAGCTCATGCGTCCCAAGAAGTGCTGGATTCGTGCCGGCAAGGCCGTCTCGCTTTCCGATGCGCCGGCCGGGCTTAAGCGTACGGAGCGCCTGGCCTGGTTTGAGTCCGAGGCCATGAACCGCGTCTACGCCATGCGCGACGAGCTGTGCGCCGAGCATCCGGGCAGGTTCTAGCCATGAGCGAGAACGTGACAAACACCGCCGCGACTGCGTCCGACCAAGCCATCGCGCCTACCATCGAGATCGCCGCCCACGCCGGCACCTGCTACGGCGTGCAGCGCGCGCTCGACATGGCGCTTGCCGCCGCGCCCCAGGCAGGGGAGAACTCTCAGGTCCACACTCTGGGTCCGCTCATCCATAACCCCATCGTGGTACGCGAGCTCACCGAGGCGGGCGTCGGTCTGGCCGACACCTTGGACGACGCCGCAACCGGCACCGTGATCATCCGCGCCCACGGCGTGGTACCGCAGGTCATCGATGCTGCCCGCAAGCGCGGCCTCAACGTGGTCGATGCCACCTGCCCCTACGTGAAGAAGGTCCATGTGGCGGCTGAGCGTCTGGTGCGCGAAGGCTACCGCGTAATCGTCGTGGGCGAGCCAGGTCACCCCGAGGTCGAGGGCATTCTGGGCCACGCCGGCAATGATGCGCAGGTCGTGAGCTGTGCCGCCGACGCCAACGCTTTGTCGCTCAAGGGCAAGGTAGGCCTCGTCGTGCAGACCACCCAGACCGCCCAAAACCTCGCCGAGGTCGTTGCTGCCATCACTCCGCGCGTGCAGGAGCTGCGTGTGATCAACACCATCTGCGCAGCCACGAGCGAGCGTCAACAGGCAGCAGCCACACTTGCCAACCGCTGCGACTGCATGGTCGTCGTGGGCGGCAAAAACTCCGGCAACACCCGCCGTCTGGCGCAGATCTGCGCAGACGCCTGCGAGCGCACGTATCACATCGAGGAAGCTTCTGAGCTCCAGGCCGCGTGGTTTACCGACGCTCACCACATCGGCATCACTGCCGGAGCCTCCACCCCACAAGAACACATCGAACGCGCCGTTGCGCGCATCAAGGAGCTTTGCCGCTAATCATGGACCAGACCGTACCCGCATACGCCGCCGAGGTGGCCGATTACGGGCGCAGCCGCGACCCCGAGCCGGGTGAGGGCGCGCTCGTAAAGAACGTGCGTCCCGAATCGCCCGCGTGGGATGTGGGTATCGAGCCGGGCATGCGCGTGCTCACGGTCAACGGCGAGGCGCTCACCGACATGATCGTGTGGCTCTGGGAGGCCGACGATGATACCGTCGACCTCGAGGTTTTCGACCCACGCGACAACACCGTCACCTCCGTCGAACTCGACCGCTTCCCGGGAGAGGACTGGGGGCTGGAGTTCGACGGCCCCATCTTTGACGGCATGCGCACCTGCGTGAACGCCTGCGTGTTCTGCTTTATGACCATGCTGCCCAAGGGCGGCCGTTCCACGCTCTACATTCGCGACGACGACTATCGCCTAAGCTTTTTACAGGGCAACTTTGTCACGCTCACGAACCTCACCGACAAAGATGTTCAAAACGTCATCCAACGCAACATGAGCCCCATGAACGTGTCGGTCCATGCCGTAAGCCCCGACGTCCGCCGCCGCATGATGGGCCGCAACGCCCAGCGCGGCATGGACGTACTCGAAGCCATCATGGCCGCCGGCATTGAGATTCATGCGCAGATTGTGCTGTGCCCCGGCATGAACGACGGCGAGGAGCTGGAAAAGACTCTGCGCTTTTGCGAGGAGCACGAGCAAATCACAAGTCTGGGCATTGTGCCGCTCGGTTTTACCAAGCATCAAAACCGTTTTAGCTGGTCCTACAGCGACAAGCCCGAGCTAGCGCGCGAGACCATTGCCATGATCCGTCCTTACCAGGATCGAGCCTACGAGCGCTTTGGCCGCCACACCTTCCAGATGAGCGACGAGTTCTATCTGGACGCCGGCATCGATCCTCCCGAGGCGGACTTTTACGACGGTTACCCGCAGTACTACGACGGCATCGGCATGATCCGCTCGTATCTAGACGAGACCGACGACGTGCTTGCCGCCTATACCGAGCGTCTGGCCCGCGTCCGCGAGGCCATCGCCGCCCGCAGCCAGCATCTGCTGTGCCTCTCGGGCGCCAGCGCACGCGACACGGTGGCCCGCTTTGTGGAGTCGCCCCAGGGACTCGCCGGCACTGTCACGGCCATCAAGAACCGCTACTTTGGCGGCAACGTGGACGTGACCGGCCTCATCGTCGCGTGTGACATCTTGGAGCAGCTGCCCCAAGATCTGTCGGGGGTTATGCTCTTTGTGCCTAAGCTCATGTTCAACGCTGACGGCATGACGCTTGACGAGTATCATCGTGACGATTTACTCGCAAGCCTTACCAGTCGCGGCGCCGAGGTTCATGTGGTGTCAACCATGCCGCATGAGCTGCTCGATACCCTGGAGCATATCCTTGGCATTGTGCCTGCCGACTCTAACACTTCCACTGAACCTACCCATTAAAGGAGAGCAGATGAAACCTATCGTCGCCGTCGTCGGACGCCCCAACGTGGGCAAATCCACGCTCGTTAACCGCCTGGCCCAGACCTCGGACGCCATCGTCCACGAGTCTCGCGGCGTCACGCGCGACCGCTCGTATCACACGGCCGATTGGAACGGCCGCGAGTTCACCATCGTCGACACGGGCGGTATCGAGCCGCTCAAGAGCGACGACGTCTTTGCCACGTCCATCCGCGACCAGGCGCTCGCCGCCGCCGAGGAAGCCGCAGTCATCCTGTTTGTAGTCGATGGCCGCACCGGCGTCACCGAAGAGGACGAGTCGGTCGCCCGCATGCTCAAGCGCTGCGACAAGCCGGTCTTTCTGCTGGTGAACAAGCTCGACAACCCCGATCGCGAAAACGACAGCATCTGGGAGTTCTATTCGCTCGGTATCGGCGAGCCCACGCCGCTCTCGGCCCTGCATGGCCATGGCACGGGCGACCTGCTCGACGATATCGTGGCCCTGCTTCCCGAGGAAGAAGACGAGGTCGCCGATGAGTTCCCCGACGCGCTGAACGTGGCCATCATCGGCCGCCCCAACGCCGGCAAGTCGTCGCTGTTCAACCGCATCCTGGGCGCCGACCGTTCTATCGTGTCCAACATTGCCGGCACGACGCGCGACGCCATCGACACTGTCGTCGAGCGTAACGGCAAGCACTACCGCATGGTCGACACCGCGGGCATTCGCAAGAAGAGCACCGTGTACGAGAACATCGAGTACTACTCCATGGTCCGCGGCCTGCGCGCCATCGACCGCGCCGACGTGGCGCTGCTCGTCGTCGACGCCTCCGTGGGCGTTACCGAGCAGGACCAGAAGGTCATGGGTCTTGCCATCGAGCGCGGCTGCGCCATCGTTGTGCTGCTCAACAAGTGGGATCTGCTCGACGACGACCGTAAGCGCGAGGCCTGCATGGAGACCATCGACCGCCGTCTGGGCGTCATGGCTCCCTGGGCCCAGTACCTGCGCATCTCTGCTCTCACCGGCCGCAGCGTCGAGAAGATCTGGGCGATGGTAGACGCCGCCGAAAAGACGCGCTCGCAGAAGATTAGCACCTCGCGCCTCAACGCGTTCCTCACCGACCTGCGCGAGTTCGGTCATACCGTGGTGGACGGCAAGCGCCGCCTGCGCATGCACTACGTGACCCAGACGGGCGTCAACCCGCCGACGTTCACGTTCTTCGTCAACCACAGTGACCTGGTCAACGACACCTACCAGCGCTACGTGGAGAACCGCATGCGCTCGACCTTCGACTTTGCCGGCACGCCCATTCGACTCTTCTTTAGGAAGAAGGAGCAAAAGGATGCATAATCCGATTCTGCTGACCGCCATCTGCGCCGTGGTCTCGTTCTTTATCGGAGCGATTCCGTTTGGCCTGATCTTGGGCCGCGTGTTTAACCACACCGACATTCGCAAGGCGGGCTCCGGTAACATCGGCACCACCAACGCCCTGCGCGTAGCCGGCCCCAAGGTGGCCGCGCTCACGCTGCTGCTCGACTGCCTTAAGGGCGCCATCTGCGTTGTCATCGCCCGTCCGTTCATCGCGAGCGTGGGCTATGGATTTCCGCCGAACATCATGGCGCCCGGAGCCCCCGGCGACTGGATGCTCGGTGTCATTTGCCTGGCAGCCGTGTGGGGCCATATCTTCTCGCCCTATCTCAACTTCCACGGCGGCAAGGGTATCGCAGTTGGTCTGGGTGTCATCCTCGCCTGGTACTGGCCTATTGGCCTGTCGCTGCTGGGCATGTTTATCGTAGCCGTCGCCATCACCAAGTATGTGTCAGTGGGTTCGCTTGCCGCGGCCATCGGACTTCCTATCGCTGCTTGCGCGGTCTTTCCGTACAGCAGCCTGGGCCTCAAGTTCTGCATGGCGATGATCGGCATCACCGTGGTGTGGGCCCATCGCTCGAATATCCAAAAGCTCATGGCCGGTAAGGAGTCCAAGCTCTCGTTTACCAAGCGCGTCACCGAGCCCGACGATAAGTAGGAGAGAGTCATGAATGTTGCGCTGATTGGCTCCGGCTCCTGGGGAACCGCCGTCGCCGGCCTCGCCGCCGCGCGAGCCGAGCGCGTGACCATGTGGGCCCATAGCGAGCAGACGGCCACCGGCATCAATGCCGAGCACCGCAATCCCCGGTATCTGGTGGACTACGAGCTGCCCGGCAACGTTGTCGCCGCCACGGACCTGTCGCAGGCGCTCGACGGCGCCGAGGCCATCATCTTTGCCGTGCCCTCCACGCACCTGCGCAGCGTATGCCATCAGGCAGCACCCTTCATCGCCGCCGACACCCCGGCACTCTGCCTCACCAAGGGTATTGAGCCCGAATCCGGCCTGCTCATGAGCGAGGTCATTGCCAGCGAAATCGGCAACGAGCGGCGTGTGGCGGCCCTCTCGGGCCCCAACCATGCCGAGGAGATTTGCCGCGGCGGGCTTTCTGCCGCCGTCATCGCTAGCGAAGATACGCAGGTAGGGGAGACCTTTAAGGAGCTGCTGCTGTCCACGGCCTTCCGCATCTACCTGTCGCAGGATATGACCGGTGTCGAAGTTTGCGGCGCTATGAAAAACGTCATCGCCATCGTGTGCGGCATCTCCGCCGGTACCGGCGCGGGCGACAACACGCTCGCCCTTATCATGACGCGCGGCCTGGCCGAGATCAGCCGCCTGGTGCACGCCCGCGGCGGGCAGGCCATAACCTGCATGGGACTTGCCGGCATGGGTGACCTCATTGCCACCTGCACCTCCGAGCATTCGCGCAACCGCACCTTTGGCTACGAGTTTGCCCACGGCATCTCGCTCGACGAGTACCAGGCACGTACGCATATGGTGGTCGAGGGCGCCGTCGCGGCCCGCAGCGTCAGTGAGCTTGCCCGTTCACTGGGCGTAGACATTCCGCTCACCTTTGCCGTGGAGCAAACGCTCTACAACGGTGTTACTTTGGATAGGGCGCTCGAGATTCTCACAGATCGCGTCCCTTCTCAAGAGTTCTACGGACTCACCGACTAGCGCAGAAAGGCTTCTACCATGGGTTCCATCAAAATCGCTCCGTCTGTCCTTTCGGCCGACATGGCCAACCTCAAGGGCGAACTCGACAAGATCGCCGGTGCCGACTACGTGCACTTCGACGTTATGGACGGTCACTTTACCGGCAACCTCACCTTTGGCGTTGACATCCTTAAGGCCGTCAAGCGCTCCACCGATGTACCGGTCGACGCGCACCTCATGGTGACGAACCCCGACGAGACGGTCGATTGGTACGCCGACGCCGGTGCCGACATGATCACCGTGCACTACGAGGCTTCCACGCACCTGCACCGCACGCTCACGCATCTGCAGCAGCGCGGCGTCAAGGCCGGCGTGGTGCTCAACCCCGCCACCCCCGTGTGCGTGCTCGAGAGCATCATCGACGTCGTCGATATGGTGCTGCTCATGAGCGTGAACCCGGGCTTTGGCGGCCAGAGCTTTATCCCGGGCACCATCGCAAAGCTTCACGAGCTCAAGGCCATGTGCGAGCGCCACGGCGTGTCGCCCCTGATCGAGGTCGACGGCGGTATCTCTTCCAAGAACATCGCCGAGGTCGTCAAGGCCGGCGCCAACGTGCTCGTGGCCGGCTCCGCCGTATTTAAGTCCGAAGATCCCGCTGCCGAGGTTGCGCTGCTGCAGAAGCTGGGCAACGAGGCCGCACAGGAGGCATAAACCCTTATGACCGCAGGTCAAAACCGCATACCCGTGAATCTTGACTATGCCGCCTCGACGCCAATGCGCGCCGAGGCGCTCCTTGCGCAGCGCGAGTACGACGACAGCGAGCTTGCCGGCGTCAACCCCAACTCGCTGCATTCGCTCGGCCGCAAGGCTGCCGCGCGTCTGGAGGTTGCACGTCGCGAGATCGCCCGCAGCTTTGGCGCGCACGTCCGCCCGTCCGAGATTGTACTGACCAACGGCGGCACCGAAGCCAACCAGCTGGCGCTGCTCGGTCTTGCCGAGGGCGCTCGTCAGCGCGATCGCAAGCGCGGTCGCGTAATCGTTTCGGCCATCGAGCACGATTCGATTCTGGACAACCTGCCGCTACTGCGTGCCGCCGGCTTTACCGTCGACCTGGTGCAGCCCTGCCGCGCGGGCTACGTTGAGCCTGCCACGCTTGTCGAGCTGCTAGGCGACGACGTGGCGCTCGTGAGCATTATGGTCGCCAACAACGAAACCGGCGTGGTGCAGCCCATCCGCGAGCTTGCCGCAGCTGCGCACACCGCAGGTGCCCTGTTCCACACCGATGCCATCCAGGGCTACTTGCATATTCCACTCGATGTCACCGAGCTGGGCGTCGACGCCATGTCCGTCGCAGCCCACAAGATTGGCGGTCCCGTGGCATCTGGCGCACTCTACCTTAAGAGCCGCACGCCGCTGCGCCCGCGCATCTTCGGCGGCGGACAGGAGGCCGGTCGTCGTGCCGGCACGCAAGACCTGCGCACGCAGCTCGCCTTTGCCGCTGCCGCCTCGTCTCTGACGCCCCATGTGGCTCAGGAGCGCGCGAAGCTGCAAGCCCTTTCCGACAAGCTCTACGCCACGCTTACGGCCCATCCGCGCATTCACGCCACCATGGGTGACTACGCGCAAGCCGACCGTCTGCCCGGCATGTTATCGATCTACATTGACGGCATGGACTCAGAGGAACTCATCATCAAGCTCGACGCCGCCGGCTTTGAGGTTTCGGCCGGCTCGGCGTGCTCGAGCGGCAGCATGGACCCGAGCCATGTGCTCAGCGCCATGGGCATTGGTCGCGAGCAGGCACTAGGTGCACTGCGCATTTCCTTTGACGACCGCGTGAATCCGGACGATCTGGACGAGTTTGCCCAGACGCTGCTCTCGATCGCAGGTGCCGCATGATCGTCGCCGAGCTCGAGCGCGCGCTACTGGCACGCTATCCCAAGACGGACACCGAGCCCTGGGACCACGTAGGACTCTCCGTTGGCGATCCGGCCGCGGAGATCACCGGCGTTGCCTGCGCACTCGATGCGACTGAGGCTAATGTTCGCCGCGCCCAAGAAGCAAGCGCCAACGTGCTGCTGACGCATCATCCCATATACATCAAGGCACCCGAGGCCTTTTGTCCGGCGGATGCCACACGACCTCAGTGCAGTGCGGCCCTCTACGAGGCTGCCCGCTGCGGGGTGAGCATTATCTCGCTCCACACCAACCTGGACCGCTCGCACGAAGCCCGTGTCTGCCTGAGCAAGCTGCTGGGTGCCGCACCCGTGAGCTCACTGGAGCACGTGGACGACCCCGAGGCCACCGGCCTGGGCGCACTTGCAACGCTCAACGACCCGTGCACGCTGCGCGATCTTGCCACCCGTGCTGCCACGGCCTTTGGCAGCGACCCGCGTGTGTGGGGCAAAGCTGATCGCCCGTGCCGCACCGTCGCCATTTTGGGCGGCTCCCTGGGCGACTTCGGAGAGCTCGCCATCGCCGCGGGCGCAGATGTTGTCGTGACGGGCGAGGCGGGCTACCACGTGGCGCAAGACCTTGCCTTGCGCGGGCTGTCGGTGATCTTGCTCGGCCACGACCGCTCCGAGGAGCCGTTCGTTGATATATTGATGAACTCTGCAGTTGACGCCGGGGTCGACCCCCGTCATGCGATTAAAATACTGAACCCTTGCCAATGGTGGACTGTGACAAAAGGAGAGAACTTATGAGCGCCGGCGCTACGCTACTCAAGCTGCAACAGATCGATTTGGAGCTCGCCCGCAACAAGAGCGAACTTGCCAATATGCCGGAGCTCAAGGAGCTCGCTTCCAAGCGCAAGACCTATGTAAAGCTCAAGGCCGAAATGACCAAGCTCTACGCTCAGCGCAAGGACCTGGATATTGAGCTCGACGATCTCAACACCACCGAGATCCAGACCAATAACGCCATTGAGGCCGCTAAGAAGCGCCACGTCGACGGCTCTGACTATCGCGAGGTTCAGGACCTGGAGAACGAGCTCGCCACCCTGGCCAAGCGCCTGGACAAGATCGAGCACACCCGCAAGGACGTCGTAGTCGCCCACAAGGAGGCGCTCGACCGCGAGGCTCGCGCACAGGCAATCATCGCCAAGTTCGAGGAGGGCGTGAAGGCCGACACCAAGGCCGCCCGCGCCAAGGCTGCCAATCTGCAGGCTCAGATCGATGCCGCCACCAAGGAGCGCACCGCGCTGGCCGCTACGCTGCCCACCGACGTGCTCAGCGACTACGAGCGTCTGCTCAAGCAGTTCCGCGGCTTGGCCGTCGAGACCATCCAGGGCAACATCCCCACGGTCTGCCACACCGCGCTGCAGGCATCGTCCATGAGCGACCTCAACCACGACGGTAGCGAGATTACGCACTGTCCGTACTGCCACCGCCTCCTGGTGCTCCCGAGTAAGGAAGCCTAGCGATGACGGCGGCATCCAACAATTCAATGCAACTTGAGGGAAAAACGATCCTGCTGGGCATTACCGGCGGGATCGCCGCCTATAAGTCGTGCAATATCGTGCGCCTGCTGCAAAAGCGCGGCGCACGTGTCAAAGTCGTTATGAGCGAGCATGCCACGGAGTTTGTGGGGCCGCTTACCTTCCGCGCGCTCACCAACGAGCCGGTCGCGGTTGGGCTATTCGACGATCCTTCCGACCCCATCCACCACATTTCGCTGGCGCAGGAGCCCGATCTGGTGGCCGTGGCGCCCGCGACGGCCAATATCATCGCCAAGATGGCCAACGGCATTGCCGATGACCTGATTTCTACGACGCTACTCGCCACGCCGCGACCCATTGTGATCGCGCCGGCCATGAACAATGGCATGTGGAAGGCGCCGGCAACCCAGGCCAATATGGCCACGCTGCGCGACCGCGGGGTGCACGTGGTTGGGCCCGGTAGTGGCTACCTTGCTTGCGGCGACGTGGACACGGGGCGCATGAGCGAGCCCGAGGACATCGTCGAAGCCATCTGCGAGGTGCTCAATCCCGTGCCGCAAGACCTGGCGGGCAAGCGCATCGTCATCACTGCCGGTCCTACGCACGAACCGATCGACCCCGTGCGTTTTATTGGAAACCGATCGTCGGGCAAGATGGGCATCGCCCTGGCGGGGAAGGCCGCTCGCCGCGGTGCCGAGGTCACGCTCGTGCTGGGACCGACATCGCTCGATGTTCCCCGCGGCGTGGCGTGCGTAAGCGTGCAGACCGCCGCAGAGATGCTGCAGGCGGCGCTGAGCGCCTTCCAGACGGCCGACGCTGCCATTTGCGCCGCCGCCGTCGCCGACTACACGCCGGCGGCCCCGGCGGACCATAAGCTCAAAAAGGCCAACGAGCGCCTGGATCGAATCGAGCTCGTCGAGACCGTTGACATCTTGGCCGAACTCTCACGCCAAAAGGGCGATCGCCTCGTAATCGGATTTGCTGCCGAGACCGATAACGTCGTCAAGTACGCCGAGCGCAAATTGGCACGCAAAGGCTGCGATGCCATTATCGCCAACGATGTCTCACGCGCCGATTCGGGCTTTGGAACCGATACCAACAAGGCCTGGATTGTGAGCACAACGGGTACGAAAGAACTTCCCGTTCTAACAAAACCCCAGCTCGCAGATACAATTTTGGACTTGCTTCAAAATTTATAAAAAAGTTCTTGCACAAGTCTAAAGTTTCGGGTTAATATACTCCCTGTTGCGAGCGAGAGCAGAGCAACAAACAAAAGCTTCGGGACGTGGCGCAGCTTGGTAGCGCACTTGACTGGGGGTCAAGGGGTCGCTGGTTCGAATCCAGTCGTCCCGACCAGAAGTTTGCAGGTCAGGCACCTTGTGCCTGACCTTTTTTTATCAGGAATCAACAAGGTAATCAAAAAAGAATCAACGGCTGTTATTTAGCTAATAAGGACATGTCCATCTACCTGCGGTTTTGTAGAATCGTAATTTTAATGGATCCCCCCTCCACTTCGATTCCATATTTCGGAATCTATTGATTCCGCTTACGCAAACTATTACGTCTGTTTGGTTTACATATGCGGAATCAATTTACCTACGCCTATTTACTGCGGCTACTTGCGCCGTGGACACAAGCCGAAAGCCCCCAAAATCGATGCAAGCCGGCAGCGAATCGATCTTCCCCGGCAGATGGCCGCAGGCGCACAGATCGCATCCGTGTCCGATATCGGTATGACCGAGCAGGACCCTATATAGGGTCCTATTCAAGCCGACATCCCATTGTGGGACACCACCAGACAGCAAGCAGTCCCTCAAATCGCCTCTGAGGCTCCGAAGTAGGGGATGGTTGATTGGTGCCCGTATGTTTAGATCGGTACTCACTTCACAGCGTAGTTGGTCAGTAGTACCTCGACCATAGGTGACGTCAAGACGGTAATACCAGGATTTGGAGGCATGAACACCGTCATCGATCAGAACGGCACCCATACCGAGATGCAGATCGGTAACATGCGCCAGACGCTCGGCAAGAACGGGTTCGACTGGATGCTGTAGGTTGGGCTTGCCGCAGCGGCAAGACCTCCCCAAATCTCCGCGCCACCCCTACGATTGCGCCGTATCTGCAAACCCTGAGCGAAGGGAGCCGCAAATGCATGCAGCGGCAATTTCGCCTCGGGGGGGGGGTCGCTCCTAAGACGACCCGCCTCAGAGGCCAGTCAATCATCGAGTACGTCCTGATCGCGGCCGTCATCGGTTTGGTAGTGATCTTCGCCGGCCCTCAGGTCTCGAGCGCAATCCGAAACCAATTCAACCAGGTGACCAACACGGTCGACTCCGGCACGTCCGGCGATAGCTTCATGAGCGCGGAGGAGAAGGCCTACCGCGAGACGATGAAGACTGTAGCCCAGAAAGAGGCTAAGGACTGGACGCTCGACGAGCAGAAGGCGGCGGCCACCGACATCGCCAAGAACGGCACGTCCTCGGTTGTCTACGCCAAGGCCGTGGCCGCAATGGATGCTCGAACCAAGTTCTCTATCAAGCTGACGAATGGAAAGACACTCGAGTACCGCATTATCGGCATCAACCACGACGACCTCGCGGACGGTTCGGGCAAGGCGGGGCTGACGTTCCTCACAACCTCGACAGACATTCAGTCCCGCATGAACGCTATCGACATCAACGCCGGCGGCTGGGAGAAGTCGGAGCTGCGCCAGAAGATGAATTCCGGCGAAATCTGGAACCTCATGCCGGCCGATTTCCAGTCCAAGGTGAGGCCCGTCAACAAGCTCACAAACAACGTCACTGGAACCGATAAGAACGCCGCTGTCACGACGACCTCCGACAAGCTGTTCCTGCTCAGCTACTCCGAGATCGTCCCCACTTCCTACTGGGCATCCAGCTTCCCTTGGACTTCCTCCGAGGGTGCCCAGTACGAGGCTTTCAAGGGCAAGGTGACAAATAACTATTCGAGCAATGGGTGGTGCCTGAAGAATGGGGTTAATTGGTGGGAGCGTACGGTGGATCCGTACGGCTCCAGCAACTTCCTCTTTGTCAGCTATTCCGGCAATCCGGCGTGTAGCCACAACCCTATGAACTTGCGTTTCGTCTGCCCCGCGTTTTGTTTCTAAACTCAGCTGTTAAGCCCGCGCCATCTAGCGCGGGCTTTTCTATTGGCAAGCCAGCACGATTGCCGCAGCGACGCCTGCCAGCCCGAACAATGCGTTTCATATACGTTGTGCTAAAACACGACATGAAATGGGGTTCTATGGCTTCGAAATGCGCGGGACGGGGAGTGCCGTTCGGCTATGACCCGCAAATGGATAGGTTTGTATGGTTGAGTTCGGTACCGCTCGACAGGTACGGAGAGCGTTGCGGGCTCATCTGCCCGTCCTGCGGCGGCAAACTGCAGGCCGTGCGGACTGCGACCAATACGCCTCATCCGTACTACAAGTGCTTCAGGCACTCATCGCTGTCCTCGTGCGGCGGCTGGTTCGAGTCGCAGTTGCATAGGGCTGTTAAGTCTCTTCTGGCCGACTCGGTCGGCAGGGAGTTCCGCCTCCCAATGGTTTCCTTGGCGGACGCCGCGCCGCACGCGTCGAGGATAAGCGATTCCGGGCGATGGGTTCACGATTGGCGGCAGACTTTCGAACGGGATGACCGCTGCGTCTATCCGGAGATCTGGGTGCCGTACTCGGCGAGAAAATGTACCACCGAGGCCGTTGAGCTCGAGACGACTCAGGAAAACGGCCTGCGCCCCGATGCCGTCCTGACCCTGAAAGATAGCCGTGGGGATCTCGGCAGGGTTGCGGTTGAAATTCGCGTGGAGCACCAAAAGTCGCTGGAAGACGCAGTAAAGTTTAGCGAGTCGGTCTGGACGTTATCGAGATAAATTTTGGCGGTATCGATTTGACCTCGGAGGATTGCGAATCATTGCTCCAGAGGATCGTATTCGGTGATCTGTCCCCGAGATGTCAGCGAGATAGGCGCCGCGAATGGCTTTGGACTGCAAGGGCTGTATCGGTGCTGGATAATTACCATCCCTATGTAGACCAATCTGGTTTTTCTAAAAGTGAAAGGGCTCAGTTTCCATATATCGGCAGACATGCCCACATTGCCGTGGCAAAGGGTATCGGGAAGCAGGATTGGGGCAATCAGCTTCGCCTGACTTGGGAGGATTTGACTCGTCTATGCGATATCGTAGACGAGATCGATAGGGAGGCGGATTCCGAGATCGAGGGACCGGAGCTCGATTACTTCGGAACGATTGAAACGGATGCGGAATCGTACGATATGGCTGACGGGCAGGAAGATCAAGCTGTTCAACCAGATGAGAATGCAGCCGATGAATCCGATGGCTCTAACTCTGATTGGTCGAAAGGGAAAACCGACAAGAAACGATGGTGGCAGCGCAATCCCTTGAGCCGTTTCCTGAGTAGGTTCAAATAGCCGCCTTGCTTAAGCGCCATACCGATGACAGCTTGACTGTTAGCTGATATATCCGCCGTTGCATGTACTGACTTCATGTCACACTAATCGGACTTCCCATAGAGAGGGGATGACCCAATGCACGGGTGCCATCTCAACGGCGGAGGGCTCAGGGGGCAACAGGACACTCGGCCTTCGAGAGTATTTATTTCGAGAGGCTCGTTTCGATTTCCGCGCGGCGGGCGTTGATTCGATTGCACTCCTCGGCATACTCCGTGGCGTATTCCGAAATGTCATAGAGCGATTCGAAATTCTTGTCGAAAAGCCGATCGCATAATTCAGGATATTTATTCCTTATCGCTACTTCATTTCCGCAGCTCAACAGTATCGAGGCAAGGGAAGAAGAGTGGATTTCGGTGAGATTTTCGTCTAAAAATTCAATGACCGAATAGGACATGGTAGCGCGCAGAGATGTGGTGTAAGAGGCGGGGAATGCCCCGCCTCCGCCCTTTCTTGAAAGGGAGGGGACACCGCCTAGAATTCGTCGTTGGAGTAATGAAGGTGACGAATGGAAGGAAAGGCGATGCCCCAAGAAGAGAGTGTACTGCGCCTCGGCCGCGACGAGGCCCTCGAGGCGGCGAGGCTTTGGCGGGAGTGCGGCGACGCGCGCGAGTTCGCGTGCAGGGTGCTGGGCAGCGTGATGAACGCGCTGATGGACTCCGAGGCCCAGCAGATGTGCGGCGCGAGCCGCAACGAGCGCAGCGACGGCAGGGAGAACAGCCGCAACGGCTACCGCCCCAGGTCGCTCAAGACCGCCGTGGGCGACGTGGAGCTCGAGATACCCAAGCTCAGGCACGGCACCTACTACCCCGAGGGCATGCTCGCGCGATGGTCGCGCGTCGACACCTCGGTGGCCGCCATCGTGCAGGAGATGTACGTATGCGGCGTGTCCACCCGCAAGGTCGAGCGCGTGGCGTCCAAGCTGGGCATATCCTCGCTGTCGAGCTCGGAGGTCTCGAGCCTCTGCTCCGACCTCGACGCCGAGGTGGCGGAGTTCCGCCGCCGCGACCTGTCGGGCACGCCGTGCTGCTACCTGTGGCTCGACGCTACCTACATGAGCTGCAGGGTCGGCTCGTCGGTCGTCTCGCAGGGCGTCGTGACCGCGATCGGGCTGGGCGCCGACGGGCGCAAGCACTTCCTGGGCTGCGACGTGGTCGACACCGAGAGCGAGGACTCCTGGGCGGCATTCCTCGGCGGGCTGCGCGAGCGCGGGCTGGCCGGCGTTCGCCTCGTGGTCTCCGACAGCCACGCCGGGCTCGTGGCCGCCGTCTCGCGCCTGTTCCAGGGCTGCGCCTGGCAGCGCTGCGTGACGCACCTGCAGCGCAACCTCCAGAGCGCCTGCTCGGGCAGGCCCGAGGACTCCAAGGCGGCCGTCAGGGACCTCGTGCACGCCGCGGTCTACCAGGACGACCCCGACCTCGCGCGCTGCGTGTGGGCCGAGGCGGCGCCCTGGGTGGCGTCGGTGTCCGCCAGGGCCGGCGAGGTCTTCGAGCAGGCCGAGGACTCCGCGCTGGCGTTCACGGCCTTCCCCAGGGCGCACTGGGCCAAGCTCCGCACCAACAACGTCCAGGAGCGCGCCAACCGCGAGATCAAGCGCCGCTACAGGGTCGTGCAGTCCTTCCCCTCGAGGGAGTCGATGCTGCGCCTGACGTGCGCCAGCCTCATGGAGACCGAGGGACAGTGGTCCCAGCAGCGCGTGTTCTCCGAGGCCTCGGCCGCCGAGGGCTTCGCCGAGCCCGCGGACAGGCCGGCCCCGACAGAGGGGAGGCGCCGCGCGCTCGGGCGGCGCGCCAGGGAGATAGTGGACGAGATAGTCGAGAGGCGCGGTCTCAAGAAGGAGTAACATCGGGACTTGCAGCGACGGACCTCGGGACGCTCTTACACCACGTCTGCGCGCGCCACCTAGGACATTTCGTCATTCCTGCGCGAGAGGATGATAGCGATAGGCTCAACCGTGCCAACCGACTTTTCTTGGAGTTCGATATCGCTCAGGAGTTGAAGGCTTGTCGGGGCGAAGGTTACCGGCCCCGATTTCTTTGAACCGATGTGAATCGCGCCAATTGCGAAGCCTGCTTTTGACCCGGATATCCAAATCTCAGCGTTAACTTTTGAGCGACGCTTGTTGACTGCACTCACATGTGTTGCGGTGGAACCGAATTCATTTAGGAATTTGGCTGCGATTGTTTTCATCTTAAACTTAGGCGCGATGCTATAGCCGAGGTCTTGGGGTTTAAGATTGCCTGCAATCGCTCGGGCATACACCTCATGAGGTTTGATTCGGCAATTGTGTTTGTCGATGCCCGCGAGATGACTGAAGTTGCCAGCAGAAAATGACACTTCGAGAAAACGAAGTGTCTTTGTACCGAAGCAAATAAGAAAAGATTTGCCATTCAAATTCTTATCGAACTGCTGGGCTAGTGAAATTATTGCTTCAGCTTCTTCCTTGCCGGCTAGACGCCCATAGCTGTTGCTTCTCATGAGGTGCCTCCTTTTTGGGAAAACTACCTCAATCGCTGAAACTGTCGTTATCGGTGCCGCAGCGGCAATATCTTCTCTCTAAACAAATAAGGGCGCTTTCGCGCCCTTATTGATTCTCGGTTGCTGCCTGCCAGTCTGCTCTCCTAAACCGAAGTCTAGGCGCGGGGGCTTAGGCCCCTAGGCTTGAACGTACTCGAGGTCAAGCTCTCCAGGCGCGTCCACGTACACCGCGCCGAACGTCAGGTTTACCAGCCGAGCCTGGGTTCCTTTCGGAACGCTTTCATTATACCCTGGGAAGCCTAGGTGATCAATATCGTTTAGGAGAGATTTCAATCTAATCTCGATTTCGACGTCACCCATCCACCCCGCTAAACACGCGGGGCGCCCCAAAAAGGCGCCCCTCAGTAAAGCAAGTTGTTTTCATCCCTCATATCGCAAGCCCATATCGTCCTGTCTATCCCTTTTGTTCCTATGCGCCCATCTACCTACACGCTAGTCCCTTACCTGTGCCGCACCGCTATACAATCCTCACCTTCTCGATAGTTTATCCGTCGCTCAAATCAACCCGGTCATGATAATCTTAACCAATCATTTTCCCAGTTCACCGCTACCGTCCTCTTCAAACTCCCGATATCGAACCGCCTACACATCACGTTCAAACTCCCCATAAAATCTACCTGCTTATGAATCGCCTACACGCGCGTCTATCGACCCGATTAGACCCTACTCATTCGCTCAATCCCATCCCCGAGCGCAATCTCGTGCCATCTGCCTGCCGCCCAAACGCCTACCCCGACAACCGAATGTCGCCTGACCGATTATTCTTGACCTATCCGGTTGCCTGCCGCGCGACCCAATGCCCGATCAGCATCGGCGAGTGCCGAGCGCGGAGGACGTGGCCGCTAAGGGCCTGAAAGAGTCCGCAAGTGCTCAAACATGGCGAGAAGGCGCGAAGGAGGACGGGATCCATTTCGGATACCGAGTACCCGATGGGGTCGATCGAGGCGGTTTCAAGCAGACTACGTCTCCTGCCGATGGTCGATTTCGGGAGGGAAAGGATCTTTAGGATTCCGAAATCCGAGTGCCGTATTGCCGCCTGGTCAAGGGGCCGGACTTCATGGCCAAGCTGCCGCGAATCAAAACGCTGATTACCCATACCACGATTCGCGGCAAGGCCTCCATGAGATAGGAGCCACATGTCCGCGAGCGGTTTGAAATTAAGGGATTACCAAGCGGAATGTATCGACATAATCGACAGTCTGGACGGCGGTGCCCATTTGGTCCAGATGGCGACCGGCTTGGGCAAGACCGTCACGTTCGCGAACATCCATCGCCGCGGCCGGATGCTTATTCTGTCCCACAGGGACGAACTCGTGGCGCAGCCTGTCAAATACTTCGATTGCCCCGTGGGCATCGAGAAGGCGAGTCGCCACTCGAACGGCGAGCCGGTTGTTTCCGGTTCGGTCCAGACCCTGTCGCGCGGCACCCGCCTCCAGCGCAACTTCAAGCCGGGCGATTTCGACCTCATCGTGACCGATGAGGCGCACCACGCCTTGGCACCCACGTACCAGAAGATCGTCGACTACCTGCAGCCACGCCTTCACATCGGTTTCACCGCAACGCCGAACCGAGGTGACGGTAGGGGACTGGACCATGTCTTCGAGGACATCGTCTTCCAGCGCGACCTTCTCTGGGGCATCCGCCACGGCTACCTCTGCGATATCGACTGCATGCAGGTTGAAGTCGAGTGGTCCACTAAGGGCGTGAAGCGCGTGGCGGGAGACTTCCAGCTGAGCGCCCTGAACGACGCCGTGAACCGTCCGAAATCGAACGCGCAGGTGGCCGAGGCATACCGTCAGTTCCATCGCGGGCAGACCCTCATCTTCGCCTCATCGGTGCAGCACGCCTATGCGCTTGCCGAGCTCATCGAGGGCGCGGTGGTTGTCGACGGCAAGACCCCGATGGACGAGCGACGTCAGATCATCGAGGACTTCACCGCCCGCAAGATCCCCGTCCTCATCAATTTCGGCGTATTCACCGAGGGTACCGACATGCCCCTCATCGAGACGATCCTACTGGCCCGACCGACGCGAAACTCAACCCTCTATACGCAGATGGTCGGGCGCGGCTTGCGTCTCTACGAGGACCCCGAAACGGGGTACAAGAAACAGAACCTGCTCCTGATAGACTGCGTGGGCGATTCCGACAAGAACGATATCTGCACGGCTCCGAGCCTGATCGGCATCGACCCGAGTGACCTCGATGAGAACGAGAAAAAGGCCGTCCGTGGCCCCCTGTCGGGCATGCGCGACCGTATCGAGGCATCCGAGGACACTCCCGAAGGATGGGTCCTTTCCGTCCGCAAGGTCGACCTCACATCATCGAGCCAGAATATCGCTTGGATTCGCCGCGCAGACGGCTCGAAGGTCATCCGAGGCAAGGGCTGGTCGGTTCGCATGCACGCCCCCGATATCCTCTACCGCGTCACGGTCGATTTCAACGGCAACAACAAGACCGTCCGTGAATATGACGATGAGACTGAAGCCGAGGCCGCAGTTCGACGCTGGTTAGACCACTATCCCGTACCCTCCCAAGACAGATCCCTATGGGACACTGATTCTGTCAAGAAATGGGGCAACAAGCCCGCCTCCAGCGCCCAAATCGGCCAAATCAGGCGCATGCTCGGCGATGATGCCGAAGCGATCGATGTCGAGCACCTAACGAAGCGCGAGGCGGCTGCGGTTCTGGATAACGCATTCGAGAAGCAGGAAAAGGCCTTCGCCGAGATCTATGGTTTGTGTCCCAAGTGCGGTCAGGCTCTAAAACTTACCAAGAACAAGAAATCCTTCACCTGTACGTCGAACCACTGGTCGCTAGACGGATCATGGACGCTGGTTTCGGGATGTGGAACGACCTTCAAGGTGAGAGCCGACGGCCATTGCATAAAACCCGCCGACCTCAAGGCGATTCAAGTGAATGGCTTCTACGTATGGCGCGGTAAGAAATACGCTTTCGAACCCGCTCGAAACCTCGGCAGCTTCAGCAGCATCAGATGCATCGGCGATGCCGACGATGACTCCTGATTGAGCCACGACCCTCACACTCCACAACTCAAACCCTTTCAGTCCTTACGACCGAGCAGCGTCACGTCCCTACTCGATTGGAATGATTTTCAGTAGCATCCTCACTGACTGATTTCTTTAGTCATCTTCCTCAAACTAAACGTGGTGACCCATCAAATCCTTACGCCTAAGCTATACACTTGCAACGGTCAACTGGATTGATTTCCAGTATTTCCCCTCACTAACTGATTCACTTAGTCATCCCTCAATTCCCACCATTGCCGCAGCGGCAAGACAGGCTGCGTCTCCAGTACCGCATCGTACGCTCCCGCATGCAATATCAATCCCCATACGAAGGGAGCCGCAAATGCATGCAGCGGCAATTTCGCCTCGGGGGGGGGGTCGCTCCTAAGACGACCCGCCTCAGAGGCCAGTCAATCATCGAGTACGTCCTGATCGCGGCCGTCATCGGTTTGGTAGTGATCTTCGCCGGCCCTCAGGTCTCGAGCGCAATCCGAAACCAATTCAACCAGGTGACCAACACGGTCGACTCCGGCACGTCCGGCGATAGCTTCATGAGCGCGGAGGAGAAGGCCTACCGCGAGACGATGAAGACTGTAGCCCAGAAAGAGGCTAAGGACTGGACGCTCGACGAGCAGAAGGCGGCGGCCACCGACATCGCCAAGAACGGCACGTCCTCGGTTGTCTACGCCAAGGCCGTGGCCGCAATGGATGCTCGAACCAAGTTCTCTATCAAGCTGACGAATGGAAAGACACTCGAGTACCGCATTATCGGCATCAACCACGACGACCTCGCGGACGGTTCGGGCAAGGCGGGGCTGACGTTCGAGGCGACCAACGATGCTCTAGGCAGGCAGAAAATGAACGCCACGAATGCTGACACTGGTGGTTGGGAGAAGTCGAAGCTTCGCGGGCGCCTCAACACCGGCGACCTATGGTCGCTCCTGCCCTCCGAGCTCCAGTCCAAGGTGAAGGACGTCACGAAGATTACGAAGATGACCGATAAAAAGGGCGCCGGCGGCGACGTTGTTCCCTCAGCCACGAACGACAAGGTCTTCCTGCTCTCGCCGACCGAAGTCTATGGAAACCTCCAGTTCTATGGAGACCTCCACCTCCAGCCCGACGGCACCCAGTACGAGTACTACAAATCCAAGGGTGTGACGGAGAAGAACTATTCCGGTGCTTCTTCGGGCTACGATCACTGGACTCGTTCCGTGCATCCGAACGGTTCCACTTACTTTCACCTTGTCTACGACAACGGTAACTTGTACAACATTGGCCACGCGAAGGACAACTTCTACGTCTTCCCCGCTTTCTGCTTCTAGCCAACCCAACTAGCCCCAAATTGCCGCAACGGCAAATCAGCCTCGCTTGACCCCATGACCTCTATCTTCAAACCATCAAAGACTTTGGTTTGAAAGGATACCTTCATGGCAGAAAGTGAGGCTCACCTGTTCGACGCAGCCGGAAACAACATCGGCTCCTACAAACTCGAGGTGATGGACACCTTCTGGAAGCGCTTCATGGGGCTGATGGGGCGCCCCGAGATTCCTATCGGCGATGCCGCATTGTTCCGCAAATGCTCTTCAATCCACATGTTCTTTATGAAGATTCCCCTCGATGTCATATGGTACGGCCCGGCAACGCCAGATAGTCACGCACCTGTCTTGGCGGTATCGAGGGCCATCAAGCCTTGGCAATTGTCGTTCGGCCCGAAGCACACTCAGGGATGCCTCGAAGTGGCTGCCGGTACCGTCCCCATGAACCTCGATTCAATTGAGATCCTAACAGCATCTTCCGGCCGGCCAAAAGCAACCGTGATCCCTCCCGACTACCGACATGTCGTACGAGATCACATCCAAGTGACCAGATGCTCCGATACCGTGGCTCACCTAGGTGGTGCCGCCGCGCTTCTGCATAGCCGTGCCCTTTAGAAATACCTACACGCTACCTAGTCGTTGCTGATGACCAACACAGCTGTCATGGTTCATTCGATTGATTTTCAGGAGTTTATTCTCCCAGGCTGATTTCTTTAGTCATTTCCCTCAATTTGAACAAGCCAAACCATTCAAGTCTTGCGCCTGAGCAACGCAATCAATACGGTCAACCGTATTGATTATCAATATCATCTCTCATTGACTGATTTCTTTAGCCATTCTCAAACCCAGAGTACAGCCGCCACCCTTGCCGCTGCGGCACGTTGCGGGTTGACCGGTTCGCCGCATCGTACACTCCCCGTGAACTCAAATCCAATCCGAAGGGAGCCGCATATGCACGCAGCGGAAATTCCCTTCGGGGGGGGGGT
>CAJMPX010000027.1:0-31068 GCA_905215365.1 uncultured bacterium | reverse complement strand
CCCTGCGGACGAGCGAGCGTTGTGCGCGCTTTCGACGGCCGTAGGGGCTCCTTGTGTAGCCCCAGGCTGTCGGAAGGGAGTGCAACGCGAGCGACGCCAAGAGGCCCGTGGGGGTCCAGGGGGAGGCGGCGCCGGAGCGCTCCCCCTGGGCGGTGGCCGGGGGATGGAAAAGCCCGCCGGGCTGGGGCGGGCTTCATCGGGATCCCCTCGCTAGAACGGGATATCCTCGTCGTACAGGCCGACAGCGGGCGAGATGTGTAGGCGGCCAGCGTCGGCGCTACTCCTCGGAACCCTCCGGCTTGATGGTCGACAGGTCCATATGCCTGCGAGCCTAGAAGAATAAAAGCCAGATCGTACCCAAGAGCAGGGAGACATATCCCACAGCGGTCACGAGGAAGTCTATGAAGGCGAGGACCGCGGCAGTATCGACCCGGATGCCACAGGGAGCCAAGTTCGATGCGAACCCATGCAGGGGATACATGGCACAGATGAGGCATATCGATTCGAGACCTGCCGCCAACAGGGGATTCACCCCCGCCAGCTCCCTCGGATAGAGCAAGCCCATCAGGACGGAATCCGCCACCAGCGCCGCCCAAATCAGGAACACGCCGACCTTAAATGCCTTGGTGTCCTCGACCAATGCCAGGGGCATCATGAGGCCGAAGAAATCGAGCAGCAAGGCCGAGGCGATCAGCGGGACGACCATCACTCCACCGAGTTCTCGGCGGAGTCGGCATCGATATCGGGGTTCGAGAGCAGGCCGTTCAGCAGGGACGGCAGGTCGATTCCCATGCTGTCTTTCAGGCCGGATGCGACCTGGTCGACAATCGAGGTGGTCTCCTCTACGAGTTTCTGTGCGTTGCCCGATCCGTACATCTTGATGGAATCGACGGCGGTGAGGGGCTTCGCAACCTGCTCGGCTACCTGGGGCATGATGTCGATGTAGCGGTTGGCGAGCAGATAGGGGTTCTCCATGCCGTTGTAGGCCTGTGCCTGGGCCTTCACGCCGGCAGCGATGCCCTCGCCGTGCGCCTTCTCGGCCGCACCCTCGGACTCGCCCTTCAGACGCGTGGCCTCGGCCTCTGCCTTCGCGCGGGCCTGAATGCCCTCGGCGTCCTTCTGAGCGGAATACAGCTCGGCGTCGGATTGGTTCTGGCGCTCGATGCGGGCGGCCTCGGCCTGCTTCGTGCGCTTGTAGAGATCGGCTTCGGCTGCCTGCTCGGCTGCATAGCGGTCGGCTTCGGCCTGCTTCTTCACAGTCGCGTTCAGCTCGCGCTCCCTCACGTCCGCCTGGCGCTCGGCGAGCTCGACCTTCTTGGTCTCCGCGGCGATCTCGGCCTCCTGCTGGGCGATGTAGAGCTCGCGCTGCTTCTCGGCCGTCACGGTGGCCTTAACCATATCGGCCTCGGCCTTCGCCTTGTCGGCCTGCTTCTTGAGGTCAGCCTGCTTCAAGTCGAGCTGGTTCTGGCGGATGGCGACCTCCTCGGCCGCCTTGATCTGCGCCAGCTCGGCTTCCTTTTTAATCTCGGCCGCTTGGTCGGCGCCCATGGAGCGGATGATGCCCTGGGAATCGGAGAAGTCCTGGACGTTGAAGGTGCGCAACTCGAGGCCGAGGTTGGCGAGGTCGTCCTTGGAGCCGTCGAAGACCTTGGCGTTGAAACTCTCGCGGTCGCGCATGAGCTCTTTTAAATCCATTTGGCCGATGACCTCACGCATCTTGCCAAGCATGACTTCGGTGACCTGGCGGGTCATCTCCTCCTTGTCCATGTTCAGGTAGTTTTTGGAGGCGGTCTCAATCAGCTCGGGGGTCTGGCCGATCTGGAAGTTCGCCACGGCGCAGGCGTGGATGAGAATCGCGTCCTGGGTGGGGATTTCATTCTCGGTGGTCAGCTGCACCTGCACGGCACCGAGGGAGAGGGTGTCGACGCGCTGGAGGAGCGGGATCACGAACGTGCCCTTACCGGATACGCTGCGCATCTGCCCAAATCCAGATACGATCATCAGTTTGTCCGGTGGGCATTTGCGCCAGCAGCTCTCGAACACCATCGCCACGACCAAGATACCGACGATGATGGGG
Organism: uncultured bacterium; assembly: GCA_905215365.1. GTDB lineage: Bacteria > Actinomycetota > Coriobacteriia > Coriobacteriales > Coriobacteriaceae > Collinsella. The sequence goes on along the minus strand of CAJMPX010000027.1, from coordinate 28,991 downwards.
AGTAGGTTGAAGATTATAGATTCGAAAAGCATGCAGCTTCCTTTCTTCAAGGGCGGCTCTGACAGGGCCACCCAGTGATAAACAGTTGCCTGTGAGGGGAATTACGTCAAAAACTGAATCAGACGTGCGAGCATCACGAAAAGCATGGCGATGCCGGCGAGAACACCGAGCGCGAGCGAGAAGGTCCATGCACCGTGCAGGATCTCGACCTGCTCGGAGCGGCTCAAGTTATTGAACCCGCCGCCGTATTTCGTCAAAATATCGCGAAGTTTCTCAATAACGTGCATCTATCACTCCTGTGAAGCTAGAAGGTGTTCGGGCTCAAAGGCGATGGCGATCATGGAGCTCCAGTAATTCGTATAAGACGAGCATCAAGCACGCCACGAGGAAAGTTGGCAAAGCGTAGAAGAAAAACAAAGCCTTTAAAATGATGTTGCTGGCCGTACTCAACTCCCAGAGTGCAGCCATAGTCTCGTCGGCTTCCGTCTCGGAAACCGACTCGCCCTGACCATCTTTCTCCACGTCCTTCCCGTCCGGGCCGCCATCAGGCGCACCTCCGTTCAGATCGACGTCGACGACGACGTGGTTGCTGCTGTCGGATGTCACGGAAACACTCGTATCCTCCGCGTATGCCGCTGGCGAGATGCAGCCGACCGATGCGGCGGCCACGGCGAGAACGACAAGCGGCTTCAATACCCTTGCTGGTACTCTCATTTCCATTCTCCATTCCCTTTTGGATGCGCCTTCCCATGGCGCCATCTGCCCCTACCCCCACGAACAGGAGCGGTTTCAAACGCGAGCCTATCCGTGGGATAAATCTGGGGGGTCATGGACAAGCCGAGTCGACTCTGCCTTCAAGCCATGACGCGATCATGCTCACAGATGCACGCAAATAATTTCGCCCAGCAACAACACGATTGTGAACCCGATACTACCGAAGAGAAGGATTAACCCGATGTCGCCTTCTGCAAGAACTCCAATTATCCCGCCGATAATGGCCGCCAGCACGGCAAAACCCAACACAATCAGAAACGACGATGCAGGAATATCTCCACAAGCCTTTTCCCACCACTTGCCTTTCAGCTCATCTTCTTTTTTTTCCTTGGCCTCACCTGTCGTCTCCGAATCATTTTCATCGGTTGACGAAGAATCTGACTTGGAATCGGAGCCGGAGCTATCGGTATCGTCGTGGAGGTTGATATCGACGACGATATGATTGCTGCCATCTGAGGTCACGGTGGCGGTCGAATCCTGCGCGTATGCGGGCACGATGCAGCCGAACGACACGGCGGCGACAGCCAGGACGACGAGCGGCTTCACCGCTGCGGCGGATATTCTCATTTCCGCTCTCCATTCTTTCTTGAGTAAACCCCCCACGGCGCCAAGCGCCCCGTGGGATGGACTCGATTTAAGTACGTTCAGAGGATTGTTGAGACTAATTTTCCAGGGCCAGGATGCACGCCCTGATATATGCGCTGGCAGTGAGGTTCGAGGGCAGGATCTCCGGATGAGCCGCGCGAGCGCTCACGAGTCCTGTCATGAGGCCCTTGTACACCTCATAGGGGACGAGGGCCGTCCGGCTATAGCGCGTGGCGCTCATTGACCGCTTGGGATTGTCCAGAACGGAAAGATCGAGCACGCTGCCGTTGATTCGGTCGCGAAGTGCGTCCTCTATGACGCGGCTGACGCTGGCGTCCCTCCTGGGGCCGCCCTTCAGCTTGAGCTCGAGAACGCGGCGCTCGAGGATTTCAGCCTCGAGCGGTGAAGTCGAGAAGGTGACCCTCTCTTTTTTCGACCGCGGAGCACCCTTGCTGGCGGCTGGGGCCTGTGCGGGCTTGGGTTTGCGAACATTGGCAGGGGAAACAGGCGATGCAGGAGCGCTGTCCTGAACGGGATCCTGCGAGGCAGGTGCAGCAGGACGGGGCGCAGGGGTGTTCTGTGCTCCAAAATTAGGCAAGGTGAAGCGCGGTCCGTTGCCCACAATGTTGCCGACGAGGTTTTCGGGTAGGTTGGAAGCCACCGTTACTCAACTCCTTCGGTTTCACCGGCGGGCTTGAGCTCGCACCAGTTCATGATATTGCCAACGAGAACGTCATACTCGAACGCAGCGCCTTTGAGCACGTTCATATCGTAGATGCTGCGGCCGTTCGCCTGCGCATCTTGGATGGCGACAGTTATACCGATTCGGCGCTGGAATACCTTGAGGCCCATTTTGGGAAACTCCTCGACCATCTGCGAGGCAAATGCTCTCGCGAGCTTGGCGATGCCTCGATAGAGCGTGATGAGGACGGCGGGGGCGCTCATCCACGACACCTCGTAGGAATCGCCTACCGCGCTGAGGAGTTCGAGGGTTTGCTCGACGGCCTCGGTTCCGAGCCTGTCTGCGGTAGTCGGGATGACGAGATGGGTGGCTGCGATGGTCGCGGAAATCGTCGAAAAGGTCATGCCGGGCTGCGTGTCGACCACGACGGCATCGAAATCGTAACGGGAGACTGCCGACTCGATTGAGCGCGTCAAAGAGTACTCGTTAATCTCGTTGCCATCGAGATCCCTCTCGTCAGAAACGTTGGCCAAATCGAGATCGCCGGGCACGGTCGCCTGCCCATCCTCGGTGCAGACCACTTGGACGCCCTTGAGAAAGCTGGAGCTGCAGCAGGTGCCCTTCGCGACACAATCCGACTCAATACGCCCAAGAGAACCCTGGGGATCCATGTCCACGGCCAGGACCTTGAGGCCACGGCGGCGAAGTCCGTCGGCGATTGCATCTGCGGAAGTCGTCTTGCCGACGCCTCCCTTCTGGTTGGTGAACACGATCACAGGGGTGAAATTCGACATATTGATTCCTTTCAAATTGAAATTGAAAACGACGATATGAGACAGAAAATACCTAGGAACGGCTGGCGATGCTCATGACCACAAGCGCGATCGGGACGGCAACGAGGCACGCCGCCGCGCCGACAATGAACTGGAGGACGGCGTAGGCGAGTCCGCTGGCAAAAAAGGCCACGAGCACGACAAGCCCCAAGATGAATTTGATGATTGGAATGTAATCAGGATAAGAAGACATAGACCCTCCAATGCCCTGTATGGACCGATGGCGGAAATTCCGCATTGAAGGTTGTAATTAAATACTAACAGAACTACGTCATTATTTAACTGTGGAAAAGGTGAATAATTGAAATACCGAAAAATAAAAAAGCGCAACTACAGAACTATCGAATTGCAGAATATATGAAATAGAGAGATACGCAATAAAAGAACTGATGAAACATGCAATAACGTAACTGTGTCATTGTGTAATTGCGTAAAAACATAACTAAGTAATAACGCAAATTCGCGGTACCGCAATAACGTAACTACGTCATAACGTAACATCGGATCAATGCAATTTGTGCCCAGAGGCGCTATTGTGAGGGTCCTTCTTATAAAGGCCTCCACCCGGAATCGTCATCTTCGCCATCGTCGAATAACTTGAGCGCGACTGCGGCGGAAGTAATAAGAAGCAATAGAGCCAATCCATCTAACTGGAATAGAAAGCTCAGGCCGGCGAGAGCAAGAAGTAGCCCGGCCGCAAGTAAGATCGTGTTACGGGTCATATGCGTGACCACCAAGGGTTTACGTTACTCACGCAGCATCACCAACGATGATGTTGTAGAGATTGTTGTCAGACGCAATCAGTGCGACGATCTGGTTTCTCCTCCTGATTACGGTCCTCTTCGAGACGCCCAGGAGCGTGCCGATTCTCTCACATGTAAGGTTATCGATATAGGACAGCTGGAAGATCGATCCGAGTCCCGGCTCATGGGCGTCCAGCGCCTCGACGACGACCATCACGAGATTCAAAGTCGAATCGATATGCAAGACGCGGTTCCTCATTCTCTCCCGCTCGTTCGACCTAGATGGCAGTTGTCTGAGCGCCGTCTCACACTGGTTCCTGATAGATGCCAGGTGCCTCAGCTCTGTCAGCACGCATCTGACGCGCTCCTCCCGAGCGACAATACCGTTTTCGGCCGCGGAACGAGACGGGGCATGGCTCTTGTCGGCCATCCCGACGGATGCGGGCTGTCCGTTCTGCGCGGGTCTAATCGGCCTTGTCCACGAATTTCCTTCCATGTCACTTCCCCTTTCGATAATTCAATCAAGATTGCCCGGCAGACCTCATAGCGAAGTTAAAGACTGCTCACGCGCCAGAGCTATTGCGCCTTCCTGATCTCCGCGATAGGCGATGCCGTTGGCGTCTACAACCGGATGGACTGGCCCGTCTCCGATGATGAGCCAGGTGCCGTCCGGGGCTTGGCGCAGGCGCTTTCCACCGTGCCCGGAGCGGCGGCGTTCAGCCTCGACCATCTTCCGGCAGCCCTTGACGCTCGTGTCGAGCAGCCATTTCCGCAGCTGGGGCATGAATTTGTCCTCGGCTCCGGCGTCTTTCGCGCCAGCTTGTCGGCGAGCCCACGCGGATCGGATCTCATCGGCCCCGAAGCCGAGTTTTCGCAGCTCGTCGTAGGGATGACGGGCCTCGTCGAGCTTGTTGCGGTTGATCGTCTCGTCGGTGAGATTCCTGAAATCGGCCGCGGTATCGACCTGAAAGTCAATCCCAGGATAGACGTCCGGTTGGTTGGTTTGATTTTCATTCCATCCATCCATCCAGTCTTCTGGAAAGTCATTACTTATAGGTATATAGGGGGTTTCACGTGAAGAAATTGCAGGTGAGGAAGAATCTTCACGTGAAGAAATTGCAGGTGAGGAAGAATCTTCACGTGAAGAAATTGCAGGTGAGGAAGTTCTTTCACGTGAAATATTTTCAGGTGAGGAAGTATTTTCAGGTGAAGAAACTTCAGGTGAAAAAACGTCACGTGAAGTTTTTGCATGTGAGGAAGAATCTTCACGTGAAGAAATTGCAGGTGAGGAAGTTTTTTCACGTGAAGATTCTTCAGGTGAACTGCCGTGCACGGCTCTATCGGCGCCGGGGTGGTCGGCCTTCCACGCCTCTTTAGCGCGCGACACTGGATCTGCGGCGGCAACGAGGGCCCTGCCGACAGTGTTGGTACCGTGGACATGAGAGCCGCGCTCAACGATAAGGCCCATCTCGAGCAGGGAAGCGATAGTCGTGCGGGCGGTACGCTCGCTCGTACCGGACCAGTCCGCGAGAACGGCGGCGCCAAAGTCGTAGCAACCCCTATCTACAGTGCAGGAGTAGATCAGGGCGTACGCGACGAGCTGGGCGGGCCTGAGGCCCAGGTAGCGCATGAAGCCGTGTATTGCGAACGAGGGCCCGTAGCCTTCGCTCTCTGTCTCGAGAATCTTCGACACTATGCGGCCTTTCTCCTTTGCAACGCCTGGACAGCCAGGGAAAGTAGCGCCTCTTCGTTGAAGACGCTGCACTCCCCCGCCCTCCTAGCGGATTCGATTTCGTTTATCAGGGAATCGCGTCCGTAGACGGACAGCATGAAATTGACGAGTTCGCCGGAGCGGAACTGGCCACCGCCGACAGACAGGGGAACCGCGAGGTCGAAATAGGCGACGAGCGGTCGGCCGATGGTATCGACCGCGTCCAGCGCGACCGCCGCCCTGCCTTCGCCTGCCTTAAAGATGGCAACAGGAGCTTGAAGGAGCTCGGGGACCGACGCGAGAAGTGAAGGCTCGATCCCGTGCCTATGAGAGCGATTGGAGATTGTCGTCTCGCGCACGATATGCCGCACGGTATGGCAGATCGGGAGATTGGGGATACCCGCGGCCAAAAGTGCCTTTGGCGTCTCGGGTAGAACGGGCACCGGCGCCTGACGGTTGCAGCCGCGACCGCGAGCTATTGCAATCTCGGCAAAAGTGATCCAATTTCGGCATGAATTCGCGTAATCGGCAAGATCTTGATTGGTTAGACCCTCTATCGCGATGGTAGAATTAACGGTACCGACGAGGGTGCGATAACGCCCTATGTCGTCGAGATCGTGTTGACGCTGTTCACCTTTCCACATCCGTGAACTCCCTTCTTCTACGGTCTCACGTTTCGGGTGCGGCTGGGGCTCTTCCTTAATTTCCCAGTCGCACTTTTTTTCTGACACCCTAAATTGAATAGGCTCCATGAGCGATGCCGGGCACATCATGCGGCCCCCTTGCGGCTGTCGCGGGCCATGCGCTTTGACATAGTCGCCTGCAGAGCCTGCAGCGAGGCATACTCCTCGTACGATTCCTCGTGGGAAGACTTCTTGATGAAAGGGGTCCTGCGCATGTACGCATCGAGGTCGTCGATATTGATGTAGATGGTCCGCGATCCTCCACGGTTGAACGCGCCGTAGACGGCGGGAATCTCCCCCGACTCGATGAGTTCCTGGACTGCATCGACATGGCGATGGATGTATTTGGCTGCCGCGGATTTAGAAAGCCATTTGCTACTCGCCCACGGCTCCAACCTTTCTTTGCCGCTCATTACGCAACCTCGTCCTTCTGGGGAAGACGATCATCGGTTTCGCCAAGCAGATATTGGATGGAGCAACCGAACAATTGAGACATCTTCTCGAGTTGATCGTAAGTTGCCGACTTCGGATCGCGTTCGATTCGCACGATGATGCTTCTGCTGACGCCGAGCTTGTCGCCAAGATCGGTTTGCGAAAGGCGAAGCCTCACTCGTTCCGCTCCGATACAATTCGGCATAAAACCCTCCTAAAGTAAAACGGATTGTTGTACTTGAATAAATACTAAAACATTTTGAAGTACTGTGCAACAAATTGTCATACATAAAGTCAAGGTGCTCAGAGAAAGGGGCACCCATGGGCAACAATCTGAAGACTATTCGCGCCAATAGCGGCAAAACCCAAAAACAAGTGGCGAATGAACTCGGCATTTCGCTCTCTGCTTATAGAACATATGAACAAGGAACGAGACGACTTACAGACGAGCTTCTAATTCAGCTATCTACTTATTACTCGGTTTCAGTGGACTCGATTCTCGGTTCCAAATACTCAGTTTCGATCTCCTCTCCATCATTCCTTGAAGACTCTGCAATGCGCTCAGTGGTCAATGCCGCAATTTCAGAAATGAATAAAGAGGAAAGATTGCAGTTTAGGAAGTTGTTGGAAAGTTACATGGCCCTTAGTTTTGCTGGAAGAAGTCAGCTGGTAGATAACGCGGATACGATGAACCGTTCCGGAAAATACAAGAGGTTTGGCAATATCGCCAAAAGCACCGCCCCAGCTAGTTCTCACAATAGAGCCAAGACAGCCTAAGCAATCGAATAAACCATTTATGACTAGAGTTATTTATCCGAACTGGGAAGCAATTTGGGGTAGCCAATAATGCCTAAAAACAAAATCGGCGAAATTCAGAAAACAGGAGTCGACGCCGAAGGGTTAGAGATCTTCAGGGTCAGGGTCAGAGTCGAGGTCGGCACTCGAGAAAAGCGCTCCGCGAAGAGGGTCACGATTCGTGAATCATGACGAGATTATCTTCCGAAATCTCATTTGCTAAAAGGGAGGTAGGATGACTAGAAAAAAGAGTCCGCAGGAGATTGAGATCAATCGTCTATTTGGTCAAAATCTCAAGCAGGCCAGAAACCAGCTAAAAATCAATCAGACCGTTGCAGCCCGCAGAATTGGCGTTGAACTTGTCACCTACCAGTCATACGAACAGGGCCGAAGGTTCCCGTCAAACGAGACCTTAGAGGCTATTTGCAATGCGCTAAACGTGCGGTTGTCTGATCTCGTCGACCCCTCATGGCGTAATCTTCACGCCATTTCCCCCGCAAAGTCATTGATTGCCCTTACGGAATTGGAAAAGGCTGCGACAAAACCAGCGGAAGTTAACGACGACTCCTTTGAAAGGCTTCGGTCTGCTTGGATTCGTTTAAACGACAACGGGAAAGGTATTGCGCTTTCACTAATTGAAAGCTTGGTTGAAAACGACCTGTTGTTGAATGATTCTAAGCCGGCCTTTTCAAACGGTGATTCTCACTCCTCCGTGGCCCAATCAGCATAACGATTAAAGATCAGCTGGAGGCAAAATCACCCATGCCTAAATTCAAAATTGGCCAAATTGAGAAACAAGGTGCTCAGAGAAAGGAGCACCCATGGACAACAATCTGAAAACAATTCGCTCCAATAGCGGGAAAACCCAAAAACAGGTTGCGATAGAGCTCGGTATTTCGATTTCTGCATACAGAAAGTATGAACAAGGAACAAGACGGCTTACGGATGAGTTTCTGCTCCAGTTGTCCACATATTTTTCTGTTTCAGTGGATTCAATTCTCGGTTCAAAATACTCAGTTTCAATTCCAACGCCTTCATTTCTTGAAGACTCTGCAATGCAATCAATAGTCAATGCTGCAATTTCAGAAATGAATAAGGAGGAGAGACTGCAATTTAGGAAGTTGCTAGAAAGCTATATGGCCCTAAGTTGTGCCGGCAGAGAGCAACTTATGGATAGCGCTGACACAATGAACCGTTCCAGAAAATACAAGAGGTTTGGCAATATTGCTAAAAGCAACGCCTCAACTAGTTCTCGCGGTAGAGCCAAGACCGCCTAAACGATCGAACGAAACCTTCACCACAAGGGTTCATTGTCCTGACTGAAAAACAATACGAGGTAGTCATAATGCCTAAAAACAAAATTGGCGTAATTGAGAAAATAGGTGTCGACGCCGATGGCTTAGAGATATTTAGGGTTAGGGTCGAGGCCGGCACTCGTAAAAAGCGTGCCACAAAAAGGGTAACGATTCATGGAACCATGAGAGATGCCCAAGCAGCCGCATCCATGCTCTATGTCGAGTTGAATTCCAGCCTTTCCGAACGCGACATTCCTGAGATTACGCTGAATCAATACTTTTATGGCAGGTTTATCCCAGCCCTGGAAAAAGAAGGTAAGACCAACAGCACAATCGACGGATATGTCAAAAACTACCGAAAATGGATCTCCCCGAATCATGGCGAACGAGTCCTCTTGAACCTAGATGAGACTAATGTCCGAAATCTCATCGAGCAATCTGGGACCCCGAGAAACACGCTGCGGACGTATAGGGCGATCTTGAACAGGGCCAAATCGGATGGTTTCATGCGCCATAAAATGGATCTAACGGGACTCGATGCCAGGGCAAAGAAACAGAAACGCCCCGCACCATGGTCACCCTTGGAATTAAAGTACGCTGCCGACGCACTCGTTGACGATGAGATGGCATATCTAACCCTGCTGGTCGGCAGTGCGGGCCTTCGCAAAGAAGAGAACCTTGCAATCACGCCAGCCGACGTACAGATATTGAAAATGCCGACTTCCCAGGGCGTAAAAAAGTATGTGCTCCTGAACGTCCATGCGGCCTATACCGACGAGGACGGACTTAAGGTCACCAAAACAGAAGAGTCTAATAGGCATGCTCTGGTTCTTCCAGAGTTTACGGAAAGGTTTCTTTCAGCTCTCGAGGCCACAAAGCCCTCAATCGAGCAAGCTGAGGGGTGCTGGCTCATCAGGCACAAAACAAGCTGGCACAAGTCCAGAAAAGCCAAATATAGGATCGAAACCGTCATGGGAAATCGAAAAGATGCCCAGGCAGTTGCAAGTCGGTTGGCCGCAGAAACGGCAGCAAAGTATAAGTTGGGGTCAAACCCAAAACTGAAAGAAGTTGCCGATGGAATTTGGACTGTCACCGTTTTTAACGGATATGTCGACACCATGGAGAGGACCATCGCGCCGGAGGCGTTTATTGGAACCGAACAAGATGCAACGCGACACGCCCTGGAGCAGTGGAGCAACCGGCGAATTCTTCCATGTGCCGGCGAAACACTGCGAGGCCATTGGGAAACCGCGCTGAGGAAGCATGGCCTGAGGTTTATTCCCGTGAATAACCTGAGACATACCTCAGAGACGCTCATGGCCGCCAGCGGAGTTTCGACTCCGACAATTTCGAGCATGCATGGACATACGCAGTTTAAGACGGATTTCCAGCACTATATCGACCTAAATGTCGAGGCGATCCTTGATGCCGCCGATAAGGTCGACACATTCATGGCTTCAGACATGGCAAGTGGCGGCTTCACTCTCGAATCGCTTATTGAGAAACAGGACTTCTAGAAGATGTTCAAAAGCCAAACGCGAGTAGTTTCTATACAAGTCAATACAAACTACGCCTGAGGCAATGAGAGGCGATATAGAGCGCCGAATCGATATCTTAGTAACACAGATGAGTACCAGACTTTCAGCTGGTCTTAAATCGCGTCTGAACGCTTGGCCCATCCAGATCTGCCGAAAAACTGCGACCATCGATTCATTACACTTCCATCTTTTTTGGCGAAAGCAAACGCATCGATCGGTAGATCGTATAGCTCATTTTAAATCTACTGATACAGACGGGACCCATATCTATGCACTAATCAGTGGTGGATAGTGGTGGATAGCCAGAAGAAACCAGTGGATTCGAGAAGGAAAAACCAAAACGAAAGCGGTTTCCCTGATCGAATAGATTTCAGAGAAACCGCTGGTAGATGGTGGTGGGCCCTCCGGGATTCGAACCCAGAACCCAGGGATTATGAGTGTGGGCCGAGGCTTATCGAGGAACATTGGACACCAAAGTCAGACCACGGGCCAATTAGTACCTGCTGCCCGGCGTACTGACCGCGCCATCGGACGGATAGCGGAACTCTACCTTGATGCCGCGACGCTCCAGCTCATAGGCCATCGCGCGGGCGTTGGCGTTGGCCTGGCCATAGGAACCCGGATCACGACCGAACTCGTCATACATCACCTGGTCGCGATAGTACGTAATCGGCACCGTAACTGGCTCAACGCCAAGAGACTCAACCTGTTTGGCAACGACAGCGCAGGCCGGGCATAACTCATCACTGCAGACAAAGCAGGTCGCAATAGCGCATAAATTGACTACACAGGATAAAACTAACGATCGTCAAAACCGCTATCCGCTTCTATCCACACTATTAGTATTATTTCTGCACTTAATCTCGGTTTTAATTATGGACTCATAATCCCTGGGTTCTGGGTTCGAATCCCGGAGGGCCCACCAGAGAGTTTTAAGGCCGGGCGTTACGCCTGGCCTCTTTGTTATTGGTGCTGCGGACTAGCTTTGCCATCCACAGACGTAAAGTTATTAACATTCATATTCATGATTAACAATGGATATGTAGCCAAGATGCTGCCCAGCCAACAGATGTGTAAATCGATTAATATGAAAATAGGCCCCAACTTGCGTTGGAGCCTAGTTCAATGCTCGGGTGGAGACGAGGGGGATCGAACCCCTGACCTCTTGACTGCCAGTCAAGCGCTCTCCCAGCTGAGCTACGCCCCCGTGCGAAGAAGTACTATACGGGAACTCGGACCACGATGCAAGGACAATTTTGGAAAAGATTTTACGGTGCGTGGAACGGCGCGGGGCCGAAGGGACACACGATGCCCGAAATAGCCCGCGGGGCGCGCCCCAGGTGCCGCCGGCCAGAACAAAGCAATCCGCGGTGCTTCCGCGGGAGGGTTTCGTCTGAGCCCCTCTCCGCGCCTTCGGGTCAATTTACTGAACCGTGCGCAGCTCGCGCCAGCTGGTCGCTTCATAAACGGACCGGTTTACTACGACGATTCCCGGATTTCCGACCACACGCCTACATTCGCAAAACGGGCAGGCATTCTACCTGCGGTTTTACGAGCGACGAATTCGGTGTGCTCAGCTACCCCCAATCCAACGTAGTAAACCGGCGTGGTTTTAAAATGGCACTTAATTACTGCAGCATATAAAGTAGTAATAATGCTCACTTGAACATTATTACTTGCCAATACCAAGCCAATTGCACAGAACGTTGGCTCGCAATCTGGTCTCAGCGCATCTCATCGCCTCGGTTTTTGGTTTGTAGCGCAACTCCAATCGCTCACACACACTGTGAATGATGGCATCAAGCTGATCGTGATCATTGAGCATGTCATGGGTTACAAGAAATACGTCGTATCCCATGCTTTGTAATGCTGTCATTCGTGCGGCATCGTGGTCCAGCACGGCGCCTGAACCATGGATAACCTCTCCCTGAAGTTCGATAATCACAGCTTTCATTATTATTGGGTTTACGATGACGATATCGCCGTAACAGATTTTCTGACCTGCGATTTTTCGAGCTGAATTCGACAGCGGTGTTAAGTCGTTGACGTATATGTTTTTAAACTCCGCTCCGCCAGTACGCCTCGGAAGACTTAGCAACATGATTCCAGCAACTTCTAGCGGGGATGCCGCAATACCCATTACCTGCCGTGCGGCTTCGTAGAATTGTTTTCCCCACATCTCGCCCTTAACCTTCGCTGCAAATTTGTGCAGTTCTTCTATTTCAATAAGAGGCTTTCTCATCCAGAGCGATGTGCCTTTTCCGTTTGCTTTATTTCCGGATCCGTCATTCTGCTGCCCACTTTGATCATTCTCGCTGTCCTTCTGGCTCGCCCGAGCATAGACTCGCTTCCATGGGGCCTCGTCTTGGGTTTCATCTAGTTCAAAAAGACTTTCTGTGGTGTACTGCTCTTCTTCTGATTTTGCTTGCTCAAGTGCCATGTCGACCGCGGGCGATGGTTTAAAAACCGAAAACCATCCGCAGAGCTCGTACATGGCCAGAACCAGGTCGCATGAAGAAACGCTTCGAGTCATGGTGAATAGCGTATGAAGAGGGTCTGTGACGCTAAAGCCCATGCCCGTGTCGATCGAGACCTTCTCTGTATAGGCGCTGTTCCATCGGATGGTCCGTCTTGTCTCGGAATGTAGGTTGCTTCGAGTTGATGCTGCTGTGATGACTGGGGTCTTGAGGACGTCGGTTACGAAAGGGGCTTGGGATAGAGCTCGCCAGCCTTCTTCGGAGTTGGGTAGGCGCGGGTAGAGGTCGCGCACCTGCGGTGGGCAGCGCCAATAGCGGAATGCGGTGTTTGCGCAGACGATTTCGTCCATTTGCGCCTCCCCTGGTATCGGCCGTAGACCGTGCGGTTGTGGTCGTGGACGATTATCTACCGGGGCATCATGCGGGTAAGTACCGGAAGCTGACCAAACGCTGACCAAAAGCTTGACGCAATCCGTTGAAAAGCCGCCATAGGCATGAACGCGCTGGTACAAGCTGTGAGCCAGCGGTCTCTGTCTCCACAATTGCACATAGATTACGCAGGGAATTCAATGAATGAACGCAGACGCATTTTGCAAAACGCGCAATGACGACACCTAAGGTGAACTGCGTAACATATAACGCCTTAGGTAACTTCGCTTCAATTTTGGTGTCAAAAAGAAAAAGGTCAGAGGCTTAACACCTCTGACCTGTGCTTTAGATGGTGGGCGATACAAGATTCGAACTTGTGACCCCATCCGTGTGAAGGATATGCTCTACCCCTGAGCCAATCGCCCGTCGCCTTTCGGCAAAAGAGATACTAACATAGCCGCGCGCAGTTTACCAAGAACTTTTTGCCCTCGATTTTAAATTCGTGGGTGCTAGCCAAGCCAAAACAACCAAGGCAATCGGCAAAACCGCAGTTAAGCCACCCTTTATCGCTTAATCCACGAGGTCTCGGGACGGCAGATAAGTCGAGCATTGTTATAGGCCATGTCGAGCGTGAGGCAGGTGCGCGCGGCGTAGAAGCCGTCCTCGCGCTGGATGGTCAGCGCCAGTTCGGGCTTGTCGCCGGTTAGGCATAGCGGCAGCAGCAGTTGGATCCGACCGCCGTAGAACTGCGGCACGGCGAGCGTGTAATTGGCGGCGGCGCGGCGGGCGGCCTCGACGACGGCTCCCTCAAAGGCGCGGCGCAGCAGCAGCGAGTTGCCCTCCCCCATCAGGCTGGCGGGAATACGCGTGAGGTTCTCCTCGTCGCCCAGAATGTGGTCGATGTTGGAACGGATGGGCAGGCGGTAGTCAAAGACCAGCTCGGAGGGGTCCTCGGCAAAGCGCACGCGGCACGGCAGGTATTCAAACGAGACCAGTATGGGATCGCTTTCCTTAAAGAAACCCTTCAAAAACCAGCGCTGGCGCGCATCGGGCTTGGTGTTGGGCTCAAACAGACCGTAGATGGTCTCGTAGCGGCGCGTGTACAGGCCGGTGTTGAATAGGCAGCGGTCGTCGTCGAACACCAGCGGCAAGTTGGACGGGGCGGTCTGGTCCACGTCGCGCTCGGTCAGGAACACCGCGCGGCTAAACGAAAACGACAGGTAGTTTTTGAGAATGCGGTTGCCGGGACCCCAGTCCTCGGGGTCGGCGAGGTCGACCAGGCGGTCGTAGCAGGGCTCGTGGCAAAACGCAAAGTCGTAGACATTGCTGCACAGGGTGCTAGGGAGTTCCATGTGGCGTCCAATCAAGATAATGGCAGGCGTGCGGATGCTTTGATTTTATACGTGCGACGGATCGCCCGTGCCCACAACGCAACCGCGGCGCAGCTCGTCGGCGAGTTCTTCTCGCGTGCGGTTTCCGGCAACAAGGTCCTGGATCCATGCAAAGTACTGGTTGTCTTTGGGCTCGGGGCTGTCAGACAGCGCGTCCAGTGCCGTCTTCTAGCTGAACATAGCTCCATAGTATTGCTACCTCGTTTACGATTTTTTGAGTTAAAAGCCTGCCCCTAACGCGGGATGAATCACACTAGTTACCCGATCCAAATACGTCATCTACAAGATTAGGCAAGTCTGTCCATACTTGATAGGCGGCAACGTTGTCCGGATTCGTTTCTCTTGCACGACGTTTATTATCCGTATTGTGCTTTGCGGCATTGGTCAAAGCCTGGCCCTTGTTGCCATCAATCATTTCGAGATTTACCGACTTGAACTTTGACGCGGAGGACCTGTTGGGGTCAGTAGATTTTAGAACGCCAAGGTCGCGCGCTCTTTTCTCACATTGTGGCGTCGATGCAAAAGTTTCCGGGCATGGTGAGACATGATCGATAAGCCATACTTCAAAGCATGGGTTGGAGATCGCGAGCCTAACTCCTTTTGTCTTTGCTTCTCGTTCTGCTGCGGCTAGGTTTCTGAACTCATCTGAATCGACTACGATCCATGCGGAACTCAATGCTTCGATTTCGCCTGCTTTAACGGCCTTTTTATCTGAATCGAGCTCTCGCGAAAGCTGCTTGGCGACCTTCAAAGGGTCTCCGTCAATATGCCGATACCGCACGCTTCCGCGAACGTCCATTTCATTAATAAGGAAGTTAAAGTATTCGGTTTCGGTCACCTTGCCATTGGACACAATTAGATGGCGCTTTCTTTTGGCTCTTGTTTGCTTTTTGCGGCCGCGAGCAAGCCCTCTCCTTTCAGCCTTAGCCATTTATGTCAGCGCCTTCCTTCATGAGTCGGGCCACAAGTTGATGAAAACTTGGGTTGGGCAGCGGCACATAGACACCGTTTAAATAATTGCGCCCCAGATTCTCATTTGCACGAGGCGAATACTCCATCGCAGCAATTAATTGCGAAGCACCTTCAGAGTCCTTTTCCACAAACCAGACCTGGTCACGTTCAAGCACCTCTTCCATAGGGCTGGTTCGCGTCATCAAGGTGACATCATGGGTCGAGAAGATTAGCTGCGCGCCCTTTGGATTTGTGTCGGGATCGGCGAACAGTGAGACGAAGTCGCGCAGGAGCGTAGGATGAAGGCTCGAATCAAGCTCGTCAATTACTGTTGTGGCCCCACTGCTTAAAGAACGTAAGGCTACCGAGAAAAACGCCAGCGCAGCTTTTGTGCCCTCCGATTCATGGGCGGAGCCCAGCCAAAAGCCATCTCCCGAGCCTTTATGGTGGAAGAACAGGTCATAAGCGAACGACAATTTAAAGTCTTCTGCAATTTTATTACGTGCCTCTTCCGGAATCTCATCGAGTCCAATGAGTGAGTCTTTTAAACCCATGACGCCTTCCGATTGACGGACATCTATGCCGTCAATTCCGATATCAGCATATTTAATGAGCTGAGATAGCATCTGAGCTCGAGCGTCATCGTTGATAAACAGCTTTTTTATGGTGGCGAGTTCTGCTAGATAATGCGTTGCATCATAGAGATTGATGTCATTGGCAAGAGCTGTGAATGCGGGTTGAATTACATCACTTCCAGCCGCTGCTGCGGCAGATAAGAACAAAGAATTATTGCGCGTGATATCCCAAAGTTGTTTTTTTGCACCTGTAAAGGTACTACCAAATTTTATTGACTGTTCCCCGTTTATCGAAGAGCGGTCATAGAGAAGGGACGGCTGTTTTGATCGATACACAGTGAGGTTTTCATATGTAACCTCATTTTTGTTCACACCAAATGAAAACTCATACTTTAAGTTGCTAGCGATAAAATCTATCGAGAATTCTGTGTCACTTGATCGGGATTCCGAGTCAAGTAAAAAGGGGACGATGGGTATTTGAGAATTCGCATCGCCTGCCGCATAACCTGTACGAACAAAGTAAGAGACAAAGTAAAGAGCATTTAGGAAATTTGATTTGCCTGACGCGTTTGCGCCGTAAACCGCAGCCACTCGCACAGGCCCAAGTTCCTTTTTGCTCGAAATCGGTTCAAACGAGAACTGTTGAGCATCTCGAAAGCTCTGAAAGTTCTTAAATGAAAAATTGAGGATCATCTTCAGAATCCTTTTCAAAAAAGTTGATTCACCGCAGACATTCTTTAATAACAAGGAAAATTATATTGTTTTAAAACCATTACTTGTTAGTTTCGAACAAATATCTACTTTAAATTGAGATTCAAACTAAAGGTCTCAGCAAGTCTATACAACATAATGTCTGAAACTGATTTTCTACACTGCTTTTAAGAACAATTTTTAATGATGTCCGCACGCGGCTTTAGATTTCTTTTGTCCATCAGAGCTGTAAAACGAAAGGGACGAAATGTTGTTTTGCAAGGACGGGTCCAGTTGGCTGGATGTTATAGATGATGCAGGCGTTCTGGTTCGCCGCCTAGAAATACTTGAGAACCTTCTCCGAAAGTGCACCTTCGATATGCCGAGAACAGAATGCAAGTTCGTGGATGATACCGCTGAGGGATATGACGGAAGCGAAATGTTGCTGTTTCTCGATGAGTCTTTATTGGAGCTGATTGAAGGCTATAGAACTCAGATTGAGAAATACAAAGTTGCATCTAAAAGGGGCCAGACCGACTTTGGAACCAGCACAAGCTTAGGAAGAAAGAAATCGAGGATCCCCGCTATTCAAATTGATAAAGCAGCATAATAAATTTGAATTTGGGTAGGGCTGAAAGGTAACACGGAGGTCATACCTTAACCCTGTTTGCCCTCGTCATTCATTCACTTGTGACGAGGGCCTCGCACCTTCTATAAGAGCGCGAGTTGAATTATGTTTTACTTATAAGGGCGGAGGATCCAGCATGAGCAAGAACAAAAGCGACCAGAACGCGCACGAAGAGCAAGTGTTCAATGATGTTCTTAGGCTATCAATGGCCTCGGGTGGATACAAGAAGAAAGCTGCCTTGAAGGTGTGTGGATCTATTAACGCAGGCAGCGAGTGCCCTGATATTGTTATTACCCGCGAAAATGGATCCATTGTTGGTTTGGAGCATTTTAGAATCGACCATAACATCAAACATGGTCGAAACGCTCAATCAAAATCTGCTGAGCTCACATCTGCGTTGAAAGCTGAGCGCGAAAAGCTAATGCCAAGACTTGAAGCCGACGATGTTTTGCCGGAGGAATTGGCGAGCATCGTCGCAAACTATGTCTCGTTGGCAAAATATCATCAAAGCTGTGCATGCTGTGACGATCTGACGCGCTCTCTAGATGCCCGATTGTTTGGTGGAAAAACAGGTCATGCTCGCAAATTACCTAAATACCGCAATCACCTTACTGAACTTAGCGGTGATGATGGACGCATTGAATTGGGCTATTTAATTGAAATTCATTCAGATTTTCAAGGATTATTCATTCACGATGGAACAAGAGTGGCCCGCCTCGACAGAGGACAATGCCCACTTTATGCGGAAATTTACGATCTCCTTTTCAAGGCATCTTGCGAGGTCGATTGGATCCTAATAGGTTTTTACCCATGCCTGACTGACCAGATTGCGAATGCCGCCATCATAGATTGTCGTAACAATATGTTTAAGGAGAGCTGCCGCAGGCAGCGTCTTAAAAGAACGGAATATTTAGGTCTAGGTAAAACGGAACCCTTTCTCAAACAAAGCAGAGCCGGAGAAACAGAAATTGAGCTTTGCGCAGATAAGGTAAATATCACAATCGAAAACCCCGCTGAAGGGATTTGCCCTGAGCTTCTATTTGGCACCGCGATCATTGATGCTGCAAGAGCATTAAATCTTGATAGAAGCGGTGAACCGTATACAGCAACGATTTCTGTTCAATTGATTTACGAACTCGTGCGGATGAGGAGCAAGGGGATTCGAGGCATTGTGACAATTTACGATGTTATGCGGCTGCTTTTAGAAATTGAGTGGGCTGTATTAAAACAAGAGATTGACAGTTTTGGCGTACGGTACAACATTTCCGAAACACCAGACTTTTGCTTATAGACAATCCGGGATGTCACTAAGAAACCAGCTCATACAGCTCACCAATGAGTCCGGTTTAATATTTGCCCGCTTTAGCACCGTCGAATATTGCGAGGTAACTCTGATGGTCTTTCGCTTGGGCACCAGGGTCGACAAAGATCCCGGTGCCCTTTCGTTGCCTTCAGTCTAACCTGCGACATTATTGAATGCTTTTCTCATTCATGTGGACCTGGGTCGCATGTCACGATTCAGCCCATGATCACGTCCGTATGGCCTCTGCCTTCGATAATTGGGTGCCTATAGACAAACACGCAAGTAGTTATACCTTGTGAATGTCTCTTTCTTCCAAATGGCAGCTATCTCAACAACGACATGCGGCAGCTAGAAGCACTGTAGCAAGCAGGAAGAGCGCCATGGATGCCGCGATCCAGTTGTTGTCGCCAGTCCTGGGGAGTGTCGCTGCGGTCGCGCTGGTGGCTTTAGGCTTGGACGGCGTAGGCACCGTCGTCTTGGTCACCGTCGTCTTGGTCGTTATATTTGTCTTGGGCGACGTGGCCGCTGGCTTCACCGCGGGATCCGTCGTCGACCCCGTACCGGGTTGCTCTGCAGCGGGACCGGCGCCACCATCAGGCTCGCCCGTCCCGCTGCCCGGCACGTCGCGTCCATCGTGCTCAATCACCACATGCTGTGCCACCACGCCACCTGCACCAAAGGCTCCACCAGCGGGCGCCACAAACCGCGCGGACACAAGCGACCCACCCAGACAAGCAACACCGCCATCGGCACCGTCCGAATCAAGCCACAAGGCATCGACGGAAAGCCGGCAGCCGGCCGCACCAGCGCCAAGGTCCGCGTCCTGCAGATACACGCCGTAGGCGCGCACGCCCGCTCCGGACCCGGCGCCTGCGGCGACGACGCGCCCGCCGCCGCACACGGCCATGTCGCCCGCGATCACGCCGGCGACCGCCTCGTCCGTGATATCGGCCCCGTCCGCCCGGGCATCGACGGTGCATCCGTCCACCACGAGCGCCTGCGAAACGTGGATCCCGCTCTGCGAGCCCGTCGCCGTTAGGGTCCCGGTGCCGCGAAGTGTCAGGTTGCCCCACACCTCCATGCCGCACAGCGTGATGTCCGCATCGGGCGCATGCGACTCCGTCACGGAGTTTTGTCCGGCAAGCGTCAGCACCAGGTCGCCCTCGGCGCCGATGGCCTCGCCCGCGTAGCCGTTAAGCTCCAGGTGGTCGGCATCGGTCCAGGCCCAGCCGGGGCCCGACACGCCCAGCTCGTAGTACGTCGCGCCCGCGATGATGAGGCACTCAGCGCCCGCGGAATAAGAAGGCCCGCCCAGCAAAACGCATAGGCAGGCAATCGTCATTGCGCAGCAACATTTCCAACAAGATTGAGCAAATTGGATGCCATTAGGTTGAAATCCGGATAGTTTTGGTGGTTTCGATATTAAGGGAATTATCGGAACAGCTCATCATGGCTGCCAGTGCGTTCAAAGAAAGCTACCTCTTCGTTTGATGACCATATGACAAGCCAGTCGCCCGAGTTTGCTACGTGACATTCGTTTCGCCCTGCCCAGTTGCCGCTTAGCCGGTGCATATTATGACGTCGCTTTAATATGTCCATTGACTCAGGTGTATTCTGTAGCACCAGGTCAATTAGCTTTTGAAGCTCAGATAAATCCCATTTACGGCGCTTTGCTTTTTTCTTTAAATCGCGGGAGAAGGCTGCAGAGAACTCTGCGGTTAACGTGCTCATTGTGCCATCGCAGCAGCGATCAGATCGGCGCCATTGTCAAACCGTCCTTTTTTGCCAGATGCAAGAAAAGCGTCCCCCTCGCGAATGGCCTCAAGGCTTTCGGCATTGGGCTCCTCAGGGGCAAAAGTCAACGGGATGCGATGGGTGTTGACCATTTGCTTGAAGAAAGCGCGAGTCACGGACGACAAATCAAGTCCATAGTAATCAGCAACTTCCGCCGCCTCGCGTTTGAGGTCGTCGTCAACCCTGATGGTTAATGTTGAGCTTGCCATTTTTAGACCTTCCAATCGCGTGAGTGTAACCTTATTATACTGCATATACAATAGTAGACTATGTAATTACAAGTAATTACATAGTCAATTAAGTGGTATGGCACGTCATACATTGCATGCACGAAAAAGGCAACGCTCCCTATCCGGAAATGTTGCCCTTAAAGCTTCAACAGAGGTCTTGTATTGCAGCTAGGTGCGTCGCGCAGTCTCAGCAGCGATATGTGGCACCAAAAAGCACCAACCCCAGCAGGAATAACGATAAAGATGCAGCGATCCAGTTGCTGTCGCCGGTTTTGGGGAGCGCCGAAGTGGTCGCGGTGGCAGCCTTGGGCTTGGTTGTCTTGGCGACCGTGGTCTTGGTTACTGTCTTTGTTGTCTTGGTTGGCGTGGCCGCGGGTTTCAGAGAGGGATTTGCCGTGGGGCCTGTGGTGGGCTCTCCGGCAGTGGGGCTAGCATCGGTGGGTGACTTTTTCGCGCTATCGCCAGTCACCTCGCCCCTGTCGGTCTCCCCCGCCGGAGGCGTGGCGACATCGGGCTCAACCACCACGTGCGGTGTCACCGCACCAGAGGCATCCAACACGCCACCAGCACCAAAGACCCCGCCAGCAGGCGCCACAAAGCGCGCAGACACAAGCGACCCGCCCAAGCACGCAACGCCGCCATCGGCGCCGGCCGCATCAAGCCACGAGGCGTCGACGGAAAGCCGACAGCCGGCCGCGCCAGCGCCAAGGCCCGCCTCCTGCAGATACACGCCATAGGCACGCACACCCACTCCGGACCCGGCGCCAGCGGCAACGACGCGTCCGCCGCCGCGCACGGCCATGTCGCCTGCGATCACGCCGGCAACCGCCTCGTCCGTAATATCGGCCCCGTCCGTCCGGGCATCGACGGTGCAGCCGTCCACCACGAGCGCCTGCGAGACGTGGATTCCGCACTGCGAGCCCGTCGCCGTCAGGGTCCCGGTACCGCGAAGCGTTAGGTTGCCCCACACCTCCATGCCACACAGCGTGATGTCCGCATCGGGCGCATGCGACTCCGTCACGGAGTTTTGCCCGGCAAGCGTCAGCACCAGGTCGCCCTCGGCGCCGATGGCCTCGCCCGCGTAGCCGTTAAGCTCCAGGTGGTCGGCATCGGTCCAGGCCCAACCTGGGCCTGACACGCCCGGCTCGTAGTACGTCGCGCCCGTGATGATGAGGCTCTCCGCGCCCGCGGCATAAGAAGGCCCGCCCAGCAAAACGCATAGGCAGGCCATGGCAGCGATCGCAATGTGATGACGGCTGGCGTGGGACTCGGCAGCAAACATACCCGCTCCGATCTTCGAAGGAGCCAATAGAATGTGCACCAGAAAATGCCCTGGTAGCAGCAAGTATTAGTCTAGCGAGATCAATGCGGGGGCAAAGAAAAATCGCGTGGGCAATGTTCACAATTAGGTGTAAATCGTTTTGCCAATCGGTGAAAGGAGGGATCAACGGATTAGATATCCATCTTATTAAAGTCGATGGAATATCCCATGGACTTGAGTTCTTTCAAGAGGCCGAACTCCCAACTGTCTGTTCCGGTATAAACGACGCCCTGTAGATCGGAGGGAATCTCGATACCTTTGTCAACAAGAATTGCAACGTTTTCCCTGCCAAGCCGACCAATAAAGTATCCGGCTTCAAATACAACATTTTGTCTAGCCCTGGGCTTTTCCGACTGTTCTGCCTGGGCTCTTCCTTCGTCGTCCGCCGTAAAAAGGCATACCGCTCCTGCTGCATCGCCTTCAATTTCCAGCTTTTCGATGATTGTCTTGCCCTGATTTGACTGCTCGTTTAGGACAACCGCCGTCAGGCCCTGCCTTTCGATGATTCTCGCGACCCTTTCTCTAAGCTCTCCGTTGTGACCATGAACGATAAATACCTTCGAATAATCTCCAACATTTGCAGTCGATCCGGTTTCCCCTTCGTCTGAAAACTCATCAAGGTATGTCTCCAGCACAGCTTTTGCACTGCGCAGGCCGTCCGCACAGGCTTCAACGAAAGCCGAGTCGGGCGTACCGGAGGTGAAGAAAGACAACGAGTAGCTGATTTTGTTAAAGCTTTTAAATTCGTAGCTGTCTTTTCCAAATCGCCTAATTAAAAGCCTGTCCGCCCTTGTCTTCCATGCTTTAAAGTCAGGCGAACTAGAGCTGATGTATTTCTTTGAAAGTTCGTCTGCTGTTTCGCACAACTGCTGCAAAATTTCAAAATCAGACATTAAGCCTTCTTTCTATAACCAATAACGGAGCTAAGAAGCATCTTATTCCAATGAGCGGCCAAATCTCTTTACTGTTTCCTCGGTGCCCCTATCGGAGATGGACTTGCCCAGTGCGAACTCAATAGCGTCCAGCAAAGCCATGACGCGAGCTTTGAAATAGGCATCAAAGTCATCATTAATGAACGCATCCCAGTCAATGAGATTCGATTCGATGACGGAGTTCACAGTGTTCGATGTCAGCTTTCTTAACGAATTTCGCTGAGTAGACGCTGGGGGCCGCGCCTCCAATTTCTGTGCCCGAATAGGAGTACGAGCACGTCGGTCAAGATGCATTCGGTGGTCAACATGGCGGGATCTATCTGCGAGCGGAAAACAAGCGGCGCTGCTAATGGTAGCGCCGCTCGCATCATCAAAGAAGAATCGTTATCGATTGTCCCTGGGACTTTTCGTTCAAAACCAGAGCATGTCGACTACTGCTTATCGAAGTACATCCACCCTACAGGCTGCATTAGATCGTAATAATCGACGGGCGTTTTGAAGCGAATCCTGCCCAAATAACCACGCTTTTCAGCAACCAACTGCATCTGTCTGCGTCACGGCAAACTCTTTGAATTGGCGTTGCGGCAAGTTTGTCTTAAGAAAATAAGGCTGTTAAGACAAACCCATTTTGACGTTTACGTAACGTCGACCATCGATCAAGCCGTATTATTCGGAGTTAGAATTATCGCCCCACGACGCTGAGCCGGTGACCATCCAGTGACTTTTGACAACAAAATAGACATCGCCAATCTGATTGTCCAAGCATTCATCGGATTCTTTACCTTGGGGACCTTGATTGCCGCATTGCGGCAAAGCAGCCAGAACAAAAGGAACAGGGAGGACGACATCAAGCGGTATCAGCCATCCCGCATATCGGCATGGTACGAAGGGGGTCGAAACCGAACCGATCAGCCCAAGGACAATCGATTCGTCTGGCAGTTAGTCGTGCTTCGAAACGAAAGCGAGTCCCCCGTCTACGACGTAATCGTCACCTGTGTCGGGATTAGCGGAGCCGGCCCCTCTTTCAAAGGAGAGGACAACCGTCCCGCTTTTCCCGACCGCGTCTGCGTCGGCACGCTTCCTCCTGGAGCATGGTACACATGGCTCCCGACGGAAGGGCACGGAATGGGAGTACGCACGGCACCCGAAACGGCTTTCACCGACGCAAACGGAACTTCGTGGGTTCGGCGAGGCAACGGAAGTCTCGAGGAGATCCCTATGGAGCCGACCTCGTTCTACAGGCTGCCCCTCCCCTTGACCTGGTACGGATGCAAGAAGCTGACCGAGTAGCCCCTTGGCATCGTCGCTTTAAGCATTGGGTTTTCCGGACTGAGACGCGAACTTTCCCGGCCGTTCCGGATAACGGGAAAGTCAGAATCATTCGGGTTTGCGGGGCGGGAACGCGAGAGCGACTCCGCCCTTATTTTTCGATACACCCATAAATTGAAGCGAGATCGGCATCATCATCTCGAAGCACTTACTCACAGATCCATATGGTAAAGGTAGCAATTCACTACCTTTTATGCATAAATTACAGGTATCTTAATTAAGCTGTAAAAAATAATCAACAGCTGTTCTGATTAACCGGCTAATACAACCATGATTCCAACCACTGGTTTTACAAACGATAAAGACCAGCTTCCAACCACTTATTTACCATTCTCGACAAGATAATCGAAGTCAATAAGTTGAAGTTGCTCTAAGAACTTCTCCAAATACGAGACGACTTCCTCGTCGTTCACGAATAGCGGCCTGTCCTGCGTCAGTCCGCCTGATTTGTCCTGCGGATAGCGGAGACTGATGCCGTTGTCATCGATGTCGGCAATGGCATTTACAAAAGCACCCATGTTCTTGATGGTTCTATTGTCTTCACGGCACTTTTGCTTCGGAAACCTCGAGAGCAAGGAATTCCACAGGTTTCTAAGGCTGTGGTCTTTCTTAGGCTTAGCCCCACATTTTTTTATCGCCCTCTTGATTGAAAGCTCAATACAGTGCCTTGTGAGGAACATCACCGGAATCGCGTAGGAATGCTCCAGGAACACATACATGCCCGGCCTGTCGGTCGCTCTCCTCCCGGCGGCCGCAAGCTCCTTGGCGGCATTGAGGAAGGATTTAATGAATTCATCGTCGAACCTGTCGGCTTTAAGTTCGTCTTTCACTAGGGCAGACGAGTCCAACAGCGTGAAATACCTTAAAGTGGGGTCATCAAGGCCATCCATCTGAGGCTTCATGACCTGTTGATCCTTGTATTTAGGGAAAACATGGTCATTGAACATGCTATCCATCAGAGAATCTCTCCTGTCTTCGCGTCCATCCTCGCCCCCGACCTCGGGTTGGTGAAATCGTATACGGCCTCGCTATCATGGTCGGGCTCGATCACGAACAGCGGCCCGACACGAGCACGTCGGCCAAGATGCGTTCGGTGGTCAACATGACGGGGCCTATCTGCGTACGGAACATAAAAGAAGCGGCGCTGCCAATAGTAGCGCCGCTTGCATCATCAAAGAAGAATCGTTATCGATCGTCTCTGGGTCTTTTCGTTCAAAACCAGAGCGTGTCGATTACCATTCATCGAAGTCCATCCACTCTACAGGCAGCATCAGACCGTAATAATCGACGGGCGTTTTGAATCGAATCCTGCCCAAATGACCGTCGCTCTTCCGCACCCAACTGTGTCCGTAGCGATCGGTGAAAGCCACCTCGCAGCCGAGGGTCTTATGCATCGAGCAATCGAGATGCCCGATGCACCTCACGGTTTTGCCCGGAGCAACGGACGAGAGTAGAACTCTGCCGCCACACCCCTCGACGTCCCTCCCGTCTTGAGGCCCGGCACCTTGGACGAGCACGGCAGTGAGGATAACTTGGTAAACGATGTCGTTGCTATTGTTCATCACTTCTAGGCCGAACTGCGGCGCTAAATCAACCCTGCACCTGCCAACCGTGGCCGTCTCCCTCTCAGGCATCCTGACCACACGGGCACAGATGGCCGACGCCTGGCTCCGCGCGGCTGCCCGGCGGCCCCGTACCAGCGAGACAATCCACTGGAGGAGTGTGAGCGCCAAAGATAGGAAAGCAACAACCGTGCCGAAATCGATTTGACCATTGAAGCTAATTATAACGCCATCCGGGTTCATTTGGTTAACCCATCCGCCAGTGCCGCCGCCTCAAGGAGAGGCTTCAAGTCGTCGGGCTCCACTTGGCGAACGGCTCGCTTCTCCCGTCGCACATCCCGCATTCTGGCCGCAGGCCTCCCGTGAATCCATGGGTAAAAGAGCACGCGGTAGCGCTCGTAAAACCCTTCTCCAGGCATATCATCATCGGAGCGCACGATATCACAGTCTCCTTCCTCTACAGATTCCGCCTTATGGAGACCCTACACCAACAATCGCGACACTACCTTCGCCATCGGCTCGTCGGCGTCCAAGCGCCACCTCCAATCAATCTCGCCCCGCCGCGAAAAGCAGGAAGCCGACCCGAAGGACGGCTCCCCAGTGTCCCGTGCGGCGGAGGATGACCGCACGGCTATGTTCCTAGACGTGTCGCCATGCCGAGGGCCGCCCCGGAGGACGGCCCTCGGCATGGCGTTCGGGCTACAGCCCGATGAGCCCCCTGAGTCCAGGGTGGGAGAGCGCCATCATCGCAGCCATGATGACCACGAGGACGACGTCTGCGGCGATCAGACAGTTCCTCGGCCATTTTCCCAGCTCGACATTCCGATGGTTGAAGGACATCTTCCAGATGAAGACCAGCAGGATGCAGACCGTGTTGATGAGCACGAAGCCCACGAGCGCGGCGAGGAGCACGATGGCGCGTATGCCGCCGTCGATGCCGAGCGCGCCCATCGCGGAGGTCGAGAACCCGACGCCGCCGTTGAAGGCGAGCACGACCGCCGCGAACACGCCGAGGATCGCGATGTACTCCATCCTCGTCTTGTCGAGGCGCTCGTCGAACTCCCTTTCCAGCTCTGCGCGTTTCTGGTCCGCCTCGTCCCTTTCCGCTTTCACTTCGGCGATTGCCGCTTTGAATGTGCGCATGGCCTGCTGCTGTTCGATGTCGTGGCTCAGCCTCGTCTTTTCCAGGTCGATGTGGTCGGCGAGTTTGAGGACACTTTTCGCCTGGTCACAAAATCCATGTTTCGTCAGGTTGTCATGGATGATGCGAATGTTCTCGGCGAGGCAGTTGACCGAATAGGGGACCCCTTCGTCCAAGTCCCCAGGGGACTGCCCGAGTGCATTGAATACCAGGTCGCAGATGTCGGCATATCTATGGCGATAGGGCTCGCTCCCCCCATATAGCTTTACGAAGAAGTTCGAGGCTCGGCGGATGTCATCCTGGGAGAGCACCGCAGCATCATCCGTGCTGGCGAGGGATTCGAGCATGTCGCGGAGAGCCTTGCGTTTCTCTGCGTCGTCGCTGCCTGCGTTTATTGGGGGAACTTTCAGGGGTGGCTTCGAAAGAGTCCCAATCTTGCTGGTGAGCAGAGAGAGGGCCCTTTCGAAGTTTTCGGCCGCCTTTGCGTAGTCTTGCTCGGTCACTCAGAGACCTCGCTAGCGCACTGCATGATCAATTCATTTGGGATGATTCCCTTGTGTAGGCGCTTCTGGTTGTAGATGACGTCCCACGGAGACCCCTCGGCGTGTGAGATCCTGACGAGCTCCCATGGGGATTTCTCGGCGAGCATGTCCACCCCCGCATCCAGAAACGGGCGGATGGAATCATTTATCTCGGTGTCGAACTCGCGTTTTATCGGGAAGCCGCCGCAGTCAGAGAACTTAACGTAGACATCTCTGATGACCGGGCCGTAGGGCCATGCCTCAAACTGGTCGGCGAATAGCAGCTCGCCGGTCTCGCTCGCGTGTATGACTTGCAGGAAGTAAAGAATCTTCTGGAGCTGAAGATTGCTGATTGGCGTGTCGTGGCGATATCGCCTGCTGACGGCGTACTCGGCGATTTCCATCGCACAGTACTCTGTCCCGATTTGGACTTTCATCTGTTTCCTCCTTTTCCAAATCATACCAGTGATGTGCTTCCCATCTGCGCTTATCGTGATAAAAGCATCTCAGCTCGCCCGGACAAAAAACGGACGGTCCCTCCAGCGGGGGTTCCGGTCTCGGACGCGCCCCCTAGTCCTCCACGGCCCCAGCACCAGGGCGAACGGCACGTGCAGCAGGAACGCCATGAGCACGAGCGCCGTGACCGCAATGCCCAACGCCCATTTCACGTCTTCGCCAATCACTTCATCTCCTTCCGCTCGAACCTGCAGAAGCGCGCACATGCGCCCAAGGTCGCTACCGTGTATCTCGCGATCACCACATCCCTCGCTAATGGCGCGCGTGGCCCTGCAGTCGGCGAGCCCGGACTCGAGCTCCCAGATGACCATCGAGCAGACCGAGGGGTTCTGCCCCAAGGCGGCCGAGGTGCTCAAAGAGGCCGAGATCGACGCTCTGGCCTACCTCGACTTCCCCTACGAGCACCACGTGAGACTTCGCACCAACAACGTGCAGGAGCGCGCCAACCGCGCGCCCAAGCGCCGCAGCCGCGTGGTGCAGGTGTTCCCCAACAGAAAGTCGCCCATCGGGATGATGAGAGCGATGTTCTCCGAGAAGGACGAGGACTGGGCGGGCCTCTGCTGGTTCGACGACGACTCCATCGGCAGGGCTGTGGAGGGCGCCAAGGACCAACACGCCGAAGCACGCCTACGGGGGCACCGCCGCCGAGCACGCGGCCAGGACCATCGGGCTCGGTGTGGCCGACAGCCCCGTTCCCGGCGGGGAGGCGGTGTGACATTAGCTAGAATGACGGCATTCTAGGTGGTTCTCGGTTCCTTGGGCAGCCTTCGGCCACCCTCGAGAGCAGAGACCTACATCAACATTTGCGAGACTATCATACTGTTGATGAGCGAATGGAGGCTTGCGATGCGTAAGTCAGCAAGATACTTGGGGCGGGATGTTGGGCTTAATGCTGAGGAGATGAATGTCTGGCTGAAGGAAGAAGGATACCTCGAAGGCGAACCTGGAGATTATAGGGTCACCGAGAAGGGGCATCCCTATGCCACGCAGAGGCATAGGGAAACTGGAAGCCCAAATCATGCTGGCTATGTTGCCATGTAATGGGAAGAGGAGATTCTCGATGAAATGGGGCCGCTTTCCTCAGAACGCAGACGCGAGCTTTCCGATTCAGTTGCAGCCAATCGCGCCGAAAAGAAGGTTGATTTTCAATCTCAACGCAACAGCCTGAACGGGCCCCGCGTTTCCGCAGC
>CAJMPX010000026.1:0-43226 GCA_905215365.1 uncultured bacterium | reverse complement strand
TTCCCGGTTCGACGAACAGCCGATCGTGTCAAATTTGGTCTAACAGAGCCAAAAAATATCTAGTGGCGATAGATACTAAGGATGTTGAGCACGCGATCGTCGCTCCGGAGAATCATTTATCATTAACGAGGATCGTCGAAGGAGTAATTGCTATCTCTCCTGAAGATGCGGCTGCCATGTCTGCTGTGGCTTTCTCGAAGAGCAAACGCGCGTCCGGATCAAAAGACGAACTGATCGTTAAAGCCTTCCAATATTTCAGTGCAAGTTTCGCCAAGATGAAGGATGAGGAGTTGCTGGCCTTCAGGGATGCGGTCATTTCTGTCGCATATGTAAACATCAAATCATCGTCTGAGGAAGATTCGTACACAATATTCGAAATATTGAATGCGCGAGGTATCGAGCTTGAGGACCATGAGCTTCTGAAGAACTATATTATGCGCTATATCCATCCTATAGAAAAGCGCGATGATGCAAAACAGGTATGGTCGGAAATTGAAGCAACAGTCGGCTCGAACATGAAAGCTTTTTTGCGTCACTACGCAATTCAAAAATATCGCCTAGGTCAAGGCGACAAGGATGGAGCATATAAGAAAATAAGGGATTTTACGGATCCAAAGAAGGCTGCTGATCTTCTCTATGATTTAAGGCTAAAAGCCGGATATTATGCAGAGATTGTCGAGCCAACCAGCGATGACAGAAATGCGGAAATCTTGAGTTTCTTAAGAACACACAATGTCCGCGTCTTCAGGCCGCTTCTTATGAGTTTAATGCACGCTCGCGAAATAGAGCAGCTAACGAGCGAGCAGTATGATGATGCGATTGGATTTATTTACCGGTTCTATATTTGCTATAAGATAATCGGGGGAATGGAGTCGAACCACCTATCGGATTCGATCGTGAAACACTCATACGCAATCGAGTTGAACTGCACCCAGCAAGTGTTAGATGAGTGGAAAAATAGTTTTAACGAAAAACTGCCTTCAGAAGAAACATTTCGAATTAATCTCCTTTCGCTTGGATGGTCTCATTCGTGGCCGTTGTATAGCGAAACAAAGTTGAAGGATCGCTGCAAGTTGGTCCTTGCCTTGCTCGAGGAGCTTAAGTCTGGTGTTAGGGTTTCTGAGGCATTCACAATAGAGCACATTCTTCCGGATTCGCAGGCTCAGGAAAACTCGATTATTGGGAACTTGCTCATGCTAGAAGAGCGACTTAACGCGAAATGTAAAGACAAATCGCTTAAGGAAAAGCTGCCCATATACGCTGAATCGCGTTATGCCACTACAAGAGCTTTTGCTAAACGCTATGCGAATGGTTGTTTTGACGTTAAGAAGCGCGTTGATTTTATCGCGAAAGATTTGTTTGAAATGGTCATCCACTAGCTTGCACCGCGCGGCCGCGGCGCTTGAGCTCGTCAAGAAGTGCATCGACCCGGCGATAAGGCGGCAGGCCGAAGGGTTCGAATGGGATCCGAAAGCGCTGGAGTAGGCTCTCGCGTGGCCATAGGAAAGGTAAGGGTGGAAACCGATGGCGGACAAGGAGCGACCAAGGTGAACGAGGATGACATCATCGGCGTCGTGAGGGAGTACCTCGAGGACAAGGAGAACTCGTACGCCCTCATGCTTACCGGGGAATGGGGATGCGGGAAAACCTACTTTGTCGAGCACGCACTGACCGAGAAGCTGGAGGAGGATGAGAGCCGGCATCCCGTCGTGGTGGCGTCCGCCTACGGCGCCAAGGACTTAGCGGAGCTCTGCGGGGCGATTGAGTCTGGTTTCATCTCGAAATACGCCATAGGGTGCGCGGCCGGCGGGGAGAGGGGCAGGTGGGATTCACTCGTCGGGTTCGCCAAGGACACGGGAATATCGTTCCTCGGGAAAAAGATCAGGGAGCTGGAGAAGAAGGCGGGCGTCGATCTCAAGATGGCGCCGCTGAATGCCGTGAACCTCATCATCGGCCCCGAGACCCTCCTCGTCATAGACGACGTGGAGAGGTGCGACATGGGCATTCGCGAGCTGCTCGGGGCGGTCGACCACCTCGTCGTCGGCTGCAGGAAGAAGGTCCTCCTCGTCTGCAACGAGGATGAGTGGAGGAAAGGGCTAGGACCGAAGGGGGAGAAGGGGACGACCAGGGAGTACGAGAGCCTCATCGAGAAGACCGTCTGGCGGAAGTGCCGGTTCAGGCCCTCGGTCGGCTCGGTTGTGGAACGCGTTCTGGGAGGCGTGCTGGGCGGCATCTACCCAGGCGCGCTCGAGGACGCCGTTTCGGCGATTGAAGGAAGCGAATCGCCGAACTTGCGATCCCTCAGCAAGATGCGCCCCGTGCTGGTCGGGATGAAGGAATCCGGGTTCTTCGCTGAACCCACCGACCCGGAGTCTGCCAGGGCAGTTTTCAAAGAGGCTTTCGGCTTTGCAGCGGGGGCGGCGAAGGGGATGCGCATCGGGCCTCCGTCAAGCCGGGAGGATTCCATCCTTAGGGGTGGCATTTTCGAGTCGCGCCGGCTCAAATACGCCGCTCTGGACTTCATCCCCCGCTTTTTCGAGAGGTGTGAGGGGGTCGATTCCAAGCATGTTCGTTCCTGCCTGGAAGATTACCTTGCGACCTTTCATCCCGACGGGCCGGCCGCGCGGAAAGCTATTGAATGTATCGACGGCATCAGACACGCCACTTTCCGCGATGCCGATGTCCCTGGCATGGTGGAGACTATAGTCGCCGGGATTGTCCCCGGGGACGGGAGCCGCGGCTTGTCGTTCGACGTCTATCCCGACGTCCTGCGTGCCGTCAAAGGCATTGCGGGGGAATTTGCTGACGCCTTTCCCGAAGGGGTCGCGCCGCTCGTCAAGGCGATGGAATCCTCCATTGGACGGGATCCCGAGTCTGCAGTGAGGTCAATCGGAAAGAATCGAGTCGAATGGCAGGAGATCCCTTTCGACTCGAGCGAAGCGCATGAGATTCCGGCTTTGGAGGAGGTCGACAGGCTGAGGGAGCTCGCCTTGACGACGCTACGCGAACGGGAGTCGGAGTCTCTTGGCAACGTCCTGAAAAACGCCCCCGACCAATTCGCGACGAAGCTCTATCTGGCTTTCTCGAAATCAGATGACTGGTCGGAACCCATCCTGTCGCTCATTTCCCTCGACACTTCCCTCCTCGCGAGGGCGATGGAGAAGATGCCTCCCGAAGATATTCGGCTTGTGCACAGTGTCCTTTTTCCGGGCGACCACATGAGGTCGTGCACGGCCTCGCTCGAGGGCGAGGACAGGAAGGCCCTCGTAGCTTGGGCCAAGAGGCTCGGATCGGAGATCGGCAAGGTCGAGACCATGGAGTATTACCAAAGGATCTATTTCGACGCCATATCCAAGAGTCTCGAATGTCTTGCCGATATCTAGGATCCGCAGCTTTTGCCAAGTTGAAACGTGGCTTAGGATTTGCAGAAGATCTTCTAATGGCAGTCTTACGACAAGGACGAGGATGCCCTAATGCCTTGCCCAGGCTCCATCCAGCTCCGCCGCGCAGCTCTCGAACACGCACCTAACGACGGCCATTTCCGACGGGGTCACGCGCCCTCCGCTCGCCTTATCCGAGGGTCTATGCGGCGGGGCTTGACTTCGAGGACGTCGTCGACTCGTCCCTCGAGCTTGTAAGGCTTGCTGAGGTAGGCGGACTAGAGTAAGAAAAGAGAAATCAAAAGGCGAATTTATCGCGAGGAGCAAAATGTCCCAAATAAATCAGATCCAAGAAGAGCTAAGGCAGATCGAAGGCGGGCGTTTTCAAACACTAGCAAATCAGTATCTATAATAGGAGATATTCGCTTAACAACATCATTGAATTAGGATCCCAATGCGGCACGGATAAAACCACGACCGGAGTGCCAGACATGTACTCCGTAGGAGAGAATGGACACTACCTCTTCGCGGCATACACAACCTCTAATTCCGACATCCGCAATAAGCTGCTAAATGATGCTAAAGACTGCCTCGACAGGAGCAAAACCGGAATCAATCCGCAACTCATAGATCGAATCATCCTGTGCCACACATACTTTCGCCTTTCACCTCTGGTACTCGAGGAGGTCCGTGCCATCGATCCACGGATAGAAATAATCGGGCCAGAGACAATTGCGAGCGACCTTGATGGAAAATACCCTGCGCTAGCGCATACGGTATTGGGCGTTCCACTCGGAAAGGGATCGTTCATCGCCCCAGACCGCTTCATCGAGCGAAGCCTGAACGACCGTTTCTCAACCGACCTGTCGAAGCTCCTCATGCACAGGGATTCCGAGTTTTCAGTCATCGTCGAATCGATAGAGCAAAACAAGGCAGTGGTGATTCAGGGGCAGTCTGGATCGGGGAAAACCAAGATCGCCCTCGACGCATGCCTCTCATTCAGCAAACGGCATCACTGGGATCTTCTTATCTTGGACTCTAGGTATTCATCGCATCTCGACGATGATATCGAGCTGATTTTGTCGGAGTCGGAAAACATTATCCTTCTAGTCGATGATGCAAACGGCAACCTGTCACTTGAGCACTTGCTGGGAATCTGTTTGGAAAACAAAAAGCTAAAGATTGTCCTCACCTGCAGGAAGATGCACCGAAGCGAGTTGACCGCAAAAATCGGCAGTTATCTAAATTTCAGAGAAATAGAGCTGGAGCCTCTAACCGCGGAAAATATAGAAGCGATACTCGAGACCGAATACAACATAAAAAACATAGCACTGAGGGAGAGAGTATCGGCAATCGCAAACGGAAACCTGCGCTTGGCTATCATGGCAGCAAGCCCCATAGCAGACGGCAATTTCGAAGCCATCCAAGAGCCATACGATCTTCTGAACATCTATATGAATTCCGCCTTAGCTGGGTACTCCAGCAGAGAGCAACGTCTCGCAGAGATCCTTGCAATCTACGACTGCTGCGATCTTATTGAAGGAGACCCTTGTTATGAGGATCTCTTGGGCTTGGGGTACGACGACGCCGAGATTCGGGATTTTGCATCCAGATTGAACGACCAGGAAATCGTCACGATCCTTACCTCCGCCGATGGCGTGCTAGCCATAAGGATGGAAGAGCAGAATCTTCGCGACTTCTTGATATGCCGCCACTTCGCAAAAGAAGGGAACGGCAGTTTTGCAGATTTCATTCTGCATACCGCAGAAATGCCGAACGCGCCGTATCTCAAAGCCGCCAAGTCAATGGCTGAAGTATGCGGAAGTGCGAGCGTGTACGACTATCTTCGAAGGGAATGCGAGAAAGCTTGGGATGAAATAAAGAATCGGGATGAGCGAATTGCCGATCAGTTCATAATCACATTCAATCAACTCCTCCCCGTACAGGCGCTCGCCTTTGCCTCAAACCGCATCGAAAGTGCTGCTTGCGCTGACGTATCGGAAGAAATTCTCGGCATGAATTCGACATCGGACGGATCTATGCCCCTGCATATTTCCGTATCCCTGATGAACTCGAGCGAGTATTCGCAAACAGCCTCCGAGTTGTTCGTGAAGTGTGTAGAAAGAGGCACAGAGCGGGCGGCCGAGTACAACTGGGCATGCGGGCAAGACGGCGCTTTCGCTTACGATTTCGATCGTACGGGATTCGATTTGGAAAACAGCAAACTCGATGCCCTCGCTCAAAAATATCAACAATCGCATTCCCGCAATGTTGCAGCATGTCTGATCGTCTTGACGAGTTCATACCTCTCTTCAAGGGCCCAGCGCGTTTGTCAAAACGGCATAACGTACACATACAACACTTTGACCTTCAATTTCACATCAGAGCTGGCCGAGCTCCACGCCCATTGCTTCCGGGCGCTCTCCGTTCTGGTCGAAACCGAATTCAGCAGGCAAGTTAAATCCACTTTTCGGCAGCACTTCTCGTTCTATGGCAAAGAACCTGAAGCGGAGTACGCAGAAAACATGTATTCGGTACTCTCGAGGATTGAAGAGCTATTCCCCAAATATATAACCGAAGACTCGACAATCGATCTCTTATGCAGCTTAAGCATCAACCAGATTTACGAAACATGCGCGCAGAATCCCCCTCTGAGCCTCGATGGGTTCCGCCAGAGCGCATTCGACGCACTTGGTCTGGAGAACTCCGAGTCTCTCTTAGAGAAAGAACCGAGGATATCCGCGGAAGAGTTACCGCTAGAACGACTGACCGAAGCCCTGGGAAAGCTAGCCGAAGATTATGAGATTTCCGATAAAGAGTGGGAGTCGGGCAGGGCTATCGGAAAAGTCCTTCTGGAAATCGCCAAAAGGACCCCAGATACTGCCTCAAGCATAATCGCACGCAATATCGCTTCGTCGCCCTCGACGATCCCTGTCCCGTACGAAGCACTTGATCATCTTGCTGAAACCATCGGCAGGAAGGTCCTTAGAAACGAGCTGGGCGCGGTGATCGACGTGAGTGACCATCCGGCCCTGTTTGACTATCTTGATTTGCTAGCAATAAAGAACGGGCCCGACAAGGAGGAGCTCGACGAAATTCTCGCAAGACTCGATGACGGCAGAACGCATCTCTGCTTGGAAGATTTGGAGATAGTCGAGCCAAAGCATCCTGGCTATATCCTCAAATATGCTTCTTGGCTTTCCGAACATATACACAATGATGGGGTTTGGCGGTTTTTCGGCAACTGCGGAGACGAAAAGCGCGTCTCCGCTCTAGATTCGTACTTCGAATCCAATCCCTCACCGGCCGTCAACCTGTATTTTCTCGCACTTGAAGGATATCCTACTTTCGACTATAACCTCGCTTTCCTACGCTGCCTTTTACGCCTTGACAGCTCAATGATTGACCGTTTTTTGGAGTACGTTGCCAACCTCGACTACCGACAAAGGCACGATCTCCTGCGAAGAATCAGCTCGTTTTGGACCGTCCAGGATGATCATGCCTGGAATCTGCTGAAAGCAATGATCGATGAAGCGCTGAGCGAACCACTCGGCAGGCTTGAAATAGCCGTTTTGTTTCCCGTTCATGACGCAAATGCGCTCTCGAGCGATATTTTTTGGGAGCGCTTGGAATATACCATCCGCGAAAGGATCGCCGACGCAAATAGCCTCGATAGAATTAGCTGGGCCTTGTCCGATTGCAATGACGAGACGAGGATTAGGGCTATCACCCTCATTCTGTCGCTCGATAAAGACGGGATATCGATCAACCATTTGGATCTCCGTCGATCTTCAATGAGCGGGTCCCCTGAAAAAGGCTTTATTCCAGCAAAGCTCAAGGAGATTGAGGCGATTGACTCGATTGCTGCTCAGCTGCCCGCAGGTGTTGCATATTTAAAACACAGAGAATGGCTGTCAAAAGTGAAGTCATCAATTGAAAGAGACATCGAAGACGAAAAGTGGAGGCTATTCCACGGCAGGCAGTAATCGACTTTAACACCTAGAATTAGGAAAAGCCTCGGGGCTCCTGCCTAGCCCTTCGACCTGCACTGCGTGCAGAAGACGGTCGAGGGCGAACCGTGGTGCAGCTCCATGAGCTCGAGCTGCATCGCCCTGAACAGGTCCTCGGGCTTGTTCAGCAGCCGCTCGTCGATGTTTGTGTCAACGGCCTACTGAATACTGTTCAGTTTTACGCTACCACTGACAGCGAGGTCGAAGTGGCTCGTTGCTATTTCGAAGCCGCGCGCGCGGCGCGGAAGGGCGGCGTGGACCCCGAGGCCACTGCCTACAAGCTCGACAAGATGATTTGGTTGCTCTGCACAAGCGACTTTTACCTCGAAGGGGGTCTAAAGCTCTTTTCAACCAATGCACTTGTTGAATCGAACCTGAGCGCTTATTCGGGGGATGGCATTTAAATCGGAGCCACTTTCAGAAAAGCGGCGCTGCAAACGCATGCCAAAACTGGCAAATTATTATGAAAGGTAATCTTATGGCAAACGCAGAGGAATCAACTAAGGCCGGTCTATCGCGCTTGCAAGACGACGCAAGGCCGACTATTTGCAGCGACTCTCTCGAACTTATTTCGAATATCG
The DNA here is from genome assembly GCA_905215365.1 of uncultured bacterium. Lineage (GTDB taxonomy): Bacteria > Actinomycetota > Coriobacteriia > Coriobacteriales > Coriobacteriaceae > Collinsella. The sequence continues at coordinate 35,255 of CAJMPX010000026.1, read as the reverse complement.
CAGAGGTTGGCCTGGACGAAATTCTCCAAAACGAGTTCTTGAAGGACATCCCCGTCATCTCAAGCCTAGTGAGCATCTACAAAATCGGAAACAATATCCACAATGCGCATCTGCTGAAGAAGTATGCGTGTTTCCTCGATGAGTTCAACCGCGACTCTTTTGAAAATGGCTCATGGAACAAGTACAAGCAATACTTTGAAGAGTCAAATAGGAAGCGCGATATTGAGTACCTGCTTATCCTGCTCGAAAGATACATTGAGGAGGACAAAGCGCGGCGACTAGCAAAGATTTATGAGGCCTACCTAGATAAAGAAATTAGCTGGGACGATCTTCGTTTGTTTGCAGAGACTTTGGACAGATTTCTACCTGGAGACTACGAAATGCTTCGAGAAAAGGAAACTTTTCAGACGCTCAGAGGCAGAGATGCAGAAGTTCTTCTTCGATTAACCGGACTGGGATTGCTGATTGAGGATATCCATCGGCAGCAGTGGGACGTAGTAGATACGACGCTCATCTTCGACGATCCCGACGAAATTGAGAAAGAAGAAAGGGTTTATCGTAGGACCGAATTTGGAAACAGGATGGTATCTATACTTGGCTAGCTACTGCAGACAGCAATCTGAGCGCGCTCTTGTCGTCTTGGTTAAACTGCTCGGATCTACCAGTGATTTTTACTGCATTAGGCATTCGTAAAGGGAATCGGTTCTTCACGATTCGCATCCTTTCTAGTGCTGCCTTTATTTAATGATCGAGATATGCTCGGCGACTGCGGTGTTCTGCCCCTTAGGTTACAGACGGTTGTTTCTATTGAGCTTCCAGAGGAAATACATGGGGTTCTCTTTTGCCTTGGCTTCTCGCAAGAAATCTGCGGATTGAGATGCAACGGCCCCTATGCCGGCAGCCCCGAGGAAGGCCATGGCATCAGAAGGTGATGCGATTCCGTATTGCCCCAATGTAAAGCTCGCAATTCCGATAGCGGCTTCAATGCCTGCGGAGGTGACTAATCGGGATCGCTCGTTTTTCATCACTAAAGATATCTTGTGAAGCTCGGGCTCAATTAGGTCGTTCTTCAGGTCAGCTAATGTCGAGGTGTCGATGGGCCTTTCGCTCAGGCCTTTGGACAAGGTATCCCTAAACACAAGAAACGACTCTTCGTTTCTAATGCGGCAATCAAGGATGCTACGCAACGTTGCATTTTCAGCAATGGGGAGGGGGCAAGATAACCGGCGAATGGGTATGGTCTGATCTTTTCGAGGATAAAGGGTGGAAGTTGCGGACTCGAGGAACTCAATCTGAGCTGGACGAGTGGTTAAATACGAGCTATTCGAAAAATAGGGATTGACGAGGGCTTGAAAGCAATCGTCCAACAATGGCAGTAGGATAGTCAAGATGCCGCCTTTCTCCAGCATGTCTCTATCCAATCGCGTTTCGCCTTGGCTTGCATAGAGCGATTCGTATTCAGACGGGATTACCAGGAAATCGACATCCATCTCATCATGGGACCCATATGCATCCATTCCCTCAATCGCTACATACAGATTCCCATCTGGTGCTTGTTTTAAAGTGCACGAGGTAGAGGAACAGAATTGTCGTACGAGTTCATCCCAATAACTCGATATCAATCCTTTTGCTTTTGATTCTCTTTCGATTTGTCGCGCTAGGCAATCTTTGCAAAGAGGAATGTAATTGCTCGAAAATCCGAGTATTCCAGCTTTGACTATGTCTTCGACTCGCATGGTCAAATAGATCCCGAATGCAAGTTCATCGACTGAGACATAATCATCGTGCCCCATTTCGAATGCCGATTCTATAGGGCAATGAATCAGTGTTTTATCTGCATACAATGCTGAGAACTTTGCCAAATGGTAAATGTTTTGCTCTCGACAGGCATAGTCAGTGCAGGGGAATTTGCCTCCTTCAAGGGTGGAGTCAACAGAAAAATTGAACAGGGATTGATTTTCGATTTTTTCGATTGGGATAAGGGGTGCAAGGCCCCTAATAAAGGCGTCGAACCTCCTTTGCCCCAGTTCTTCTAGGTACGCAATTATTTCGGCAAGAGAGCTGTTCTTGAATGCGGCTAGATAAGAATAAAGGTCATCGTATGCATGAGTCGCCATTTCGCTCACCTACACTTTCGGAAAGAGTTTTGCGTCGTTATTTCCGAGGCGTCGTTGGGCTCGCAATCGACTCTAGTGTGCAGCTGCTTCTCGACGTACTCCCTCATGTTCTGCCTCCACATGTAACTAATTGATTTGCTATGTGCCATTATGAATGGTATATAGCAAATCAATTAGTTACATTTAATGGAGCATTGCGAGCGTGGCGCGCGCAAAGAAGAGTCGTTGTATGGAGGCTTCCGGCAACGGCCTTTTGTACGTCCGTGACTGTTGGGTGCTATCGCGGATGACGTCATTGTTGCCTGCACTCTCGATCCAAGGATGTAATTACGGAAGTGCGGGGAAAATCGAGAACCTTCGAGCACAACGCGATTTTTAGCACCAAAACCGCAGTTCGCGGAAGCGAAAACTGGGGCCTGGTTAGCATTTCTTCGATTTTCCCCGCACTTCCGAATTTGACCCCTTGCCGCACCTTGATCACGTCTTCAAGTGGCTGGTTCATCGCTAATGGAGTTTTCTGCGGTGCTTGAATTGCGGTGTTGTGATTAGGGCAAAAGGCTCTTGGCTCCGGGGAGGCTCATCGCACGAAAATTCAAGTTGCTGCTGAAGTAGGGCTTGCTTCGGCAGCGCTAACAATAAGGGCGGCTCTGCTAGTCTCGGGAGACCGCGGCATTCGGCGGGCCTGCCGAATGCCGCGATCAGTAGCGGTCAGTAGCGGTCAGTATATTCTTCGGAGCCGTTTCTCTGGGCTTCGGCGGACTTGCCAACTCGCGCTTGGGCACTACTCAGTAGATTACTCAGCAGTGCCCAGTAGATTACTCAGTAGTGCCCAGCAGGGGGAGGGCAGCAAACGCAATGGGCCTGTTTCCCGGCTAGGACCTGCAGCCTCAAACTTCGCTTGGCATCCTGTAGAACTGGTGCGGGTCTTTCGGGCTTTTCCCTACCCATTCCAACAGGCCTCGCCCGGCAAGGTCTTTCAGAGTCTTCGAGGCCGTTTTCCTACCGACATTGGACTCCCGCGCGAGGTCGGAGGTCGTGATTTTCCCCTGAGCGGCGGCAATTGCCATCGCTGCTCGTTCGCGCTCGCTGAGGAGCGGTCGGTTGTCGGCCGCGGTTCTCCTGAAGGCCGCTTTCTGTAACCCAGGACGCTCGAAGACGACGACGGTGCTGTTGACGGTCTGCTCGAAGCGGAACCTCACGCCGGCTGCCTCGCAGGCCTCCTTGATGCGCGGTATGCCCGTGCCGTACTGCTCGATGACGCCGGCGCGGAACAGGGTGCGCGCGATCGCGGGGTTTCGGAGGCCGAACTCGCTCGCGGTACCGTCTAGGTGCTCTTGCGGCGAGTCGCCCTCGGGGAACAGGCCCGGGCTCACGATCTGGACGGTGTCCATGAACACGTTGACCTCGACGGCGGTGCCGGTGGTGTAGTCGCGGTGGCACAGCGCGTTGGCAACCGCCTCGCGGATGGCCTCGGCCGGGATCTCGGGGATCTCCTTGCGGTACATGCCCGTCTCGCCGATGACGAACTCGCGCCTGATGTTCGACGTCACGAAGTACTCGGCGAAGTCGAGCAGCTTGAGCATGGTGCCGCACTCGCGGCGCAGGTCGAGGATCTTGGCCTTGGTGTTGCCGCCCAGAAGCCCCAGCTTCATCCTGGGGTAGGTGTCGGATCCCTCGCAGAACAGCTCCACCGCGGCGTTTCTTAGGCTGCCGTCGGGCGCGACGAGGTCGAGCCTTGCCAAGGTGTCCTCCACGCCGGCGAACCCGCCGCCCACGCGTCCGGCCCTGCCGCCGCGCGCGACGAAGTCACGCACCGCCTGCTCGTCGGCGTCGGAGACGGGCCTGCCGGACGGCAGCGAGTCCCACGGGCTACGGGCGCGCTCACGCTTGACGACCATGGCGCTCAGCTCCGAGGCCGACAGCGCTTTGTTCGAAGTCCCCACGCGGGTGAAGTAGCGTCCGTCGGCGGAGTAGGGGGCGTCGGCACCTGAGAAGGCAATTTTGATGTATCGCAGCCCATCATCGGCGTCGAGGCACTCGACCGTCGGGAACACCGCGGGCTCGATCTTGTCGGACACCCACGACGTCACCTGGCGCAGCGTTGCGTCGCTGACATCCTGGCCGATGACATCGCCGTTGTCCTTCACGCCGAAGTAGAGCTCGCCGCGGCCGTGCTTGTTCAGCATGGCGCTGATGGCTTGCAGTGCTTCTTTATGCTCGCCAGTGGACTTCTTGAACTCGACGGTCTCGCTCTCGCTGCCCAGGTTCATCCGCGCTGCCTTTCCCGTTCGTTGCTTGTCTCGTTGGATTATACCGTGGTCACCATGGGCGAAAACGTGGAAGCGCGCTTGCTTGCCTCTACCATGTTCTCATGCGCCTTAATGCCCTTTGTGAAGAATCGTCCCATTGGGAAACGGGTCCCTATGGAACGATTTTGGTATCAGGCATAGGGGGGCGCTATCGTGGATGTCGTCACCATTGCCTGCGCCCTCGATCCAGAGATGTAATTACAGAAGTGCGGGGAAAAATCGAAAACCTTCGAGCACAACGCGGTTTTTTTGTATCAAAACCGCAGGTCGCGGAAGCCTAAAACGGGGGTCTGGTCAGCATTCCTTTGGTTTTCCCCGCACTTCCGAATTTGGCCTCTCGCCACATCCCGATTACGTCTTAAAGTGGCGCAAAAAGCCGTGTGCTCTGCTTGATTTTGCTCAGGAATTATGCCTGAGGGGTAGTGGATTCGCCTTTCTCCGCCGTGCAGCGGCACGTGTAGGGCTCTCTGGCTCAGGCGCGAGTCGCTTCCCGTCTGAAAAAGTTCTTAAAACAGCTTTAAAGTTGCCTTTGGCCTACATTGACAGCGTACAATACGCATGTTTACCATGGCAAAAGCTAAATTTGGGGAGGGGGAGCGCACGGTGGAAGTGCTGGTTGTTGGCAATACCGCGTATGTCGATGACGACTTTTGTGCCAAGGCGTTTCCCGGTGACCATGTTCAGGTCGTGGCGGCCAACGAGGCGCGCCGCGACGGGTCGTCGCTCCATGCGTCTTGGAAAGAGCTGCTGCAGCACCTGGACCAGGCTTACGAATTCGACCGTGTGGTCTACCTCTCTACCTATCTCACGCCGCATACCGAGGCCGTTGGCGACATCGAGCTGCTGCGCTCCGTCTTTCGAGCTTGCATGGGTCGCCAGATTCAGCTGCTGTTTGTGACTGGTCCCATGGGAGCGGACGGTGCGGTGGACGTTGCGGGGCAAAACGGCAAGGGCATCATTGCCCGTGCGGCCAACGACCTGTGCCGCTACTATGCGGTCCGCGACGGCATTCAGGCCAAGATCTTGCGCGTGCCGTATCTGTACACCGCCTCGCCCACGCTGGAAGACCCGATTTTGACCCCGCTGTTCGAGGCGTGCTCGCAAGGCTCTGCTGTCATGAGGGCTGGGGCGGACTCACCGCTCGGTGCCCTCTGCGCCGAGGAGCTGGCCGTTCTGGTGCGTCGCATCTTCGACAGCTGGGATGCCACATTCGAGGAACTCGAGGTTCCGGATAGCTTTGCCCACACCGTGGGAGACCTGGGCGAGGCGCTCAAGGGCTTGTTCCCGGGGCTCGACATTACCTACGACGGGGACGCCGTCGTCTCCATTGCTCCGAGCGATACCGTCCGCACGCGCTACGGGTGGTTCCAGCGCTATGACGTGCTGCGCGATCTTTCGACCATACACGCCCGCTGGGAGCAGACCCTCGCGGGCAAGCGCCATCCGCTGCGTGCCGCCATCGACCGCATGCGCGGGCGGACACTGCCCATCAAATGCCTGGAGACCGCGCTGGCCTGGGTGCTCTTTGAGGGCCTGGAGCTGGTGTTTTCGCAGTCTGCTCAGCTTAACGTGCTCGACTACCGCCTGCTGTACGTGGTACTGATCGGCACGCTGTATGGGCTCGATTTTGGCCTGGTTGCGGCGCTGCTGGCGTCGGTGGGTTTGGCCGCGAGCTACTTTACTCAGTACGGTTATACCTTCCAGGGTCTCTTTTACGAGCCGTCCAACTGGCTGCCGTTTATTGCGTACTTTGTGGTGGGTGCCGTGTGCGGCTATGTGCAGCTGCGCAACAGCGAAGCCATTAGGGCGGAGCGCGATCAAAACGAGCTCGTGCGTAATCGCAATACGTTCCTCACACAGCTTTACCACGACGCGATCGAGGACAAGCGCGCGTACAGGCGCCAGATTGTGGGTCGCCACGACAGCTTTGGCAAGATCTTTGCCGTGACGCAGGAGCTCGACGTACTCAACCCACGCGACATCTATCGCAAGTGCTGCGAGCTTCTGGGCGAGATCCTCGAGAACGATTCGGTGGCGATCTACCATGTTTCGGGCGGGGCATTTGCACGCCTGGTGGCAGCAAGTCCCGCGATTGCCGAAAATGCCGCACGCTCGCTCACGCTTGAGCAGCTTGCACCTCTTTTGGGCGACGGGGGTCGTTCGAACCTGTGGGTGAACCGTGAGCTGACGCCGGGGTTTCCCATGTTTGGATACGCGATCGAGCGCGACGGGGCACCCGCCGTGTTGATCTTTGTGCGTAGTGCGGCCGAAAACCAAATGACCCTCTATTATCAAAACCTGTTTCGCATCTTGTGCGGGCTGGTCGAAAGCGCGCTGGGCCGTGCCTTTGACTATGAGGCGGTGGCGCAGGATAAACGCTGCGTTGACGGCACTTGCGTGCTCAAGCAGGCGGCCTTTGGCCAAGAGCTCGCGGCGGAGCAGGCGCTGGCAGATAGCAAGATGGGGAGTTTTTTGCTCCTGCGCGTGGTACCGGGCATGGAGCCTGTCGGCGAGCTGGTGGGCGCAATTGGGTCGGCAATCCGCGAGAGCGACGCGGCGGGCTTGGTCGACGGCAACGTGCTCTACCTGCTTATGCGCCAGGCAAAGGCGTGCGATCTTCCCATTATCCGTAAGCGCCTGAGCGCAAAGCATATTGCGGTGGAGCCCGTCGACGGCGAGGGCATCGTGGCGCTGCTGCAGCGCATCGCTTACACCGGTGACGGTGAGGGGGGTGCCGCTTGATCTCGCTTGTCGTTGCTGCCGTCTTGCTGCTGATTCATTCGCTGGTTTGCCTGATGCTGTGGACGCTCATGAAGCTGGGCCTGCTGCCGGTGCGCGGGCACATGCTGGCTGTAATAGTGCTGGTGCCGCTGTGGGGCCCGTTGCTGGTGGTTTTGCTATCGGTGCGCAGCGCGGTGCTTGGCGAGTGGCTGAAAGAGTCTGCGCTGGAGTCGCTGCGCTTCAACGACGACCTGCATCGTAGTATGTCGGTACCGAGCGGTGAGGACGATGCAGGCGTAGTGCCGCTCGAGGAGGCGCTTATCGTCAACGACCCGGCATACCGGCGCCGCCTAATGCTCTCCATGCTCACCGAGGAGCCCGACGCGTACCTGGCGCAGCTGCAGGCGGCTAAGCTTAACGACGACGTTGAGGTGGCGCACTATGCCGCGACGGCGGTGGCGCAGATCTCCAAGGAGTCCGACCTTAAACTGCAGCAGCTGGAGCGTGCCTTTAAGACGGACCCGAGCGCGCAAAACCTCAACGAATACTGTGATTTTCTTGGTGAATACTTGGGCTCGGGCTTGGCTGAGGGGCGCGTTGCTCAGATTCAGCGCCAACAGTACGCGCGCCTGCTTGCGCGTCGCTGCGAGCGCGAGGATACCCTTGAGCTGCGCATTCGATACGCGACGGCGCTGGCCGATGTCGGACAGATCGACGAGGCGCAGGCCGTGACCGACCAGCTGGTACTCGACGTGCCCGAGGAGCAGGAGGTTTGGATGCTTTGCCTGCGCCTAGCCGTGATGCGCCGCGACGGTGACGAGGTCCACTGTGTGATCGATGCGATTGACAAGCAACGTGTGTATTTGAGCGCCGACAACCGCGAAAAGTTGGCGTTTTGGCGCGATTGGGAGGAGGCCCGATGAGCGTGGCGCAACATATCCGAGACCGTGTGGGCCGCTTTCGTTGGATGGGACTCCTCGTGGTGTGGGCGGTCTTTATTGCCATGGCCGCCGTGCTGCTGGTGGAGCGTGCCGGCGTGCAGTACAGTGCGGGCCAGCATAGGCTGGGGATGCTTGCCGCCAACGACGCGGTGCCGGCCTCCTCGGCAATCTTTGGCCAAAAGCCCACGTGCCTGGTCATTACAGACTCGGACCAAGATGGCGTCGACGACGTCAAAGACCAGTTCGACCAGATTTTGCTGGACATGAAGATTGCCCATCGCGATGTTGATATTGCCACCGACGGTGCGGACGCGATCCCATCGCTCACGTCGTTTGATCGCGTGATTGTGCTTATGCCCTCGCTTGACGGACTGGGTACGCATCTGACCGACATTATGAGTTGGGTGAGTGCCGGCGGTTCGCTTATGCTGGGCATGACGCCAGATAACTCGAACTACCTGCAGGCTATTGCTTCCAAGCTTGGTATCGAATCGGCCGGATATGACTATGCGACAGCCGAAAGTATCGTTCCGAGCGATGACTTTATGTTGGGCGGAGGAGAGCGCTACGAGTTCTCGGATCCCTTCGATTCTTCGCTCTCGGTTTCATTGCGCGAAACGGCGCACTTATGGGCAAAGACCGGTGACGCGGGCACGCCGCTCATTTGGTCTAACGATTGCGGCAGTGGTCACACCGTGGTGTGCAACATTGGCATCTACGACAAGGTCATGCGTGGGTTCTATGTTTCGGCCATAAGCTTGCTGGGTGATGCCACGGCCTATCCGGTCATCAACAGCGCCGTGTTCTATTTGGACGACTTTCCTAGCCCCGTGCCCTCGGGCGACGGCACCTACATCAAGCGCGACTACGGGCTTTCTATCGCCGACTTTTATGCCAAGGTCTGGTGGCCCGATCTGCAAAAGCTCGCGCAAAAATATGGCGTTCGCTTTACCGGCGTGATGATCGAAAACTACGAGGACGCGGTCAACCAGACCGAGCCCGCGCGCCAGGCCGATACCACGCAGTTCCGCTACTTTGGCGGCATGCTGCTGCAGATGGGCGGAGAGCTGGGTTTCCACGGCTACAACCATCAGCCGCTGGCGCTCTGGGATACCGACTATGGCACACTGTACGACTACAAGACGTGGAAGAACAAGGAGACGCTCGTCGCATCGCTCAACGAGCTTATCGCCTTCCAAGATGAGGTGTTGCCCAACGCGCACGGCTCGGTTTACGTGCCGCCGTCAAATATCCTTTCGGCCCGTGCGCGCAAGCTTATCGGCACCGACGTTCCGCGCATTAAGACCATCGCCAGTACGTATTTTGAGGATGGCACCGACCTGCCGTACGTGCAGGAGTTTGGCGTGGCGAGCGATGGCATTGTGGAGCAGCCGCGTATTGTCTCGGGCGGCATGGTCGACGATTCCTACATGCGTCTGGCCGCGGTGTCCGAGCTCAACATGCACTACGTGAGCACGCACTTTATGCATCCGGACGACCTACTGGATCCCGATCGCGGCGCTAAGGAGGGCTGGGAGGTCTACAAGGGCGGCTTGACCGACTACCTGGATTGGCTTACTAAGGCTGCGCCCGACCTGCGCAAACAAACCGGTTCGGAATGCTCGGGCGCTATCCAGCGTTTTTCGTCCGTGACGGTGAGCATGGATACCAGTGCGGATGCCTGGACGCTCAGCTTAGGCAATTTCCACGACGAGGCGTGGCTGATGTTCCGCGCCAACAACGGCGAGCCGGGTGCAGTCACGGGTGGCGAGATTACGCATCTGACGGGCGATCTGTACCTGGTTAAAGCCACGGACAAGACGGTGACCATTGCACGCAAGGAGGGTGGCGACAAATGAGAATCTGTTTGGTACTCGAGGGTTGCTACCCCTATGTGCACGGCGGCGTATCTACCTGGATGCATGGCTACATACAGGCCATGCCCGAGCACGAGTTTGTGCTGTGGGTGATTGGCGCGCATGCTGCCGACCGCGGCAAGTTTGTCTACGAGCTGCCCGGCAACGTGGTCGAGGTGCACGAGGTATTTCTGGATGACGCCCTGCGGCTTTCGGGCGAGCAAGAAGAGGCCGACTTTAACGACCGCGAGCGCGAGGCGCTGCGCCGCCTGGTGTCGCTTTCTAATCCGGACTGGGACGTGCTATTTGATATCTTCCAGCGCCGTCGCGTGCATCCGCTATCGTTTTTGCAGAGCCGCACGTTTATGGATATCTTTCGCGACGTGTGCCTGGCCGAGTACCCATACACGCCCTTTGCCGATGCATTCCACACCATGCGCTCCATGCTGCTGCCCGTGCTCTACCTTCTGGGCAGCGAGGTGCCGGTGGCCGATGTGTACCACGCCATCTCGACCGGCTACGGCGGCCTGCTCGCCTGTCTGGGCTCAAGCGTTCACCAGGCTCCGGTGCTGCTGACCGAGCACGGCATTTATACCCGCGAGCGCGAGGAAGAGATCATTCGTGCCGACTGGGTCGTGCCGTCGTTTAAGGACCGCTGGATCCGCTTTTTCTACCTGCTTTCGGAGGAGATCTACCGTCGCGCCTTCCGCGTGACCAGTTTGTTCCATAACGCCCGTAAGACGCAGATCGACATGGGCTGCGATGCGGACAAGTGCCTGGTCATCCCCAACGGCATCCAGTTCGATCGCTTTAAGGACATTCCCTTAAAGCCCGATGACGGCTGGGTGGATATTGGCGCGGTGGTGCGCCTGGCGCCCATCAAGGACGTCAAGACCATGATCTATGCCTTCTTTGAACTGCACGAGCGCCTGCCTAAGGTGCGCCTGCACATTATGGGCGGCGTGGACGACGAGGAGTACGGTGCCGAGTGTCACGCGCTGGTCGATACCCTGGGCGTGCGCGATCTGATCTTTACCGGGCGCGTCAACGTGGTCGAGTACATGGAAAAGCTCGACTTTACCATTTTGACGAGCATCTCCGAGGGCCAGCCGCTCAGCGTGCTGGAGTCGCTTGCAGCGCGCCGTCCCTGCGTGACGACCGAGGTGGGCTGCTGCCGCGAGCTGCTCGAAGGCGCCCCGGGCGATGACTTTGGCGTGGCAGGTTTTGTGACTCCGCCCATGTATCGCAAGGGCTTGGCCGATGCCATGGAGCGCATGTGCGTGAGCCGGGCCCGTCGTATTGAGATGGGGGAGCGTGGCCAGCGTCGCGTTGCCACGTACTTTTTGCACGAGCAGATGCTCGCCAACTATCGCGCGCTGTACGACGAGACGGCGCAAGCGTTTGACCTGCCCAGAGAGGGGGAGTAGCCGGTGGCCGGAATCGGTTTTGAGCTCAAGCGCCTGTTTAGGCGCAAGGGTCTGTTTGCCACGATGCGCGCCTATGGCTACGCTGGCATTGTGTGCACGGGCCCCATGCTGCTGGGCGTGCTGCTCCAGGTGGGTATCTTGGTGCTGTGCGGTCTGTGGGGCGTGGGGCGCGCCAACCAGGATCTGCTGGTGTGCATGGTGACCTATACACTGCTGGCCTCGCTTACGCTCACAAGCTTTTTCTCCATGCCGGTCACGCGCTTTTTGGCCGACATGCTCTTTGCCGAGCGCGAGGATGAGATCCTGCCTTCGTTTTGGGGATCTAATGCCATCATGCTCGTTGCGGGCACGGTGCTCTACGGCGTCTTTTTGCTGTTCTCGGGGGCCACGCTGCTGCAGGGGCTGCTGTGCCTGTGGCTCTTCAACATCATGATCGTCAACTGGAACGGCATGAGCTATCTCACGGCCATCAAAGATTATCGTGGCATTCTGTGCAGCTTTGCGGCCGCCATTGGCGTGGCGTGCCTGTGCGCCCTGGCAGCGCTGACGTTGGGACTGCCGCCGGTCGAGGGCCTGTTGGCGTCAATCGCCCTAGGCTACGGCGTCATGCTTGCCTGGGATGTGGTACTGCTGTACCGGTATTTTCCACAGAGTGATCGGAGTCCCTGGCGTTTTTTGCGCTGGCTCGACCAATTTATGCCGCTTGCGCTTACGGGGCTGTTTACCAACTTGGGGCTTTTCGTACACCTGGTTATTATCTGGGCGGGCCCTATTGGCGTGCAGATCAAAGGCCTGTTTTACGGGGCTCCTTACCATGACGTTCCGGCACTCATTGCGTTTTTGACCACACTCGTCACGACCGTCAACTTTGTGGTGTCGGTCGAGGTCAATTTCTATCCGCGCTACCGTGACTACTACAGCCTGTTCAACGACGGCGGCGTGGTGGGCGATATTGTGGTGGCCGAGGAGGAGATGCTCTCCACGCTCAACAGCGAACTGCGCTTTTGCGCGCTCAAGCAGCTGTTTGTGACCGCGGCGGTCATCTCGCTCGAGATTACAGTGCTCTCGGCCCTGCCGCTGGGCTTTAACAATCTTATGCACGGGTATTTTCGCACGTTATGCGTAGGCTACGGCCTGTATGCCGTGGGCAACACGATCCTGCTTATCTTGCTGTACTTTACCGACTACAAGGGAGCCGTTCTGGCCTCGGGCCTGTTTGCCGGTGTGGCAGGGCTGGCGACCGCCGTGTCGTTGCTTTTGCCGCAGCAGTTTTACGGCTTTGGCTTTTTGTTGGGTGCGGTGGTGTTTTTTATCGTGGCGCTGCTGCGGCTCGATACCTATACCGCCAACTTACCGTATCGTATCCTGAGTCAGCAGCCCATTGTGGCGACCGACAAAACGGGTCGTTTTACACAGCTGGGCCGCTTGCTCGACCGTGCCGAGCAGCGCTATGAGGAGTGCCGCCGCAAGGGCGTGCCGCACGGCGCGTTTCAGCGCGCAGTAGTTCGCGTGTACCGTAACCATTGGGGAGGTTCTGATGATCGATAAGTTGATGTCTCGCCGCTGTCTGATCGAGGCGGCTGCCGGCGCGCTGCTGCTTTCGGGCTGCTCATCTCAGGACGAATCCTCGACAAATAAGGTAAAAAAGCAGGACAAGATTAAAAAGGCCGAGGCCTCCGACCAGTCCAAGCATCTGCGCGATAAGGACGAGCTGTACGAGGTCTATGATGACTCGGGCCTTGTGACCATGTATCTGACGGTCTCTCGCGGCAACAGCTCCGAGAACACGGACCATAGCTGGGCCGAGATCAACACGTACTCGGTGTATGACTATGCCGACATGGGCGTGACGCGCTATCAGGTTATGGGCCTGCTGCAGCCGGGCGACGAAGACGGCCCGGTGGCCGGCGAGGTTGGCTATGGCGAGGACGCGCCCAATGCCACCGTGCAGGTGCGCGGCCAGACATCGAGCTCCTACACGCAAAAGAATTACAAGGTGGAGCTCAAAAAAGGCAAGGGCACCTGGCGCCAGCAGCGCGCGATTGCGCTCAACAAGCACATGGGCGAGGGTATGCGTTTTCGCAACAAGATGGCCTACGACCTTATCCGCGGAATTCCCCAGATGATGGGCTTGCGCACGCAGTTTGTGCATCTGTGGGTGTGCGACCAGACCGAAAAGTCTAACGATACCTTTGAGGACTACGGCCTGTATACGCAGGTGGAGCAGCTCAACAAGACGGCGCTTAAGGCACATGGCCTGGATAAGAGCGGGCACCTGTACAAGGTGAATAGCTTTGATTTCCATCGCTACGAGGATACCATTAAGCTTGCCGACGATCCCGGCTACAACCAGGCAAGCTTTGAGGGCATGCTCGAGATTAAGGGCGATACGGACCACACCAAGCTCATCGAGATGCTCGATGCGCTCAACGACGAATCTCAAAAGATCGATGACGTGCTCGACACCTACTTTGATACCGAGAATCTGGTCTATTGGCTGGCGTTTCAGATTCTGACAGGCAACTGCGATACGCAGAGCCGCAACTGCTATCTGTACAGTCCGCTCAACTCCAATACCTGGTATTTTTTAGATTGGGATAACGACGGCATGCTGCGTAAGCTGGAGCTTTCTCTTACCGGGTTTTCGGACTACGCGAGCTGGGAGCGCGGCGTAAGCAACTACTGGGGCAACGTGCTATTCAATCGTGCACTGCGCAGCAAATCGTTCCGCAGCGAACTGGACCGCGCCGTAAAGGACCTGCGCTCGTATATGACCGAGGCGCGCCTGAGCAAGATGATCAAACATTATCGCGAGGTTACCGAATCGCTGGTCTTTGCTTCGCCCGATATCGACAATCTGCCTGTCACCAAGGACCAATACGAGCAGATTGCCGCGGCGATTCCCTCCGAGATCGAGGAGAACTATAAGAGCTTTCGTGAGAGCTATAAAAAGCCCATGCCGTTCTACATTGGCGTGCCGCAGATTGATAATGGTAAGCTGCGCATTAACTGGGATGCGTCCTACGACTTTAAGGCGCGTGACATTCGCTATACCGTGGAGCTGGCGCGCGACTATGCCATAAGCGACGTGCTTTTTAAGGCCGAGGACGTGCTGCTTCCCGAGGTGACCTGTGATGCGCCCGATGCCGGCCAGTATTTTGTTCGCGTGCGCGCCACCAACTCCGACGGCTATACGCAAGATGCGTTTGACTATTATGTGACCGACGACGGCAAGCACTATGGCATGAAGTGTTTTTACGTGCAAGACGGCGGTAAGGTCGTGGAGGACACGTATGAGGAGGGCTAGCGCGCTGCTTGAGCGCCTGGCGGCTCCGCCCGTGCGTGCCACGCAGGAGCGTTACCGCCACGAGCTCAAATATCTCATTAACCAGGGCGAGCACGCCGCGCTTGCCTGCCGCATGGCGCCGGTGTTTAAGCTGGACAAGCATGCGCGGGCGGGCGGTTACACCATTCGCAGCCTGTACTTTGACGACTACTGCAACTCGGCCTACGAGGAAAAAGACGCCGGTATTCTCATGCGCAAAAAGTATCGCGTGCGCATCTATAACGGCAGCGACAAGGTGATTAAGCTCGAGCGCAAAAAGAAGTACGGCAGCTGGATCTACAAGGAGGACGCGCCACTCACGCGTGGCGAGTTTGAGCAGATTCTGGCCGGCGACTACGACTTTTTGCTGAGGAGCCCCTATCCGCTCTGTCGCGAGTTCTACATCGAGTGCATCTGCAACATGATGCGCCCGCGGACCATCGTGGACTACGAGCGCGAGCCGTGGGTGATGGACGAGGGCACCGTGCGCATTACCTTTGATAGCAACGTGCGTGCCGCGGTGGGAAGCTTTGACATCTTTGACGCGACCTTGCCTGCATTGCCCGTGCTGGAGCCCGGCAAGCTGGTGATGGAGGTCAAGTTTACCGAGTTTTGCCCGCAGCTCGTGCGCGATATGGTGCCGCCAGGTGCGGCCGAACTCACGGCGGTCTCTAAGTACTGCCTGTGTTATGACAAGACCGCCTACCTGCGCGGATTTAATTACTGGGAATCGGATTTTGAGAACCGAGGGGATATTTAGACCATGAGCACCAGGGACTTTTTTAAGAACTCCGTCTTGGAGGCGTTTGGTCAGGTCGACCCTGCCAAGATCGGCCTGTCGCTGCTCGTGGCGCTCGCCATGGGCATCCTGATCTATCACGTGTACAAGCGCTTTTTTACCGGCGTGGTGTATTCGCACAGTTTTGCCGTGACGCTCGTGGGCATGTGCGTGCTCACCTGCATGGTCACGCTCGCGATCTCGACAAACGTGGTCATCTCGCTCGGTATGGTCGGTGCTCTGTCTATCGTCCGCTACCGTACGGCGGTCAAGGACCCGCTCGACCTGCTGTATCTGTTCTGGGCCATTACCACGGGCATTACGGCGGGAGCCGGTATGTATGCGCTCGTAGGACTCACGGCAGTGGTGATCGTGGTGATGATCGCCGGCTTTGCGAGCCACCAGGACAAGGCGCGCGTGTACATGATGGTCATCCACTACACGGGCCAGACCACCGGCGATGATATCGTGCGTGCATTTGGGCGCACCAAGTTCACCGTCAAATCCAAGACCATGCGCGGCGACAAGGTCTAGATGGCCGCCGAGGTGTTCTCGGACGGCGTGGATATGCCCTATGCGGACGCCATCCGTGCGCTCGACGGCGTTGAGGACCTGACGCTCATCCAATACAACGGCGAGTATCACGGCTAATTTTGTTCCGGCGTTCTAACGAACGCCGGACCGCTCGACGCTGCGCGGGCATCTGCCGGGCGATCTGCCGCTCAAACCGTCGCTCGCGTACATGAAGTACGCGTCGCTCCTCTTTCACGGCACCTCGCCACGACCGCTGCCCGCTCGCTGGCGCGTGCTCTTCCAGGATGGCTAATTTGGTTCAGTTTTATTATTTAAGGGACGGTGTCTCGTGGACGTGCAACAGTTAGAAGAGGCCTGGGCTGCAAGGGCTGGTGCGCGTGAGGTGCGTCTTGTTGCGGCCTCGCATGTGCCGGCAGCGCTGTCGCAGCTGGGGGTTGTGCAGCCGGGGGATCGCTTGGTAGCCTTTGCAGACGATTTTGCCGATGCGTTTGCTCGCGGCTTTGATGCCTTCGACGTTGTGCACGTGGGGGAACCGTCGGTTGCGGCGTTTGCTTCTGCGTCCGAGGGCTTTGATGCTTCGTTTGAGGTCGAGGGGCCGCACCTGTGGTGGTTCGTTAACTCTATTGGCGGTTTTGGACTGCGCGTGCCCGATCTGCGCACGCTGGGTCGCGCGGCTCGTGAGGCCCATGCACTGCTTGTGGTTGACAACACCGTGGCTAGTGTCTTTGGGTGCGATTCGTTGCGCTTGGGTGCCGTTCTTTCGCTCGAGGCGCTCGACCGCGTGTGTGCCGGCAGAGCTCCGCGCAAGCTTGTCGCCGCTTCGGTAGCGCGTTCGCAGCTCAAACGACATCGTGTGGATGCCGCTGCCGAGTTCGCGCATGCGTTGCTTGCGGGCTGCGGTGCGCCCGTGCTCGACCTGTCTGCTGATGAAGCCGACGTGCTGGAGCGCGGGCTCGAGACGCTCGACGCTCGCATGCAGGCTCACTTCGACCGCGCCCGTGCGCTGGCAGAGTATTTGGCTGCGAACGAGATGGTGCGCAACGTACGCTATCCCGGGTTGAGCTCGCATCCTGACCATGTGGCTGCAACGGGAATCCTGGAGCACGGCTTTGGCCCAGCAGTAGAATTTGACCTAATCGAGCGTAGCGCGGGCGAGCTGTTCGACGCTTTGCCGGACGAATTCCGCACATCACCCGCCGGCGGCTCAACAACGCGCCTTTCGGCCCCGCGCGGTAAGCAGGGGAGCGCCATCCGCCTCTTCGCCGGCACAGACGACCCTCTGCAGGTGGCTGCCACTCTCGATAACGCCCTTCGCAAGTAGCTAATCGGGGTCTATGTCACGAAAACGGTCTATTTACTACGTTTAAGCAATAGGGGTCGACCACACCCGCCTATTTTGAAAATTACCAAGCTGTTTACCAGCGGTTTTAATTTCATAATGTCCGGTATGGTCGTGGATATTCAACTAAACGTAGTAGATGGGCCCGTTTTGTGGCGCGAGCCTCAACCCGAGGGCGCTGTGGGCTAAAAACCGCCCAAAAGGACTACTCCGCGTTGATGTTGGCGATGAGGGCGTCGGCCTTGGCAGCGATGACGTTGTTGATATCGGCCTGTAGCTCCTCGTAGACCGCTATGGCTCGCTCGCCGGCCGGCGTGAGCGTGGATCCGCGGGCGCCGTCGCGCTCGATGAGTTTGCATCCCAGCTGCCCTTCGGCCTCGTTCACGATGCGCCAGGCCTTGGAATACGCCATGCCCATGCTCTTGGCGGCACGGTTGAGCGAGTGTTCGTGGGCAATACCCTGCAGCAGCAAGACGCAGCCGTGACCGAACACGCCCGGCAGGTCTTTGTCGCACGCTTGAATGACCAACTTTGCCGTCGTCTTGTACTTCATACGCTCCACGTCTCCCCGCTAAAGTGTTTGCTGGGCAAACGCAAAGCCTGCGTCAAACCCTCGTGTGCTCTTTCTAAACCATGCATTGTAGCAGTCAAAGTGCGTTAAGATACTTCCCCAGTATTGGGCGCCCAAGGTTGGGCTGGGTCCTACGAGGCCTGCAGCCGACCGGTCGCATGGAAAAAGGAGAAACATGGCTACGTTCTTTCCCGGTGAGTCCCACACGTTTTCGGAGTATCTGCTGGTCCCTGGTTACTCGTCCTCGCAGTGCATCCCCAACAACGTCTCTCTTAAGACGCCGCTAACCCGCTTCAAGCGCGGTGAGAAGCCGGCAATCACCCTGAACATCCCCATGGTTTCCGCCATCATGCAGTCCGTCTCGGGCGTCGACATGGGTGTCGCGCTCGCTACCGAGGGTGGCCTGTCCTTCATTTACGGTTCTCAGACCCCCGAGTCCGAGGCTGCTATGGTCAAGGCCGTTAAGGATCACAAGGCTGGTTTCGTTCAGTCCGATTCCACGCTGACACCCGACATGACCATGGAACAGGTCATCGAGCTCAAGGAGAAGACCGGCCACTCCACCATGCCGGTCACCGACGACGGCACTCCCAAGGGCAAGCTCCTGGGCATCGTCACCAGCCGTGACTATCGTCCCAGCCGCGATGACCACCAGAAGAAGGTCTCCGAGTTCATGACCCCGCGCGAGCAGCTCATCGTGGGCGACAAGAACATCAGCCTCAAGGTTGCCAACGACGTCATCTGGGACAACAAGCTCAACGCCCTGCCTATCGTCGACGACAACGATCACCTTATGGGCATCGTCTTCCGCAAGGACTACGACAGCCACAAGACCAACCCCAACGAGCTGCTCGATAACGACAAGCGCTATATGGTCGGCGCCGGTATCAACACCCGCGACTATGCCGAGCGCGTGCCGCTGCTCATCGAGGCTGGCGCCGATGTCCTGTGCATCGACTCCTCCGAGGGCTTCAGTGAGTGGCAGAAGCGCACCATCGAGTGGATTCGCGCCAACTACGGCGAGGACGTCAAGGTCGGTGCCGGTAACGTCGTCGACGCCGAGGGCTTCCGCTTCTTGGCCGACTGCGGTGCCGACTTCATCAAGGTCGGTATCGGCGGCGGTTCCATCTGTATCACTCGCGAGACCAAGGGTATCGGTCGTGGCCAGGCCACCGCGCTGATCGACGTCTGCCGCGCCCGTGACGAGTACTACGAGGAGACCGGTGTTTACGTGCCCGTGTGCTCCGACGGCGGTATCGTATACGACTACCACATGACGCTCGCCCTTGCTATGGGTGCCGACTTTATGATGCTGGGTCGCTACTTCGCCCGCTTCGATGAGAGTCCGACCGAGCGCGTCAACGTCAACGGCCAGTACATGAAGGAGTACTGGGGCGAGGGTTCTGCGCGTGCTCGCAACTGGCAGCGCTACGACCTGGGCGGCGCGGCGAAGCTCAGCTTCGTCGAGGGCGTCGACTCCTACGTTCCCTATGCCGGTTCCCTCAAGGACGGCGTGGGCGGCACGCTCTACAAGGTCAAGTCCACGATGTGCAACTGCGGCGCCCTCTCGATCCCCGAGCTCCAGGAAAAGGCACGCCTGACCCTGGTCAGCTCCACCTCCATCGTCGAAGGCGGCGCCCACGACGTTGTCGTAAAGGACTCCCAGCAGTCTGTGTCTTATCGATAAGCGGCTTTCCCAGGCACCGCATCTTGCCGTTCAAACCGTCGCTTGCGTACCTAAGTACGCGGCGCTCCTCTTTCACGGCAACCTGCGGCACCTGGAAAACCCGTTGTTTCTAGAACGGGTTGCACATAAAGGTTGAGTATCAACCACGTTATTTAGATAAAGCGAGATGCCTGCAAGTCGCAGGCATCTCGCTTGTTGTATTTGCTATCATCAGTCAAGTTAACCTTAGGGTCGGGCGGCTTAGCTTTGTTCGCTACAAGTTCCGCACGCAAAGAAGAGCACTTAATGTGCTCTTCGTCTTGCGCAGGACTGTCCGCAGTAGCGAATAAAGCTAAGCCGACCGACCCCATTAAAGATTAAAGGAGCTGATATGTGCGATTGCACAGATCATAAGGATGAGATCCCTGCCTACGACGCGCAGGCCATTGAGTCCAAGTGGATGAAGGCCTGGGAGGACTCCAACCTCTTTGCCGTCGACACCGACGCCAGCAAGCCCAAGAAGTACGTGCTCGAGATGTTCCCGTATCCGTCGGGCGACCTGCACATGGGCCACGCGCGCAACTATACCATCGGCGATGCCATGGCCCGTCAGGCCCGCATGCGCGGCTACGATGTGTTGCACCCCATCGGCTTTGACGCCTTTGGCCTGCCTGCCGAGAACGCCGCCATCAAGCACAACACGCAGGCTGCCGCCTGGACGTATAAGAACATGGACCAGGCTCTCGCCACGATGAAGCGCATGGGCTTCTCCTACGATCTGGATCGCATGGTCAAGACCTGCAGTCCCGATTATTACCGTTGGGGTCAGTGGATCTTTGAGAAGTTGTGGGAAAAGGGCCTGGTCTACCGTAAGAAGAACCCGGTCAACTGGTGTCCCACTTGTAAGACCGTTCTGGCCAACGAGCAGGTCACCGAGGGTAAGTGCTGGCGCTGCGGCACCGAGCCCGAGAAGCGCGACCTGGAGCAGTGGTACTTCAAGATTACCGATTACTCCCAGGAGCTGCTCGACGACCTGGAGAAGCTCCCCGGCTGGCCCGAGCGCGTCAAGCAGATGCAGGCCAACTGGATCGGTCGTTCCGAGGGCGCCGAGGTCGACTTTACCCTGTGCGACCAGGATGGCGAGCCCATCGAGGGCGACGAGGGTAAGATCACCGTCTTCACCACGCGAGCCGACACGCTCTTCGGTGTCTCCTTCTTTGTCCTGGCTCCCGAGTACGCGCGTCTGCACGAGCTCGTCGAGGGTACGGAGTACGAGGAGGCCGTGACCAAGATCGTCGAGGACTCCAAGCATATCTCCGCCGTCGAGCGTGCCCAGGGCACCCTCGAGAAGCACGGTGCCTTTACCGGCCGCTACGTGGTGAACCCGGTCAACGGCGAGAAGGTCCCCGTGTGGGTTGCCGACTACGTCGTGGTCGACTACGGCACCGGCGCCGTCATGGCCGTTCCCTGCGGCGACCAGCGCGACTTTGAGTTCGCCCGCAAGTACGACCTGCCGATCGTGCCGATCATCCTGGACGATGACGACCGTGCTGCCGTCGAGGCCAACGGCGAGACCATCGACACCTTCCATGCCGAGACCGTCGACTGGGATTGCGCCCACGCTGCCGAGGGCACGCTCGTCCAGTCCGGCAAGTACACCGGAATGCGCGGTGGCAAGCACTCCGAGGGCGAGGCTGCAATCGTGGCCGACCTCGAGGCCATGGGCTGCGGTCGTCGCAAGGTCGAGTTCCGTCTGCGCGACTGGCTCATCAGCCGCCAGCGCTATTGGGGCAACCCCATCCCGGCTATCCACTGCGAGCATTGCGGCATCGTGCCCGTGCCCGAGGATCAGCTGCCGGTGACGCTGCCCGAGAACCTGGACCTGGGTGCCGGCGAGACCCTCGCCGAGTGCAAGGAGTTCTACGAGACCACCTGCCCGGTCTGCGGACGCCCGGCCAAGCGCGAGACCGATACCATGGACACCTTCACCTGCTCCAGCTGGTATTACCTGCGCTATACCGACCCGCACAACACCGAGCTGCCTTTCTCCCGCGAGGCCGCCGACCGTTGGATGCCCGTCGATAACTACATCGGCGGTATCGAGCACGCCATTTTGCACCTGCTCTACAGCCGTTTCTTTACCAAGGCACTGCGCGACCTGGGTCTGCTGAGTGTGGACGAGCCCTTCACTAACCTGCTGTGCCAGGGCATGGTCAAGGACGAGAACGGTGAGACCATGTCCAAGTCCAAGGGCAACGTCGTGCCCCCGAGCTCGGTCATCGAGCCCTACGGTGCCGACACCATGCGTCTGGCGATCCTGTTTATCGCCCCGCCCGAGAAGGACTTCGACTGGGATCCCAAGGCCGTTGAGGGCGCCAGCCGCTTCATCAAGCGCGCCTGGCGTATCGTTTGGCAGCTCGTCCAGTCCGGCGACGCCAACGTGGCCTTCGACAAGTCCGCGCTCGACGAGGTTGCGATGAAGCTCTATCGCGAGCGTCACCGCACCATCGCCAAGTGCACCGAGGACTTTGACCGCGGCCAGTTCAACACCGCCATCTCGGCCGTCATGGAGCTCGTCAACGCGGCGAGCGCCTACCTTAACGCCACCGAGGGCGCATCGCGCGACAAGGCGCTGTGCTATGGCGTGGCTAAGGACATCGTGAGCGTCCTTGCCCCCATCTGCCCGTTCTGGGCCGACGAGCTGTGGCATGAGGCGCTCGGCTGCGAGGGCAATGCCTACACCGCCGCCTGGCCCGAGTTCGACTTGGCCGAGTCCATCGAGGACACGGTGCAGATCGTCGTACAGGTGCTCGGCAAGGTCCGCGGCCGCATCGACGTCGCCCGCGACGCCTCCAACGAGGAGATGCAGGCTGCCGCTGAGGAAGCCGTCGCCAAGTGGCTCGAGGGCAAGACGGTCGTCAAGGCCATCTGCGTGCCCGGCAAGCTGGTCAACCTGGTGGTCAAGTAAGCGCTGCGTGTAAAGCTGGCATGCAATAAACGAGGGACGGTCCGGTTGGGTCGTCCCTCGTTTTGTGTTGTATGCCCTGCTTAGTCAGTGCGTCGCACCGTCTTCTACGGGATGTGTACTAGGTCCCTAAAGTAAACGTTGCCCGTTGCCTCTTCGAACATCCAAATGTTGAGGTAGATGTCGTTGAGGTCGTTGTTCACATCAAAGTCGGGGTCGTCGAAGGTGCCCACAAAGGTGAGCATGGCGCGCGTTTCCTCGCCCGCTGCGACCTGCTGGCGCATGCGCACGTCGCAGACCTTACCGCTGACGTAGGCATAGGAGTCCGCGTCGCCAAACATCATGTCGACACCGGTATTGTTGGTCACCGTAAAGACGAGCGCGGCGTCTCCGTAGCCGTCGGTGTCCTTGCCCACGCAGGTAACATGGACGTTTTCGTCTGCCTCAAGGTCGATGGGGAACTGTTCTTGGGGGTCGGGACCTAGGCCCTGGGGATCGTCGATGTCTTCGTCTATTTTGTCGAAGCTTACCGGGGGTTCGGTTTTCTCGATGGCTTTGGTGCTGCCACGATCCGGTTCGCATGTTCCGGTTTTGCCATCGATGTTGTTGCAGCCCGTCAGAGCGAACGAGCAGGCAGCGACGACGAGCGCGGTCGCGCAGAGGGTGCCTAGGCGTTCCATGGATCCTCCTTGCCGTAGAGATGCTGGAAGGTTGTGCGGTCAATGCGTGCGGCAGGCTTTCTCGCTACAGAATGCCTCTCGGCTCTAGTCTGGCCGATGTGCGCCCAGGGATGGAATGCCCATAGGGCCCGATTCGGTCGGCACGCTGGGACGCATGGCCCGTTTTGGGACTATTGAGGGCGCGCCGCATGGGGTTCCTCGGTCAATTGTCCCATTCTTGTGGAGAACCTGTGCGCACGCTGACCTGCAGATTCGTACTGTGCTTGCGCGTTTCCGCAGCTATTGGTATAGTTTGCTTGCAAATGAAGTTGTAATTGAAAGAAGTGGGGTTTCGGCCCCGCTTCTTTTTTGTATGGATGGAGGTGCCGCAATGGTCAAGACCAAGACCGAGCAGGCGATCATCGACGCGCTCGAGGCCGTCGCTCCCCAGCACGATGTCGACATCGTCGACGTCGAGCTCGTGGGCGCCACCAAGGCCCCCTGCGTGCGCGTGCGTATCGAGGGTGCCGAGGGTCAGAGCCTGTCTCTCAACGACGTCACGGCCAACACCAAGTGGGTCGGCGATGTGATTGAGGAGCTCGACCCTATCTCTTCGAGCTATACGCTTGAGGTGTCGAGCCCGGGCATGGCGCGCCCGCTGCGCCGCCCGTGCGACTTTGCCCGCTTTGTGGGCGAGAACTGTGAGCTCACCTCCACCGCCACTGAGGGCCGTCGCAAGTACGCCGGCAAGATTGCCGCTGCGACCGAGACCGACGTGACCCTCGAGCTCGAGGACGGCGAGTCCGTCACCCTCGATTTCTCTGATGTTAAAAAGTGCAAGTTGAAGCCCACCTACGACTTCAAGCCCGCGAAGGAAGGAAAGTAAGATGGCAGCATCCGACATGATGTCCGCCCTGATGGAGCTTTGCCAGGAGAAGCACATCGACCAGCTCTACCTGATCGACCGCCTGGAGCAGTCGCTCGCCAAGAGCTATGCCGAGATCCTGCATCTTGAGTGGGGCGCCAAGGTGACCATCGACCGCACCACCGGCAAGATCTACGTCTACCGCCTGGAGCCGATCGACGATTCCATGGACGAGGAGGGCAACTTCACCGAGTTCGAGGAGATCGACGTTACCCCCAAGAACACGAGCCGCATCGCCGCCCAGCACGCCAAGGCCGAGATCAACGCTATCGTGCGTAACTCCGCCCGTGAGCAGATCTACGAGGAGTTCTCCGGCCGCATCGGTGACCTCATCAGCGGTACCGTGCTGCAGTCCACGCCGGACTTCACGATCGTCAAGATTCGCGAAGGCGTCGAGGCCGAGCTTCCGCACTTCGATCAGCGCCGTTACGAGAACGAGCGCAACGAGCGTCCGATGGGCGAGCGCTACCTGCACAACCAGCATATCAAGGCCGTGATCATTGACGTTCGCGACCCCAACTCCAACCTGCAGCCGGTTCGTGGCGAGCACAGCCGTCCGCCGATTGTCATCTCCCGTACCCACCCCGAGCTCATGCGTCGTCTGTTTGAGCAGGAGGTGCCCGAGATCTATGAGGGCACCGTCCAGATCAAGTCGATCGCCCGCGAGCCCGGCCAGCGTTCCAAGGTCGCTGTCCACTCGCTCGACGACCGTCTGGATCCCGTGGGTGCCTGCGTCGGCCCCAAGGGCAGCCGTGTTCGCGCTGTCGTGGGCGAGCTCCGTGGCGAGCGCGTCGACGTCATCCTGTGGGATGCCGATCCTGCCGTCTACGTCGCCAACGCCCTGTCGCCTGCCAAGGTCACCCGCGTCCTCATCGACGAGGAGAAGGCCTACGCCGGCGTCATCGTGCCCGACGACCAGCTGTCCCTTGCCATCGGCAAGGAGGGCCAGAACGCCCGCCTCGCCGCGCGCCTGACCGGCTGGCACATCGACATTAAGTCCGAGACGCTTGCCGCCGACATCCTCAAGAACGTTCCCGTTCACGAGGAGCCCGCCGCCGACCTGATCGGTGACGAGGAGGACGAGGACGTCCGCCGCTGCGAGTACGTGTCCGAGGACGGCATCCAGTGCCGCAACCAGGCCCGTCCCGGCTCCCGTTTCTGCGGTGTCCACGACACCGACGCCTTCGATGATGCGGAGGACCTGATCTAGCGCGCGGTCGCGCCGGGCAGGTCCCGGCGCATCTCCCACGCTCGTTCAGTCTCTAGGCACCCAAGGTGCCAGAAAGGGTAGGTGAAGTCATATGGCAAAAGTCCGTGTGTCCACCCTGGCCAAAGAGTTCGGCATGACCTCCAAGGAACTGATGGGTCATCTCGCCGATATGAAGATTCCCGCTAAGTCCGCTTCCTCCACCTTGGAGGACGCTTATGTCGCCATGGTCCGCAAGCAGCTCGCCTCGGTGATCGAGGCCCGCGCTCAGGAAGTCGAGGCCGCCAAGCAGGCCGAGGAGCAGGCAGCTGCCGCCGAGGAGGCCGCACGCGCTGCCGAGGCCGAGCGCGAGCGCATCGCCGCCGAGAAGGCCCGCGAGGAGGAGCGCCGGCAGTTTGCCGCAGCCCAGGCTGCCGAGGAGGCTGCCCGCGCCGAGGCCGAGGCCAAGAAGAAGGCCGAGCAGGAGCGCCTTGCCCGCGAGAAGGAGGAGGCTGCCCGCGAGGCCCAGCGCCGCGCCATTCCCGCTTCCGACTCCGGTTCGCGCTTCCGTTCGCTGCTCGACCAGATCGCCGCACAGGAGACCGTGCTCAAGGAGAAGAAGGACGCCGAGGACAAGGCCAAGGCCGAGCGCGCCGCCGAGCGCGGTAACCGTCGTGGCGGCAACAACGACCGCCGCGGTGGCCGTCGTAACGATCGCAACGCTTCCGACAACAACTCCGAGCGCAACGCCTCCGAGAGCCGTCCGCACAGCCATCGCACCAACGCCAGCAACAACGTCGCTGCCGGCATGGACTTCCCCAACCCCGATAAGCAGGGCAAGGGCAAGAAGCGCAAGGGCGGTCACAACAACGAAGAGGACCACTACAGCCGCATGGCTCGCGAGGCCGAGGAGTACAGCCGCGAGAAGGTCCTCGAGGAGGCCCGCGCTGCCGTCGAGGAGGCCTCTCGTGAGTCCACCGGTCGCCGCAAGAAGCGCAAGGAGAAGCGCGAGCGCGAGGCTGCCAAGGCTCAGGAGGAGCGCAAGATTGAGGAGGCATTGGCCCAGGGCGTGAACCCCGAGGAGCTCGACGCCATCAAGGTTTCCCAGGGCGTTACCGTCCAGGAGCTCGCCGAGGCGCTCGACGTTCCGGCCAACGACATCATCAAGCGCCTGTTCCTGCTGGGTACGCCGCTCACCATGACGCAGTCCATGTCCGACGACCTCGTCGAGCTCGTTGCCGACGACTTGGGTCGTCAGATCAAGATCATCACCCCCGAGGAGGAGAACACCTTCTCGTTCTACGACGATCCCGCCGACCTTAAGCCGCGCGCACCGGTCGTCACCGTCATGGGCCACGTCGACCACGGCAAGACGAGCCTCCTCGACGCCATCCGTCACACCGGCGTTGCTGCCGGCGAGGCGGGCGGCATTACGCAGGCCATCGGTGCTTCGCAGGTCATGATCAACGACCGCAAGATCACCTTCATCGATACCCCCGGTCACGCCACCTTTACGGCTATGCGTGCCCGTGGCGCCAAGGTGACCGACATCGTCATTCTGATCGTGGCTGCCGACGACGGTGTCATGCCCCAGACGGTCGAGTCGATCAACCACGCCAAGGCCGCCGGCGTACCCATCGTTGTCGCCGTCAACAAGATCGATAAGCCCGGCGCCAACCCCGACCGTGTGCGTCAGGAGCTCACCGAGTACGGCGTCATCCCCGAGGAGTGGGGCGGACAGAACATGTTCGTCAACATCTCGGCCAAGCAGAAGATCGGTATCGACGATCTGCTCGAGACCGTGCTGCTCCAGGCAGATGTGCTCGAGCTCAAGGCCAACCCGGACACCTTTGCCTCCGGCAACGTCCTCGAGGCCAAGCTCGACAAGGGCCGCGGCTCGGTCGCTACTGTGCTCGTGACCCGCGGTACCCTGCACGTGGGCGATACGCTGGTCGCCGGCCTCACCTACGGCCGCGTCCGCGCCATGCTCGACCCCAAGGGCCGCGCCGTCACCGAGGCCGGTCCCTCCGACGCCGTTGAGATCCTGGGCCTGCAGTCCGTGCCCAACGCCGGTGACGAGTTCCGTGTGTTCGAGGACGAGCGCGAGGCTCGCGCCCTTGCCGACGAGCGTTCGCTCAAGGCCCGTATCGAGGAGCAGAGCCGCGTCAAGCACGTCACGCTCGAGAACCTCTTCGAGACCATTGCCGACGCCGAGGTCAAGGAGCTCAACCTGATCATCAAGGCCGACGTCCAGGGTTCCATCGAGGCCCTTCAGGACTCGCTCGACAAGATGGATCAGTCCGAGGTTCGCATCAACACGATCCACTCCGCCGTTGGTGCCATCAACGAGACCGACGTCGTTCTGGCCGACGCCTCCAACGCCATCATCATCGGCTTTGGTGTCCGTCCCGACGGTAAGGCCCGCTCCGCTGCCGAGCGCGAGGGCGTCGAGATCCGTTGCTACGACGTCATCTACAAGTGCCTCGAGGAACTCGACGCTGCCCGTATCGGCATGCTCAAGCCCACCGAGGTCGAGGTCTCCACGGGTACCGCGACCGTCCTGGACACCTTCAAGGTGCCCAAAGTCGGTATCGCCGCCGGTGTCCGTGTCGAAGAGGGCGAGATCGCCGCGACCGATTCCGTGCGTCTGGTGCGCGACGGCATCGTGGTCTTTAACGGCAAGATCGCCTCGATGCGCCACTACAAGGACGAGGCCAAGAGCCTCAAGAGCGGTTCCGAGGGCGGCATTGGCCTGGAGAACTTCCAGGACATCAAGCCCGGCGACCAGATCGAGGGTTATCGCATCGACCAGGTTGCCCGTACCGAGTAGGGGGTAGCGCTATGAAGCAAACGCAGGCAACCCGCCGTCTGGGCGAGCAGCTTCGCGAGAAGCTCGGTTATATCCTGCTCTTTGAGGTTTCCGATCCGCGTCTCGACCTGGTTACTTTGACCGCGGTCGAGGTCGCGGTGGACCGTTCGTTCGCGCGTGTGTTCGTGTCGTGCGATGCGAGCCGCTACGACGAGGTCATGGAGGCGCTCGCAAGCGCCAAGGGCCGTATTCGCAGCCTGTTGGCTCGCTCGCTCGATTGGCGTGTTACGCCCGAGCTCGATTTTCGCATCGATCGCTCGACCGATGAGGCCGAGCGCATCACGCGTGCGCTGGAAAACGTTCCCGCCACGCTTGCGATCGAAAAGGACGAGGACGGCTATCCGATAGCGGATGCCGCCCAGGAGGCAGCTTTAGATGACTAATTCCGCCGACCTCGCCTCGTGCGAGTCTGCAGATATTCAGCGATGCATCATCGAGCTCATCGAGGGTGCGTCCTCCATTGCGATTTCGGGACATACTTCTCCCGATGGCGATGCCTTGGGCTCCGTTTTGGGTCTGGGCCTTTCGCTCATGAAGTTTTTCCCCAACAAGGACATTGCGCTGCTGCTGGCAGATGATGACCCAGTTCCGCGCATTTACCGCTTTATGGAAGGCTCCGATCGCCTGGTGCCGGCATCTGCGTACACCGGCAATCCGGACCTCTTCATCTCGGTGGACGTGCCGGTCGTCGAGCGTCTCAATAATTCCGCCGAGGTGCTTCGTCGCTCCAAGCATGTGGTGTGCTTCGATCACCATCCGGCGCGTGAGGAGTTTGCCGAGCTCAGCCTGAGGCGCGTCGAAGCTGCAGCCTGCGCCATGATCATCGACCGCTTCTTGGACAATTGCGGCATTGTCGCACGTGATGGCGTTGCGACCTGCCTGCTGTGTGGCTTGGTTACCGATACCGGCCGTTTTCAGTACCAAAACGCCGATGCCGCCGCGTTCCATGCAGCCTCGCGTCTGGTTGCCCACGGTGCCGATCCGGCGCGTGTGGCACTCGAGGTCTACCAGAGCATGCGCGTTGAGTTTTTGCACCTCAAGTCCATCGTTATGGGCCGCATCAAGACGGTGGCCCACGGGCGCGTCGCGTATAGTTACGCGTACCAGAGTGACCTTGAGGCTTGCGGTGTCACCTCGGATGAGTGCGACGGCCTGGTCGATGTGGTTCGCTCGGTGATGGGCGTCGAAGTCTGCCTGTTCCTGAAGGGCATTGAGGGCGATACCAAGGTGCGCGGCAACCTGCGCTCCAAGGGCGACCTCAACGTGTCCGAGATCGCTGCTGCCTTTGGCGGAGGCGGACATCCCGCTGCCGCCGGTTTCTCCAACAACGGAACGATTCTCGAGACGCTCACCGTGGCACTTCCCATGCTGGCCGAACTGGTAGGGGAGGATCCCGCTTCGGTGACCGTCGAGCTTTAACTTTTTGGATGGTACATGGCTCGTCGTAAGCCTTCTCAACTGAATATGCTGCTCGCCGTCGATAAGCCGGTGGGCTGCACGTCCCACGATGTGGTCTCGCAATGTCGGCGCGCCCTCCATGAGCGTCGCGTCGGCCATGCCGGCACGCTCGACCCCATGGCATCGGGTGTCATGGTGGTGGGTGTTGGACAGGCTACTCGTTTGCTGGGCATGCTAACCCTCGATACCAAAAGCTATGTCGCCGACATATCGTTTGGCGCCGAGACCAATACCGATGATGCGGAGGGCGAGGCGGTCCGCACGGTGGCTGTTGCCAACGAGCTCCGCGATCCTGCCTATGCCCGTGAGCGCTTGGCCGCTTTGCTGGGTCCGCAGATGCAGGTGCCGCCGGCGTTTTCGGCTATCTCGGTCAATGGCGTTCGCGCCTACAAGTCTGCTCGCGAGGGCAATGCGGTGGACCTACCTCCGCGCCCCGTCGAGGTCTATGCCGCCGACCTGATCGCCGTGGGAGGCGAAGGTGATACGTGTGTGTGGACCGTGGCGTTCTCAGTGAGCAAGGGTACCTATATCCGTGCGCTCGCTCGCGATTTGGGCCGCTCCTGCGAGAGCGCCGCGCACATTTCCGCGCTGCGCCGCACGGCCTCCGGTGTTGTTTCCATTGGCGCTTGTCATGCGGTCGAGGAGCTTTCTCCCGAGTCCGCGGCTGGCTTTGCCCTGGATCCCATTGCGGCCCTGGGCGCCACGCGTGTTGACTTGCCGGGCAATCTTGCCGAAGACCTGCTCTGCGGCCGACGCATTCCCGTTGAGCGTGCGCTTGCCGATTTCGATGCTTCGAAAGCGCCGTTTGCGCTGGTGCTCGATGGGGGACTCAAGGCGCTCGCCCGCATCGAAAGTGGCCGCTTTGTCATGGAGCACGTGTTTCCGCAGGCAATCGGCGGTGTTCGATGATGTTGTCCGCTTGCGAGCTCGCGCGTATCTTTTTTGAAGGCGAGTCGGATGAGGCTCGCATCGTCACTGCCGATGCGTTTGATGAGTGCGAGCACTTGGGTGCTGCCTCGATCGCCATTGGCGTGTTCGATGGCGTTCACCGTGGACACCGGGAACTCATCGAAGCGCTTGTCCGTGATGCCCGTGCCCATGGCTGCAAGGCGGTCGTGGTCACTTTCGATCCCGATCCGGACGTTGTGGTGAGTCCTTCGCCCGCTCAAAAATTGATGACGACGGCCGACCGTCTACATGCCTTGGCTCAGACCGGGGTCGATGCAGTGGTGGCCGTTCCCTTTACGCCTGAGGTTGCGGCACTCGACCATGTCGGTTTTCTCACACTGTTGTTACGCGTGGTCGACATTCGTTCGATTCGCGTTGGCAGCGATTTTAGGCTGGGTCGTGGCGGTGCTTCTGGTGTTGCCGAGATGCGCGTCTGGGGTTCCGAGCACGGCGTTGACGTGTATGGTCACGATCTGCTTTGCGAGGGCGGTGAGGCCATTTGCGCCACCCGCATCCGTCATGAGCTGGGACAGGGCCATGTGGAGCTGGCTGCTGAGTTGCTCGGCCGCCCGTATATGCTGCGCGGCGGTGTTATTCGCGGCCGTCACGAGGGCTCTGGCATGGGCTTTCCCACGGCAAACCTGCAGGTTCCCGACGGCATTCAGGTGCCTGCCGATGGCGTGTATGAGGGCCTGGTGCTCGTCGATGACACCGTATGGCCTGCTGCCGTTAACGTCGGCCTGCCGCCGACGTATGCCGACGATGCCGCTTCATCGCATCTCGAGGCTAACTTAATTGGTTATACGGGCGACCTGTACGGCGCTTCCGTTTCGCTGGCGTTTACGCGCTGGCTGCGTCCCTCGCGTGTGTTCGAATCGCTGGATGAGTTGATCTCGACCGTCGAGGGTAATATCGAGGACATTCGTCACAACTTGGGCGAGCAGGGGGTGAGTATCCGTGATTAGCGATGAGGAAAAAGACCAGGTACGCGCTGCGTCCGACTTAGTTGCCATCGTGCAGGAAACGGTTGAGCTCAAGCCCCGCGGCCATGAGTTTTGGGGTTGCTGCCCCTTCCATGGCGAAAAGACGCCTTCTTTCCACATTATCCCCGCTACGCAGGTCTGGCACTGCTTTGGCTGCGGCGAAGGCGGCGACGTCTTCACCTATATCATGAAGCGCGAAAACCTGAGCTTTCCCGAGTCAATCCGCTATTTGGCCGATCGTGCGGGTATTGAGCTGCATGACACCGGAGATCGTCGCGAGCGCGGTACCAAGCGTGCCCGCATCTACGATCTGTGCGCCGAGACCGCCCAGTTCTACCACACCATGCTTATGCGCGGTAAGGACGGCCGTCCACGCGAGTACTTTGCCAGCCGCGGCATGGGTGGCGACGTCTGCCGCCGCTACTGCCTGGG
The DNA here is from genome assembly GCA_905215365.1 of uncultured bacterium. GTDB lineage: Bacteria > Actinomycetota > Coriobacteriia > Coriobacteriales > Coriobacteriaceae > Collinsella. The sequence goes on along the minus strand of CAJMPX010000026.1, from coordinate 3,246 downwards.
CTTTGCACCGGGCCGCAACGCGCTGGTGTCGCACCTGTCCCAGGCGGGTTTTACCCCGCAGGAGATGATCGACGCCAACGTTGCCGTGAGCCGCGGGCGCGGGCAGCTTGCCGACCGCTTCTACGACCGCGTGATGTTTCCCATCTTTGACGAGCAGGGTCACAACATTGCCTTTGGCGGGCGCATCATGGGTGACGGCCAACCCAAGTACCTCAACACCGCCGAGACGAGCGTGTTCCATAAAAAGCGAAACCTCTATGGCTTTAACTGGGCCAAGGAGTTTATCGTCGCGCAGGATACGGCCATCGTGGTGGAGGGCTATACCGATTGCATCGCCTGCTGGGAGGCGGGGATCAAAAACGTTGTCGCCACGCTGGGCACCGCGCTCACGGAGCATCACGTCAAGACGCTCACCCGCTTTGCCAAGCGTATCGTGTATATGTTCGATGGCGATGCCGCGGGCCAGAAGGCCGCCCGTCGCGCGATTCAATTTATCGAGCAGGATTCGATGGACCTGCGCTGCGTGGTGCTGCCCGACGGCAACGACCCCATGGAGTTCATCACAGCGCATGGTGGACAGGAGCTTCAGGCGCGCATCGACGCTGCCGAGCCGCTCATGGACTTTGTCTACCGTTCGCTGCAGGAGTCGAGTGACATCACCACGCCGGGCGGTCGTGCCAAGGCGCTGGAAGATGCGCTGACGCTTATCTATCCGCTGCGCGATAGCTATATGATCGACACATACTTTATTCAGATTGCCGATCTGCTGGGTTTGGATCTGGAGACGGTTCGCGCGAGTTCGGGTCGCGTGTTTCGCGATGTCGCCAAGCGCGAAGATGCGGAACGACGTCGTGAGCAGAACTATGAACGCCAGCGGGCGCAAGCCGAGCGCTCTGGTAGCGCGGGCGGTCGGACGTCTGGTTCGCAGGGGGCATCTCGCGGTGCTTGGGCATCGGGCGCGACGCCGCCGGTGTCCGCGCCGGTCGAAGAAGAGCCGTATGACTACGTCCCGCTCGATGCCTACGGTGCCGCGCCCGTGGAGGTCGTCGACGACCTGCCGCCGATCGATGTGCCTGATGGTATGGGTGCTGTGCCTGTGACTGATGGTTCGGGCGCTCCGGCTGCGGCGGCGCCGATGGTTCTTACTGATCTTGAGCGCAAGTCCTTGGCAGGGGAGCGCGAGCTGTTGACGATGCTCACGAGCTACCCCGACCTGTTCCGCACGTATGCCGACCGCATCTGCTCTATCGAGTGGGTTGACCCACGTCACGAGTCCATCGCATGGGCCGTTCTGGCAACGCCGCCGGGAACCGATCCTGCAGCCTGCATGGATGCGGCGCGCTCGGTCTGTCCCGAGGCGGCAACGCTTGTGAGTGCCGGGCGCATCTCCGCGACGAGCAAGCACCCCACCGAGACGAACATCGTGTTCATGCTCGATACGCTCGAGCTCTACACCATCAAGCGCCGCATGCGTGCCGCACAGGCCAAGCTGCGCCAGGACCGTTCGCTCGATGATGAGGCCCGTCGCGCGTTGACCGTGCAGGCCGCGCAGGATTCGCAGCGTCAACGCGAGCTGCAAAAGTCTATCGGCGGCGTGGCGGACCCGTTCCGTTTGATCGGTCTGGAGGCCGCAGGCACCGAACAGGCCTAGATGTTGTGGTCAACCAGCGTATTCTCGCCTATATCCAGTCCTCTTTTTGGGTATAGACGCCTATGTGTGTGCTAAAGTATTGAGTCCTGTGGACTATGAAGGGAGAATCTGTGCCAAAAAAGACTGAGAGCACGGGTACTGGGCTGGAATCCTACGTTGCAAAGCTCATGGGCAACGGCTCAAACAGGACTTCGGTAACCGAGGACGAGATTCAGGTCGCCCTGAAGGATATCGATGTTTCTGACGAGCAGCTCACCGCGGTGTATTCCGCGCTGCGCAACAGCGGCATCCAGATTATCTCCGCGAGCGGTAACGACGACGCCCCCATGGACGTCGACGATGACGATAACGATACCGATACCGACGATTTCGATGACGACGACGAGCACGATTCCGGCTCGCTCGACGATCACGAGCTCAAGATGGCCCGTCAGGCCGATGCCGAGATGGGTTCTTCCAAGAGCAAGAAGAAGCGCACCGTGCGCACGTCCCGTTCACGCTCCCGCGTGCGTGGCATCGATGCCTCCACGGTGATGCTGACCGGCGATCCGGTTCGTATGTACCTCAAGGAGATCGGCAAGGTCGACCTGCTGACCGCCTCCGAAGAGGTCGATTTGGCCATGAAGATCGAGGCCGGTCTCGAGGCCACCGAGAAGCTCGAGGCTGCCGATGCCGGCGAGCTCGAGCTCACGCGTGCCGAGATGCGTCGTCTTACGCGCATTGAGAACGTGGGCCTCGAAGCCAAGCAGGCACTCATCAGCGCAAACCTGCGTCTGGTCGTCTCCATCGCCAAACGCTATGTCGGCCGCGGCATGCTGTTCCTTGACCTGATCCAGGAGGGCAACCTCGGTCTGATCCGCGCCGTCGAGAAGTTCGACTACCAGAAGGGCTTTAAGTTCTCCACGTACGCCACGTGGTGGATCCGTCAGGCCATTACGCGCGCCATTGCCGATCAGGCCCGTACCATCCGTATTCCCGTGCATATGGTTGAGACTATCAACAAGCTCGTCCGCGTGCAGCGCCAGCTCCTTCAGGACCTGGGTCGCGACCCGACCCCCGAGGAGATCGGTGCCGAGATGGACATGAGCGCCGACCGCGTCCGCGAGATCCAGAAGATCTCGCAGGAGCCCGTGTCGCTCGAGACCCCCATCGGCGAGGAAGAGGATTCCCAGCTGGGCGACTTTATCGAGGACTCCCAGGCTATCGTTCCGCCCGATGCCGCCAGCTTCTCCATGCTGCAGGAGCAGCTCACTCAGGTGCTCGACTCGCTTGCCGATCGTGAGCGCAAGGTTATCGAGCTGCGCTTTGGCCTTGTCGACGGGCATCCCCGCACGCTCGAGGAAGTCGGCCGCGAGTTTGGCGTCACGCGCGAGCGTATCCGCCAGATCGAGTCCAAGACCTTGGCCAAGCTCCGCCACCCGAGCCGCAGCAGCAAGCTGAAGGACTACATCGAGTCATAACCTCGCAAGCAAGAAGCGCCCTCAAGCACATCCGCTTGGGGGCGCTTTCATGTGGTCATTGGGGACGTCCCCAATGACTAGGGTTGATTTTCAATCTCAACGCAACAGCCTGAACGGGCCCCGCGTTTCCGCAGC
>CAJMPX010000025.1:0-44173 GCA_905215365.1 uncultured bacterium | reverse complement strand
GAAGGGCGCCTGCGAGCGCAACCACGTCGAGATCAGGAAGCTGCTGCCCAAGGGCCGCGGCATCAGGTTCGACCGGCTGGCCCCGGCCGACCTTGCGCTGGCGATGTCGCACGTGAACTCCGAGCCCCGCGGCGCGCTCGGCTTCGCGACGCCCGCCCGCGCCTTCCGGGCGATGCTCGGCGACGACGCGGCGGCGCTGCTGGATGCGTACGGCATCGAGGACGTGCCCGTCGACGGGCTCGACCTGACGCCGGGGCTCATCGCGCGGGCGCGCGCAGAGAGGGGCGATGCCCCGCTGTCCTAGCCTGAAAGGGAAAAACGGAATAGACGGAACCGACCGTTCGGCTGGGTCTGGGAGGAGGTGCCGGGCGGCGGGCGGAGCATGGCCACCGGACCCATCGAAACACATCTCCACCGTTCCTTCAACTGGGAAAATGCCGACCCGGGGGCCCGAATGGGACCTCGGGGGCGTTCGGCTAGCTGCGGGAACGGCCTATTCGCTCAATGTGTTCGGCTGAGATCGGAAATCAACCCCGCCCCAAAAGAGGCGGCACACAAACTTCTAATCAGCTTTTCAGTAGCGAGCACGCAACGACCCGAAGCCGGAGCACAGGGCGGGGAAATACCTTTGCCTCGCGCGACCCTGCGGAGCCGTGAGCGGGAGGCAAAGGTATTTCCCCGCCCTGCGCTCCGCAGTCCACGTTCGTATCGGCGCTAGTAGTTCACCACCTGCTCCTCAAAGTACGCCTTGGGGTGGTTACACACCGGGCACACCTCAGGCGCCTCGGCACCAACGTGCAGGTGCCCGCAGTTCAGGCACTTCCACACCTTCACGCCCTCGCGCTCAAACACCTCGCCCGACTCGATGCGCTCGACGAGTTTGTTGTAGCGCTCCTCGTGGGCCTTCTCGACGGCGGCGACACCACGGAACTTCTCGGCGATCTCGACAAAGCCCTCCTCCTCGGCGGTCTTGGCAAACTCGTCATACATCGTGGTCCACTCGTAGTTCTCGCCCGCGGCGGCGTCGCGCAGGTTGTCCAGAGTGCCCGGAACGGCGCCGTCGTGCAGATACTTAAACCACAGTTTGGCGTGCTCGGACTCGTTGCCTGCGGTCTCGGCAAAGATGTTCGAGATCTGAACGTAGCCGTCCTTCTTGGCCTTGGATGCATAGTAGCGATACTTGGTGTGTGCCTGGGACTCACCGGCAAAAGCGGTCTCGAGGTTCTTCTTGGTTTGGGAGTTCTCAAAATCCATAGGTGTACTTCCCTTCAACGCATGCCGCCCGTAGGCTTCGAGCGGCCTCGCCTTTAGGATGCCCTCAAGCCGAGAATTTAAACCTTACAATCCCGTTCTTCAGATTTGAGCGGGCTACACACTCAACCAACGATCGCCCTCGGCTCGGCAAAAGCCCTCACGCTCCAGGTCGGCCAGAATGCCCGCGACAAGCTCGCGCTCGACCGGCCCGCGCCCAGCCGCCGCTTCCATATCGTTAACGCCCACCACGGCATCAGCAAGCGTAATCCCCGCCGGTTGGCCATCGCGCGCTGCCAGCAACATGCGCACGATATGCGCGCGCTTTTGGCGACGTGAGCCCTCAAACTTTGATTGACGGCTATAGCCCGCCGAGCGCCTGGACGGATTGGGCAACGTCTTTTTTAGATATGCGCCGTAGTCCAGCAACGCGTAATACCACGCGCGCGGCGTGTCGGCATCATCGAGCGGCACGGCAAAGGGAGCGATCTCGTCGGTCGCCGCACCGGGGACCGCCGGACAGGCCGCCTGAATCAGCGGCACCAGCTCGCGGTCGGGAACAGCCGGTACATCGGGAAAGAAGTGATGCAGAAAGACCGTGCGCACGTTGGTCTCCAGATACACGCCTGGAAGGTCAAACGCAAACGACCGGATACCTTGCGCCGTTGCCGGGCCAATACCAGGCAGAGCGACCAAGTCACGCGTCTCACGCGGAAACTCACCGTCCCAGTCCTCCACAACGCGCTGAGCGGCCTTGTGGAGCGCCAGAGCGCGTCGGTTGTAGCCCATGCCCTGCCAAGCGTCCAAAACATCGGAAGGCGCGGCTTGGGCAAGCGCCTGCACGGTCGGAAAGCGATCGAGCCACGCCGGCATACGCGTCTCCACGCGTGGCACCTGTGTTTGCTGCAACATGACCTCGGAAAGCCAAATGATGTACGGATCGCGCGTGCGGCGCCACGGAAGGTCGCGATAACGCAGGACCCCTTCCGAACGAATCATCGAACGAAAGGGGTCCTGAATCATATCTATGCTCCTTATGCGGCGCTATTCCTCCCGGCATGTATACGCACAGGTGGCGTACTCGGGAAACGCTTCGCGGTCGGCGAACTTGGGATCGACGGCCGGGAACTGGCGGTGAGCGACGATGTCGCCGAGCGAAACGGAATCGAGGTAGTCGCGCATCAATGCTTGAGCTCCGGCCCACAGGGGATGATAGCAGCACGTGCCCATGCGCGCACAGTCGCCATCGGGTGCGGTGCAATCATTCATAACCATAGGGCCCTGAACGGCCTCGACGACCTGACGAATGGTAACGTCGTCCGGACTGACCTTGAGACGCATGCCACCGTGGACGCCACGCAGGCTCTCCACAATACCGGCCTGGACCAAACCGTGCTGAATCGAGCGGGCAAACGAATACGGAACATTGACCTCTTCGGCAGCGGTGCGAACAGAAAGCAAACGCTCCGGATCCTCGGCAAGCATCGCCAACATACGAAGGGCGTAATCAGTCTTCCTCGATATGTCCATTTTTCCCCTTTCAAGGAATACGAACAGCTCGAACGAGCTCCGGGGCCGAGCTTGTGTCGAGACGCTAAATGACCGCTAGGACATCCAAATGGTAAATCGGATATCCACTGAACGCCGCGCTCGGAGCGAAATGCATCAGATGCGGCCTACAGTGCAATTTAGTATAACCTAACCCCCTGTCTCGTTGAACAGGTGTTGCGCAACAAAGCTGTTGTTCAGACAAATATACTTATTAGATTTTATTTGCGTTCCCGAAGGCGCGGGGATTCTGGGCGAAGATGCGCCAGGGCGATCGTTCTATCGAAACAAAGTGCATCAAACGCAAAAAGCCACGTCCGAAGACGTGGCTTTAATTGCGTTGGCGGGAAGTACGGGGCTCGAACCCGCGACCTCCGACGTGACAGGCCGGCGCTCTAACCAAACTGAGCTAACTCCCCAGGCAGGCGTTCGCGTTTGTTTCCGCTCGCGTGCGCTGCGGGGATTAGTATACACAGAAGTCTGTCCGGCGCGCAACAACTTTTTTGAAAAAATTTTTGGGGCCATCCGGGAGGGTCTCCGGGGCTGGGGGCGGGGGTTAAGTTTACTGCTCTACAGTCCTGCGCAAGACGGAAAGCACATTAAGTGCTTTCCTTTGCGTGCGGAACTCGCGACAAACTTAACCCCCGCCCCCAGCCCCGGAGACCCTCCCTGCCGTCACTTTGTTCGAGTCGTTGTTGTTCCTCGCCGCTTCCGCGGCTCGAGGTCCCCGTTCTCCTCGGCGGGGTTGTCTAAGGTTGTCGCTGAAGCTCTGCCTTTTGTTGCGGTTAGTCCAAGTCAATAAACTTGGTGCTTAGGATCTTGCCGTCTTTGACGAGCATTCTGGCCATGGTGGGGCCTCGGGTGCCTCTGGGGTAGCTGGCGCTGCCCGGGTTGAGGACTAAGCAGCGGCCCACTTGGGCTTCTTTGGTTACGTGGGTGTGACCGTTGATGGCTACGTCTACGGATCCCACCGGAAGGTCTTCGCGGTAGTGGGCTACGGCGAATTTGAGGCCTTCGTAGGTAAAGAGTGCAAGACGGTCTACATCGGGGCCGTAGTCGCGGTAGTAATCGTTGTTGCCCAAGACGGCCCGCACGGGGGCGATGGTGCATAGGTGCTCGTAGTCCATCTCTGACGTGAGGTCGCCGGCGTGGATGATCAGGTCTGCGCCCTCAAGCTCATCCAAGAGCGCAGGCGATAAATAGCCGTGGGTGTCCGAGATGATGTCGATACGCTTGGCGCTTGCACTGTTCATGGGATCCCTTCCGCAAAAAACGATTCGGCAGATACATACAAAAAAGGCCCCACGGCTCCGCAGACGATGGGTCTACAGGGCTGCGGGGCCAGCGTGCTAGAGACTCAGGGCCTTCTTGAGCGGCACGACGCGGCGGCGCGAAACCGGCACGCGTTCGTCGACGCCCGTAATGCCCAGCTGGATGGCGCCCGAGGGCACCGTCTCGACGTCCGTGACGCACGCTAGGTTGACGATATAGCGGCGGTGAACACGGAAGAAGCCAAAGTCGCAGAGCTTGGCCTCAAACTGCGCCAGCGAGGTCGTCGACAAAAAGCGATCATCGACGGTATAGATGCAGGAGTAATCGTCCTTTGCCATGATAAAGCGGATGTCATCCACGGGAATGAGCACCTTGCGGCCGCCCTTTTCCACCGGGATACGCTCGATGGTCACTTTGCTGTCCGTAACCGGCTTGGCGCGTTGCATGACCTTCTCGATCGCGCGATCCAAGCGAGCTTCCTCGACAGGCTTCATCAGATAATCGACGGCATCGACGTCGAATGCCTCGACCGCATGGTCGCTATACGCAGTCACAAACACGATCGCCGGCGGATTTTTGAGCTTATGCAGCGCCTCGGCAAGTTGCAGGCCCGAGGCACCGGGCATCGAGATATCGAGAAACACGACATCCACGCGACTTTCCATAAGCATCTCGATGGCGGAGCGGACGCTCGACGCCTCCGTGATCGTGCCGATCTTGCCCGTTTGCTCGAGCAGGAAGCGAAGCTCCGAGCGAGCCGGCGCCTCATCATCCACAATCATCGCACGCAGCATAGGGATAAAACCTTTCGTCAACTAACTACGCCGGGCATCCGTCGCATGACGTTGAGCCCGTAGCCTTTTATTTTACTCTTGAATGTCAAAGATGCTCTCTGACAAATCAAGATGAAGGAGCACTTTGGTGCCCTTGCCCGGCGCCGATTCGACACGCGTATAGGAGTGCGGCCCATAAAAGCGATGGATGCGCTCCGAAATATTGTGCATGGCCACACCGGCGCCGCCACCCTGGGGAGAGCTGGCGTCGGGACGGGCAGAGCGCTCGTCAAACAGTCTGGCGGCGGTACCCTCATCCATGCCCACGCCATTATCGGCCACGGCAATCAAGATTGCATCCTCGCCGTCTTGGTGAACGGTCACGTCGATCCTCAGGGCGTCGTCATCGCCCATACCATGACGTACGGCGTTCTCGACAATCGGCTGGATCACGAACGCCGGCACCAGCGTATCTTCCACGTCCTCGGACACATCGAACGTCGCAAGCACGCGGTCCTCGCCAAAGCGGGCCTTCTCAAAGGTAAGGTAGCGCTTGGTCTGTGCGACCTCGCGCGAGACCGGAATAAGCGATCCCGAGTTGTCGAGCGTGGCACGATAGAACGATGAGAACTCACGAAGCAGTTCGCGGGCCCGCAACGGGTCGGTGCGCGTAAACGATGCAATGGTGTTCAGCGTGTTGAACAGGAAGTGCGGGTTAATCTGCGCCTGCAGCGCACGCACCTCAGCGCGCGCCGTGAGTTCCTTTTGCACCTCGAGCTCGTGGATGGCGAGCTGCGTGGACAAGATCTCGGCAAAGCCCGAGGCAAGCGCGTACTGGGTACGGTCGACGGCGCGCGGGGTCTTGTAGTAGAACTTGAGCGTGCCGACGGTACGATCGCCCACCTTGATGGGAGCGATAATGCCGGCGGGGACTTGGTTGTGCGAGCCGTCCGAACCCACGACATCCACCATACGGTTGAACGACTGCACGATGCCATGTTCGATAACGTAGCGCGTGGCAAGCGTGTGGATGGGAGTATCGGGCAGCAGTTTTTCCTCAAACTCGCCCGCGCAGGCAAGCACGTTGTCCTCGTCGGTGATGGCCACCGTCATGGCGCGCGTCTCGGGCAAAATGCGCCGGCACACCAAACGCGCCGATTCCTGCGTCAGACCGCCCTTAATGTCCTCGAGCATGGCCGAGGCCACCGAGAGCGTCTCCTCGGTGTACTGGGAGCGCACCGAATCGGGATTGAGCGTCAAAAAGATAAAGATGCACAGAAAGATGCACAGCAGCGCGCAGGCAATCACCGTGGCGATCGGCTCGATACCGGTCACCAAGGCAAAAATAAAGTACACCAGCACGCAAATGGCGCAGGCAACGGCAATGATGCGAAAGATTGATATTGAACTATCGCGCTGGGCGCGGCGGTCGATCATTCGGCCCCCTCCAGGATACTGATCAGTTGTGCGTCACGCCAAAGCCCGTCCATGATCTTGGGCCAAAAGCTCTGGAAACGCAGATAGCTTGCAGCGTTTTGGCGCGCATAGGCCTTTGCCTCGCCGATACCATGGCGCCAAATGCGCAGGTAGCCCTCATGCTCGCGGGTAAACACGCTGCGGACCATAGCGGTCTTGCGCACGCGGTCGTCGAGCTCGCGCGAAATCCACGGGCCCGGGTAGGGCATGAGCGATGCCGCCGTAACGGGGATGAGCTCCTTTTGATGCGCGGCGAACGTCAACTTGGCCCGTTCGTAGTACCAACGGTATACATCCTGCATAAAGCGCGGTGAGCGCTTTTCGGACTCCGGAGGCAGATGGCGCACGGTCCACTCGTTATCAAACCACACGTCGTAGCCAAACATACGCATGTTAAAGAGGTAATCCAAGTCCTCGCCGCGGGTGATAAACGGGTCAAAGGCCACACGCGTAAAGGCGCGGGCGTGCAGGGCCATCAGGCCGCCGCACACGTAGTTGGAGCGCGAGATGCGGGTGCCCGAGAGCGCCTTTTTCATCCAACGGTTGAACTCGATGCGCTTGGTCCACCAACGATGGCAGATGCCCGCCTTGTCCGTGGGAGCCAGCGGCGAGCCGTCGCGATCGTAGAAATAGCCGCTCTTGACCAAGATCGGCAAGCCCTGACGCGTCTGCTGCCCCAACGCATAGGTCGCGCGCTTCATAAAGTCGGCGTCGATGACAGTCTCATCGTCATCCAAAAAGATAACCGCGTCATGCCCCAGCACAGCGGCACAGGCTAGCCCCATGTTGCGGATGGCACCGTAGCCTCGCAGGCTCACGCACTCGCCCGAACCCTTAGGCGCGATCTGAGCAACCCGGTCTGCGATGCGCGAGGCCTGGGTGTTGGTGACAACGGTGACCTTGAGCGTGGGATGCGCGTCGACAATCTCGTGCACGCGCAGCGACACATCGGCTGTGGCAGAAACGGGACAGACCACCAAAAGGATGATGCGCGGGATGTCACGTACCTGCTCAAGCGAGACCAGGCAGCGGTCGAGTTCGGGATTGTCGGCGTTGAGTCGTGTCGAATGGTCATAGGTGCCAGGGGCGTTTGCGCGAGCGTCATCGCCCGCCCAATACGTTGGAATCACGACCGTGGCGTTCATGCCTTACCCTCCCTGCAACACAAAAACGGGACGCCGCCAAACACAGGCGACGCCCCGCGACCTAGCTGACTCCATCATACCCACTTGGGCTAATCATTGTTCGAAAGTCAGAATGTTTATTGCGGATAACCCCAAAAGAGTATCGCGGCGGACGCAATTACCGGCAAGTTCCTATGCGGCCTGCTCTGCCGTCTGAGACATGCAGGACAGACGGACCAGCAGCACAAAGCCCACCACCAGCAGCACGCCGATAGACAGGACGCCCAGCGAGGGGTTGCCGGTCAGCGAGGTGACGACCGACACCAAGAAGGTGCCCATGACACTTGCATAGCGGCCAAAGATATCAAAGAAGCCGTAGTACTCGTTGGACTTTTCCTTGGGAATAATGCGGCCGAAGTAGCTACGGCTGAGCGCCTGCACACCGCCCTGGAACAGGCCGACCATAATGGCAAGCACCCAGAATTCAAAGGCGGTCTTGAGGAAGAACGCGGCAAAGAGCACGATGCCCATATAGGCGGCGACGGCCACCAAGATCATATTGAGTGTGCCCACGCGACCGGCAAGCTTGCCGTAGATGATGGCGGACGGAAAGGCCACAAACTGCGTAACGAGCAGAGCCAGCACCAGTTGGGTCGAGTCGATGCCCAAAGCCGATCCATAGCTGGTTGCCATGGAAATGACCGTGTGCACACCGTCGATGTAGAAGAAGAACGCGATCATGTAGACCAGCACGGTCTTGTTGTGGGCAATCTCGCGCATGGTGTGTCCGACCTCGGAGAACACGCCGCCCACGATGTGGCCGATGGTGTCCTCGGGACCACGCTCGCGACCGTACTTTTGCTTATAGGTGCGAATGAGCGGCAGGGTAAAGATGAGCCACCAGGCACCAGTGATGACAAACGACAGACGCGTTGCCAGCATGGTGGGGACACCAAGAGCGGGACCACCCATGATAAGCGCCAGGCAGATGATGAACGGCACGGTGGAACCGATGTAGCCCCAGGCATAGCCCGAGCTGGACACGACGTCCATGCGCTCGTCGGTGGTAATGTCGGGCAGCATGGCGTCGTAGAACGTCATAGAAGAGTTGAGGCCGATGGTGCACAGCACGTACACAGTCAAAAATGCCATGGCGGACATTGGGATAGCCTGCGCCAGGCAAAGAACCAGGCCCGTGAGGAAGAAGCCCAAGAAGAACTTGATCTTGTTGCCGGCGTAATCGGCAAGCGCGCCCAGAATGGGCATGAGCATGGCAATGACCAGCGAGGCAATCGTCTGCGCGTTGCCCCAAGCGACCACCAGGTCTGCCGAGGAAGCGCCGGTATTGATGGCGTTAAAGTAGATGGGCACCACCGAGGTATTGAGCAGCACGAGGGCCGAGTTTCCCACATCGTACATGACCCAGTTACGCTCGAGCTTGGTGTATTTCATGGACAGGGACCCTTCGTATTCGCCCGATATGCAGCTAGTTCATCGTACCCCAATTGCACGGAGGCGCCGGTAAGGATTCGGCAAAGAGACAGGAGCGGACCCTACTCCTCGCGGTCGAACTCCTCGTCGGTGCCGAGCACGCGGCCGCTGTAGTTGACGTGACCGGTCACGGCCTCCATGTCACCGGTCTCGATAAAACGCGCGACCGTGCACTCGTAATCGACCAGCGCGCGATCAAAGACCTCGGGGAAACTCTCGTTCGAGACCTCATCGGTAAAGGGATTCTTCCATGTCAGATGGCCCAGGTTACCGGTGCGCTCGGGCAGCTCCGTCGTCACGCGATGGGCAAGGCCGTCGAGCAGCGAGTAGTCGTGCACCAACCCCTCAACCAGCGAGATCGCGCGCGTCTTTACGGAGTCGGCCGGCTCAATCGCACGGTAAAGTCGCTGCATATTGGCAACGGCAGCACCGTACTCCCCCGCCGGAATGTCAATGCCGTACACGCGTCCGGCAACATAGCTCATCAGCACGCCGGCCACGCGACTGATGCGATCGGTGGTGACGATCTCGCCCGCCGGCGGGTAATCGTCGACCGTAGCGCCATCGCGCTTAAGCTGCAGCATCAGTACATCCAGGTCGCTCTCGATCACGGCATGGACCTGACTGCTCGAATCCTCAAGCTCTGAATCGGACTCCACGATGCCAAACTGCTGCTCATAGACAAAGGGGTGGGCGTTGCGGTCGAGCACGTAATGAGACAGCAGACCCAGCGCAAAGGCGCGACCCAAGCTGGCGTCGCGCGGCAGCAGATGCGACACGCCGTCGCGCAGGCACGCGAACTGGCGAGACATGCGCGAGCGATGCATGACCTGCGCCAGCAGCGTACAGTCGGAAACACGCGGTGTCAGAATGTGGAAGAAAAACGGGTCGGGGCCCTGGTTGCCCAGGATAAAGGCAATACGCTCCTCGTCGGACGTGATAACGCCCTGCGGAAGACGGTCGATGCTTTCCTCGCCAAACAGATGATGCGTAATGAGCGCAGGCATAATGATCCTTTCGATTTCATTCGATGCCACCCATTATGCCCACCGCGCGCCCGTGCCAAACCTGCGGCGGTAAACGGTGGCGTGCGGACCGCTTACGCAAGCCCCAGGTGCGTCTTAACCTCGGCGGCGCGACGGCGGGACACGGGCACCGTCGAGGTCACGCGATCGAGCCTGAGCTCCATCAGGCCCGTGGAGCCGATCTCGACATTGTGCACGTCTTCCAAATTGACCAGATAACTGCGGTGGACACGGATAAAGCCCTCGGAGGCCAGGCGCCGCTCGAGCGAGGAAATCGACTCATTGATCAGGTATGTTCCCTCGGCGCAGACGGCGTTGCAAAAATCGGCGCGTGCCTCAAAGTAGCAGACATCCGCCACGGGAATGAACACCTTTTTACCCCCACGATCCACCGTCAGGCGAAGGGGCTGGCGCGGGGTATGGACAGCGCGGCGAACACCCAGGGCGGTTTCGATCTTGTCGAGCGCCTTCGACAGGCGCGCGTCCTCGACCGGCTTGACGATGTAATCGACGGCATCGAGGTTATAGGCATCGGCCGCATACTCGGCAAATGCCGTCACAAACACCACGACCGGCGGCGTCTTTAGGTTCTGCAGCGTCTCGGCAAGCTCGATTCCCGAGCGACCGGGCATCGTGATATCCAAAAACAAGACGTCGGGCTTGTTCGACAGGATCGATTCCACAGCCTCGGTGACATTGCCCGCCTCGGCAATCTGGCCCACACGCGCATCCTTTTCCAACAGATAACGTAGCTCAGCCCTAATAGGGGGCTCGTCATCAACCACCAAGATGTTCCATCCCTCGGACATATGCGCTTCCCCTCTTTTTTTCTCTCAATCCAACCGCGCGCTACACCTTCATCGGCGCCGGCTCATGCGGCTCGCCGTTCAGCTCGACGATGACCTGTGTTCCCACGCCTTCCTGGGACTTCACGCGCATGCCAGAATCTTCTCCGTAAAAGAAATGGATGCGCTGAAGCACGTTGAAGAGCGCCAGGCCGCAACCTCGCTTGATGGATCCGTCGGCGGTAATGCTCTCGGGCTCCTCTCGGCGATGCTGCTCAAACAGATGCGCGCAGACTTCTTCGCTCATACCGATGCCGTCATCTTCGACGATGATCTCCAAGCCGTCATCGGTCTCAAAAGCCCTAACACGAATAGAAAGCGGCTCGGTCTCGCGCTGCGCATGCTTGATGCAGTTTTCGAGCAACGGCTGCAAGATAAACGGCGGCACCATGCAATCGCGCACCTCAAAGTCGATATCGACCGAGACGCGCAGACGGCCGTCGCCATACCGGGCCTGCATAAGATTGATATAACGGGTGCCCTGTTCCACCTCATGCTCGAGCGTGGTGAGCGTATCGGAGTCAGAAAGCGTCTGACGATAGTAATTGGAAAAATCGATGAGCAGCGATCGCGCCTTGTCGGGCTCGGTTCGAACGAGCGACACGATCGTGCTAATGGTGTTGAACAGAAAATGCGGGTCGACCTGCGACTGCAGGGCCCGAAGCTCCACGCGGGCTGTGAGCTCGTCCTGGCGCTCGAGCTCAAAGCTGGCGAGCTGCGTGGAGATGAGATCGGCAAAACCCGAGGCCAACGCCGTCTGGCGCATATCGATGCTGCTCAGGCGGGGATAGTACAGCTCGAGCGTACCCACGCAATGCCCGCGCACGGTAAGCGGCGCGACAATGCCGGCGCGCAGGCGGGGAAAATAGCCGCCCGTCTCATTGGAGGCGTCGCGCGAAAATACACTCTGCTCGCCGGACTCGATCACGTTGAGCGTGGTCTTGAGCACAACCGGGGTGCCGGCAGGGCACTTTGCCGAGTCCTCGCCCCAGCTTGCCAACACCTGTTTGCCATCGGTAAAGCAGATGGCAGAGGCGATGGTCTCGGACAGGATGATTTTAGAGGCGCCCAGGGCCGCTTCGGGCGTAAGGCCGCGCGACGTGTAGGCGAATATTTTTGATGCGATGGCGAGCGTACGGTCGGTTGCGCTCGATGTGAGGTCGTCGGGGACCACAAAGACATACGAGAAAAAGAAGCACAGCATGACCAGGCCGGCAATAACGACAACGCCCGGAACGGGATTGGGATTATCGGTTAAATCCCAGATAAGCAGCAGGATAAGCGCCGGAACGACAATACCGAGCAGGATGGCCTGAACCACATGCTGGGCCGTACGAAAGACCTTGGTAGAGTTGTAGCTCTTGCCCAGAATCAGCCTGTTTAAATCCACCGTCATCCCCTCTTGTCCTTAGCACCCATAGCAATAAAGAGGGCCGCAAGCGACCCTCTCCATTGCATTATGCAATCAAAAACTGTGTTTTACATCCAGCCATCGACAAACGGTATCTTAGGCGCTGTATTTGTTGGCCTCGCCAAAGGTGCCAGCCTCGACGATCCAGCCGTCCTTCATGATGACGTCCATGTTGTCGGTGTTGAGCACGTGGATGTCGGCGGCGACGTCACCGTTGACAACCAGCAGGTCGGCGCACTTGCCGGCCTCGATGGAACCGGTCTCGTCCTCGATGTGGCACATCTTGGCACCGTTGAGGGTGGCGCAGGTGATGGTCTCGACCGGAGTGAAGCCGATCTTGTCGACGAACTCGTACATCTCCTCAATGGAGCAGGTGCCGTACGGGGTGACGAAGGAGAAGGAGTCGGAGCCGATCGTCATGACGACGCCGCGCTTCTTGGCCTCGCGCAGGCAGTCGTAGTTGCGCTGCAGCTCCTTCTCGACCAGGGTGCCCTCGTACTTGTCGTGCAGCTCGGGGACGTAGACGGGCGGATAGGTGGCGTACCAGGTGGGCAGGAAGGCGATCGTCGGGGTGAAGAAGGTGCCCTGCTCGGCCATGAGGTCCATGGTGCGCTCATCGATATCGAAGCCGTGAATCAGCTGCTCGCAGCCAAAGCGAACGGAGTCGTAGGCGGCGGCGTGGTTGTTGTAGCAGTGACTCCACACGGGGATGCCGACCATCTTTGCCTCTTCGACCACGGCCTGGATCTCCTCGGAGCAATAGTGCTGGTCGCGACCGGAATCCCAACGCCAGATGCCGCCACCGGTAGCCCAGATCTTTATGGCATCGGGGTTCTCGCGCAGGCGACGACGGACGGCCTTGCGCAGATCCCAAGGACCATCGACCTGGTCGCCCCAGGGATGGGATTCCTTGTTGAGCTCCTGGGTGCAGTGGTGGGAGTCACCGTGGCCGGCAACACGGCAGAAGCCGAGTCCGGTGGCCAGAACGCGCGGGCCCTTGAAGACGCCCTTGTCGATGCAGTCGCGAATCTGGATACCAAAGCGGCCGATCTCGCAGACGGTGGTGAGGCCGTGGGTGAGGCAGTCGTAGGCCTGCTTGACGGCGACGGCCTGCTTCTCGAGGAGCGGCTGCATGACCCAGTCGGTGTCATCGTCGGTCAGGTTGCCCGAGAAGTGCAGGTGGGTGTCGATCAGGCCGGGAAGGACGGTCTTGCCGGTGGCGTCGATAACCTCAACACCCTCGGGAAGGTCCTGCATAGCACCGGCATACTCGATCTTGCCGTTGTCGTCGACGAGAACGAGGGAGTTCTCGACCGGCTCGGCACCGGTACCGTCGATGAGCTTACCGCCAACGATTGCGTACTTAGTGGACATGGTTCCTCCTTATGGATCCATATAGTGGGCGAGGCCATGTTGGGTTATGGCCTCACAAAGCTACCCAAGTGGTGCCGGGTTCGGTGCGCGGAAGAGAGGGGTCCGCGCACCCGATCCGCCCCGGCTAGGCGTTATTTTTTGCGGGAATTGGTGAAGGCCATGAGGGCCAGGCCAACGGCCAGCCAGCCGATCACGATGCTCCACTCCACCATGTTGAGGGAGGCGGGAGAGAACGGGACCACGAGCAGGCCAATGATGACGGCGCAGGCAGCGACAGCGAGGCTGATGCCAAACTTGCCGCCGGGCACCTCGTAGGGACGAGGCAGGTCGGGCTCGGTGAAGCGCATGCGCAGGCAAGCGAGGGCGACCATGCCGCAGGAGAAGATGAAGGCGAGAGCCGACACGTTGGTCAGAGGGATGAGCATGTTCTTGCCCAGGAACGGACCGATGACGGTGATGACGCCCAGAACGGCGCAGGCGAGCTTGGGAGCGCCGGACTTGGGATCGACCTCGGCGAACTTCTCGGGCAGCTGGCCCTTGCGGCCCATGGCGAGCATGATGCGGCTCGTAGCGCCGTAGAAGGAGTTCATCGGGCCCATGGGTCCAAGCGTGGCGATGACGAGCATGGCCAGGTACAGGAGCATGTTGATGCCCTTGAGGCAGGCAAGCGCGGGAACCGGGCTCTTAACAAACTCATGCCAGTCGAGGATGGTGCCGAACGAGTAGATGCAGACCATGTAGAAGCCGCCGGCGGCCAGCAGGGCCAGGGAGATGATCTTGCCGAACTTGTTCCAGTTGAGGCCCTCGGCTGCTTCCTCAGCCTGCTGAGGAATGGTATCGAAGCCGGCGTAGAAGAACGGGGTCAAAACCAGGACCGACACGATGCCGGCGAACAGGCTGGTGCCCTCGGTAGCGGGCTTGCCGCCGCCAGCACCGGTGACCTGGGAGAACACGGGCATGGCGTGTTCCGGCGAACCGGTGAACAGCGAGACGCCCATGGCAAGCAGCATGCCGCAGAGCAGGGCCTTGGTCAGGAAGGCCTGGAGCTTGGCGGCCGAGCTGGCACCGCGGAAGTTGAGGAAGATGACGTAGGCTGCAAAGCCGAGCGCGATCAACGTCGGGAACAGGTAAACGTCGGCGCCCAGGATGGTGTAGAGCTTGACGGCGCGCAGCCACTCAAGGCCGGGCAGGCTGCCGAACATCTCGGACACGAGGGTCGAGATGGCGATGGCCTCCCACGGGCACAGGATGCCGTTGCCCAGGGCCAGGAGCCAGCCAGTGATGTAGCTCATCGTACGGCCAAAGCTACGATCGACATACTCGACGATGCCGCCCGAAATGGGGATAGCAGCCGTGAGCTCACCGAAAACAGCTCCGACGGGCACGAGGAAGATCGCGCCCAAGAGGAATGCGATCATAGCGGGAACGGGACCGCCGCCCACGACCATCCAGTCGCCGACCTGCAGAACCCAGCCGGTACCGATGATGGCACCGAAACCGATGGTGAAGAAGTTCCAGAGCGAAAGCGTTTTCTTCATGCCACCGTTACCTTCGACTGCAACTTCTGCGTTCTTGTCCGCCATTGTTCCCCTCCTTTCCTTATTGACGCCTCTTTGGCGTCACCCCTTGCGCGGTCTGTTTTGCCGCGCACTTTTATTTCGTGGCTTTAAGATACGGCCTCGGCGTCGCGCTACCGCTTATGGCTCGACCGAAGGCAGAACTCGCATATGAGTGGCGCCGTTTTTGGGACGAACGGCACGGTTTGCCGCTCATTGTTGTCGCCCGTCCGACGGGCGTACGCTCATTGGACGCATATAGAAATGTTTTTGAGGCCGTGTGTTTTGCGCCTTTCGTACCGTTTACCGAGCTTTTGACGCTCGGACCCATTTGTTGCACATCCTTTTTGTAGGATAGACAGGTTATACATGAGACAAGGCGGTACGAATGGCATACGGATACAACGACGGTGATCAACGGCGACAAAGCGTTCGCCTTGCTGGCCGCACCACGCCGATGCCCAGAAGTGCCACGAGCAGCAATCCGCAACGCCCTCAAGAGCAACCCGGGCCTTCGTCTCGGCAGCAGACAAACAGAACACGGCAGAGCGGCCGTCCGAGCACGGGCACAAGCGCACAGCAAGATAGCCGCTTGGGCGCGCGCACTCGACAGCGCCAAGCCGAGGTTCCGCAACTGCGCCGCAACGGCGCACGTCAGCCCGGCATCCATATCAACCGCTTCTTTTCGCATCCCCAAGGCGGACGCGACGGCAAGCCCTACCGCTCGACATCGTACGTGAATGCCCCCGCCCTGCCGGCTCGTCGGCTTTGCCTCGCACTGTGCTCTATCCTCATCTGTCTGGTCTTTGTGCTTATGAGCTCCTGTATGTCCCACGGCTCGGCCGGTCTCGAGCCCACCGCCGAGGACAAGCTGCTCAAGGCCCCCGTCGCGCCCGGTTATTCTTTCGCCTTTTCGACTCCGCGCTCGCAATGGCAAGCCGGCACGATGCCCCATATCTATCAGATCGACCCTGCGTGGTCGGAGCTGCCCTATGCCGGTGGCACTATTCGCGAAAACGCTTGCGGTCCCACTTGCCTCACCATGGTCTATATCTTTAAGACCGGCCGCACCGATATGACACCGGTCGACATGTGCGCCCTTTCCGAGGCGGGCAACTATGCCCCCACCGGCGCCACCGAATGGTCATTTATGACGCGCGGCGCATGGCAGCTGGGCCTTAACGGAACGGAGCTTCATAACGATCGCGACTCTATGACTCAGGTGCTGCGTTCGGGAGCGCCCGTCATCGCCGCCGTTCGGCCGGGCACCTTTACCAACGTGGGCCACTACATTGTGCTTTACGGTATTGACGACGCCGACCAGATTGAAGTCTTCGATCCCAACTCGGCCAGCCGCAGCGCCCGACGCTGGGGCGTCGTAGAGGTCCTCAACGAAGTCGAAGCCATGTGGGCCTACTACTAGTCACTGGGGACAGACTTAAATGAGTGGTCTCTGGATGCCCGGAACTGCTGGCACGGAAAGCGCACCCCGCTTTGAAGTTCGATAGCGGGATGCGCTTTCCGTTAGCGGCCTGCTTGGGAAACTGAGAGCCACTTTTCGGCATATTTCCGGGATGCATTTTCCGTTTGAGGGCCCCAAGGGAAACCGCGTCCCATGTTGGAAGCTCATTCTGGGATGCGCTTTCCGCAGTTGATCGATGCGGGCTTTAAGGACTATCCCAAGCTGCCGGCGGAAAAGGAATGTCCCCAAGTGCCGGATTTCCGCAGTCATTGGGGACAGACTTAAATGAGTAGTCGTTTAAGTCTGTCCCCAACGACTGCCCACAGAATGAGGGTCTCATCGGGGACTAGGTAAATAGCAAAAGCCCCCGCGGCCGAAACGGGCCGCGGGGGGCAGCAGACTTGCAAGGGTTAACTCAAGTCCTCGCCATTTGATGCAATGACCTTTTGATACCAGCAGAAGCTGTCCTTTCGGTAGCGATCGAACGTGCCTTTGCCCGCATCATCGGCATCGACATAAACAAAGCCATAGCGCTTCTTCATCTGCCCCGTCGAGGCCGATACCAGATCGATACAGCCCCACGGCGTGTATCCCATCAGGTCAACACCGTCCTCGACAATTGCATCGCGTAGCGCAAGAATATGCCTGCGCAGGTAATCAATATGATACGCATCGTGGACTTTGCCGTCTTCCAGCGCATCGAGTCCGCCCACACCGTTCTCGGCGATAAAGAGCGGAAGATGGTAACGATCGTGGTAGCCGGCAAGCGTCACGCGCAAACCCAGCGCATCGATCTGCCATTTCCAGGCAGTCTCTTTATCCTTGAGGTACGGATTGCGCAGCGTCGGGAACACGTTGCCCTCCGCCTTCTCAGCGATCACCTGGTCATCGGCGCACACCAAGCGCGAGCAATAGTACGAGAACGAAATGAAGTCGACGGTATGCTCGGCCAGATACTCCGTATCGCCCGGCTCAAAGGGCACGTGAACACCCTCTTTCTCGAGCGCACGCAGCTTCCAAGTAGGATAGGCGCCCGCAGCCATCACGTCAGTGTAGAAGTAGCGGCCGCGGTCCTCCTCATACGCAAGCCATACGTCCTCGGGCGCACAACGGTACGGATAGGTCGCACCGGCAGCGATCATGCAACCCACCTTGTTTGCGGGATCGATCTTGTGCAGGATCTCGACAGCGCGAGCGCTCGCCATAAACATATGGTGCGAGAACGCCGCGGTCACGGCTGCACGGTCACGCTCATCCTCGAGCGTGACGCCCGCGTTGAGATAGGACAGCGCCACGCTGTTGATCTCGTTGAAGGTGAGCCAATAACGCACGAGGCCCTGGTACGCACGTCCGACGGTCTCGACGTAGTGCGCATACCGCTCGATCATCTCTCGGCTTTGCCATCCACCATAACGCTCGACCAGAGCCAACGGATAGTCGTAGTGCGACAGCGTCACGAGCGGCTCGATTCCGTGCTCGCGCAGCGCCTCGAATACCTGACGGTAAAACTCCAAGCCCTCACCGTTGGGCTCGGCCTCCATCCCTGTGGGAAAAATACGGCTCCAACAAATTGAAAGACGCAGGCACTTAAAGCCCATCTCAGCAAAGAGCTCGACGTCCTCGCGCCAATGATGGAAGAAGTCGTTGCCCCAACGGCATGGATACAGCCTGTCCGGATCATCCACGGACTTTTGCCTGCCAAACATCACATCCCAGCGGTCGGGACCCTGTGGAATCAGGTCGGAGTGCGACATACCGCGGCCGCCCTCGTTCCAGCCCCCTTCGGCCTGGTTGGCAGCGAGCGCGCCGCCCCACAAAAAGCCCTCGGGCATACCGGCAGCAGACGTTCTGTCAAAGTAACCCATGCTACTCAGTATCCTTGGCAGAAGCTGCCGCGGCGTTCTCCTGCTCCTGTGCCAGGAGCTGGTTGTCGTACACCTTAAAGAACGGGTACCAGACCACAGCCATGACCACGATCAAAACGATCGTAAATACCCAGATACGCGGGTCGAGGCACTGGATAAAGCCCTGAACGAAGATGGGGAACGTGCCGCTCACCAAGATGTAGAAGTTAGAGACAAGACCCAGTGAGATTGCACCCCAATACAGCAGGGCCGAAATCATACCGCCCAGCACAAACGGAATCATGAGGATCGGGTTGAAGATGATGGGTGCGCCAAAGATCGCGGGCTCGGAGATACGGAAGAAGCTCGGCACGATCGATGCCTTGCCAAATGCCTTGAGCTGCTGCGACTTTGCCTTAAACGCGCAGAGCGCCACAAAAGAGAACGTATTGCCCGTGCCGCCGATGAGGTTGATGACCATCGACATGAGTACCGGGTGGAACTCAAGCGGCTGCCCAGCAGCGTAGAGCGAGGCGTTGGCAGCAAAGGCGGCAAGCGTGACCGGGGCGGTGATGGGCATCACGATCATGTTGCCGTGGACGCCAAAGCACCAAAACAGCAGCGTCATGAAGCAGATAAGCAGTGCGCCGGGCACAGAGTCAACTGCGACGGAAAGCGGGGCAGCGAGCAGCTTCTCGATAACCGAGGGGATGGACAGCGTGGGATCGATCATCTGGATCAGCAGGTTGCCGCCAAAGAAGATGAGGATGTTGGCGAGCATAGGTACGATGGCGCCAAAGGTTTCGGACAAAAACGGCGGCACGCCATCGGGCATCTTGATGGTGATGCCCTTGGTCTGGCAGAAGCGCGTGACCTCGACGGAGACCAAGGCAACGATGATGGCGGTAAACAGGCCCTGCGCACCCAGATAGGTGCAGGGGACCGCCTGGAGCACGGACTCGTCAGCAAGCTGGTAGTAGGACGACGGCGCCGCGGCGATCAGGAACATCACCAGCGAGGTCATGCCGGCGTTAAGCTTGGGCATCTTGTAGGTGCCCGCCAGGTTATAGGCGATTGCGAACGTCACGATCACCGACAGTATGCCCATCGTCATATTGAAGGGGATGAGCAGCGTGAGCTTATTGGCCGTCGCAAAATCGAGCCAAGGGCCAAAGACGGACCAGAACCCGCCCTGCGCCACCAGGTCGGCCGTGACCGGCGGGTTGGCGAGGATCATAAAGACGGCAGATACCAAGATGAAGCTGATCGCGCTCATAAAGCCCTTTTGCATGGAGGCAAAGTGGCGCTCGGTGCCGCAGAAATTGGCGATAGGGGTCAGTTTTTCCTGAAGCAGGGTCATGAACTTTTCCATGGTTGCCTCCTAACCCAACAGCGACTGGGCGAGTGCCAGCACGTTGGCGGCGTTGCCCATGCCGTAGTCCTGTGCGGGGATGACCGCGGTCGGCTTACCGCTCCCCTGCTTGACGGTGTTGAGCTGGTAGGACACCTGCGGCCCCAAGAGCAGCACGTCATAATTGGCGCACGTCTCCTGATACTCGCCGATACCCACCGCATCGATATCGAGCTCGATGCCGTTTTGCTCCGCATATTTCTCGAGTTTCTTCATCAGAATGCTTGTAGACAGACCAGCTGCGCAAACAAGAAGGATCTTCATAAGGGATTCCCTTCGCATTGATTGGTTGGATAGTCACCGCACGCCGCTAGGCGTTCTTGGTTGCAGTGCGCTCATATAGGCAGATCAGCTCCTGCACGAGCTCCTGAGCAAGCATGGAGCACATGAGGTGGTCCTGAGCATGGACCAGCAACACATCCACCGACAGATGCTCGCCCGCTGCCTCAGTCGAAAGCAGCTGCGTTTGGATGTGGTGAGCCTTGATTCCCGCATCCTTTGACTGCTTCATGAGTTTGGCGGCGGCGTCAAAATCCCCCGCTTTTGCCTTTTCAAGGGCTTCGAAGGCAAGGCTGCGTGCCTCTCCCGCTGCAGCGACCAGCTGAAACGAAACCATCTCGGTTCCCTGATCGTCCATAACGGTCTCCTCTCCCGTGATGTTTGGTTTGTACTTGAATATTCGAAACGCCTATCTCCCGCCCGCAATCCTCGAGGTTTATTGCAGGTAGACTGACAGGGTCATCGACAAAAGAAGTCTTAAGCCGTATGCGCTTGCACAAGCGCCATCAGCTCATGCCAGGACCGGCGCTCGCGTAGGCGCTCGACCCCCTGGCGGTCCATAAAGATCTCGGCGAGCAGTGAGCTCAAGATCCGCGCCTCATCGCCGCCCGACCGGGCAAACGACACCATAAAGACGATATCGACCTCATGGCCGTATTCGTCCCAAAGAATGGGATGTTCGAGCAGGCCCACGGTAACAAAGGCCTCGGCGCTCAAGGGATGCATCCCATGGGGCATGGCTACCCCATTGCCAAACGAGGTGGCACTCGCGCTCTCGCGCTCGGCGACCTCTTGGGCAAACTGGGCATCGACACGGCCGCTCTCGACGGCGCGCTCGGAGAGATATCGGAGAACGGCCTGCTTCGACGACGCCTCAACGCGGTTGAAGAACAGGGCACGGCTAAAGAAAGAGCTCACGGAGTCCGATTGCGCAGTGTCGTCGCTCAGCACCTTGCGGATAGCGTTGACATCGCTCGTCTCCAAGAAGAAATCGGCCTCGCGGACGGGCACGGGCAACTTGACGTTGAGCGGCACCGTTGTGAACACGTAGTCGATGTGCGAAAAATCGAACGTTCCCACGCGGGCGACATCGCATGTCTCAATCGAATCGATATACATGCCAAACTGCTTGCGGTACTGGTGCTCGAGCATACGGGCGCTTCCCGCTCCCGAGGCGCACACGATCAGGATGCGCTTGCGACGCGGCTGGTCGGCTTGCTGCTCGAGGGCCAGGGCAAATGCCATGGCGATGTAGCCGAGCTCTTCATCAGAGGGCTGGCTGCCAAAATGACGCTCGAGCACCTGCGAGGTGCCAGCTGCCATCGAATAGGCCAACGGAAACCTCGTCTTGATATCGGGCAGCATGGGGTTATCCATATGCATGTGATATTCAAGGCGATAGCCCAGAGGGCCGATATGCCGAGCAAGGTTCATGCGAAGTTCAAGATCGCCGCTAAAGTCAAACCTAAACTCATCGTTGACCGCACGTACCATCTCGGAAGCAATCTCCCACATCTCGTCCGAGATAACGGCAGAGCCCTTCTCGGGCACGCCCGTGCCCCTACCGAGCAAATGGATTGCGATAAAGGCAACCTCTTCTCGGGGCATGCTCACGCCCAGGGCATCCTTGATGTTTGCGGCAATCTGGAAAGCCGCGGCGTATTCGCGCGTTCCCTCCAGTTTTTGAACGTCCGATTCTGCAGCTGGGACATAGCAGCCCTGCTCGATGCGGCCAAGAGCAATGTAAAGATGCATGATGAGATTGCGGGATGCCAGCGAGCTCACCGTGACGGGCGAGGCCGTCAGGGCATCGTCCACACATGCGGCGATGGCCCGCAGGCGCTCGGCGAGCTTTGCATCGTCGGTGTCGGGCAACACGGGCCTCACCAGCGAGGCCAGGCACAGGCGCCGTTGTGACTCCCCGCCCGCAACGCGGATTCCGTAGCGTGGGCGCTTTTCGAGCGTTAAGTCAAATTGGGCGAGTTTCTGCTCTACCAGACGCATGTCATTGGACAGAGTCCGCGCCGAAACGTAGAGTAAATCCGCATACTCCTCAATCGTCACCCACTGGGACCGCATGAGGAGGTCGTTAAGAAGGAAGGACACACGGCCATCGCGCGTATCAGGAATGCCCGGATGGGCCAGAGCCGCACCGTCTAGCAAGCGAGCAAGCTCATCTGCACGTGCAACATCGATACGATACTGCCCCTTGCTGCCAACGATGCGTGCAACCCCTGCAAGGCTGTCGTTTGCGCGATGGATATAGTTTCTCACGGCGCGCTCGCTTACCTCGAGACGCTTGGCAAGTACCGCGACAGCGACAGGCTGAGCGTCCTCGATCATATTTACAAGCTGCTTGACGCGAGCATCCATGTCCTCCTCCTTTCCCTGCGTCTAGTCTAACGCGGTAAAGAATGACACTCCACGTCGCGCTCGTTCCGCCAACTCGGAACAGGTTGCGGGGAGTCCAGCTGAGCTATGGAGAGCCTGGGGAGAGGGCCCGAAGGCAATGCGTCGGTGTGGGATGCGCCTTCCCAGCCATTGGGCAGTCATTGGGGACAGACTTAAATGAGTAGTCGTTGTGAACGTTGTTGTTTGACTAGTCGTTTAAGAACGTCCCCAATGGCTATTAAGGACTGTCCCAAGCTGCCGGCAGGAAAGGACCGTCCCCAAGTGCCGGGTTTGTCCCCAATGACTACCGATAGCAAAAGCCCCGCAGTCGGAGCGGACTGCGGGGCTCATGAAGAGAGGCTAGTCTGTGGGTGCTTTGCCTGGCGCCCACGGGAGAGGCAACGGAGTAGAGACTACTCGTGGATGCGGGTACCGGAGAGGCCGGCCATGGTCTCGGCGGCCTTGTCCAGGGCGCCGATGATGCAGGTGCGGCCCTTGCGGGAACGGGCGAACTTGATGGCAGCGCGGACCTTGGGCTCCATGGAACCCTTGCCGAACTGGCCCTCGTCGGCCAGGCGCTCGGCCTCGTCGGCGGTGAGGTCCTCGAGCTCCTCCTGGTTGGGCTTGCCGAAGTTGATGGCGACATGCTCGACGGCGGTCAGCAGGAACAGGACGTCGGCGTCGCAGTCCTCGGCCAGCAGCTCGCCGCCCAGGTCCTTGTCGATGACGGCGGGAACGCCCTTGTAGCAGCCCTTGTTCTCGTAGTCGCGGACGACGGGGATGCCGCCGCCACCGCAGGCGATGACGATGAACTCGTTGTCGAGCAGGTTGAGGATGGAGTCAGCCTCTACGATCTTCTTGGGATCGGGGGAGGCGACGACGCGACGCCAGCCGCGGCCGGAATCCTCGACGAAGACCTTGGAGGGATCCTCGGCCATGAACTCCTTGGCCTGCTCCTCGGTGTAGAAGGGGCCGATCGGCTTAGTCGGGTTCTTGAACGCGGGATCATCCGGGTCGCACTCGATCTGGGTGACGACGGTGGCGGCGTGCCAGCGCTTGTAGCGCTTGTGCATCTCGCGGCCGATGCCCTGCTGCAGGTGGTAGCCGATGTAGCCCTGGGACATGGCGCCGCACTCGGGCAGCGGCATCTCGGGGGTGCCGATGGCATCGTGGGCGGCGGCGAAGGCGTTCTGGATCATGCCGACCTGCGGGCCGTTGCCGTGGGTGATGATGATCTCGTTGCCCTGCTCGATAAGACCAAGGAGAGCGTGGGCGGTGTTGCTCACGGCCTCGATCTGCTCGACGGGGTTGTTGCCGAGGGCGTTGCCGCCGAGGGCGACGACAATACGATCGGGCTTTCCGTACGGTTTACTCATAGTGTTCGTTCACTTCCCAGCTACTAGCGAAGCGTCGCGTACATCATGGCCTTAATGGTATGCATGCGGTTCTCGGCCTCCTGGAACACGCGAGACTGCGCGCTCTCAAAGACCTCGTCGGAAACCTCCATCTCGGTCACGCCGAACTTCTCGGCAATCTCGGCGCCGATGGTGGTCTGCGTATCGTGGAAGCTCGGCAGGCAGTGCATAAAGATGGCGCCGGGGTTTGCCTTGGCCATGACCTCGGGCGTTACTCGATAGGGAGAGAGAAGATCGATTCGGCTCTTCCACAGCTCCTCAGCCTGGCCCATACCGACCCAAACGTCCGTATAGATCACGTCTGCATCCTTGACGCCCTCGTCGATATCCTCAGTGAGCTGGATCGTGCAGCCATTCTGAGCGGCGATCTCCTGGCAGCGCTCAAGAAGCTCGGGATCGAAGTGCGTGGCGCCCTCGACATCGCCCTTGGGTCCGCAGGAGCAGAAGTTAATGCCGAGCTTGGCGCAGATAACCATCAGGGAGTCGCTGACGTTGCCCTGCTCCTTACCCATATAGGTGAGCTTCATGCCGCGCGTGTCGCCAAACTCCTCACGCATGGTAAGAATGTCGGCAAGGGCCTGGGTGGGATGGTACTCGTTGGTCAGACCGTTCCAGACGGGAACGCCAGCCTTGGCGGCAAGCTCCTCGACGATCGACTGGTCGGAGCCGCGATACTCAATACCGTCATACATGCGACCGAGCACGCGGGCGGTATCCTCGATGGACTCTTTCTTGCCCATCTGCGACGAGCCGGGGTCGAGGTAGGTCACGCCCATACCCAGGTCCATACCGCCGACCTCGAAGGCACAGCGCGTGCGCGTGGAGGTCTTCTCAAACAGCAGGACAATGTTCTTGCCCTCGAGAAAGCGGTGCGGATAACCGGCGCGCTTCATATCCTTGAAGTTCTTTGAGAGGTCGAGCATGTACTCGATTTCCTCGGACGTAAAGTCAAGCAGGGTAAGAACGCTTCGACCAGAAAGATTAAGAGCCATGATTTGAGTCCTTTCGGTTGTTGGAACACACAAGGAGGGATGGGCGGCGCAGACGCACACGCGCCGCCCAGATACGCTAACGCTGACTAGATTTCCTCACGCCAGAACGGCATGGTCATGCAACGCGGGCCGCCGCGACCGCGAGAAAGCTCCTCGGAGGGAGCGACGAGCAGCTCGACGCCAGCCTTGTAAAGAGCATCGTTGGTGACAACGTTGCGCTCATACACGCAGACCTTGCCCGGTGCGACCGCAAGAGTGTTGGAACCATCGTTCCACTGCTCACGGGAAGCCTCGATCGGATCGCCGCCACCGCACTCAATCATGGTGATATGGTCCATACCCGTCGCAAGCTCGAGGATATGCTGCAGGGTGCCCTCGAGTTCCTCGATATGCACCTCCCCCTCCGAATCGCCCTTGGTCAGGCGGTAGGCACGAAGCGTCTGGTAGATGCCGGGATAGACCGTGAACTTATCGCGATCGACCTGCGTGCAGACGGTGTCGAGGTGCATGTAGGCATAGCCGTGCGGAATCTTGATGGCATAGATGTTCTCGATCTCGGCCTCATCGGAACCCCAGAACATATTCTTGGCGAGCTCATCGATGGCCGCAGTCTGGGTGCGCTCGGAAATACCGATGGCGAGCGTCTTGGCGTTGATGTTGAGGATATCGCCGCCCTCGATATGCCACTCGCTGTTGTGGTCATACCAAATGGGGCTACCGGCGTAATCGGGATGGTTGCGGAGCACCGTTTCGTAGAAGATTACCTCGCGATTGCGCTGATTCCAGTACATGCGGTTCATGGTAGCGCCCTTGCCCACGACAGCCAGGGGGTCACGGGAGAAATACGAGGCGGGCATGGGGAAGAGGACCATATCGTCGCCCTTCAGCTCGTCGCCGTCCAGGCTGGCAAGAGAGCCGCCGACATGCGGGATCTCGAGGTCGCGCACATACAGTCCGCCCATAGCTGTGAGGACAAATTCCTTGTTGTCCTTGATGGAATCGAGCTTCTCGACAACCGCCTGGCGAAGAGCGGCGTTCTTGATACCCGACTCGTTCATGAACTTTCCCATGAACTCCGCACGCGCGCCCTCGACCTTATCGAACGTCTCGGCAACCAGGTCTTCCATATAGACGACCTCGGCACCAGCGCCGCGAAGAAGGTCGGTAAACTGATCGTGCTCTTTCTGGGCATAGTCCAAATAGAACGCGTCGTGAATCCAGACGCGGTCGAAATCCTCCGCCTTCATGTTTACGAGATCCATACCGGGGCGATGGACGCACACCTTCTTGAGGGCGCCAATCTCGCTATGAACGTTCAGTCCCTTACTCATTTTTCGTCCTTTCTTTTGATGACCGATTAATTGATTTCCAAAAAACCTTATGGGCTACGCCAGGGGGATAAGACCCGACACGGCGGTAAATGCCAAGCAGACGATGCTAACGACCACGAAGAACTTCCACGCGACCTTCCACCACTGGCCAAGGGGGATCTTGCACACGCCGAGTCCGGCAACGAGCATGGCGCTCGTGGGCGAGATAAGCGACATGGCCGCGCTGCCCATGGAGAGACCCGTCACAGCGGCCTCGGGATTAAGGCCCATGAGCTCAACGAGGGGTCCAAAGATGGGGATCGTAAGCGCCGCAATACCCGAAGAGCTCGGAACGAGGATCGAGAGCAGGTTGTCGATCACGTAGAGAATGCTCGTGAACACAACCGGGGGAACGCCGGCAAGAGCCGTTGCAAGCGTGTTGAGGATCGTGTCGATGATCATGCCGTCATTCGCAATCACAAGGATGCCGCGTGCAAGGCCGACCACAATGGCGGAGAAGGCGAAATCCGCGATACCCTTGACGAACTCACCGGCGATCTCCTTCTCATTCATGCCAGAAACGACACCGGCAAGAAGGGCCATAGCCAGGAAGATGGCAGAGATCTCGTTCATGTACCAGCCCTGGGTCACGAGTCCCCAGATGATTGCAACGAGGCCGAGCACAAAGATGGCCATGACGGCCTTCTGCCTGCCGGTGAACTCACTTTCGAGAAGGTTCCCGTCGGCGCCGAACTCCTCGCGCTTCTTGATGTCGTCATGGTATGCGAGGGAGGATTCGGGGTTCTTCTTGACCTTGAGGGCGTACACCATGACCCAAGCGACGCCAATGGTCGTAAGGACCACGAGCGCGATCATGCGCAGCCAAAGCTGGGGATTGCTCTGGATACCCAGGATTCCCTGAGCGATCAGGACGTTGAACGGGTTGACAGTCGAAGCGATATAGCCGATTCGAGCACCTACAAATACCGTCATAAACGCTGTGATGGAGTCGAAGCCCATGGCCATCATGATTGGCATGAGGATTGCGAAGAACGGGAGCGTTTCCTCAGCCATGCCAAAGGTGCTTCCACCCAGAGCGAAAAGGATCATCAAGATCGGGATAATGAGAACGTCTTTACTCTTGAACTTCTTGACGACACGCGCCACGCCGCTCGTAATCGCACCCGTCGCGGTGATGACCTGGAACGAACCTCCCACAATCAGGATGAACGCAACAACCTCCACGGCCTGCTGGATACCGACCGCAGGGGCTTCCAAAACATCAAAAACACCTTGACGAAGATCGACCTCGTTGCCGTCCTCATCGGTATAGACCTTGTCGATGGGTTCATAAGTACCCGCGACCGTCACCTCGCGACCGTTAACTTCCTGACGTTCAAACGATCCCGAAGGAACCAACCAGGTCATAACCGCAAAAATAGCCATTAAAGCAAGGATGATGGTGTATACATGGGGAACGCGGATACCGCGCTTCTTCTCTGTCTCTGCCATTTCCCCTCCTTAATTCGTTGGTGTAACCTCTGCCGGCGATTTGATTTTTTCATCAGCCGCATCCCCCGCGTGCTTTTCGTCCATCAGCGCGCTGATTTTCGCTATAAACGGTTTTTTAATTGACGTTATTTATCAACTATTGCTTTGAATTGATATTTGATGTCAATTCCTTGTCTTGAATAGCATCTATGAATACTCAATTTATGACAAAAAGTGAAATGATTTAAAAATGTGTCACTATAAGAGTCGAGATAACGCTACATCCGGAACGAGGATTCATGTCTGCTCTCCAGGTCCAAAATGAAATAGGAAAGCTTCAGAAAGCCCTCCTGCACTGCCCCGGCAACGAAACGCGCAACTATCCAGACGGACAATTCAACCAGGTGTTTACGCTGCGCCCCTCAAACAGCTCCTTTGACCTCGAAAAAGCGCTGGCAGAGCATCGCTCCTATTCGGACATCCTAAAGAACGAGGGCGTGGAGCTCTTCTATGTCGAGGATTTGCTCATCGAAGCCCTCGATCAGTCGAACCAGGCCCGCCAGTCTTTTATCGACCTATATATCTCCGAGTGCGGAGTCGGGGGGATCGAGCTTCAATCGGCCATACGCGATCTTCTCGAGGGCGCCAAAAGCTCTCTCGACCTTGTCCAAACAGCCATCAAAGGCATTCGCTACGGCCAGGTCTTTGATACCGAGAGGGAGGCGCATAGTCTCGCGGCACTGACTGGAGACGCTTACCTCCCCGAGGACCTTCTCGTAAACCCGCTTAACACTATGTGGTTCACGCGTGACCCGGTAAGCGTCATAGGAAGCGGCGCAACACTCAATCACATGTACTGGCCAGAACGAAACCGCGAGGTCATCGCCTACCAGACGATTTTTAACTACCATCCGGCCTTTATGGGAACGCCGCAGTTTTTCAAGCACGAATCTACATATCATCTCGAAGGCGGCGACGTTCACAACCTAAACAGTGAAAACGTAGCTATCGGCATCTCGCAGCGCACCGAGCCCCTGGCCATAGACTCGTTGGCACGAGAGGTGCTGTGGAATAAGGACTCGACCATCGAATCTGTCTGGGCGATCAAGGTCCCCTATGACGAACTCTGCATTCACTTAGACACCTATTTCAGCCGTGTCGACTACGATACGTTCCTCATCGATCGAACTTTGCTGGAGGAGGCAGAAGTCTACCGAATCACGCGAGGGAGACGCGAGTGGACGACCCGTGCCGCAATCGTCGAGGGAGGGATCCGCGAGGCGATTGGGATGGCACTTGGCTCAAATAGTCTGAGGTTTATCCTCTGCGGCGGATCGAACCCCGCTGCCGCCGAGCGCGAAAGGGCCAACAATGCCGCGAGCACACTCTGCCTTAAGCCCGGAAAGGTCTGCGTTTACGGGGAGAACACCGAGACCAACGCCGCCCTCGAACAGGCCGGGATAGAACTCGTGCCCATATCGATCTTTGAACTCACAAGCGGCTTTGGCGGGCCCGACTGCCTCTGTCTCCCCTTGGCCCGCTCAATCTAGCCATGGGGGTCGGAGAGAACATCAAGGCCCTTCGAAAGAAGAGCTCCCTCACGCAAGAGGAGTTTGCAAAGCTCATCGGCGTCTCCAAGGAGACCGTATGCCGCTGGGAAAAGGGCCGGTCGGCGATACGTCAATCGACGCTGCAAACAATAACTTCGATGTTTAACCTGCAGCCTGACGACCTGACCTCAGAGGCCGCAGGTCTTGCGGCACAGAATGAGTTTCCCAAGAAAAGTAGGCCAGAGAAAAACTGCCAGCCGAGCGAAATGTGCGATGCGTTTAAGATCGCGATGAGCAGCGGCAGAACAGGCCTTAAACGGACGGGAACGGTACCATCGTCCCCCTCGCTACTCGCCCGGCATCCCAACTGCTTCTTTGTCCAAATGGACACCTCAGCCATGTCGAAATGCTATCCGATCGGCTCGCTCCTGCTTGTCGATCCTAATAAAAAGCCATGGAATGGCTGTACGGTGTTGGCAATTGCAGACAATTCGAGAATGGTGATCAGGCGCTACAGCGTCGGCACAAGTTCGATAATGCTTTCGTCACACTCTTACCGCACGGCCGAGCCCGACATTGTGCTCGACAAGCGCAGGATTAGAATCCTCGGCGTCATTGTTTGGTTTCAAGCCTCCCATGACCTGGGCGAATAATCACTAGAAAGTAGTACTTATTACAGCAAAAGCCCCGCAGTCGGAGCGGACTGCGGGGCTCATGAAGAGAGGCTAGTCTGTGGGTGCTTTGCCTGGCGCCCACGGGAGAGGCAACGGAGTAGAGACTACTCGTGGATGCGGGTACCGGAGAGGCCGGCCATGGTCTCGGCGGCCTTGTCCAGGGCGCCGATGATGCAGGTGCGGCCCTTGCGGGAACGGGCGAACTTGATGGCAGCGCGGACCTTGGGCTCCATGGAACCCTTGCCGAACTGGCCCTCGTCGGCCAGGCGCTCGGCCTCGTCGGCGGTGAGGTCCTCGAGCTCCTCCTGGTTGGGCTTGCCGAAGTTGATGGCGACATGCTCGACGGCGGTCAGCAGGAACAGGACGTCGGCGTCGCAGTCCTCGGCCAGCAGCTCGCCGCCCAGGTCCTTGTCGATGACGGCGGGAACGCCCTTGTAGCAGCCCTTGTTCTCGTAGTCGCGGACGACGGGGATGCCGCCGCCACCGCAGGCGATGACGATGAACTCGTTGTCGAGCAGGTTGAGGATGGAGTCAGCCTCTACGATCTTCTTGGGATCGGGGGAGGCGACGACGCGACGCCAGCCGCGGCCGGAATCCTCGACGAAGACCTTGGAGGGATCCTCGGCCATGAACTCCTTGGCCTGCTCCTCGGTGTAGAAGGGGCCGATCGGCTTAGTCGGGTTCTTGAACGCGGGATCATCCGGGTCGCACTCGATCTGGGTGACGACGGTGGCGGCGTGCCAGCGCTTGTAGCGCTTGTGCATCTCGCGGCCGATGCCCTGCTGCAGGTGGTAGCCGATGTAGCCCTGGGACATGGCGCCGCACTCGGGCAGCGGCATCTCGGGGGTGCCGATGGCATCGTGGGCGGCGGCGAAGGCGTTCTGGATCATGCCGACCTGCGGGCCGTTGCCGTGGGTGATGATGATCTCGTTGCCCTGCTCGATAAGACCAAGGAGAGCGTGGGCGGTGTTGCTCACGGCCTCGATCTGCTCGACGGGGTTGTTGCCGAGGGCGTTGCCGCCGAGGGCGACGACGATGCGATCGGGCTTGCCAAGAGGCTTAGACATTGCTGGAATCCTTTCTGTAAAAGGCCTACAACCCATTAATAACCCGCGTCCGTGCGATACGCGAGTTTATTAAGGTTTATATTCTCTTTATCGCTCATTTTATTCATTTTGAAAATAGCGGAACGGTGAACGGTCGTTTTTACCCGCTCAGCGTAATGAACCCCAGCTCACGCATATCTACGCCATTTACGTGCAACTTTATTTAAATAGAGCAGGGATTAGACCGGATTATGCAAACTATATCTTTGCTAAACACAAAACGGACAGCGCAAAATCTTACTCGCACTATACGAGATTCTATGCACTTATAAGACGAGTATGCACCCCTGCAAAAACATGGGGCTTTTCATCCAACATAAGGGATAGCCGATCGCGCTTCACCCCGCGGCAAGCGACTGCGAGTTCGCAGTATGGAACTTTACCGTCGGCTTCTGCATGAACGCTGCCGACGCCCTTTCGCTCCTGCGCGCCCAAGCAGCCGAGAACGCTAACGGCGCCACTGCCAACCTGGCCACCCTCAACAACGGCGCCGCCAGCCTTTTCGCAAAGTACCGTGCTGGCTCGCTGGCTTTGAGGACTAAGCGAGCTTTGCTATTTGCCAATTTTTGTATGATTTGGCTCAAATCTATCTGCCAATTTTTGTATGATTAGCGTCAAATCTATTTGCCAATTTTTGTCATTGAGGGGTTTTAATGCTACGCCGTAAGGTCACTGACAGGCTTTTGAGCTGGAAGAACAAATCCAATAAAGCGTTGCTTGTTACTGGCGCGCGTCAGATTGGCAAGAGCTATGCAATTCGCGCGTTTGGAAAGAGCAGCTACGCTTCGTATTATGAGGTCAATCTGCTACTCGATGCCGAGGCAAGAGACGTACTTGTTGGCGCTAAGAACTCCATTGACTTCATCAACCGTGTGGCCCTTCTTGCGGATGCACCGCTTGTTGAAGGAGACACGCTTATCTTCGTCGATGAGATTCAGGAGTATCCGCAGATCGTTACACTTATGAAGGCGCTGGTCGAGGACGGACGCTTTAGCTATGTCTTCTCGGGGTCTATGCTTGGGACTGAGTTTAAGGGGATCTCTTCTTTTCCGGTGGGGTATGTCGAGCACATTGTTATGCGACCGATGGATTTTGAAGAGTTCTGTTGGGCAAACAGCATCAGCGAGAATGTGCTTGCAGACATCCGCGGCTGCCTTGTCGAGAGGCGTCCCGTCGAAAACTATATTCATGAGGCGATGCTCAAAAACTTTAGAGCCTATATCGTTTGCGGCGGCATGCCGGAGGTCGTACAGAACTATATCGATTCGGGTTATTCACTCGTGAGGACGCGTGAGCTTCAAATTCAGCTGGTCGATCAGTACAAAAGTGATATCTCTAAATATGCATCGACTCGAGCGTTTAACGTTCGCGCGATTTTCGAACAAATTCCCGTTCAGCTTGAGGCGGAGTCCCATCGCTTTATCGTCTCGTCTCTAGGCGAGGGAGCTCGTCTTCAAAAATACGAGCAGGATTTCCTATGGCTGGTGAACGCAGGCGTTGGACTGATGGTCCCCCAGGTGACGGAGGCCCGGAGTCCTCTTAAGAGGACAGAGAAGGCGACCGCCTTTAAACTATACGAGTCTGATACAGGTATGCTCGCATCACGGTATCCCGGCAGCACGGCACGCGCTGTCTACCTTGATATGAAAACCCCCAACCTCGGCGGTCTCTATGAGAACGTGGTCGCGCAGGAGCTTGTCGCCCTTGGAACTGATGCATGGTACTACCAGACACGCGAGGTCGGCGAAGTTGACTTTGTGATCGAAGGCACCCGCGGGCACGTTGTCCCAATCGAGGTCAAATCGGGCAAGAAGGTTCGAGCCCATGCGGCCCTCGACCGTCTGATGAGCGTGAGCGAGTACAAAATCCCCGAGGCCGTTGTGCTAAGCCACGAGAACCTCAGCAAAGAGGGCAAGGTCCTGTACGTTCCAATCTATATGACATTCTGCCTCGATGAGTTTATGGAAAAGGACGACCCCAACAACGATTTCTCGTTTGCACCCATATCCCTCTAGGCCATCTGGGTCCGCAACCAGGTCCCCCTCTATGCCCAAAGTAACGCGCTTTTCGTGCCAAAGGCGCGAAACAGCAAGGGATAGAAGGCAGTGACAACCAAATCCCCCTCTATGCCCAAAGCAGCGCGTGGTTTCGCGGCAAAGCCGCGAAACAGCGACCGGGACAAGGCACCCCACCAACCACGTCCTTCATCAGCCCACACAATCCGAGGACGTAGTCGTAGCAGGATCTGAGGGCTGACCTTCGCGGACACTCCGCAGGACGAAAGAACCCCCGCCGCACGTAGTGCGCAGCGGGGGTTCTTTCATGTCCGAGGACGTCCGCGAAGGTCAGCCCTCAGATCCTGCGGTGGGAGACCTAAGCCTCGTTGTACACCGTCTTGAGCTTCAGCAGGTGAGCGTAGCGATCCATAGCGGCCTGCTCGTTCTCCTTGAAGAGCTCCTCGGCGCGCTCGGGGAAGGAACGCGTCAGCGAAGCGTAACGGGCCTCGTTCATCAGGAACTCCTGATAACCGCCCGCGGGCTCCTTGGAATCGAGCGAGAACTTCTTGCCGGCAGCAGCCTCGGGGTTGAAGCGGAAGAGGTTCCAGTAACCGCACTCGACAGCCTTCTTCATCTCGGCCTGGCAGTTCTGCATGCCGCCCTTCTTGATGGAGTGCATCTCGCAGGGGCTGTAGCCGATGATGAGGGACGGGCCGTCGTAGGCCTCGGCCTCGTGGATGGCCTTGAGGGTCTGAGCCGGGTTGGCGCCCATGGCAACCTGTGCCACGTAGACGTAGCCGTAGCTCATGGCAATCTCGGCCAGAGACTTCTTCTTGGTCACCTTGCCGGCAGCGGCGAACTGAGCGACCTGGCCCAGGTTCGAGGCCTTGGAGGCCTGACCGCCGGTGTTGGAGTAAACCTCGGTGTCAAAGACAAAGACGTTGACGTTGTGGCCGGAAGCCAGGACGTGGTCCAGGCCACCGAAGCCGATGTCGTAGGCCCAGCCGTCGCCGCCGAAGATCCAGAAGGACTTCTTGGTGAGGTAAGCCTTGTCGGCGAGGATTGCCTTGGAAGCGTCGCAGCCGCACTTCTCGAGCTCGGCAACGTAGGCAGCGGCAGCGGTCTTGGAGGCCTCGGCGTCGTTGACGGAGTCGATCCAAGCCTGACCGGCGGCCTTGAGCTCATCGGACGGACCATCGGCAGCGATGATGTCCTGGGTAGCGGCGATCAGCTTGTGCTGAACGGCCTCATAGCCAACGGCCATGCCCAGACCGTGCTCGGCATTGTCCTCGAACAGGGAGTTGTTCCACGCCGGGCCGTGACCGTCCTTGTCCTTGCAGTAAGGAGCGGTGGCAGCGGGGTTGCCCCAAATGGAGGAGCAGCCGGTGGCGTTGGAGATGAACATGCGGTCGCCGGCGACCTGGGTCACCAGACGTGCATAGGCGGTCTCGGCGCAGCCGGCGCAGGAGCCAGAGAACTCCAGGTAGGGCTGCTTAAACTGGCTGCCCTTGACGTTGGCCGCGATGAGTTCCTTCTTCTCGGAGACGTTCTCGACCATGTAGTCCCAAACGGGCTGCTGGTCCATCTCCTGCTCGGTGGGAACCATCTCGAGGGCGCCCTTGGGGCAGACCTTGACGCAGTTGGTGCAGCCCATGCAGTCGAGCGGGGACACGGCCATGGTGAACTTCATGCCCTTGGCCTTGGGGCCCATAGCGTCGAGCGTGCGGGTAGCCTCGGGCGCGGCGGCAGCCTCGTCCTCGGTCATCGCGAACGGACGGATGGTGGCATGCGGGCACACATAGGCGCACTGGTTGCACTGAATGCACTTGGTCTCGTCCCAGTGGGGAACGACCACGGCGACGCCGCGCTTCTCGTATGCGGAGGCGCCCAGCTCAAACTGGCCGTCGGCACAATCGACGAAGGCGGAAACAGGCAGGCTGTCGCCATCCATGCGATCGATGGGCTCGAGCAGGTTCTTGACCTGCTGGGCGATGGCAGACTTGGTCTCCTCGGAGAGCTCGATGGGGGCAGCATCCTCGGCAGTTGCCCAGTCGGCCGGAACCTCGAACTTACGGAAGGCGGTAGCGCCGGCATCGATAGCCTTGTGGTTGGCGTCGACGATGGCCTGGCCCTTCTTCATGTAGGACTTGGTAGCCGCGTCCTTCATGTACTGCAGGGCGTCCTCGGCGGGCAGGACCTTGGCCAGCGCGAAGAAGGCGGACTGGAGCACCGTGTTGGTGCGCTTGCCCATGCCGACCTTGGCGGCCAGGTCGATAGCGTCGATCAGGTAGACGTTGACGTTGTTGTTCGCAATGTAGCGCTTGGCCACAGCGGGCATGTGCTCGGCGAACTCCTCGTCGCTCCACTGGCAGTTGACCAGGAAGGTACCGCCCGGCTTGACGTCGCGGACCATCTTGAAGCCCTTGACGATATAGCTGGGGTTGTGGCAAGCGACAAAGTCGGCCTTGGTCACGTAGTACGGCGAACGGATCGGGGAATCACCAAAGCGCAGGTGCGAGACGGTGACGCCGCCGGTCTTCTTGGAGTCGTACTGGAAGTAGGCCTGGACGTACTTGTCGGTGTGGTCGCCGATGATCTTGATCGAGTTCTTGTTGGCGCCGACGGTACCGTCGCCACCCAGACCCCAGAACTTGCACTCGATGGTGCCGGGGGCTGCGGTGTTGGGCGCATCCTCGGCCTCGGGCAGGCTCAGGTTGGTCACGTCATCGACGATGCCGATGGTGAACTCGCGCTTGGGCTCGTCCTTCTTGAGCTCCTCGAAGACAGCGAACGCGGACGCGGGAGGCGTGTCCTTGCTGCCCAGGCCGTAACGGCCGCCGACGACCTTGATGCCCGTCTTGCCGGCCTCGTAGAGAGCAGAAACGACGTCCTGGTAGAGCGGCTCGCCGATGGAACCCGGCTCCTTGGTGCGGTCCATGACGGCAATCTTCTGGACGGTCTCGGGGAGAACGTCGACAAAGTGCTTGATGGAGAACGGACGGAACAGGCGAACCTTGACCAGGCCGACCTTCTCGCCGTGAGCGTTGAGGTAGTCGATGACTTCCTCGAGCACGTCGCAGAAGGAGCCCATGCACACGACGACGCGGTCGGCATCGGGAGCGCCGTAGTAGTTGAACAGGCCGTAATCGGTGCCGAGCTTCTCGTTGATCTTCTTCATGTAGCCCTCGACGACGGCGGGAAGCTCGTCGTAGACCTTGTTGCAGGCCTCACGGTTCTGGAAGAAGATATCGCCGTTCTCGTGGCTGCCGCGGGTGTGCGGGTGCTCAGGGTTGAGCGCGTGGTCGCGGAAAGCCTGGACGGCGTCCATGTCGCACATCTCGGCCAGATCCTTGTAGTCCCACATGGCGACCTTCTGGATCTCGTGGCTGGTGCGGAAGCCGTCGAAGAAGTTAAGGAACGGGGTCTTACCCTCGATGGCGGCAAGGTGAGCCACCGGCGAGAGGTCCATGACCTCCTGGACGTTGCCCTCGGCGAGCATGGCGAAACCGGTCTGGCGGCAGGCCATGACGTCGGAGTGATCGCCAAAGATGTTCAGGGCGTGGGAAGCGACGCAACGCGCGGAGACGTGGAAGACGCCCGGGAGCTGCTCGCCCGCGATCTTGTACATGTTCGGGATCATCAGGAGCAGACCCTGAGAAGCCGTGTAGGTGGTGGTCAGAGCACCGGCGCCCAGCGAACCGTGAACGGTACCGGCTGCACCTGCCTCGGACTCCATCTCGACGACCTTGACCGGGGTGCCGAAGATATTCTTGCGACCCTGGGCCGCCCACTGGTCGACATGGTCGGCCATCGGGCTGGACGGCGTAATGGGATAGATTCCCGCTACCTCGGTGTACGCATACGAAACATATGCGGCCGCCTCGTTGCCGTCCATAGACTTAAACTTACGCGCCATATACCCCTCTCCTCTCATATAGGTATACAGGCCCCGGCGATCGCCGGGATGTTGGCGTGATGGGATTTTCGCTGTTGCTTCCAATCATCTGGCAGGCAGGCTCAGCAGCAGGTACATGGCGTGGAGAGAAGGCATGCCGAGGCGAGGAGGGCTGCACGCGCTCCACAAGCCCAGCTACCCGTCTTGCACATGACCGAGCGCCGCAAAGGCCGCATGCCGGATGCTCCCGGGCACGCCCCGGCGATGGGAAGCGCCCGCAACGGAAATCCGCATGCGGGTTTATTGTACCCCGCCGTCAAGTGTAATTTCGGCAAATATAGGCGGGCGGTAAAGGTTTACCTTGGGTGACCATCAAGGGCAAAATTGATCCTTCCGTCACCGAGGGACCAAATGGCAGCTGCGGTGAAATAGGAACTGTTTTTGCCGGCCGTAGCCTTAAACAGCCCCTATTTCACCGCAACTTATTTAGGAGATGAGTCAGAGGGCGCCGAGGAGGATGGCGTAGGTTGTGGATTCTCCGAGCTTGAGCTCGTCACCGGGGTTGAGCTGGGCGGAGCGGCCGGGCTCGACCTGGGTGCAGACGTTCGTCGCGTCGTTTACCACCACGGTTCCGTTGGTGGACGACAGGTCCTCAACGTACCAGACATTTTGGTCATCGCACCACACGTGGGCATGGCGAGCCGAAACGTCATCGCCCACATCGGTGATGCCGCCCTCCCCCGTTGCCAGCGCGCCGATCTCGACGCCTTCCTCACTCGGCTGAATCCAGCGCGGGACGCTCACCGCGTAGCCGTTTT
This sequence comes from uncultured bacterium, assembly GCA_905215365.1. Classification (GTDB taxonomy): domain Bacteria; phylum Actinomycetota; class Coriobacteriia; order Coriobacteriales; family Coriobacteriaceae; genus Collinsella. Next base: position 6,392 of record CAJMPX010000025.1, on the reverse strand, counting down.
GCACGCGCAGCAGTCCCAGCGGATGCGCCGGCGCGACCTCGTGCTCGCCCGACTTGGAACCAAGGCGGGCGTGAGAGCAAACGGCATAGGGAACGAATCTTGCGGATGTACTCCTCGACGTCAGGCAGGTAAGCCCCACGAAGTCACCGGGGAGGCCCAAGCGGCCCGGCACCACTTCCAGATTCTGACCAGGGCGAGTCGTTCGCCGGTGGCTGAAGGCTCGCTCCCACCCAAAAGGGGAGATTCGCGTTGTTCCCCAATCGCTCTCGCATCTTTCATTTTGCTCGAGGTGGGCTATAAAAACTTTCCTGGTGAAAGGCGGCGATTGGTTTCCTTTCTTTCTAGAGGAGCGCGCCTGTAATCTGTTTTCATCCTAAATCAAGTTGAGATCGGACCTTCCAGAGGCAAGTCGACTCAAACTGCGAGGCTCCATGTTGGAATAAAGAGCGCTGTCGAAGTGCCAACAACACAAAGCTTGCCAGTCTCAAATAGAACCTTTTGGGAGTCCGATTGGGCCGCACACCGAATCCCCGCTGGTGGTTTTTTATAGCTGCGTAACAATAAACAAGGTTAGTGCCAGTCCAGCATGAAATTGAGGAACGTATGCATTTTTTCTCAGTAAGTGATCGTCGTTACTGCTTCGATGAGGTCACTCGCAATTGCTTTCAGGTTGACCAAGCATCAGAAGATGCGCTTCGCATATTTGAAGCATCGGGAAGAACGGTCAACTCGAAGTTGCTAACAAAGTCACTTGCTGCGAAAGGCTACGACCAAACGACCATAGCAGAACTTGAAGACGACATTGATGAGTATCAACGATTGTCTGAGCGGACTTTCTTAACAAAAGACACGCCTCGAAAACTTAGATCCATCGAACTCCACGTTTCACATGCATGCAACCTTGGTTGTAGTTACTGTTTTGCCGGTAAAGGAGATTATGGAACGTCTCCTCTGCTGATGACAGACGAGATAGCCTTCAAGGCGGTCGACTACCTCGTCGCAAGTTCATCGGAAAACGAAACGCTTGCAATCGTCTTTTTTGGTGGGGAACCCATGATTAACGAGCCGCTGATATGGAAAACGGTCGACTATTCAAAAAGAATATACCCCAATAGAAACTTTACCTATTCTATTACGACCAACGGAACGCTTTTGGATGACACTGCTGTGAATTCTTTCAAGGAGCACGGGTTTTCTGTTCTGATTAGTCTCGATGGTACAGGATGCAAGCACGATGCATCGCGCCCGTACAAGACGGGAGGCGGCTCTTTCTCCGATATCGACAAAAACGTTCGTCGTTTTTCCGAGTCGTTCCCCTTCGGCGCAAGAGCGACCTTAACAAATAATAACTGTAACCTTGTTGAAGACTATCTTCAGTTTAAAGAGATGGGCTTCAGAAGGATTTACTTCTCGCCCGTGAGCTCATTCGATGAGAATATCAAACTCGACGAACACTCATTAAACAAAATCAGGGCGGGCCTAATAGATTTGGCGGATCAATATCTCAAACAGATTGATCAAGGGGAAAAGCCCTTGTTTAGAACATTGAAAACTGCAGTTGATTTGATTATGAGCAACAGGATCGCCTTTGTCGGATGCGGGGCTGGCAGGCGTTTTATTTCCGTGACTCCCGAAGGGGACGTATACCCCTGTCACAGGTTTGTCGGGATGATGCGATTCAAAATGGGCAACATCGTCACCGGAATTGACGAAACTAGGTATATTGAAAACTGGAGTCAGGGTGTCGAAAAAAGAATTGACTGTACGGACTGTTGGGCTCGGTCTTTCTGTGGTGGGGGCTGTAGCTGGGAGGCTGCAGACGAGCACGGCTACTTGCCCAAGAGTCTACACCCTGCATCATGTGAATATAGAAAAATGTGCTACGAGATGGCTTTTGACCTTATTTCCCGCCACTCATCTTCGCAGGAGAAAAATCAACGAGAAGCTACTGTATCGGAATAAGCGGTTCAGCGCATTGCTGTCACCATTGTGGAGGTGTTCGTTCTTCTGATTACCGTCTGCGAAGCTTATTGCTACGTTCGCCGAAACCATTCTAGAAATATGGTGAACTAGACATCTTGGTTTGTTATACACAATATTGAGGTTTTTCTGCACTCAAAGGGAGGTAGTCGTGAAGCATATTCATCCGATTAATCCAGGAAGTGGCGACGAGGCAGGCGTGAAGCCGATGTCTTTTGACTGCCTCTTGGGCATTACTGACATCTGTACTGTTTATGATAAAGCAGATGGCTGTGGTGCATACGATTACTGCGACTATGACATGGATGGCGGCAGCATCTGCGTTGTAGATCACTGTGGCATTGATCAAACGTAGTCTCTAATTGGATTAAGGTGAGGAGCTGTTATGAAGCATATCCATCCTGTTGGTTCAAATGAACATACTCCCGTTGAGCCTTGTTGTCTTGGAGTTGATATATGCAATTTTTACGACATCGCCGAGTGCCCTGTTGCGGATTGGTGCTATGTCGATAAAGAATCAAGCTGTGTTTTGCCAGCAGATTGGTGCGATCCAGTTGACGAGTAGTTTTTGTGTCTAGGAACTATTTGGTCCAATTCAAAATAAGATGGGGACAAATACCAAAATCTCGTGTCTGGGAGGAGTTATGCCATTATTGCAAGGTCTCGTTGGATTAACCTTTGTACTTGCTTTATATCTGGCACCTTTTTTATTGTTATTCTTCATTATCCGATTCTTTCTTCGGAAAAAATAGGAGTATCACGCAAACATTAGCGTAGCTTTCTTCCAATATGAGCCGAGCATTGGCAAGTGGAATAAGAAGCCCGACCGTTCGTCACATGAAAGTGATCGGACGGGCCTCTCAATTTAACCCGGGCCGCCACCCATAGCGGCTTTCCGGGCGTATTTTCGGTGCAAAGCAATCGTCAGTTTAATCCTATGCGTCGATACCGCATTTCATTTGTTCGGCTCGTATTCTACGGCCTTGTAACCCTCGCACTCTCCGGCAAACGGATTGAACACGAAGGCAGAGATGATGTGTGCGTGGACATCGAGGCTGCTGTAGGCAACATACTGGGGCATGGACCCCCGCTGCGCGTGGCATGCGGCCCGGCATATTCATTGCCGTCCAACCCCGTGTAGTTGCAGCAAAGGGTGGAACCTCAATGCTCAGCTCATGTTGTCCGTGGGACACGAGAATTGTAAGTACACTTTGGTGTGATTCTCACGATGATACTGAGCCACCTGGAATAAGATACGTCGCGACAACACTTCGCTTCACCTCTGTCTCGACAAGACAACGTAGACTAAAGTTTCCTTTAGTAAGAGAATGAGAACTATATCTGAAAGCGTTGCGATGGCGTGAAGGCACCGAGTCCGAACCGACTGAATGCTACGTGCATCTGCATCGCTTTTTTGTTATCTCTGTCAGTTGGGTAGCACTACACTTGTCAGCATTTACCCCGGTACATGCTGCCTAAATCCACTACCCCTTCTACCGCGCCGACCATCTCGTCATCGTGAGAGACAATGATGATCAGCTGGCTTTGCTTGTTGCGCTTAACATAGGCCGCAAGCTCGGCGCGGCTTACAGCGTCTAACCCAGTCGTGGGCTCGTCGAGTACCAAAACTGACGACTTGCGTGAAATCGCCGACCATAAGTACACTCGGCGCAGCTCACCGCCCGAAAGCGCGGAGCAACGTTTCCCGAGCAACTCCTTCACGCTGTTTTCCAGCGAAAGTAGGCCATCTACACCCCGGTGATAGGAAGAAAAGGGCGTGTCGAAATACTCTAACAGCTCTTTCACCGTTTCGTCCGGCGCGAAGCACGACTGTGGGCAGCACGATATCTCTCTCGCACGTATGTAATCCAAGTCGCATTCTTCGATTGGCACGCCGTTGTATTTTACTTTGCCTTTCGATGAGTATAGCCCGAGCATCAAGTAAAGAAGTGACGTCTTGCCTCTTCCGTTTTCCCCAACTATGCAATATGTACCAGGACCGGAAAACTTGAAAGAAAACCCGCCGAGGACCTCTCGGACAGATCCGTCTGGAAGGGCAACCGAGAATTCCAAATCAGATACCGAAATGTCATTTATTTCATCGAGTTTAGCTAAATCGGTCCGATTCCACCCCGATCTCTCCTTTTCTCTCGTCGCGATAGCCGTCCTATCCCATGATGCTTTGGCATCTTGATAGGATTTGAACAATGACATCATACTTTTCAAAGTCTTAAAGAGAACCGCGAAGTATGTACCGATGATAGTGTACTCGCCTATTGACATAGTTCCGTTAATGATTCGTACTCCGGAAACAACAAGTATCACCGCTTGAAACAACGCTGCGAAAAGACCATCGAGCGATGTCAGAGAATATGATAGCTTTCCGGAGCGCAAAACTTTGGGAAAATAGCTCTTAAACCCAGCGTCGAGCGCTTGTTCGCTCTTGCCGTACGAAGATGTCAGTTGAATGTTGAGAATCTGATTAAGCTGCGATGCAATTGCGGCGTAAAAGGCGCTGTCCGCCTCTTTCTTCTCATACGTGACCCTATACAAAAGTTTCCTCAACCCAGTAATTACACAGAAATACACGATGAGGAGAATGATGGAAAACACCGCGAGAGTTGAATCAATTGACCATATGATAAGCAATACGATGGGAATGGCTACAATGGACAGCGGCGCACTGATAAAATTCGCCAAAACGAAGGATGAGACCACGCTAGAGTCGGAAATAATCCGTTGCGTTGTATAGGCTGGATCGATGGTCCGACTCACCAAGTAATCGTCTCTTTCAAAACGCAAGACGGCCTCCCTGAGAAGATCAAAGGAAAGTCTCGTGGTTATGCGAATGGAAAGTGTTCCTGCAAAATAAGTAAAGAGGGTGGAGAAAACTCCTATTGACGCAACCAGGAGCGCGAAGAGTACGGCGTCTCTTTCGCTGCGGTTACCGAGAAGAAAATCTAAGAATTTCCCGTTCACGTATGGCATGGCATAGGAGAGAGCGGTTCCAATCACCGTGATAGCAATGAAGACGAAAGCCCCTTTTGCTCTGATGAACCTCGAGAGAACGCATCGAATCAAGGAAGGCCCCAATCTACCCGCCACAAAACATCAATCACTGATACCTTACACCTCAACACAACAGGAGCGAAGATTTGCCAATGAGACTGCTTTAAGATTGCCTTGGGCCAATACGATCTCAAGCTCTTCCTACAAGAGAGTCGGAATCGGACATCTCCTCCGACGAACCTGGCAATCGGGCGGTTGAAATATCTTTTTCAACCGCCCGATTGCCACAATAGATTTGAGCATCCGCCCACAAACGTCCGCGTTTTATACCCATCAAATCCTTTGCCTTTTGTCGTCTAGACTAGAAAAATCGCTCGAAATAACGCAACCGGCCTGCTCGCTTGAAGAAACCTAAGCCCGTAACGTAGATGTGCAAACTTCCGAAACGCCTTGCGCGGCATTGTGCGTATAAACTTCGTCAACCGCCTCAGAAATATCTGAGTATCGCGCCGGGTCAAAAGCATACGATGTCGCAGCTATACCCTGCACCCATTCGGAACGCGGATTAATTGAATAGCCACACAGCATCATCATACATGCATCTAGACCTGATTTCCCAAGTATCCGACGTATTGATGAGAGCATCGCGGGTCGCCCCCGCACCATCGTCGTCACCCCTATTAGCAGTATTTACCGTTTTTCTCTAAATGCGTATCGCCACCCTTAAGAATACGAAGTGTTTTATCCAGACCCGATTGTCCTCCATCTCAAACGAAGGGATAAGGAATCTCATCCGGAATCGGCAGTAACGGAGGATTCACAACGACAAGCGAAAAACATGAGTCATCTCTCAGAGGGGAGTAAAGGCTCCCCTCAAGCACCCTAGTTTCGTCATCCAAAGAGTTGATGGCAGTGTTTTTCTTACAAAGGTCGACAACAAAAGGGTTGATTTCTACAGATGTTACATCCATGCCACAGTTGGTAAGTATCAGGCCCTGTATTCTGGGGCCAGAACACAAATCGAGAGCCTTCCGTGCGCTCTGCGGTGTAAGGCGCCAATCTCAGCAAATCTGTCCCACAATACTGCGCTGAAGAACAACACGGAACCCCTGAGCCAAACTCCCCTATACCTTATTAAGGCTAAGACAGGCAAGTTCACGCACCCGGCATATTCCAGAATAACATCCTATTGTTTTAGATGCTCTACAAGCATGAACAGCCGCGAATCGGAAAGATCTTCTAGTTTCGCCCCAGATCTTCTAGTTTCGCCCCGACTGACCGCCAAGGGCCAAAATGGCCTCTCCATCCCCAGGCGACCGGCTCTGGCGCGCCGAGGAGTGTCCCCAAGTGCCGGCAGAGACGATATGAGCAGGACATAAAACATTGAGAGCCCCTGCTGCATG
>CAJMPX010000024.1:0-45067 GCA_905215365.1 uncultured bacterium | reverse complement strand
AACTACATCCTGTCGCGCATGGACGCCGAGGGCGCCGATTACGCTGACGTGCTCGCCGACGCACAGGCTAAGGGCTATGCCGAGGCCGACCCGTCCGCCGACGTCGACGGCTTCGATGCCGCCAGCAAGACGGCCATCCTCGCCTCCATCGGCTTTGGCACCCGCGTTACCACCGATGATGTGTACCAGCAGGGTATCCGCACCATCGGCGCCGAGGACATCGCCCAGGCCCGCGAGCTCGGCTACACCATCAAACTGCTCGGCATCGCCCGCAACACCGACGCTGGCGTCGACGTTCGCGTGCATCCCACGCTGATCCCCGCAGACCATATGCTCGCCAAGGTCAACGGCGCCATGAACGCCGTCTACGTGGTAGGCGACGCCGTGGGCGAGACCATGTTCTACGGCGCGGGCGCAGGCTCCTTCCCCACCGCGAGCGCCGTCGTGGGCGATATCCTGTCGCTCTCCGAGCAGATCAGCCGCGGCGTGGCTCCGCTGCCCGAGATTGAGCCCTATGGCCACAACCTCGCCTTTAAGCCCATGGACGAGCTCCAGACCAAGTACTATGTGCACCTGAAGGTCGCCGACCGCGTGGGCGCCCTGTCCGAGACGGTCGACATCTTTGCCAAGCATAACATCTCGATCTCGCTCATCAACCAGGTCGAGGACGGCAAGTCGGGCGTCAGCGATGCCTGCTCGGTCATCTTCCTGACGCACCGCGCGCTCGAGAAGGACGTCCAGGCTGCCGCCGCCGAGCTTGCCAGCGTCGGCTGCGTGGCCGAGGTCGCCAACGTCCTGCGCATCGAGGACGTTGAGGCTTGGACCGAAGGCGTCATGGCGAACTAGCCCAACGCTCGCCTAGCAATACGCGCCTTGAGGGCTCCCGTCCGATGTGGGACGGGAGCCCTTTTGTCACCTGCCCTAAGCACAACGGCAAAGCACATTTGCGCGAGCCGCTCATCGGTAACGCGGGCTACCGTTCACCGATATGCAAACGCGGCCGATTCCGACTACCGCTACGCTGTGCTGCGAATGTCCGCCCGCGATGAGAGGAAGCACCATGTTGCTCGAGGGCAAGAAAGCAATCATCACCGGAGGCACACGCGGTATCGGCTATGCCATCGCCTGCCGTTTTATCGAGGAAGGCGCTGCCGTCACCGTCTTTGGCTCGCGCCAGGAGACTGCCGACACGGCCGTTGAGAAGCTGACAGCCGCCTATCCCGACGCCAAGGTCTGGGGTCGCTCCTGCGATCTCACCTCGCTCGAAGCCGTGACCGAGGCCTTTACCCAGGCTGCCGCTGACATGGGCGGCTTGGACACGGTCGTCAACAATGCCGGCATCTCCCAGCGCTCGCCGCTCCTTAACTATACGGCCGAGGAGTTCGCAAAGGTCATGGACCTTAACGTCGTCGCCGTCTTTAATGGCCACCAGGCTGCCGCCAAGATCATGACCGAGGCCGGCCACGGCGGCACCATCACTACCACAAGCTCGATGGTCGCCAAGTACGGCCAGCCCTCCGGCGTCGGTTACCCCACGTCCAAGTTTGCCGTCAACGGTATGGTCCAGTCGCTCTCGCGCGAGCTCGCTCCCATGGGCATCCGCGTCAACGCCGTCGCCCCCGGCGTGACTAAGACCGACATGGTCGCCAACCTGCCCGAAGAGGTCATCAAGCCCATCATCGCCACCATTCCGCTGGGTCGCATGGGCGAGCCCGAGGATGTCGCCAACGCCTTTGTTTTCCTGGCGAGCGACATGTCCTCCTATGTCACGGGCGCCGTGCTCCCCGTCGACGGAGCCGCCCGCTCCTAAGGAGCCACAAGCTTTGGCTTCAAGTTTCAACATAGCTCAACCAAAAAGGCGCGCCGTCTGAATCAACTACAGACAGCGCGCCTTCTCCTGTTATGAAAGGGAAACTATGTCCCAGTATTTCGGATCAGAACGGGGCACGGTTTCCCCCAGGACCTCCTTGCGGAAACCACATCCCGTTCCGAGCCTTCAAAGCGGGACGCGGCTTCCCCGAGAAAGTATCGACTACTTACCGTCGTCGTCTTCGGCTTCTTCGCGCGCATAGAGCTCCAGCATGCGGCGGCGGTATTCGCGCACAGCGAGCTTGGCGCGCTCTAGGCGGCGACGCTCACGCGGGGTGAGCTCGGACGGATCTATCTCGTCGCCATAGGTCTTATCGGCAAGCAGGCGCGCCGCGTCCACAATGCGCGCATCGATGCGGCCGCTCGCCGCCCGATCAGAAAGGCGCTCGGCAATCGTATCGAGCGTAGGCAAGCCTTCGAATGCACGACCATGTCCATGCGAGGTCAGCAGCTCGTGCTCGCGTGCGAGCAGGCTCGCCAAATCGTGATGGGCACGCAGGATATCGAGTGCCTCGGCAGGGCGCTCGGCAACTTCTGCCACGGCGGCAACCGGCGCGGCATCAACCACACGATAGAAAAGCTGCGCGAGCAACGGCATTAAGAACACCGTGATGGCGCCGGCCGCCACCATAACCGAAGCGACGCTCTGAGATAATGCGCCGGCATTGACGGCAACGCTCGTCACGGCGACGATAATCGGCAGCGCCGTGGTGCAGTAGAGCGCTACGGTAATGCGGCCGTGGGCAGAAACATCGCGCGTCTTGGGGCAGATGCCCATGGAGACAACGATGGGCACGGCACGGATAACCAGCAACGCCATGATAAAGCCCACGAGCAGGCCGGGGCGCGATGCTACAGCCGTCAGGTCGATCTTGGCACCCGAAACGGTAAAGAACACCGGGATCAAAAAGCCATAGGCAAGGCCATCGAGTTTAAGCTCGAGCGTATGGTTGCCCTCGGGGATGATATAGCGCAGGACAAAGCCCGCGGCAAAAGCGCCCAACACGATATCGAGGCTAAAAATGGCCGAGAAGGCCACGAGCGTGACCAGGATGAGCACTGTGAGGCGCACGAACGTCTGAGAAGTCGTATCGGCGCGCTCCTGAATAAAGGCAAAGAAGCGGCTGCCGATACGCTTGGAGCGGCTGGGGACCACGGCAAGCAGCACGCACACCACGGCGAACAGGCCCAAGATCAACAGCGTCTCGACACCCGTACGGGCAGACAGCAGCACCGACATGGCGAGCACAGGCCCGAGCTCGCCCCACGTACCATAGGCAAGAATCGAATCGCCGACGCGCGTCCCGGCAAGCGACCGCTCGCGCAAGATGGGCATGAGCGCCCCAAGCGCCGTCGAGGTCAACGCCAGCGTCACGGCGATGCCATCAAAATGACTGACCGAAAACCACGGGGTAAAGCGCACGGCAAGCCAGGCGATGCCAAACGTGACGACCCACGTCGCCATGCCGTAACGCCCCTCGATGCCCGTGATGTTCTTGGGATCAATCTCAAAGCCGGCAAGCAGGAACAAAAAGGCCAGGCCGAGCTCGGACACGAGCGAGACCTCGGCATCCACATGGATAATGCCGAGCATATGAGGTCCCAGCACCGCACCGAACACGAGCAAAAAGACCGTCTCGGGAACGGGTTTTCCGGGAATCGCCGAGGCGATGAAGGGGCTTGCAAAGGCCACGAGTGCGATGATGGCGAGCGAAACAAATGCCATGTGATGCCTTTCTCTTGTTTGCGCTCCACTGTAGCACCCTCGCCGTCCTCAACGCGCCACGAGCTGTCGTATCATAGTGAGGTTTAAAAGTATGCGGCTCAAGGCGACCGCAGGGCAGACCCCGCAAACCGACCGCTGCCGCATACCGTACCGTACGCCCAACCGATCAGGAAGGCAGGAACCAATGGTCTCTCGTATCTACGTGGAGAAGAAACCCGGGTTCGACGTCGAGGCTCAGCAGCTCAAGGGCGAGCTGACCGAAATTCTCGGCATCAAGGGCATCGAGGCCCTGAGGATCATCAACCGCTACGACGTCGAGGGCATCGACGAGGAGCTTTTCCGCTCCTGCGTGCCGACCGTCTTTAGCGAGCCCCAGGTCGATGTGACCTACGACGAGCTCCCCGCAAGCGATGGCGCCGTCTTTGCCGTCGAATTCCTGCCTGGCCAGTTTGACCAGCGCGCCGACTCCGCCAGCGAGTGTGTGCAGCTCATCAGCCAGGGCGAGCGCCCCGCCGTGCGCTCCGCCAAGGTCTATATGATCTCGGGCGCTCTGGACGAGGCCGCCATCGATGCCATCAAGCACTACGTGGTGAACCCCGTCGAGGCGCGCATCGCCTCGCTCGACCTGCCCGAGACGCTGTACATGGAGACCCCCGAGCCCCAGCCCGTCGAGGTGCTCGACGGCTTCCGCGAGCTCGACGAGGCCGGCCTTGCCGCCTTTATCGCCGATCGCGGCCTTGCCATGGACGAGGCGGACATCGCCTTCTGCCAGCAGTACTTCCGCGATGAGGACCGCGACCCCACCATCACCGAGATCCGCGTGATCGACACCTACTGGTCCGACCACTGCCGCCACACCACCTTCGGCACCGTCCTGGACGACGTGACGATCGACGACGCCGTGGTGCAGCAAGCCTTCGACCGCTACATGGAGATGCGCCACGAACTCGGCCGCGACGCCAAGCCCGTCTGCCTCATGGACATGGGCACCATCGGCGCCAAGTACCTTAAGAAGACCGGCGTCATGACCGATGTCGACGAGTCCGAGGAGATCAACGCCTGCACCGTCAAGGTGAAGGTCGATGTCGATGGCGAGGACCAGGACTGGCTGTTCCTCTTTAAGAACGAGACCCACAACCACCCGACCGAGATCGAGCCCTTCGGCGGTGCCGCCACCTGCGTGGGCGGCGCCATCCGCGACCCGCTCTCGGGCCGCAGCTATGTGTACCAGGCCATGCGCGTCACCGGCGCCGGCGACCCCACCGTCCCGGTTTCCGAGACGCTCGAGGGCAAGCTGCCGCAGCGCAAGCTCGTGACCACTGCCGCCGCCGGCTACTCCAGCTACGGCAACCAGATCGGCCTTGCCACCGGTCAGGTCAACGAACTCTATCACCCCGGTTACGTGGCCAAGCGCATGGAGGTTGGCGCCGTCGTGGGCGCTACCCCGGCAAACCACGTTCGTCGCGAGTGCCCTGCCCCCACCGACAAGATCATCCTGCTGGGCGGCCGCACCGGCCGCGATGGCATCGGTGGCGCCACCGGCTCCTCCAAGACCCAGAACACCGAGTCCATCGAGACCTCGGGTGCTGAGGTCCAGAAGGGCAACGCCCCTGTCGAGCGCAAGCTGCAGCGCCTGTTCCGCCGCGGCGACGCCTGCCGTCTGATCAAGCGCTGCAACGACTTTGGCGCCGGCGGCGTCTCGGTCGCCGTGGGCGAGCTTGCCGACGGCCTGTATGTCGACCTTGATACCGTGACCAAGAAGTACGACGGCCTGGACGGCACCGAGCTCGCTATCTCTGAGTCCCAGGAGCGCATGGCCTGTGCCGTCGCCGACGGTGACGTCGAGGAGTTCATGGGCTACGCCGCTGAGGAGAACCTCGAGGCGACCGTTATCGCCGAGGTTACCGCCGAGCCGCGCATGCGCATGGCCTGGAACGGCGTCGCCATCGTCGACCTGTCCCGCGAGTTCCTCAACTCCAACGGCGCACCCAAGCACCAGGTCGCCCACGTGTGCGCCCGTAGCGTGTGGCAGCCAAGCTGGGCCGGCACCACGCTCGCCGAGCGCATGACCTCGCTTGTCACCGACCTCAACGTCGCTTCCAACAAGGGCCTTTCCGAGCGCTTCGACTCCACCATCGGCGCCGCGACCGTGCTCATGCCCTTTGGCGGCAAGACGCAGCTCACCCCCAGCTCGGCCATGGTCGCCAAGTTCCCCGTGGACGGCGAGACCACCACGGCGAGTGCCATGGCATGGGGCTTCAACCCCTATCTGATGGAGGCCGACCAGTTTGCGGGCGCCTACCTGTCCGTGGTCGAGTCCATCGCCAAGCTCGTTGCCGCCGGCTTTGAGCACAAGCGCGCCTACCTCTCCTTCCAGGAGTACTTCGAGCGCCTGCGCACCGAGGCAGAGCGCTGGGGCAAGCCCATGGCCGCCGTCCTGGGTGCCCTTATGGCCCAGGTCGACCTGGGTGCCGGCGCCATCGGTGGCAAGGATTCCATGAGCGGCTCGTTTGAGGACGAGGCCGGCGAGCTCAACGTTCCGCCGACCCTGATCAGCTTCGCCGTCGCCGTGGGCAAGGCCGCCCGCGCCGTCTCGCCCGAGTTCAAGGGCCTCACGCACCGCGTCGTCCGCATCGCCCCCGCCATCTATGGCGAGGACTACCGCCCCGATGCTCAGCAGCTGCTCGCCGCGTTTGACGCCGTCGAGGCGCTCACTGCTACCGGCAACGCCCTGGCCATCTCCACGCCCGGCTACGGCTGCGGCGCCGAGAGCCTCTTTAAGATGTGCGTCGGTAACCAGATCGGTATCGAGCTTGCCGAGGATGTAGACGTGGAGAGCCTCTTCACCCCGCTCTACGGCAGCTTTATCGTCGAGCTCGCCGAGGATGCCGAGCTGCCCGAGGTCGCCGACGGCGTTGTCGTCGAGCCCCTGGGCACCACCGTCGAGGGCTATGTCATCGACACCGGTTCCGAAGTCATCGAGCTCTCCGAGCTCCAGGAGGCCTGGGAGAGCGGCATCGAGGGCGTCTTTGCCTACCGCAGCGCCGGCGAGACCGCCGAGGTCGAGACCATCGACTTCCGCGCCAAGGACATCCACGTGTACGGCGGCGCCAAGATCGCCCGCCCGCGCGTGGTTATCCCCGTGTTCCCCGGAAACAACTGCGAGTACGATAGCGCCCGCGCCTTCCGTGCCGCCGGCGCCGAGGCCGACACCTTCGTGATCAACAACCTCACGCCCGAGGCCGTCGCCGAGAGCACCCACGAGCTTGCCCGCCGCATCCGCGCAAGCCAGATCGTCATGATCCCCGGCGGCTTCTCGGGCGGCGACGAGCCCGACGGCTCCGCCAAGTTCATCACGGCGTTCTTCCGCGCTCCCGAGGTCACCGAGGCAGTCCGCGACCTGCTCAAGGCCCGCGATGGCCTGATGCTGGGCATCTGCAACGGCTTCCAGGCCCTGATCAAGCTCGGCCTGGTGCCCTACGGCGACATCGTCGACGCCACGCCCGATGCGCCCACGTTGACGTTCAACACCATCGGTCGCCACCAGAGCCGTCTGGTGCGCACCCGCATCTCGTCCAACTTGTCCCCGTGGCTGTCGCAGTGCAGCCTGGACGACCCCTACACCGTCGCCATCAGCCACGGCGAGGGCCGCTTTGTCGCCAATGACGATGTGCTCGCCCAGCTGATCGCCAACGGCCAGGTCGCCACGCAGTACGTGGGCGAGGACGGCAAGCCCAGCATGGATCTCTCCGTCAACCCCAACGGCTCCGCACTCGCCATCGAGGGCATCACGAGCCCCGACGGCCGCGTCCTGGGCAAGATGGGCCATGCCGAGCGTCGCGGCGACAACCTGTACCGCAACGTGCCCGAGCATGTCCCCGGCGATAAGTTCATGCCGATCTTTGAGAGCGGCGTGGCCTACTTCGCTTAAACCTTTCCCATCGGGTACAATCCCTTCGGGTAACAACACCCGCCACCGACACATCCGGTGGCGGGTTCTTTTTTGCTTCGCGCATGTAGGAAGGACATCATGGAAAGCCGCAAGCCGTATCTCGCCACCCTGCCCGGACTCATCCTGGGCTGTCTTGTTTGCTGTGCACTCTGGGGATCGGCCTTTCCCTGCATCAAGATCGGCTACGCACTCTTTGGTATCCCGGCGCACGACAGCGCTTCGCAGCTGCTCTTTGCAGGTTTACGCTTTACGCTTGCCGGCGCCCTGGTTATCGTTGGGATGAGCGCGGCCCAACGCCGCCCCCTCATACCGCAAGCGCGCGACATCAAGCCCATCTTTGTCTTGTCGCTCTTCCAGACTATCGGGCAGTACTTCTTTTTCTATCTGGGCCTCTCGCGCGCCAGCGCCATGTCGAGCTCCATCATCGAGGCCAGCGCCAACTTCCTCGCAATCCTCTTTGCCGCCCTGGCATTTCACACCGAGAAGCTCAATACGGCCAAGGTGCTTGGCTGTGCGCTGGGCTTTGCCGGCGTCGCGCTCGTCAACCTTTCGGGCGCAGATGGCACCTTTGGCTTCAGGCTCGATGGCGAGGGCTTTATCCTAGCCTCCACTGTCGCGGGTGCTCTTTCGACCTGCCTGATCGGCATCTTCTCGCGCAAGCACGACGGTGTTTTGCTTGCCGGCTGGCAGTTTTTAGTCGGCGGCCTGGTCCTCACCGCCATCGGCTTTTTGATGGGTGGCGCGCTCTCCCCCACGGCGATTGTCCCCGCCATCGTGCTCATCATCTACATGGCGCTTATCTCCGCGGTCGCCTACTCGCTGTGGTCGCGCCTGCTTGCCGTCAACCCCGTCAGCCGCGTCTCGGTCTTTGGGTTTATGAACCCCGTCTTTGGTGTGCTGCTGAGCGCGCTACTGCTCGGCGAAGGCGCGGGCACGAGCCCCGTTACCGTCATCGTTGCCCTGCTGTTGGTCTGCGGCGGCATCATCATCGTCAACAGGCCCAAAAAAGCCTAGCGAGCTCACCTTTTTAGGGAGGGCATTCGCATACTTTAGCTTAATGGAGCACACTGGTTCTCGTTGATTTCGTACCGAGTCGCGGCGGCAGACGCCCGTCTTGCCGCACCGCGCCTGGGCATTATGGCCGGCGGCCCCCCACAAACGCAAAAGGGGCGCACGACCAAACACGGTCGTGCGCCCCTTTTCTAGCGTATTTGTACGCCGGCTTTCTTTTTCTCGGCCTTGACGCGATAGAGCTCTGCATCGGCAGCGCGAAGTAAGTCTTGCCAGGTATCAACGCTATCGCCGACCCGCGCGCAACCGATGGACATCCGCAATGCATACGGCACCTCGGCATGCGCGAGCTCGTCGTTGATTGTCGCGCACAGATGCATGATATCCTGTTCCGCCGCTGCCTTTTGGAGCACCACGAACTCATCGCCACCATAACGCGCGATAAAGCCACCAGACGCCGAGCAGACCTCTTTGAGCGCAGCGGATATTACCTGAAGAGCATGGTCACCCTCCACATGTCCATAGCGATCGTTAATCTGCTTAAAGCCGTCAGCGTCCATCATAAGCAGATATACATCTTCGGCCTGATCCACATTTGAAAAGAGCGACAGCATATAGGTCTCAAAACGGTTACGGTTGTTGAGTCCAGTCAACGGGTCAGTCGAGATTAGTTGCTCCTGATAGACGATATAGAGCAGCAGGATGCTCAGCGTTATACCGAAGCAAAGGCCCGGTACCGAAAACAAAACCTGGAAGGTACCGCCCACCAGAGCGGGAACCGCAAAAAAGGCGAGGGTGCGATAAATGGCCTTCTTTTGCAAGCTTTCGACTTTTCGAGCCTGAATAAAGGCATGCAAGGACGTATATATGACGTAGCAGTAGCTAACGATAGGCTGAATCATATAAAGCGCTCCGCGACGATATACGCCCTGCGTATCGATATAGAACATAGTGTGCGTCCAGTAGCTGGTAAATGCCAACACGACCACCAAAGCGGTTGGCAACGTTAAAAGTATCACCCTATAGGGCGTGGTCAGAAGCCGTGAGCCCTGCATCGTCTCGGAATAGAAAAACCAAATGAGGCACGCGATGGCGAACAGCGAAAACGAAACCGCGTTGGAAATCCAGTTGGCCGTGATGCCTACAGGAGTGCTCACGCCGTCCGAGAGCGTCCAGATCATATCGAAGAAAATGTAGGCAGCAGACGTGTAGCCCAGCATGCTAAACAAAAGCTGCTGGGTGCTCGAGAACAGGGAGCGACGACTTCGTACGGCAAGTCCGATAAGAATAATCATGCACAGCAGGAATATCTCGATCTTGAGTGCCTTAATCACCAGGTGCCATTCCCTCTATATCCAAGTGGCCAGAATCGCCCGAGTCGCGCCCAGGCGCCAAACGCCCCTTTCTCTGCAGGGGTAAGGGGAATAATAGCAAAGCGCCCGAACATCACTGCAAAACAGTTTCCGTTCGGGCGCTCGGACGGCGCGAACTGCACGCCGGAATCAATTATCGGTAACGGCCGTTACTCGCCGTCGATGTCGGTCGCGACGGCCTCCTCAATAGCCTCGACGCCTTCGACCGACAGATCCTCTTTGCCGTGGCAGAACTTCTTATCGACCCAGCCAGTCAGAATCGGGGCCATGATTGCCGTGATGATGACGGCAGTGGCGATCTGCGCATACGCGGTGGGCGCAAGCTCGGCATAGCGCGGAGCGACCTCGGCGAGGGCGACCGGCGTGGTCATGGCCGTGCCGGCAATGGTGGAGCAGGCAACGGCCGCCTTGCCGTTGCCGCCACACAGGTGCTCGAAGGCAAAGGTAATGGGACCGACGATAAAGAGCGTGATGAGGCCCAGCAGGATGCCCGAAATGCCGCCGGTGATGAAGCTCGAAAGGCTCATGGACGCACCGAGCTGAAAACCGATGACAGCGATCGCGGGATTGGCGCCGGGGACCAGCAGGTTCTTGATAAACGGGAACAAGTTGCCCAGGACCATGCCGATAACAAGCGGCAGGATGGATCCGATGATAGTGCCGACGGGGATGTTGGCGAGACCCGAGACACCGAGGATGATCATCGTGACGGCGGGGCCGGCCGTAAAGAACAGGATACCGACGGCGCCCTGCTCGGACTCATCGCCGAACTCGCCCATGATGCCCGTATAGAGCGCCATGTTGCAAAACGTGATGCCGCCGATGATAGACACGGAGCTCAGACCCAGGAAGTTGTCGTTAAAGAAATATGCCACGCCCAGGCCGAGAGCCGCTGCGACGACCAGCTTGGGGATCAACACGACGATACCGGTCTTGATGGCGCCCGGCGTGGACTTAAAGCTGATGCCGGCGCCCACAAACAGCAGGATCGCGGCGACGATGGTATTGGACCCACCGCGGCAGGCAGCCGTAAAGAAGCCGCCGATCTCAAAAACCTGCGGGCAGAAGGTGTTTAGCAAAAGACCGACGATCATGGGATAGATCATGATGTCGCCCGGGATGCGCGGGACCTTGAATTTCTTTTGCTCGTTGGCGGTTGCTTCCTGTGCCATGAAACCCCCATTTCCGCTGACGGGGTACAAAAGCCCACGTCACGCTTTGCTACAGTAAAGTTTGACCATGGTACCAGAAGAAATAGACCAGCTCGGTGAAAAATTCTACAAGTTGGGATGGAACGAGATTCGGCGCCCGCGACGCCAGCCCTATATAAGGCTCAAGACAATATAGAGTACGATGCCCGAGACGCAGCACCACAGCATCGATTTTGTCTTGATTGCCACCGCCACGACACCGGCAGCCGCAATCCAGGGAACCAAGGCAGGCCAGAGCCCCGCGTCGAACGCGCCGGGACTCACCAAGTCGTTGGCGACCAGCGCGGCAAAGGCAGCGGGCGGGATATAGCCCAGGGCCTCGGTAATACGGGGCGACAGGGTCCGCCCGCGCAAGGCGAACGCCGGCGCGATGCGAAAGAACGCGATAGCAGCCCACGACGACAGCCACAGAACCAAGAACTCGTTAACGGGCATCGCGGGCACCTCTTCCGTCAAATACAGCATCGCACGCCAGCGCAATGGCAATGCCGACCACGACGCTTGCCGGCACGGTAATATTCATGAGGCCCAAGAACTTGCATACGGCGACGGACACCGCGCCCGAAACCGCCGCGACAACGTTGCCGCGCGACAACCGCTGCGAAAAGAGTAGACAGATAAAGAGCGACGTGCAGACGAAACTCGCAATAGCGGTGGGAACATCGACAACGGCGCCGACGATGGCGCCCGTCGTACACGATACGCCCCATGTTGCGATGAGAATCACGTTGAGCACAAAGGACTCGCGCGGGCCCCAATCCTCCCCTTCAACCAACTTGGCAAGCGAGATGCCATATGCCTCCTCGGTAAGTGTCGCGGCAACAGCCAGCGTCTGACGCTTCGAGGCGCCCGCCAGATGGGGTGCGATCGATGCCGAGTAAAGCGCAAAGCGCGAGGAGATGGCGGCGACGCTCGCGACGATCGATGCTGCAGGCACGCCCGCCAGCCACAGGTTGCAGATCATAAACTGGCCGCTGCCCGTCACAAACGTGCTGCTCAGAGCAAAGACCATCCAGGGCTCCATTCCCGTCTGCCCCATGATCATTCCGCACGGCGCGCCTATTGCAACATAGGTAAGCATCACTGGCCAGACGATTTTAAAGATCCTAAGGACCATGCCACTCCCATTCTGGTAAGTCGTCTGCAGCGCGCCTTGCAACGCAGCAGAAATATCAACCGGTGGCAATAAAGTTCACCTACAATTGCCACCGGATCGAAAGACACAACTTTTTAGGAAGTCATTATGACAGTTATCGATCGAGACCGGGCGCGCGCGGCCTTCAAAAGCTACACCGATGCCTACGACGCCACCAACCCACGCATCGCGCTCAAAATCGAGCATACGTACCACGTGGCCGAGGCATGCGATGCCGTAGCGCGCGAGCAGGGCTGGTCGTCAGAAGATATTGACCTGGCATGGCTTTGCGGCCTGCTACACGATATGGGCCGCTTTGAGCAGTTGCGGCGCTGGGACACCTTTAAGGACGCCGAGAGCATGAGCCATGCAGCGCTGGGCATCGAGGTCCTCTTTGGCGAGAATCCCGCCGATGCACCCGCCGTAACGAGCATCCGCGACTTTATCGATGACCCGGCAGAGGACGAACTGATCCGCGCGAGCATCGCCCACCACAGTGATTTTCGCCTGCCCACGGAACTCGACACCCGTACACGGAGCTTCTGCGAGATCGTGCGCGATGGCGACAAGATTGACATTATGCGCACCATCGCCGACAGCACCGTCGACACCATCCTCAAGGTGGATGAGGACACGTTTCTCGCCAGCCACTTCTCGACACCGGCGCTTACCGCCTTTGACGAGCATCGCTGCGTCGCGCGTGACGAGCGCAACGAGCCGGCGGACTACCTGGTGGGGCTCATCTGCTTTATGTTTGAGCTCGTCCATCCGGCAAGCCGTGCACTGGCGCGCGAGCAAGGCGATATCTATCGCCTGCTCGACGCGCCCTTTGGCATTACGCGACCCTTTACCGACCCCGCCGCGCAGGCAACCTGGAGCCGCCTTAAGGACGAGCTGCGCCGCTGGCTGGCAAGCGCTTAGCACTCGAGCTGAGCCAGCAGTTCCTCAACGATCTCAACGGCATCGCCGACGACCTTGTACTGGGCGGCACCGAAGATGGGGGCATCCGGGTCCTCATTGATGGCAACAATGCACTCCGCCCCACCGATGCCGGCGAGATGCTGGATAGCACCCGAGACACCGATGCTCACGAGGAGCTTGGGCGAGACCGATACACCCGTCTGGCCAATTTGGTGGCGATACTCCAACCAGCCTGCCTCCACAATGGGACGCGTGCAACCAAGCTCGGCACCCAGGGCATCGGCGAGCTTTCGCATCAGGGGCAGATTCTTCTTGGAGCCGATGCCGCGGCCCACCACGACCAGACGCTCGGCATCGGCAATTGAGGCCTGCTGTCCCCACTCCTCGGCGGGAATCGAGATCTCGACGCGGGCCTTAACGTCATCCGCAAGCACTACCTGGGTAATCGTGCCGGAGCGGCTATAGTCAAACTCGGGCGCCTTAAAGATGCCGGGGCGCACCGTTGCCATCTGAGGACGGTGGTTGGGGCAGATAATGGTGGCCATCAGGTTGCCGCCAAACGCCGGGCGCGTCTGCTGCAGCAGACCCGTCTCCGTATCCACCGAAAGCACCGTGCAATCAGCCGTAAGGCCCGTCTGCAGGCGCACGGCAACGCCGGGTGCCAGTTCGCGGCCAAACGCGGTCGCGCCGTACAGAATGGCCTCGGGCTTGCGCTCGGCCACCAAATCGTAGATCAGGCGAGCATAGACCTCCGCGTCGTTCTGACGCAGGCGCTCGTCACGACAGACCAGAACTTCGTCCGCGCCGGCACAAACCAGGTGTTCGAGGTCCTCGAGCGAGCCCTCGGGGCTCATGCCGACCAGTGCCACCAGGCGACAGCCGCGGGCATCAGCAAGCTCGCGTCCCTTGCCCATGAGCTCGAAGGCCACGGATGCCACGGCATCGTGCTTGTCAGTTTGCACGAAGACCCAAATGTCTCGATATGCGTCAAGGTCTACCGCGCCGGCGGCCTCGTCGCGCTCGATCGAGATGGCGTTGACGGGGCAGGCGTCGACGCACCCGCCGCACAGGATACAGCCGTCGGTTACGCGGGCACAGCGATTGGGGCGCTCGCCCTCCACCACAATGCCGCCCGAGGCGCAGGCGCGAACGCAGCGACCGCAGCCGATACAGGCTTCGCTATCGATAATCAGCCCGCTCATCTATGCCATCCCCTCAATAATCTTGGCAAGTTTTACCGCCTGCCCGGACGCCGTTCCCTCGACGGCCTCGCACGTTTGGTCACGGTCGGGCACAAACGAGCGCACGACCTGCGTCGGTGATCCGGCAAGGCCGCAACGCGAGGGGTCGGCGTTTACGTCGGCAGCGCTGGCCACGCGCACGTCTGCATCCTCGGCCGCGCGAATACCGGCAATACTCGGCATGCGCAGCTGGCCAATCTCCTTGGCAGTCGTCATCGCACACGGCATCTCCAGGTACACCGTCTCCTCGCCGGCATCGCAGCCGTGAACGAGCGCCAGCGAGCCACACGTCGTAAATCCCGCGCTCTGCACACAGCTCACGTCGGTCACGCAGGAGACCCCAAAGGCGCCGGCCAGCTCGGGGCCGATCTGGGCCGTATCGCCGTCCACTGCCATCTTGCCGCAGATGAGCAGGTCAAAATCCTCATCGAGTGCCTCGATGCCGCATTTGAGGGCATAGGTGGTGGCTAGGGTATCGGCGCCCGCAAAGGCTCGGTCGGTCAGCAGCAGCGCGTCGTCGGCACCGCGGGCGATGCAGTCGCGCAGCAGCGATTCGGTCGCGGGGATGCCCATCGACACCACCGTCACACGCACGTCCATGCCAAAGCCGATAAAGTCGTCCTTCAGCGCTAGCGCACATTCGAGGGCACTTGCATCGAAGGGATTAATGACCGCCTGCTTGCCATCACGCACGATAGTATTGGTCTTGGGGTCCATCTTGACCTCGGTGCTTCCGGGCACCGCCTTGACGCACACCACCATATGGAAATCACTCATCTTCACGCGCCCCCTTTCTGAACGAGTTCATCCAAGAGCTTCTCCGTAAACAGGTTGCCGCGACCCAGCTGGCCGGCAGGATCGAGCTGGAGTTTGAGACGCGCCGACTCGACCATGGCCTCGTGGCCGTACATCGTCTCCAAGAAGCCCGCCTTGATCTTGCCGACGCCGTGTTCGGCAGAAACGGCACCGCCCATGGCCGTGACCTCGGAAGCCCACTGGGCAAAGAGTTCTCCACCACGACGGTAGTCTTGCGCATCGCGCGGCAGGATGTTCACATGCAGATGGTTGTTCCCGATGTGTCCCCAGGCAGCAGACTCAAGCCCGCTTTCGGCCAGCGTGCGGCGATAGAGGGCCATGACATCGGCAAGGCATGCATTGGGCACCGACATGTCCGAGCCCAACTTGGTGATAGTGGGATCCGTGCGGCGGCGCTCGTCGATAAGCATGTTGACGCTCTCAGGCACCGCGTGGCGGAAGAACCGCTGGCACTCGCGATCGACTTCGGTGCGGGCGACCCATGTCGCATCGTCGCGGCCGCCCGCAAGCTCCAGCACCCATCCCAGGTGGTACAGCTCCTCGGTCGCCTGCGCCTCGTCGTCGCAGTCGAGCTCCACGTAGACACAGACCTTTGCCTCGTCGTCGAGCGCCGGCAGCGAGGCAAACGCCGTCGACTGCTCGCGCTGGCGACGTAGAATATCCAGGGCGCCAGCATCGAAGTACTCGATGGCAGCCGCATGGGACAGGACAGGGCGCACGGAATCGGTAAAGGACACCGCCTTGTCCTCGCTATCGAAAAAGCAACTCACACCCCATACGACCGAAGGTGCCGCCTGCAGGGCGATCTCGAGCTCGGTGATGACGCCGAGTGTGCCACACGCACCGATAAACAGATCGATGGCATCCATATCGTCAGCAACGAAATAGCCCGAAGCATTTTTGGTCCTTGGCATGGTGTAGCCGGGAAGGTCGAGCTCGAGCGTGCGGCCCTGCACCGTGACGAGCGAAAGGCGACGACCCTGTGCAAAAACCTCGCCACGGTGAAGCTCGAGCAGGTCGCCATCGGTCAGCACGACATGAAGGCCCGTGACGTGAGGGCGCATGGGACCGTAAGCGTAGCTGCGGGCGCCTGAGGCGTTGCATGCCGCCATGCCGCCCAGACAGGCAGATGCCTCGGTGGGATCGGTGGGAAAGAACTGCTCGGGGGACTCTTGGAACTCCTCGTAGGCCTCAAGCGATGCCTGGTCCCAACCAGCGGTCGGCAGTACCTTCTTGCTCAGCTGCTTACGCAGCTCCGAGAGCACAACGCCCGGCTCCACGCGCAGCAGAAATTGGCCTTGTTCATCGCGGCGAAGGCCCAAGTAGCGATTCATACGGGAAGTATTGAGGATATGCCCACCGTGGGGCACGGCACCGGCGGCAAGGCCGGTTCGGGCGCCCTGAACCGTTACCGGGACACGCTCGGCATGGAGCGTTTCCAAAATGGCACGGACCTCGTCTTCCGTTGTCGGAAACGAGATGCTCGATGCTTCGCCCGATGCGCGAGATTCGTCGCGGCCATACTCTTCGAACTCGTCGGTGAAGGGTTTGATGGTTGCAGACACGCGAACTCCCCCTTTATCTAACTACAGTGTTTGCAGGGAGATGTTACCGCATCGTTTCGTCGACGTGTTCGAAACCGTCTCCATAATTGGCGATTTTTACGTTTGCGCAATTCGGCGAGCGGCTGGATTTCCTCGGCAGACGATGCTTTTGACAAATATCGCCCCGCCGT
Source organism: uncultured bacterium (assembly GCA_905215365.1). Taxonomy (GTDB): domain Bacteria; phylum Actinomycetota; class Coriobacteriia; order Coriobacteriales; family Coriobacteriaceae; genus Collinsella. The sequence continues at coordinate 28,077 of CAJMPX010000024.1, read as the reverse complement.
CGCCGACCGCTCGATTGTCGCTCGAAAAAAGTTGAAGTAATTATTTCCATCTTTTACCTGCGGAGATGTCAATCCGTCAAGCATTTGGTCAGAAATTGGTCAAGTAGCGGCTGATACGGTCGGCGTCGACAGCCAAAACCGATAGAAGTTTTGGCCCCAGAAGCAGGGAGGTTCCCATGGCATATTACTGGCCCCAGTACGGCGTCGCCATCGAGGTCGACGACGATCCCTATCTCCTGCCTTTCGACGAAGAGGCGTTCCCCGAAACGGCGGTCTACCACGTCACCACCGATGTTATCTGCGACCCCGAGTCGTTCTCGGCGCTCGCCCACCACATCGCGCGTATCCACGACATCGAGCTCCCTCACGACTTTGACGAGCTCATCTACTCGCGCCGCCTGATGCTTCACATGCTCTTTGGAGCGGACCCGTCCACGTTCGCACGTGTCTACACCACCAAGGACGCCGCATGAGTGCGAAGAAGCCGCCCCGCCTCGCAGGACTGGGGCGTCGCAAGAAACTCGTCGTTGTCTGTCTGGCTATCGTCTGCGCCCTTGTCGCCGTAGGACTATACGCCTGGCAGTCGCAGCCCGTGCCCGAAGCGGGCGCCTCAGTCACGACGGCAGAGGGTAAATCGCGACAAGAAATCCAAGATGAGCTCGATGCCATCGTCCGCGACAACATGATGACGATTTCGGTCGCGCCGGTCGCTCAGCTACAGGAGGACGGCAAGCTGCGCGTCAACGTGCAAAACGTCCAAGACAATAAATTTCCCCAGCGATTCCGCGTCATCCAAAACGACGAGACCATGTACGAATCCGGTGTGGTCGAGACCGGCAAGACAATCGAGACGTGCCCCGCCGGCGACATCAAAGAAGGCGAGGCATACATCGAGATCCAGGCACTCGATGCCAAGACCCTCGACAGCCACGGCAATCCGACACGTGTCAAGGTACGGGTTGAGCAAGCCGAGAACTAGCTTTTTCGACCGACGCGGCACCGCACGCAATTCACCAGCATTCGTCCAATCATCGCGGGGACGGCCCGCGGCGAATAGAAAGGAACGACCATGGACATCACCAGGAACATGAACGGAGCCAGAGCGCTCGTCGTGGGCGCAGGGCTCGCGCTCTCGCTCGCAATGGGCGCCGCCCCGACGCCAGCTCTGGCAGCCGGGCGCGTTGGAACCACAAAAGTAATGGTCAGGACCGAGATCGACAACGTAGAGTTCAAAGTTCCGACGGTTATTCCCTTCGTCGCCAAGGCCGACGGCACGCTTCAGGGCCCCTCAGAAGACGCGACCACCATCGACAATCATTCGGCCTACGGCATCCATGTCACCAACATGAAGATCGACGCCATGAACACCTGGACCATTGCCGCCGACGCCAAGGCCGGAACCGCGCAGAATTCCATCGACTTTAAGGTCGGCCCCAACGGCGCACTCCAGAACGCCAGCGCCGCAATGCAGGAGACGGGCCTCGATCTTTCCAAGAATGCAGCCTTCGACATGGGCTACCAGGGCATTGCCGGCGGCACGGACAAAATTAAGCTCAAGACAAGCGGAAACGTCGCCCGCGTCACGCGCGACATCTTCCGCGTAACCGGCGAAGGCGATCAAGTTGCAACGATCACCTGGACGGTCGAGCCCGGTGCGCACACGGCATAAGGCCGTCGCCCTGGCCACCGCCGTCAGTATCCTAGCGTTTGGGCCAGCCATGGCCTTTGCCCAGCAAGAACAGGCGCAGGCCGCCACGCAGGTGACGGTCGACCTCTCGGAGCTCGACCGCGGCAACTGCAAGGAACCGTTGGCACAGACAGACGACAGACGATGGCTCTTGGCAGCAGGCGCCACGACAGCAGGCGCGGGAACCGCCGGCCTCGGTCTGCACATCAAACGCAGCCAGAAACGAAACACGGACAGGCCGCACTAAATTAGCTAAGGAGACCCCATGGCATCGAAGAACCTTTTGCCCGTCGTCGCACTCTGCGGCGCGCTCGCAACCGGAACGCCTGTCGCCGCTTGGGCGACTCCCGTCATGGCAGACTCCTTACCAGCAGCCCTAAGCTCCGCACCAAATCCGTCGAGCGCCATTGCGTGCAAGCGTTTTTCGTTCGCACAGGCCGCAATCTCAACCTCGGGATGCCTTCGTCGTAATACGGACGGCTCGATAGTCGTGGATATCAATCGTTCGAACAAGGCAAACGGCTCCCAGGCGGGGTGCGCCGTCTGCACGTGGCGCTCGATTGTGCTCGATGCAGATGGCGATCCGTGCGATTTGGGGTTGCGCATCGATATCGCTTCGGTCGATGACTCGGCGAACGGAGCGAAGGTCGCCTTCGACGGTGCGTTTTTCGAGAAAGGAGGCGGTATATGTCTGGGCTGCGCCGCCGCGAATGCAGACGATGTGCAGCCCACCCTCTCATTCACGGCATCGCTGCGGCTGACCAAGGCGGGCACCGATGCCATCGCGGCGGGAGAAGCATCCCTGCTGTTCTACGCCGTCAGCACCAAAGACACAGACGCTCATTTCGAGAAGTCATCCGGATCACTCAGCCTTACACGAGGGATAGAGGCAGGCCCTATTGAAATCGATGCCCACGCGCAAAGCAGGCAACGCATTCTTGCCGACCCGGCGCTTCTCGAAATGGAGTGGAACGGATCCGGAGCCATCGGAATTCTCCCCTCCGCGCTTGACGCCAAGACGCTCCCCTCAAACGACGAACCCATCAACGCAACCACACAAGAAGAGAGCGCGGACAAAGAAGCAGGTGCGGGCGACACGCCGTCGCCGACAAACAGCGTCCCAGCTTCTTTCGAAGCACCGAATGAGCCCGCTACCGATCCAAACGATCCCGAGCTCGCGGACAGTCTGGGGCTTGCTGATCCTCAAGAAATCGATGAAGGCAACTGCTGCGTGCTTGCCGCGCTCGACCACACAGAGGTCATCGACGCTGCGAGCATCGAAGTTGCCACCGCCAATCAGCCCGTCCGCAAGTCGGCCATCATCGCATTTCCCGAATCCATCGAAGTCGTCTTTTTGCCATCGGGCGAGGTCGTGGCCCCAACACTGCTCACCCTGTTGGGCGCCAAGAATACTCGAAACGAAATTAAAAAGGTCACGGTTGTCGACCCTGCAACCACCGCTAAACTGCGTCTATACGCCGTTGCCCCAGACGGAGGCAAAACCTTGGAATTCGATGGCGACACACTCCTAGCCTGGCGACGTCTGGACATTATGCAAGACGTCTCGTATCAGATCGAACTCGAAGGGTTTGATCGTGCCCGCGATGCCAATATCATCGCCGCGGCTATTGAATCCCCACAGCGGCTTATGACACTGCGCTTTGACTACTATCCCTATGTCCCGACAACCACCTGAGGCTTAAATGCTGCGCATCATTCCTAATACCACTTATATAACGTATTAGATGAGTCGCGATGTGCCTCGCATTTCGTTCTGCTACGATTGCCACGTTGGCATCAATACAGGAGGGCTCATGCCGGGCTTGGGAACAATCATCAACGTTGCGCTTTTAGTTGCGGGCGGTCTTTTGGGATTAGCGGGCGGCCGCTTCATTACACCGCGCATCCAAGACACGCTCATGAAAGCATCGGGGCTGTGCGTCCTGTTTATCGGCCTGGGCGGCACCATGCAAAAGATGCTCATCATCGATGGAAAGGCGCTAACGACCACCGGTACCACCATGCTCATCGTCTCATTTGCGCTCGGTTCGCTCATCGGCGAGGCCATCAACTTGGAGGCCGCCATCGAGAACCTTGGCGAATGGCTCAAGCGCAAGACTGGCAGTGAGGGCGATAACGAGTTCACCAACGCTTTTGTCTCGACTTCACTCACCGTGTGCATCGGCGCCATGGCCATTGTGGGATCGATCCAGGACGGCCTGCTCGGCGACTGGTCAACGCTTGCCCTCAAGGGCGCACTGGACTGCATCATCGTCTGCACCATGACGGCGTCCCTTGGCCGCGGCTGCATTTTCTCCGCCCTGCCCGTCGCCGTGCTCCAGGGGACGATCACGCTGTTTGCCGGCGCACTCTCCCCCATCATGACTACGGCAGCCCTCGACAGCCTTTCGCTCGTAGGCTCCATGCTCATCTTCTGCGTCGGCGTCAACCTCATCCGTCCTCAGACCTTCCGCACGGCCAACATGCTCCCTTCCGTCGTCATCGCCGTCATCTACGCCCTCCTGGTCTAAATCTATCTACACAGCGGTATCTCGAACATCTGTTTGATGCTGTGCTATGATATGAGGTCACCGACACCGTATAGGGAGAGGAGAGGGCGGTGGCCGACCAGGACGTCAAGATGCTCATCGAGCGCATTATGGCCGAGGCCCGGACCCATCAGTCCGCCCGCTTCTCAAACGAAGTCTACGCAGACGAGCCGATTCTCAAAACCGGCCGACAGATGCAGAATTTCCTCCCCGACCAGTACCGTAAAATGCGCGAGATATCGCGCTGGCAGGATGACCCCAAGGGCGGTGCGGGCCGCTGGCTTTCGGAAGCCGAGCTTTTTTACCGCCAGGGCCTGCTGATGGCCGACTTTGAGGACGACTGTCCCTACAACGGCACCTTTAAGTCGTACTTTCCCACCTACAATGCCATGAGCGATCGACAGTTGCGCGGCTACTTTACCTGGCGTGCCCAAGTGCGCCGCGGAACCGTCGAGGAAACGTCTACATCCTTTGCCTTTCTGTATCTCTATGAGCTGATTTGCGGCATTGGCGTAGATAATCCGCTCGAAGGTTTTAACAAGATCAAGGCCTTTTGGGATGCCTACCGCGCCTTTGAGCCCGGCATCGACCGGTTTGCGCGCGTGTGGCTGCAGGATTACGCCGTGTTCCACGCGCTCGACCCCAAGCTGCTTCGTGACTCTAAAACCGTCATGTTCGATAATGCCCTTATCGAGCTGCGGCACGCGGCACGAGACCTTGTGCCAGCGCCGGCACCGTCCGGCCAGACCCCTAAGCGTCGCAAAACCTCCGAGCCCACGCTCCCCCTTCCGCCCGATGAGGTGCGCGAGGAGCGACTCATGGCCGCCATCAACGCCCTCTCCACGTACAACCTAAGTAACTCGCGGCTCGACCGCAGCCACCACCGCGATCTGCGCCACGTGGCGTGCGCCGTGTATGTCCGTATGGCGCGCTACTATGACACGCACCGAAAGACCGGCATCGTGGCGAGCTTATTTGGGGAGGAGACGGCCATGCCCTACACCATGTTTGCCTCGGCCGTATTCTTTGCGCCCGAGCGCCACGAGGACTGTGAATACCGCCTGGATCCTATCCATATCTACCGTTGCCAAAACGGCTTTTGGGAATGCATGCGTATCCACGGTAGTAGGCAAAAGAGCAGCAAGCTCGGTGAAATGATGCGCGCCTGCGACCAACGCCTGCGCCTGGCGTTGGACCCCGCTCATCCCCTTAAGGAAGAAAAGGTCCCCAAATATCTGGCCAAGACTATCGATGACGAGATTGTGGCATGGCTTTCGTGGGACGCCGCACACCAGCCCGTCAAGATCGATATCGATCTGAGTCAGCTGGGGCACATTCGGAACGCCGCCGCACAAACGCGCGAAGCGCTTTTGATCGATGAGGAACGCGAGGACGGCACGCTTGCGGATGCCGAGGTGACAGTTGCCGAACGACGGGAAGCCAAGCCCGTGGCCGGCACGATCGCCGAACCAGTCGCGACGACCATGCAGCAGGACGAGGCTAGCGAGCCGACCATCTCCACCGAGCAGTTTGGCGTCGTGGCCCCGCTCCTCGCACCAGCACCCACGTCCGCTGACACCGCGTCCGCACTCGATCCCGCCGCAGACGCCTATCTTCGAGCACTACTCGAGCAAAACGCAGCGCAGACGGCATCGGCGGTGGCGCAGTCGGGCAAGAGTGAGGACATGCTTGTCGATACCATCAACGAGGCGCTCTTTGACCTGGTGGGAGACACCGTAATTGAATTTGGCGCGGCAGGGCCGCAGATTATCGAGGACTACGAAGCAGACGTGAGAGGATACCTAGACCATGAGTGATACCGCATCCGCAACACCCCGCGTGCCCAAGCGCGTCGCCGCCGTCATTCTCAACTCGCTCAAGGGCGGCGTGGTCCCGCGCATCGGCCTTCCTTACATCACCGTAGGGCGCGAGGTCGAGATCCGCGCCCTGCTCACCGATCTGAGTCTCATCGCCGACGGTGGCGCGAGCTTCCGCTTTTTAGTCGGTCGTTACGGTGCCGGCAAGAGCTTTTTGCTCCAGACCATCCGCACGCACGCCATGGGCGAGGGATTCGTCGTCGCTGATGCCGACCTGTCGCCCGAGCGCCGCCTGCAGGGCGGTCAGGGACAGGGCCTTGCCACCTACCGCGAGCTCATCCGCAATATATCGACCAAGACGCGCCCCGAGGGCGGTGCGCTCAACCTGATCCTGGATCGCTGGGTCGCCTCGTGTGCCGACGTCGACGAGTCGGTCGTCAATGCCCAACTGGCCCCGCTCGAGGAGATGGTCCACGGCTTCGACTTCACCCGCATGCTCCGCCGCTACCGCGCGGCCGTATCCGAGGGCGACGAAGAAGCTATGAGCCGCGTGACCAAATGGATCCGCGGCGAATACCGCACCAAGAGCGAGGCTCGCGCCGAACTGGGGTCCTCAACCATCATCAGCGACGATGACTGGTACGACTACGTCAAACTCATTGCGCGCTTTTTGGTCTGCAGCGGCTACAAGGGCATGCTGGTGCTCATCGACGAGCTCGTGAATCTGTATAAGATTCCCAACGCCATCACACGCCAATACAACTACGAGAAGATCCTGACCATGTACAACGACACGCTCCAGGGCAAAGCGCAGTACCTGGGCATGATCATGGGCGGCACGCCAACCTCCATCGAAGACCGCCGCCGTGGCGTGTTCTCCTACGAGGCCCTGCGCAGCCGACTCGCTCAGGGCCGCTTTGCGCGCGAAGACCTTAAGGACATGCTCGCGCCCATCATCCGCCTGCAGCCACTCACCTACGAGGAGCTACTGGTGCTCATCGAAAAACTCATGCAGATCCATGCCGGCTACTTTGGCTGGACGCCCACGCTTGCCGAGAACGACTTGGTAGACTTCCTCAAGATCGAGTTCGGTCGTGTGGGAGCAGACACGCATCTGACGCCGCGTGAGGTCATCCGTGACTTTATCGAGCTGCTCGATATCCTGTGTCAGAATCCCGATGCAAACGTGGCTGAGTTGCTGCAAAGCGTCGGCGGCGTCACACTGGCGCCGCCAGCTGCAACAGGCGACACCGGCACCGCAGACGGCAACCGCAACTTCGCCGAATTCACCATCTAACCTGCCAAAAAGGGACAGGTTTATTTTGGCAGGTTTTATCTGGGCGAGCGTTGAAGCAGTAATGCAGCAAGCCACTGCTCGCCGCGTTGAGAGGTTCGTATATGAGAGGAGGCCCCGTGAACGCCTTTGACCGCTACGCCCCGTTTATCCAAGACTTCATCTACTCCCACGATTGGGAGAGCCTGCGCTCCATTCAGGTTGCGGCGGCAGATGCCATCTTTAACACACAAGACAATGTACTCCTGACGGCATCCACAGCTTCCGGCAAAACCGAAGCGGCCTTCTTTCCCATCCTGACCGAGTTTTGGGAGAACCCGCCCGCAAGCGTGGGCGCCCTCTACATTGGCCCCCTCAAGGCGCTCATCAACGACCAATTCGTCCGCCTCAATGACCTGTGCGAAGAAGCCGACATCCCCGTCTGGCACTGGCATGGCGACGTCTCGCAATCGCACAAGGCCAAACTCATCAAAAAGCCGAGCGGCATCTTGCAGATTACACCCGAGTCGCTCGAGGCGCTCTTGATCCATAAGCACATGACGATCCCGCGCATGTTCTGCGACCTGCGCTACGTGGTTATCGACGAGGTCCATTCGCTCATGCGCGGCGACCGTGGCGGGCAAACGCTCTGCCTTATCGAGCGGCTCTCGCGCATGGCCGGCGTGCAGCCTCGCCGCATTGGCCTTTCGGCCACCATCGGCGACCCCGAGCGCACGGGCGCTTTTCTCTCACAGGGAACGGGGCGCGACTGCGTTATCCCCCGCTTTGAGGAACCGCGCCGCATGTGGCGCATCTCCATGGAGCACTTCTACAACTCTGGCCCCCAGGCTCAGCAACGAGGATTCGTAGGCACGGGTCCACAAGAAGCCGAGGTGCTTACTTGCGAGCGTATTGAGACGGCGGCGCCCGCGGCGCTGCCCGCATCCGGACAAGACATGTGCCACAGCGGACAGCTTGCACAGGAAGAACGCCGTCAACGTCGCGAGCAGGCGCGGGGCAAGGCCGCTCCCAAAGACCGTCGCACTTCCTCGGCCCCCGAGGGCGAAGTCGACATCCCGCAGGCAACCGAACAGGCACTGCTCAACCCCACCGACACCGCACCCGACAACGCCGACCCCGGTATGGGCTATATCTTTGAGCATACGCGCGGCCGCAAGTGCCTGGTCTTTGCCAACTCGCGCGAGGAGGCAGAGGCCGTGTGCTCCATGCTGCGCAGCTACTGCGAAAGTCGACACGAGCCCGACCGCTTCCTTATCCACCACGGCAACCTTTCGGCATCGCTGCGCGAGACGGCCGAGGAGCTCATGCGCGACGAGGAGCAGGCGCAGACAACCGTCACCACCTCTACGCTGGAGCTCGGTATCGATATCGGCCGCCTGGAGCGCGCCTTCCAGATTGACGCGCCGTTTACCGTCAGCTCCTTTTTGCAGCGCATGGGGCGCACAGGCCGTCGCGACCTTCCGCCCGAGATGTGGTTTGTCATGCGCGAGGAAGAACCCGAGCCGCGCACGATGATGCCCGAGACCATTCCGTGGAAGCTCCTGCAAGGCATCGCGCTTGTACAACTCTATCGCGAGGAAAAGTGGGTCGAACCGCCCGAGCTCGATCGACTCCCCTACAGTCTGCTCTATCACCAGACCATGTCGACCCTCGCCAGCACCGGAGAGCTCACGCCGGCCGAACTTGCCCAGCGCGTGCTCACACTGAGCTATTTCCATCGCATCTCGGCCGATGACTATCGCGTGCTGCTGCGTCACCTCATTAAGATCGACCATATCCAGGTCACCGAAGGCGGCGGGCTCATCGTGGGTCTCGCGGGCGAGCGCATCATCAACAACTTTAAGTTCTACGCCGTGTTCCAGGAAAACGAGGAGTTCACTGTTCGCAGCGAGTCGGCCGAGTTGGGCACGATCGTCAATCCCCCACCGCCCGGTGAGCGCATCGCCATCGCAGGCCATTGCTGGATTGTCGAGGAAGTGGACTGGAAGCGTCATACCGTCTTTGCCACGCAGGTCAAGGGCCGTGCGCCGGCCTACTTTGGCGACTGCCCCGGTGACATCAATACACACGTACTCGAACGCATGCGCAAGGCGCTCAACGAGCATGCGGCATATCCGTATCTCATGGGCAACGCACGGGCACGTCTTGCACAGGCTCGTCATACCGCCGAGATTTCGGGTGCGGGAACTAAGCCGCTCATCAACCTGGGTGGCGACACCTGGGTGCTCTTCCCCTGGTTGGGCAGCTACGCCTTTTTGGCACTCGAGCGCATCCTCAAGATTAAGTGTGCCGCGGAGCTGGGCCTTCGCGGACTCGACCCGTCACGTCCGTACTTTATGCAGTTTAAGATGAAGGCCGACGAGGAGACGTTCTTTGAGGTGCTCGCCGCCGAGGCCGAGAAGGACTTCGATCCCATCGAGCTCGTCTATCCCGGCGAGGTGCCTTACTTTGATCGTTACGATGAGTTCGTTCCCGAAGAGCTCGTGCGCAAGGGCTTTGCCGAAGGCGTGCTCGACATCGAGGGTATGAAGCAGCGCGTCCTCAGCTGGCGCGACCACGCCTAAGACCAGTCTTTTTTGGGACGGGGAGACTTACTTGTCGTGAAGGACGGTGCCGAGGAAGTCAGCGTCGAAGGGCACGGCTTCGGCAAAGGTGTAGTCACCGTCGCTGGCGATGAGCAGGTAGTTCTCTTCGCCGCCAAATTCCGCGTCGCCGCAGGGAACCACCCAGGCATGCGCAAACACCTCGAGCGCCGTGGTAACGCAATCGCGCAGGAACGTCACATCGCTCCCCTCGTTTGCACTCACGATATTGGCGGCATAGATACCGCCGGGGTTCAGGCTGCCCCGCACCAAGCGCAGCGCCTCAATCGTCGCCAGCTCGCGCACGGGCTCGGCACCGCCAAAGCAATCGCTCACGACGACATCGTAGCGACGATGCCCAACGCTCGTCACGCCCAGATACGAGCGAGCCTCAGCGGTAATCACCCGCAAGCGGTCACCCACCGTGCGCTCCAGCTCGTCCAGATAGAACCAACGACGCGCCAGACGCGTAATCTCGGCATCGTACTCAATGACGTCCATGCGCAAACTCTCGTGCGACATCAGCGCAAATTTGGGATAGGCAAACCCGCCGCCACCCAGCATAAGCATGCGGTTGATACCGTGACCATAAGCATCACGCATCGCATCCTCGGACTCAAACACGTCGTCAAACGCACGATAGTACGCAAAGACCGGCTCCGCCCAACGATCGCCAACATAGCTTGCGCTTTGGTAGACGCCGCCCTGCACGAGCACGCGAATCTCATCGCCGCCCTCATCGTGCACGCGTTTCACGCGCGCCAACCCATTGCGGGTCCTCGCGACCTGCAGACAGGCAGCGCGAACAGCGACGGCGGCCGCACCGAGCGCCGCAGCTCCCAGGGCAACGCCGGCGACGACGCCGGCAGAAACACTCGGCTTGTTCATCTAGAGCTCCTTTTGCAGATAAAGGCCATGGTCATAAAATCCAAGATGGCGATAGTACTCGCGCGTGCCAATCGCGCTGATCACGTTGATGCGCGCATAGCCGGCATCCCGAGCTATCTGACACGCACGCTCCACGAGCAGACGCCCCAGACCGTGATGCTGAGCCGCCTGGCCCTGATCGCCCACACGCGCCGCCATACCATAGACGTGCACCTCGCGAATCATCGCTTCCTCCGGCCTGGTCGGCAACTCGTCCGCATGTGCGGTGACAAAGGCGCGATCGGGCAGCGACAACCGCAAAAAGCCTGCGATCTTGCCCTGCGGCGTCACCCACTGCAAAAAGCGCTCACGCGTCACCGGCGTCTCGTACGTCACGTCCTCGTCAAGGGCCAACTCGTTCAGGTCGGCACCCGCCGTGCTGATCTCGCGATAGCGGATCTCGCGCACCGTCGCGCCTTCCCCACGAGCCGCCAAGCGGTTTTCGACGAGTTGACGCAGGTTGGGCTTCTTGTTGCCCACCATGATGTCGTCAGAGCTAAAGTCGCGAATCATGCGGCTGATGCGGCAGAACGCCGGCGTCACCACGATGTCGTCGGCAAGCACATCGAGCAACTCGTCCTCGGTATAGGGGCGCCACTCGCCACGCTCGTAACAGCCCACCAGACGCGAGCCCTCGATGAGCGCACACGGGTAGACCTTGACCTCGTCAGGCATAAAGGCCCCTTCGGTCATAAAGCGTTCGTAGTCGCGCTTGTCCCCCTCGGGCGTGGCGCCCAGCAAGTTAAGCATAAAATGCGCGTGGATCTTAAAGCCAAACAGGCGCGCAAGCGAAAACGCCCGCTCGATCTGCGCCACCGAAATGCGACGCTCGTTGATATCGAGTAGGTGCTGGTCGAGGCTCTGGATACCCATCTGGATCTTGGTGCAGCCCAGGCGGCGGATGAGCGTGAGGGCCTGCGGTGTTACAGCATCGGGGCGCGTCTCGATAACGAGACCCACCACGCGATGCTTCGCCGTCTCGTTGATGCGCTGCTGACGCTCAAGTTCCTCCATCGTTGCCGCCTGCCACTCGGCAACCTCGCCCCACGGCGTGCCAGGGCCGTACAGACGACGCACCGCGCGGTTGTAGCCGCCCACGCTAGCATCCACACGCCCCTGCTCGTCGGCAACGCCGGCAGCGAGCTCGGCCTCGTCGGTCGCAATACCGGCAGCCCGATAGCGCTCGCGGCGCTCCGCTACCACCGGCGGCAGGGCATCGGCAGGCGCATCGTCGAGCAGGCGCCCCGCCTCGGCACGGCTGATACCCGGACGCGCCAACATGGGATTGGCCGCCACGCCGGCCACGGCATCGTCATTGAGCGCGCGGAAGAGCTCCGACATAAACCATGTCTGATAGCCTTCCGGATAGTCGCTCCAGGTACCGCCAAGCACAATGAGCTCGATCTTATCGGTCGCATGCCCCATTTGCGAAAGCGCCGTCAAACGGGCGCTCACCTGCAGATACGGGTCAAAGCAATTTTGCTCCGCACGGGCGCACGCCGGCTCGGCGTGCAGGTAGCTTTTGGGCATGCGCAGATCGTTGGGACAAAACAGGCAATCGCCCGAGCATGGCCAGGGCTTGGTGATAACGGTAATGGTCGCCACGCCCGAAGCCGTGCGACGAGGCTTCATACGCAGCACCTGCAGCAGTCGACGTTCCAGCTCGGCATCGACATTCCACCCAGCCCAACGAGCCGGCTCCTCACGTTTTACCCGCTGGTAGAACGGCAGCAGACGGCGCTTGGCCAAATCGCGTTTGTCGGCACCCTCACGGCGCGCCTCGGCATGTATCAGTTTGACGAGCGCTTTGTCGTCCACGGTCTCGCCGCGACGCAGAGCCTCGAGTATGTTCAAGATAATCTGTTCCATGACCCCATTGTAAAGGCAAAGGCGCCGGAGCCCGTCACGGCTCCGGCGCCTCCATCAAACAGCGCAGCTATGGTATATAAGTCTTCGATAACCGCCCGTCACTCTGAATCAAATGACATGTCGCCCGAACCGACCTCAAAACGATACGTAGCAGACTTATCGCCGTTATCGAATTCAAGATTCAAAATGGTCTCGCCGTCGTAGCCAAGCGGAAGGAAATCGCTCTCGAAGTCGCCGCTGCCCAAGGTAAGGCTCGCCTTAAAGCCCGTCGAGTTCGGAACCATCATCTCCACATCGCCCGAGCCCACACTCACGTCCATCGACTTCGCGGGGGCCTGGTAGAGCTCGAACGTCACATCGCCCGAACCGACCTCAGCACTGAGCGCATCAGTCACGCTGCCCGCAAACTCTACATCTCCCGCACCCAGGAAAAGGTCGAAACCATCACAGGTGACACCGGCAATCTGCAGATCACCCGAGCCCACGTGCGCGTTGACTCCCTTCAGATGTTCGGCAACACGGCGCGGCAGCTCGACCGTAACTGAGCGATCGATTGCCTTACCGTCATCACTTCCAAACTGGGAAACCTTGAGCGTCGAGTCCTCGACGGATGCGATGTTCTGCGTCGCGGCCTTGGAGGCATCCATACCATTGGCAACGCGTCCCCGCTCGATAACGCGAGCCTTGTTACCATCAATAACCTTGACGTCCACCGTAGCCGCATCGATATCGAAATCGAGGTAGCGAAACTCATCGGCATCAAAAGTCGTGCTCGAAAGCTGCTGAGGCCGAGCGGAATAGTTGCCGCCATCCAAAAGATCGTCGTCGTCAAGCGCATCGTCCATACCAGACAAGCCGGATACAACATCGTCGAGATTCCACGGACCATCAAAATGAATCAATGTCCGCGAAATGCCAAAGACAAGCCCAATGATGAGCACAAACGCTCCGATGCCAACGCCCAAGCGTACCTTGGATTCATGTGAAAGCTTCATCATTCATCACCCTCTTTGGCAATCGGCTCAGCGGTAGTCGCGGTAGCCACGTCAGCATCAACCGAAGCGGAAACATTCTGAGCCCTAGCTGTCACCGGCGCCGGACCAACCTGGATATCCCCACGCGCCCAATCGCCATCGAGCGCACGTGCCACCCAGTGATAGATGGGGATCGTAAAGAAAATCAGCGCGGCAAAGGGGCCGGCACCAAACGGGAACATCAGCAAAAAGAACAGCAGCCAACACACAGCCCAATACGGGAACGACTGGAACGGGCCCTTCACCGGAGTCGAGCCAACCGCACCGCCACTCGTCGCCTGCGCCGTAGCGGCATTGGCGGCCTGCGCGCTCCAACTTGCCGCTTGCGCCGCCTTGGCCGCAGCGTCACTTGCCTGCGTTGCCGCCTCGGTAGCGCGTGCCGCCGCCTCGTGGGTGCGGGCACGCTCTGCCGCCTCGGCTTCGCGCTGACGGGCGCGGTCCTCGTTCTCAAACTCGATATCGTCTTCGATCTCATCGCTCGGATTGAGCAGCTCATCCAGACTCACACCATAGAGCTTGGCGAGCGAAATCAGGTTCTCGGTATCGGGCGAGCTCTCCGCACGCTCCCATTTACTGACCGCTTGGCGTGACAGTCCCAGCTTTCGCGCCAATCCTTCTTGGCTAAAGCCCTTGCTGCGGCGAAGGTCGGCGAGCCGCTGAGCAGTTTCTACATTCATGGTTCCTCCTATGCTTTTGCCAGCCGTGTCGCCGGACCGTTTTTGTTCTTAAGGCGCCTTGCACAGTTAAAAATCTATCCGCCACCGCCAAAATCATGCCACCTATTCTAGTGAGATTTTTGACAACCGGCGGTTGCGGGTGCATATGAGCTGCGGAAATGTGTCCAAACAAAGCAATGACCCGCGGCTCGGTTGTCCCCGTTGCGGCGTTAACGGTAGTATGGTCGTACTGTTTATTCCGCACCGCCAACGGAGGGAGTTCCGCGCCGTGAACCGCGATTTCGCCTCATCGCTCATCCAGCTCAACAATACGTTCTATCGCGAGCACTCCGCCTCCTTTTCCGATACGCGCCAGGCCCCGTGGCCCGGCTGGGTGCGCACTATGGACATCGCGCTCGAGCAGCTCGACGTGGCCACGATCGAGCATCCCGTCCGCGTCTTCGATCTTGCCTGCGGAAATATGCGCTTTGAGAACTTTGCCGCCGGCGGCGCACTTGCCGCCAAGGGCGTCGACGGGGCAAACCCCTCGGCAGATGCCAGCTGCCCGTTTGAGTTCTATGGCGTCGACTCGTGCCAAGACCTGGCCATCGATGCCCATGGCCACGCGCTGCGCATTCCCAACCTACACTTCCAGGAGCTCGACGTGCTCGACGCCCTGATGAAGCTCAACCCCGCCGAGACACCCGACGTGCTTTTCGACGCCCCGCTCGCCGACATCTCGGTCTGCTTTGGCTTTATGCACCACGTGCCGTCGTGCGAGTACCGCGTACGCGTGCTCGACGCCCTGGTACGCCAGACGCGCCCGGGCGGCATCATCGCCATCAGCTTTTGGGAGTTTATGAACGACGAGCGCATGGCGCGCAAGGCCGTTCGAGCCGAAGCCCGCGCCGAGCTCACCCCGCCGTTTGAGGGCTACGATTCCGCGCAGTTTGAAGCCGGCGACCACCTCATTGGCTGGCAAAACGACCGCCACGCCTACCGCTATTGTCATCACTTTGACGATCAACAGATCACCGACCTGGTGCGCGGCGTCCGAACGTTCTACAAGAGCGGCGAGGTCCCCGTGCGCGAGCTTGAGCGTTTCCATGCCGACGGTCGTAGCGGCGAGCTCAACCGCTATGTGATTCTCAAGCGCCTGTAGGCACCGACGACTCGCCGCCGAGCCACACCGCAACTTTCGGGCAAATCGCCCCCTTCTAACCCATCACCGGAACGTGCAGCCACGCGTTCCATACGTATGACTAAGGAGCCTCATGGGAGCCGTCCACGTTCGCACGCCTAAGAACTTTGTGCTCGAGGAACGCCTGGAGCGCTACGCCGATGCGATTGAGACGAACCCCGAGGCCTATGCCGGAAATTGGCGCGAGGCTTGCGCGCCAGTTAGCAGCAAGCCCTTCGAACGCCTTCACCTGGATCTTGGCTGTGGCAAGGGAACGTACCTTGTAGAGCGCGCGGCCCACGAGCCAAACACCCTCTTTATCGGTATGGACCAGGAGCCCATCTGCATCGCCTATGCCGCACAGAAAATCTGCGAGCAGGAGCTGTCCAACGCACTCGTCCTGCCCCGAGGCGCCGCATCGCTGCCGCAGCTGTTTGCCGCAGGCGAGCTCGATGCCATCACCATCAACTTTCCCACGCCGCAGCCCAAGGCCAAGTACGCCAAAAAACGACTCGTCCATGTCGACCATCTGATGCTCTACCGCCCGCTCTTTTCAGACGGCGCCACCGTTACGCTGCGCACCGACAGCAAGCCATTGCGCGACTACGCCCTGGGACAGTTTGCCGCGGCGGGCTACGACACGCTTTGGGTAAGTGATGACGTCCGCCGCGACCATCCCGAGCATCCCGAGACCGAATATGAATGCCGCACGCGAGAGATGGGTGCCGTCGTCTATGGCATTTGCGCCATGCCCGGAGCGCAGCCAACCGACGAACAGCTCACAGTAGGACGCGCGCAGGAGCAAAGCCTTGCCTGCTACCTGCCCGATAACCTCGATGAGCTCACCTATGTACCCCTGGGCATGGAAGAAGCCGTCGAGAACTTTAGAAACCGTGCTCGCAAAGGCAAGAAGCGCTTACCGCAGGAGTCCTAGGGGCTTCTGATGGTCGCGGCGTCGGCAAACAAGCACAAATAGGCGCCAGCGAACGGCCCTCAAACCTAAGTGAGTAGACTTTTTTGCAATAGCCAAGCACAGCCCGCATAACGAAAACTAAAACCGCAGGTAGAGCCCTTACGCAAAAGCCATGTGCTCGCAATATCGCAAATAGTCTACTCACTTGGCTAGCGACTACACTAAACGGCTGGGCAGAACGCCCATTTCCTGCATTTTCTTGCCTGCGAACGCATCGATGCGACGCTACGCCATAATAGTTGGCGGACAATCGCGAGAGAAAGCAACCACATGGCACAGACTACGACAGATACCGTCGCCAGCACCGTCTCCGGCGCCGGGGCCGCCAGCTCATTCTCGGGCGGCACGGGAACCGAGGCAGAGTTCGGTTCGCTCGGCGCGCTCTCCCCCACCTGGTGGGAGCCCGAAGACCGCAGCGAGCCCGAACCATGGCTCACGCCCGACCAGGCCTTCGAGCGCTTCTTTGAATGGACGAGCGATCGCGGCATTGAGCTGTGGGACCACCAAGAAGAGGCCCTCATGGACCTGGCTGCCGGCGATCACGTCATTTTGGGCACACCGACCGGATCAGGTAAATCGCTCGTCGCGCTGGGCATGCTCTTTATGGGCATGGCACAGGGCAAACGTTGCTATTACACAGCCCCTATCAAAGCCTTGGTCAGCGAAAAGTTCTTCGATCTGGTACAGGTGCTCGGCCGCGATAACGTAGGTATGATCACCGGCGACACGCATATCAACACCAAGGCGCCCGTCATCTGCTGCACGGCAGAGATCCTTGCCAACGACGCGCTGCGCGAGGGCGAAGATGCCGATGTTGGCTGCGTCGCCATGGACGAGTTCCACTACTTTGCCGACCCCGATCGCGGCTGGGCCTGGCAGGTACCGCTGCTCACCCTGCCTCACACGCAATTCATGCTCATGAGCGCCACGCTCGGCGATGTCACTGCCATCGCCGCCTCACTCGAGGAACACACCGGCGCTACCTGCGACTTGGTCGTCGATGCCCCGCGCCCCGTGCCGCTGAGCTACGACTATGTGACGACCTCCCTCGAGGGCACCGTCGAGCTCGCCATGCGCCGTGGCGAGGCCCCGCTCTACATCGTGCACTTTAGCCAGGATGCCGCACTTGCGACGGCGCAATCCCTCGCCAACTTTGGCATTGCCAGCAAGGAGCAGCGCGAGGCCATCAAGGAGGCGGCCAAGGGCACGAGCTTCTCGACGGCCTTCGGCAAGATTCTCAAACGCCTTCTTGGATGCGGCGTCGGCGTGCACCATGCTGGCATGTTGCCGCGCTATCGCCTGCTGGTCGAGCGCTTGGCGCAGCAGGGCCTGCTGCCCGTCATCTGCGGCACCGATACGCTCGGCGTCGGCATCAACGTACCCATCCATACCGTGGTGCTCACCGCGCTCACCAAGTTCGACGGCTACAAGATGCGTCGCCTGCGCGCACGCGAGTTCCATCAGATTGCCGGTCGCGCCGGCCGTTCGGGCTTCGATACCGAGGGCATGGTCATCGCCGAGGCCCCGGAGCACGAGATCGAGAACGCCAAACTCATGGCCAAGGCGGGCGACGACCCCAAGAAGCTCCGCAAGATTAAAAAGAAGAAGGCCCCCGAGGGCTTTGTCACCTGGAACAAGCAGACCTTTGAGCGCCTGATCGAGACGCAGCCCGAAACGCTCAAGCCGCGCCTTCGCATCACACACTCCATGGTGATTAGCGTGGTCGAGCAGGGCGGCGATGCCCGAGCCCGCGTACACGACCTCATCGAGACGAGCCTGCAGACTCCCGAGGAAAAGGCAAAGCTCGAGGTTCGTGCCGACGAGATCTTCGCCACGCTCATCGACTCCGGCGTCGTCGTGCGCACTGAGGTGCCGCCCGCACCCGACGCTCCGGCTGATGCCGCGCCGGACATCGACTACGCGCTGACGGTCGACCTGCCCGAGGACTTTGCGCTCGACCAGCCGCTCTCGCCGTTTTTGCTTGCCGCGCTGGAGCTGCTCGACCCCGAGAGTGAGACCTATACCATGGACCTCATCTCGATGGTCGAGGCTACGCTCGAGGACCCTAAGCAGGTATTGCGCGCACAGGAGCGCGCCGCGCGCGACCGCGCGATGGCCGAAATGAAGGCTGACGGCGTCGAATATGAGGAACGCCTGGAGCGCATCCAGGATGTCACCTACGAAAAACCGCTCGAGGACTTGCTCGACGCCGCCTTCGACAAGTACTGCCAGGAAGTGCCCTGGGCAAACGACTACCAGCTCTCTCCCAAAAGCGTCCTGCGCGATATGCTGGAAAGCGCGAGCGATTTTAAGGGTTACATTCAAAAGCTCGGCATCGCCCGCTCCGAGGGCATTTTGCTGCGTTACCTGGCAGAGGCCTACCGTTCGCTCGACCGCACCGTGCCCATCGAGAAGCGCGACGAGCGTCTGCGCAACATTATCTCGTGGCTCGGCTTTGTGGTGCGCTCGGTGGACTCGAGCCTGGTGGACGAGTGGGAGAACGCCGGCAACCCGGCAGCCCTCGATGCTGCGCCGCCGCAGGGCATCGACGAGGTCGTGGCGGACCGCCGCGGCTGCACGCTGTTGGTGCGCAACGCGCTCTTCCGCCGCGTGACCCTTGCCGCCCGCGAGCACGTTCGCGACCTGGGCGAGCTCGACGACGACTGGGGCATGAGCGAGATCCGCTGGCAAAAAGCACTCGACGCTTACCACGAGCAGCACGAGGAAATCCTCACCGACGGAGATGCCCGCAGCGCCGCGATGTTCTCCATCGACGAGTCCGACGAGAAGACCGCGCACGTATGGCACGTGCACCAGATCTTTGCCGACGAGGATGGCGACCACGATTTTGGCATCATGGGCGATGTCGATCTGGACGCCACGCAAGACGGCGGCGAGGTAATCTTCAAGAACTACCGTGTCGGCTTTATCGAGGACCTGCTCGAGGACTAGCCGGGCGCAATGGGACGAAACAAAGCGGGGTCGCTGGCAACATCGCCAGCGGCCCCGCTTTTTGCGCGATACGCTATCCCCTACTCGGCATCCTCGACCTCATACGAATCCGCCTCGGCTGGCTCATCGTTCGTCTCTGTCGCGGCCCCGCGCGCCTCGTCAAACGCTGCTTTCATGGTCTTGTTGCCCCACGTGAGCTTGCGAATGGTAAGATCGTCGGCTTTCTTGTTGGCAAGGCGCAGATTGTTCTCGGAGGACAGCAACGCCTCCTTGGTTTTCTGCAGATGGCTAATCGTCTTGTCGATCTCATCGATTGCCGTTTGGAACTTGCGGCTCGCGATCTCGTAGTTGCGGCCGAAATCGTTCTTGAACTTCTCCATCTTGGCTTCGAAGTTCGTGACATCGATATTCTGCTGCTTGTACTCCGCCAGCTCCTGCTTATAGCGAAGCGAACCCATGGCGGCATTGCGCAGCAGCGTAATGATGGGAATGAAGAACTGCGGGCGAATCACATACATCTTCTCGTAGCGATAGCTCACGTCCACGATTCCCGCGTTGTAGAGCTCGCTCTCGGGCTCGAGCAGCGTGCAGAGCACCGCGTACTCACAGCTTTTCTGGCGACGATCGTGATCGAGTTTCTTAAAGAAGTCCTCGTTTTTATGCTTGGTCGCGGTCTCGTCATTCTCGTTTTTCATCTCGAACATAATTGAGATGACCTCGTTGCCGCTCGCGTCGCACTCGCGGAAGATAAAGTCGCCCTTGGTGCCCTCGGACGCATCGTTATCTTTCTCGAAGTACGCATTGGGAAACGCCGTCATGCGCAGACGGTTGAACTCGGTCTCGCAGTGCTGCTCGAGCGACTCGCCCACCATCTTGGTGGACAGGCGGACCTTCATGTCCTTAAGGCGCTCAATCTCTTCATCCTTGTAGCGAATCAACTCGTCGCTCACGCGCTTGGCCTGCGCAAGCTCAAGCTCGTGGGCTGCCTGGGCCTGTTCCTCACGCGAATCGCGCACCGCCAGCTCGCTCGTCAGCTTGGCACGTGCCTCATCGCGCTCTCGCTCCGCCGCGGCGACCGCCTCTGACAGGTTCATTTTTGCCATCAGTTCCTGCTCGCGCAACTGGGCACGCAGACCCTCGGCCTCTTGCTTGGACTGTGCCTTTGCGGCAGAAAACTTCTCTTGCACCTTCACGCGATAGTCAGCAAGCGCGCGCTCGGCCTCGCTGCGAGCGGCATCGAGCTCACGCTGCGACTCGGCCGCAGCGGCGGCAAGCGCCATCTCCTGGGCCTTGTCCGCCGCGGCAAGTCTGGCCTGCAGCTCAGCAATCTGAGCATCACGTGCAGCTAAATCGTTTTGAGCGGCATTGCGCGTCGCCGACTCGACGAGCTTGGCTTCGTCATCTTTGCGCTCCAGCTGCGCACGCAAATTGTCGATCTCGCGCTGAAGCTCGGCATTCTCCTTTTGAGCATCGGCGCGGGCCTCAACCGCCGCGCGCCGACTTGCACTCTCGCGCTCTGCGGCAGCGCCTTCGAGCTTGGCGCGCAGCTCGGCAAGCTCCGCATCGCGCTTGGCGAGTTCTTGCGCCAGCTGCTGGGCTGCAGCGTTCTTCTGCTCGACAAGCTGAGCGTCGCGCTGAGACTCCGCCTTTTGCAAAGCAGCCGTCGAGCGCGAGCGCTCAAGCTCCAGCGCCTGCTCGCCCTCGCGCTGAACAGCCTTCACGCGCTCGTCCAAGTCGCGCGAGAACTCGGCGTCGCGCACCTGCTTGACGATATCCGCATAACCGGACGCATCGACCTTAAAAACTTCACCGCAATGCGGGCACTTGATCTCGTTCATGGCAGCTCCTCGATGGACGCAAATTTCAACCGCCTACACTCTACCGCGCCGCACGGACAAAAAAGGCGCCGCTGCCATAATGGCAGCGGCGCCAGAACCACCATAAAGGTGCCTGTCCCCTTTGCGGTGGTTTGTGTGGTGGTTCGAGAATTACAGCCCAAAGAAGTCAAGGATTTGATCACGGCTTACGGGCTTGTAATCGTTGGCATCGAGACCGACATCATAGCGAAAGATAGGGCGCTCGCGATCGCGGTTGCGCGCGTTGGTGCGGTCTCCCCTGCTGTGGATATGCCCGTGCAGCATGATGGCGCCGCGCGCCTTGCCATTCCAGCTGAGCATGGGGTAATGGCTCATAACTAGACGATGGCCCTTGGCATAGCCGGGAGCAATCTCCAGGTAATCGCGTACCTCATCCCAAATCTGCGGTACGTCGGGATCTTCCCAATCACCGTCATGGTTGCCACGGATGAGCGTCACATTCTGGCATTCGATGCGCTCGCGCAGGCGCACCGCCTCCGCCAGGGGCAAACGATAGGTAAAGTCTCCCAAGATATAGAGACGGTCGTCCGCCGCCACGCACTCATTGATGGCATCGATGACCTTGCGGTTCATCTCCTCGACCGAATCAAACGGCCGATCCATATCGTGCAAGATATTCGTATCGCCCAGGTGCAGGTCGGCGGTAAACCACATCATCGTCTCTGTCCTCATTTCGCAACGTGTTCAACTCGTGCTAAGTATACAGACGCAGCGATGCAGCGGTTATCCAAAGAGCCCGCCGAACAGTCCGCGGCGGCGCTTGTCTTGCTTTTTCGAAGCGTCGCCCTGGGCGTTCTTGTCCTGCCGCTTCTTCCGGTCCTGCTCCAGCTCATCATCGTCGATCAGCATATCCCACTCAAACGGGTCGTCCGTCAGATCGAACAGGTCATCGTCATCAAACATGACCGCCTCCATTGCCGATTAGCGAGCATCCACCACATAGAGACCAACGCGCACCTGATGCCACGGGCTGCGCTCGGGAGCAACCTGTTGCACGCGAGCCTCAAATACGTCCTCGTGGCCGTAATACATCATCAAGGACAGCGGGCCGACCTCGTTTCCCGGAACATACCCAAGCTTGGTGTTGCCGTAGTAGATCGCAACCGCCTCGGGATCATGGGGGTTATCGCGCTCGGCACACAGCGTCAGTTTATCGCCCACTTTAAGATCGCCCAAGACCAAGGCGCCATCGGCATACTGAAATCCTGCAATATGAAACGACAAAAGAACACGTGAAGGCTCGTACATGGCAACTCCTCTAACGACCGAATAAACCGGCACTTAACCTTACTGAGAAGCTTACGGGCCCGTGCGGACATAATTTCACCCGCTCGCACCTTTCGCCCATTTGCCGCAACGCTTGCGAGACAGAGCGCCTGCAGATAAGATAGAGGCACGGATGGCACCCGTTGCAGCGGGTCTTGCCAACTCCAGTACACGTTTACATCGTGAGAAGTGGCCGTCTTCGCTTATGCGGGGGCGGCTATTTCGTTCGGCCGATAAACAGGCCAAGCTCGATAGCCGCGATCAACAACGCCAATAACGAAATAACATCGCTTACGTTCATACCAAATCCCTTCTAAAGGGAGTTGGCCCATCCGTGCTCCATAGCAGTAGTCTAACGCAAAATGCGGGTAATAGGAACATCTGTTCGTATTACCCGCACCCTTTTCTAATGCACAAACATGCGCACGAACTTGTGCTTCCAGCTTGCGTAAGGGGCATAGCGAAACGGCACGTCCAGCCACGTTGCCTTGTTCACGATGCTCTTCTTGTGGCTAAACGTATCGAAGCTCTCGCGTCCATGGTACTGTCCCATACCGCTCGCCCCCATGCCGCCAAAGCCCATATGGCTCGTGGCCAAATGCATAATGGTGTCATTAACACAGCCACCACCAAAGGACACGTAACGCACAAAGCGCTGCTGAACCTCACGGTCTTGGCTAAAGATATACAGGGCCAGCGGCGTCGGACGATCCGTAATAAACGTCTCGGCCTCGTCTAGGCTCTCAAACGACAGCACCGGCAAGATGGGGCCGAAAATCTCCTCTTGCATCACGGCGTCATCGGGGGACACGCCGTCCAAAATCGTCGGCTCGATCTTGAGCGAAGCCTCGCGCGCGGCGCCTCCAAGCACGACCTTATCGGGATCGATCAGCCCGCGCACGCGCGCAAAATGCTTGGCGTTGACGATATGCCCGTAATCCTCGTTATCGAGCGGATGCTCTCCAAACATACGGCGGGCCTCCTCCTTGATGAGACCCAGCAGCTCGTCGTGCACGCGCGTATCGACCAGCAGGTAGTCGGGCGCCACGCAGGTCTGCCCCACGTTGAGCCATTTACCAAAGGCGATACGGCGTGCCGCGACCTTCAAGTTAGCCGTCGCATCCACGATGCAGGGACTCTTTCCGCCCAGCTCAAGCGTCACGGGCGTAAGGTTTTTACTTGCACGCTCCATAACGAGCTTGCCGACCGGAACGCTACCGGTAAAGAAAATCTTGTCCCAGCACTCGTCGAGCAGCGCTTCGTTCTCGGCGCGCCCGCCTTCGACAACTGCCACCAGGCGCGAATCAAACGCTTCTTCGCAGATTTGCTTGAGCACTGCGCTCGATGCCGGAGCATAGGCACTCGGCTTGATGACCACGGTGTTGCCCGCGGCAAGAGCGCCAGCGAGCGGCTCGAGCGTCAGCAAAAACGGGTAGTTCCACGGAGCCATGATGAGTGTGACGCCATAGGGCACGGACTGCGTCTTGCACACACTAATAGCATTGGCGAGGTCGCACGGGCGCAAGTGGGCACGGCTCCATCGGGCCACATGCGCAATCTGATGTCGAATCTCGGAAAGCGAGGTGCCGATCTCGCACATATACGCCTCGTCATGTGACTTACCCAAATCGGTCTTGAGCGCATGGGCAATATCGGCCTCGTGGGCCCGCACCGCATCGCGTAAACTCACGAGCGCACGACGTCGAGCATCGACATCAAACGTGGCGTGCGTCTTAAAGTAGGCGCGCTGATCGGCAACGATGCGCGCGATTTCCTCGGTGTTCATGGGCCCTCCTAGTTCTCGTCTTCAAACATACCACCCGCAACGACCTCGTACATATGCTCGAGCTCCAAACGGTCCATTAAAAGCGGAACGGGGTACAGGGGATTGGCCTCGGCATCGGCATGCGCCGCCATCTCAGGAATGTCGGAGCGGCGAATGCCCGTCACATATTTGGGTATGCCCAAGGCGGCGTTCATGCGGTCGACCCAATCGATAAAGGCCTCAGCAGCCACGTTGTCCAGCGCATTAGCCGGCGCAATGCCGGCCATGCGGGCGAGATCGGCGAGCTTGGGAGCAGCAGCTTCGCCATAGGCGCGAAGCATGTGCGGCAGGATGATGGCGTTGGCCAAGCCGTGGGGAATCCCGTAACGCCCGCCCAGGCTGTGCGCGATGGCATGGACGTATCCAACATAAGAGCGCGTAAAGGCAACGCCCGCTTTATACGCCGCCGAAAGCATATTGCGGCGCGCACGCATGTTGCCACCGCACTCATAGGCCTCGAGCAAATTGTCGTGGATGAGCTGCACCGCCTGGCGCGCCATCTTGCGCGTATAGGGCGTGGTGCTGCGCCCGATAAAGGCCTCGACGGCATGCGTCAGGGCGTCCATGCCCGTTTGCCCCGTAATGGAGGCGGGCAGGCCGCGCGTAAACTCGGGGTCGTGCACCGCAAAGCGCGGGATCAGCACAAAGTCGTTAATGGGATACTTGTAGTGCGTCTCGTCGTCGGTAATTACCGCTGCAAGCGTGACCTCGCTTCCCGTGCCCGCCGTGGTGGGAACGGCGATGAGCAGCGGCAGGCGACGATGGATACGCAACAGGCCGCGCATCTTGTTGATGGGCTTCTTTGGCTGCGCGATGCGCGCGCCCACGCCCTTGGCGCAGTCCATGGCCGAACCGCCGCCAAAGCCGATAATGGCCTGGCAGGCGCTCTCTCGATACAGAGATGCCGCTTCCTCCACGTTTGAGACCGTGGGGTTCGCACGCGTTTCGGCATAGACCGCAGCGCTAATTCCCTTGGACGCGAGCGCTGTCTCGAGCGGTGCCGTGAGCCCCAGACGGGCAATGCCGGGATCTGTCACGATAAGAACATGGTGTATTGAACGCTTTTGAAGCACTGCGGGCACTTCCTCAGCGTGCTCTAAAATGCGTGGCTCGGTATAGGGCAGCACCGGCAATGCGATGCGAAAAACCGTTTGATACGTTCGGCACCAGGCGCGGCGGGCTAGATGCATAAAGGAAGCTCCTTCATTTGTTGATTGGTCAACATTTGCTCGACCGATTGTACTCATCGGAGGTCGCACGAGGTCTAGCAATCGTTAATCAATCAACATCTACACATGCTTAAATTGTTTTATTAAAAATCATTCCTAATAGGCTTCACATTCGGTCTCATTTATGGATAATAGAACCCGTCAAGACGCACGTCCGGAGAGGGCCCTTACGGGACCGGACGAGCGCACCATCGCCATCGATCGAAAGGATCGAATCATGAAGTTTGTTTGCCCCGTTTGCGGTTATGTGGAAGAGTTCGACGGCGACCAGCTGCCCGAGGATTTCAAGTGCCCCCAGTGCGGCGTTCCCGGCTCTCGCTTCCTGAAGCAGGAGGAGGGCCAGCTCGAGTGGGCTGCCGAGCACGTCGTGGGCGTCGCCAAGATGGAGGGCGTCTCCGAGGACATCGTTGCCGATCTGCGCGCCAACTTTGAGGGCGAGTGCTCTGAGGTCGGTATGTACCTGGCCATGGCTCGCGTCGCTCATCGCGAGGGCTATCCCGAGATCGGCCTGTACTGGGAGAAGGCTGCCCACGAGGAGGCCGAGCACGCCGCCAAGTTCGCTGAGCTCCTGGGCGAGGTCGTGACCGACTCCACCAAGAAGAACCTCGAAATGCGCGTTGAGGCCGAGAACGGCGCCACCGCCGGCAAGACCGATCTTGCCAAGCGCGCCAAGGCCGCAGGCCTCGATGCCATCCACGACACCGTGCACGAGATGGCTCGCGACGAGGCTCGCCACGGCAAGGCTTTCGCCGGCCTGCTCAAGCGCTACTTTGGCTAAGCCAGCAGCCTGAGAGATAATCTCTAGCTTCATAAGGCCCGGACTGCATGGTTCGGGCCTTTTTTCGTGTCTCGAGAACTCGTAAACGCCCTGAAATAGAGCTATCTTCGGCATCGGTCTCTCGTCAAAAACTAAGTGAGTAGACTTTTCGAAACTTGCCGAGCAGACCATCCGTATTGCTTTATAAAGTCACAGGTAAATGACTTGTTTCAAAACGGCCTGGTCGCCAAAGTGCCAAAAGCCTACTCACTTAGAACCGCAGCCGTCCACGATCGAGCTGTTTTGTGTCTAACGGGCATCTTTCCGTCAATTACTCCCAATTTTGTCCAGTCAACGAACAGTTCAGACCGGAGTAATGTCTCAGCCCTTTGCTCATCTGAGCTTTTATCACGATATTCAGCATCGAGCATCCTGCATACGGCCTTAACGATCGCGCGGAATCTATCCTCATCGGATATCTGTCTGTGTGTCAGGAGAAGCACGTCGTAGCCCATAGCCTGAAGCGCCGTCATGCGGTCTGCATCACGCAAGCCATCCCCTGCGCGTCCGTGCGAGGCCTTTCCCTGACATTCAATGGCCACTTGTCGCCTGCCGTCCGGCGAAGAAAGAAGTAGGTCGATATATACACGGGACTTTCCCACAATCGCTCGAGCACTTGTGCTTAGCATCACTTCAACATTGAGCTCTATGCCGCAAAAACCTTCGCCTCCCAGGGATCGCGGCAGTGCAAGTAGCAAATACGCCTCGACCTCAAAAGGCGACGCGGCGCCCAATGGAACGAGTTGCGATACCGCTATAAATCTATTGCCGTAACGCATCCCACAAACATCTGAACAAAAACGGTCAAGATCTCCACCCAAAACCAAAGCGTCTCGACGCCATAAATTTGAGGCGGTGCCGTCCTCGGACGGGCAGCGCACCCAACCGAACGTTGTCGAAATCGCGCCCGAATCAATTGCACGCGAAAGCTCCGCCTCAAGTGCCGCCGGCAGGGCACACACCGCAAACAAGCCACACATCTCCGCCAATACCAAAAGAAGCTGAAGATCCGTCAGATGCCGCAACATGATGAATGCCGTCAGTAGAGGAGACGTAATCAAAGCCCCATACTCCGTTTCCAGCACGGATTCCCTGGGAAGCTCACCAAGAAACAGCCGCTGCCTAATGCTGGCAGGACAAGTCCGTTTGTTTCTCGACCGAACCAATGTATACAACGGAAAACCGAGCGCGACCGCAGCCGTCGGGTTGCGGGCGAGATCATATCGCTGCCGGTCTTCTTCCGGTCGTGGAAGCGGCGGACACAAAGCGCGGACTTGAGGAGGCAAACGCCAGTACCTAAAAGCTGATATGTCACAAAGTAGATCCTTCATGGGCACAGGAAAACACGAATTTCAACCCAGTCAGTCACGCATTGGCGCGAACGCACCAAAAATGGCGCCGAACGGACTGCCAAGTTTTCAACAGCCCTCCCCAACTGGCCAAAAGCTTGCCGAGAGCTGGACGAAGCCCTGTTGAAAACCCCATTTTTTTTGGCTCTGTTAGACCAAGGTTGACATAAAAACGATGTCACCGCGAGGCGGTA
>CAJMPX010000023.1:0-46127 GCA_905215365.1 uncultured bacterium | reverse complement strand
CTCGCACGGAGAGCACATTAAGTGCTCTCCGGCTCGTGCGGAACTCGCGATCGACTTCGCATGCCGCCGGGCAGCCGGGGCCGACGCGAGGTTCAAGATTGTCAAAAAAGCGGTCGGCGCGCAGTGCGCCGACCGCCGATATAAGGGGTCTGATGATTTTTACCAGCTAGGGCCTCTTACTCGTCTAGGAGATCTTCTGGCATGTCGTTGCCGTCGCCTAGGTCGACAGGGGTTTCTTCGGGGGCAGAGCCGTCTTCTGTGGCTTCGCCTTCGGGCTTCTCCTTGGCGGCTGTCATGCGGGCCACGGCGCATATGCGGTCGTTGTCGTCGACGGTCATCATCTTGACGCCCTGAGTGGCGCGGCCGGTCTGGCTGATCTCGTCGGTCTTGACGCGAATGACCGTCGCGCCCTCCGTCACGATGAACAGCTCGTGCTGCGGGCCCACCGTCTTCATGGCCGCGAGGTTACCCTTACGCTCGGTCATTTGGATGGTGTAGACGCCCTGGCCGCCGCGATTCTGCTCCGGGTAGTCCGCGACCGGCGTGCGCTTGCCGTAGCCGCGCTCGGTGATGACGAACAGATCGCCGTTGCCGTTAGTGACTTCCATGCCCAGAACGCTCACGCCGTCCTTCATACCGATACCGCGAACGCCGCTGGTATCGCGGCCGGTGGCGCGCACATGCTCCTCGGAGAACATGATCGCCTTGCCCGCGGTGGTGGCCAGGATAATCTTGTCGCCCTCGCGCACGCGGCGCACGTTCAGCAGCGCGTCGTCGTCACGCAGGTTGATAGCGATCAGGCCGTCGCGACGGCTGCGGTCATATGCGCTCATCACGGTCTTCTTGACCATGCCGCTCTTGGTGGCAAACATCAGATACTCGTCGGCAGGGAACTCGCGGCAGCTGATGACGCTCGCGATCTTCTCGCCCTCCTCGAAGGGCAGCAGGTTGACGATAGCAGTACCGCGCGCCTGGCGCGTACCCACCGGCAGCTCGTGCACCTTCAGGCGATAGACCTTACCCTTGCTCGAGAAGAACAGCACGTACTCGTGCGTGGACGCGATGAACATCTCGTCGATGACGTCGTCCTCTTTGAGGTTGACGCCCGACACGCCCTTGCCGCCGCGCTTCTGGGCGCGGTAGGCGGACACCGGGATGCGCTTGACATAGCCGGTGTGGGTGATGGTCACGACCATGTCCTCATCGGCAATGAGGTCCTCGACGTCCAGGTCCTTCTCGACATGGCTGATCTCGGTGCGGCGCTTATCGCCGAACTTCTTGGAGATCTCGCGCATCTCTTCCTTAATGACGCCCAGGATCTTCTCCTCGTGCGCCAGCAGGTCCTCGTAGTAGGCGATGGCGCGGCGCAGGCCGTCCAGCTCTTCCTGGATCTTGTCGCGCTCCAGGCCGGTCAGGCGGCGCAGCTTCATCTCGAGGATGGCCGTGGTCTGCTCGGGCGTAAAGCCAAAGCGCTCGATCAGGCGGCTGCTGGCCTCGGAGTCGGTCTGCGAGGAGCGGATGATGCTGATGACCTCGTCGATATGGTCAAGGGCCATCAGGTAGCCCTCAAGGATATGCGCGCGGGCCTGGGCCTTCTTAAGGTCGAAGCGGGTGCGGCGGGTGACGACGTCGACCTGGTGGTCGATGTAGTGCTGCAGCATCTCGCGCAGACTCAGGCATTTGGGAAC
This sequence comes from uncultured bacterium, assembly GCA_905215365.1. Taxonomy (GTDB): domain Bacteria; phylum Actinomycetota; class Coriobacteriia; order Coriobacteriales; family Coriobacteriaceae; genus Collinsella. Next base: position 44,439 of record CAJMPX010000023.1, on the reverse strand, counting down.
GCCGTTGACAAGCGCCAGGTTGTTGGCGCCAAAGGTCGTCTGCAGCGAGGTGTACTTGTACAGGTTGTTGAGCACGACCTGCGGGATGACGCCCTTCTTGAGTTCGATGACCAGACGGATACCCTTCTGGTTGGACTCATCGCGCATATCCGAGATACCCTCGATGCGCTTGTCGTTGACGAGCTGAGCGATCTTCTCCTGCAGGGTGCCCTTGTTGACCATGTAGGGAATCTCGGTAAAGACCAAGCGGCTGCGGCCGGTCTTGGTGGACTCCACGTGGGCCTTGGCGCGCACGGTAATGGAGCCGCGGCCGGTCTCGTAGCTCTGCTTAATGCCGGCGCTGCCCATGATGATGGCGCCGGTGGGGAAGTCCGGACCGGGCATGATCTGCATGAGCTCGTCGACGGTGGCGTCGGGGTTGTCGATCAGGTAGCAGGTGGCCTCGATCGCCTCGGTGAGGTTATGCGGGGCGATGTTGGTGGCCATGCCGACGGCGATGCCCTGGCTGCCGTTGACCAGCAGGTTGGGGAAGCGCGCAGGCAGCGCCTGGGGCTCGGCGAGCGATTCGTCGTAGTTGGGCTGCCAGTCGACGGTATCCTTCTGCAAGTCACGCAGCAGTTCCATGGCGGGCTTGGCCAGGCGGCTCTCGGTGTAACGCATGGCCGCCGCGCCGTCGCCGTCGATGTTACCGAAGTTGCCGTGACCGTCGATGAGCGGCGTGCGCATGGAGAACCACTGCGCCAGGCGAACCATGGCCTCATAGACCGCTAAGTCGCCATGCGGGTGGTACTTACCGATAACTTCGCCGACCGTCCAGGCCGACTTCTTATGTGGGCGGTTGGGGTAGATGCCGCTCTCGTTCATCGCGTACAGGATGCGGCGGTGCACCGGCTTTAAGCCGTCGCGCACGTCCGGCAGGGCGCGCGCCGTGATGACCGACATCGAATACTCGATAAACGACTGCTTCATCTCGCGACCGAACTCCGAAATCTGGAGCTGACCGCCGTTGATATCCTCGCCGGCCGAGGCGCCACGGTCGACTTCGCCAAAGCTCTCCTCGAGCTCGGCGTCGTCGTCCTCTTCCTCATCATCATCGGCATCGGGGTTATAGGCGTCAGGATCGCCGTCCTCGCCCTGCTCAGCACGGGCAAGCAGGCGCTTCAGATCGTCGGGCATGCCGGCATCGCCGGCCTCGCCCATACCCTCATTGTTGTTGATATCGTCTGCCACGTTACCTCCTCATGGTTTGCGTGGTCCATTAGTTCCCTACCACGGAGACGAATTACCGGGAACACCGGATAACCCTCCTAGGTTTTCCAGGTGCCCCAGGTTGCCCTGAAGGATGAGGGCGCGCGCCTTGCGTGCGGCGCCCGAAATCCTGAAGGGCAAGATGGGGTGCCTGGGAAAGCTAGGCGTCTAAGAAGCGCGCGTCGTGCGCATGTTTTTCAATGTACTCGCGGCGATAGCCGACCTCGGAACCCATCAGCTCGCGCACGGCGCGGTCCGCCACCACGGCATCCTCGATCGACACGCGCTGCAGGATGCGGGTCTTGGGATCCATCGTCGTCGAGGCAAGCTGCTTGGGGTCCATCTCGCCCAGGCCCTTGTAGCGCTGGACGGTATAGCCCTTGCGCTTCTTGGTGATCTTGCCGTCCTTGGCCTTGCCGTCCTCGTCGTTGTCGTCGGGGTTCAGGCCCAGACTCTGGATGGTGTCGCGCAGGATCTCGTCTTCGGGCTGGCGGCCGTTGGGATACACGTAGTGGATCTTGTTGCGCACCTTAATGCCAAAGATGGGCGGGCAGGCAACATAGACGTAGCCGGCATCGATCAGCGGACGCATGTACTTGTAGAAGAACGTCAGCAGCAGGATGCGGATATGCGCACCGTCGACGTCTGCATCGGTCATGATGATGATCTTGTGGTAGCGCGCCTTGGTGATATCGAAGTCGCCGCCGTCGCCGGCACTCGTCGTGACGCCGCAGCCGATCGCGGTAATCAGCGACTGGATGGTGTCGCTCGAGAACGCGCGATGGTCACCAACGCGTTCGACGTTCAGAATCTTGCCGCGCAGGGGCAGAATCGCCTGGATGTCTCGGCGACGGCCGTCCTTGGCCGAACCGCCTGCCGAGTCGCCCTCTACGATGAAGAGCTCGGTCAACTCGGCGTCGCGCACCGAGCAGTCGGCGAGCTTGCCGGGCAGCGACGCCGTCTCGAGCAGGCTCTTGCGGCGGGTCGCCTCGCGCGCCTTGCGGGCGGCGTTGCGCGCCTTGCAGGCCTGTTGCGCCTTCTTGACGATCTCGCGGGCGGGCTTGGGATGCTCCTCCAAGTAATCGGCGAGGCCGTCGGTCACGATCTTGAGCGTGAGCGCGCGCATATAGGAGCTACCGAGCTTGGCCTTGGTCTGCCCCTCAAACTGCGGATCGGGCAGCTTGACCGAGATAACGGCCGAAAGGCCCTCGCGCACATCGTCGCCGGTCAGGTTGGCGTCTTTTTCCTTGAGCAGGTTCTGTTTGCGCGCGTAGTCGTTGATCACGCGGGTGAGCGCGGTGCGGAAGCCCTCAAGGTGCATGCCGCCCTCGGGAGTGTAGATGTCGTTGGCAAACGACATGACGTTCTCGCCGTAGCCGCTATTCCACTGCAGGGAAACCTCGACCTCGCCCATCTTGGCCACGGGAGCGTCCGGGTCCGATTTGCCCTCGATGTAGATGGGCTCCTTAAAGGCCTCGGGGACGTCCTTGCCCTCGTTGAGGAACTTGACGAAGTCGATGATGCCGCCCTCGTAGCAAAACTCCTCCACGTGGGGAGTCGCCTCGCGCTCGTCGGTCAGCACGATCTTGAGGTTCTTATTGAGGAACGCTGTCTCCTGCAGACGGTTGTGCAGCGTATCGAAATCGTAGATGCAGGTCTCGAAGATCTCGTCGTCGGGCCAGAAGGTGACGGTGGTGCCCGTCGAATCCGAGGTGCCCACGACCTCCATCTTCTTGACGGTCTTGCCGCGCGAGAACTCCATCTCGTAGGTGTTGCCATCGCGACGAACCTGAACGACCACGCGCTTGGACAGTGCGTTGACGACGGAGATGCCTACGCCGTGCAGGCCGCCCGAGACCTTATAGGCCGAGTTATCGAACTTACCGCCGGCGTGCAAGATCGTCATAACGACCTCGAGCGTCGGGATCTTTTTAACAGGGTGCTCGTCGACGGGGATGCCGCGCCCGTTGTCGACGACCGTGATGGAGTTGTCGGCGTGGACCGTCACCTGGATCTCGGTGCAGAAACCGGCCATGGCCTCGTCGACGGAGTTGTCAACGATCTCCCACACCAGGTGATGCAGACCGCTGGCGCTCGTCGAGCCGATATACATGCCCGGGCGCTTACGAACGGCCTCGAGACCTTCGAGAATCTTAATCTCGCCGCCATCGTAATCGTTTTCGTTTGCCACACGTCCTCCTTCAGTCAAGAAAATGTGTACAGCCTTACTAGTTTATCGTAAAAAAATACCCTCGGGACCGAGGGTATTTGGCTCTACAAGGCCACCAGATGCGATTTAAGGCTCTTTTTTGCTTTGCACGCCCTTGGCCCACTCGGCACTGGCTCTCATGGCATTCTCGAGGGCCTCGCGCAGTTTTTGGTCTTCGATGGGCGCCACCTGGCGCTCGATCTCGGTGCACTCGGCCTCACTTAGGTCGGCGTGCGGGGCCGGCGGGCGCTCGGTCGTCGCCGGGCGCAGGCGCTCCTTGGCGGCGGGCGGCGTGTGACCGGGCGCGGTGGTTTTGAACACCAGGCCGTCCACATGCGCACCGGCGCGCTCCATGCGCGCGCGGATGATCTCGCGCAACAACGTCATTTCCTGCGTCCACGAGGGCGAGTCGAGATACACCAGCAGCTCATTGGACTCGGGCAGGTAGCGCAGTCCCGTCACATGCCGCCCCTCGCGCGTGCCCGAGCACACCGCGTTCCATGCGCGATAGACCGTGCGCGACTCCTCGGCGGCCTCCATCTGCGCACGGCGCTTAGGCGTTGCAGCCGCCAGGATGCGCTGGCGCTCTGCGTTCAAAAACCCGCTGAAGGCGACTGTCTCGCTCTCGCGCTCGTAATTAGCACGTCTCACCCATGCTCACCACCTTGGCTCGATCAAGCAGGTCATCGGTAAAGTACCCCAGGTTGGTCGTAGTTATGACCGTCTGGATATCATCGCCAATCAGCCGCAGGAAAGCGCCGCGACGCTCGCCGTCGAGCTCGCTCATCACGTCGTCCAAAAGCAGCAGTGGGGCGGTGCCCAGGACATCGCGAGTCACGGCAACCTCGGCCACCTTCCAGGACAGCACCAGCGTGCGCTGCTGTCCTTGGCTGGCAAATGAACGGGCGGAGCGACCCGCCACGGTAAACTCGATCTCGTCGCGATGCGGTCCCACCAACGTCACGCCGCGGCGAATTTCCTCGTCGGCATGCTCGTCAAGGGCGGCCAGCATGCGCTCGTACGCCCAACCCTTCAGCTCTTCGCGATCCTCGACCTGGGGCAAAGCCCCCAGCGTGGACGCATAGGTCACGTTGGCGGCCTCGCCGGACGCTACTTGCCCGTAGGCAGTGTGCACATGGCCCGCCAGCCGGTCGAGCAGAGCCAACCGGTGCACGAGCAGGGCCGAGCCCGCGCGGGCAATCGAATCGTTCCACGCGCCGAGCATCTCGCGGCAGCACCAGGTCTCCTTGAGCAAGGCGTTACGCTGGGTCACGCAGCGCCCATAGGTGCTCGCAAGATCGGCATAGCGTGCGCTCAGTTGCATGCCAAAGTCATCGAGGGCGGCGCGGCGCACACTGGCGCCACGCTTAACCATGTCCAGATGGTCGGGGCAAAACAGCACGCTCGGAAGAACCCCGCGCACACCGGCGGCAGAGCATCTCTTGCCGTTGCGGCTAAACGAGCGCTTACCGTCCTCCGCGCTCAATCCCATATCAAGCACGCGGCCGTCGCCCTCGAGCCTCAGCTCGATCTTGCACGAGCCCACGCCGTCATGGACGAGCTCGGCTGCGGTCGGATGCCTAAACGAGGCGCCGCTCGTCAGCAGCTGCAGCGCCTCTATGAGATTGGTCTTTCCCGCCGCGTTGGGTCCCGCAAGTATCGTCACGCCCTCGTCCAGGGCAAGGTGATAGCTATCGAAGCTGCGGTAGTGCGCGACGGAAAGATCGCGGGCGAACATGGTCATGGCGCAGCGCTAGATGCGGACCGGCATGACCAGGTACAGGTAGTTGATCTTGTCGTAGGACTTGAAGATGCCCGCCTGCGAGTAGCTCTTGAGCTCCAGCGTGATCTCCTTCTCCTTGGACAGGGCATTGAGGCAGCCGAAGATGTAGTGGTAGTTGAAGGCGATGGTACCCGACTCGCCCTCGGCCTCGACATCGATCGTCTCCTGCGCAAGGTCCTGGTCATTGGAAATGGAGGACAGGCCCATCTGCCCGTTCTCGACATCGATCTCGAACTTGACGGCGGGGTTGGCGCTCGCGATAACGGCCACGCGCTTGAGGGCGGCGTTAAAGGCGGCGACGTCGATCTTGACGCTCGTCACGCACGAATCGGGGATGAGCTGCTTGTAGTTGGGGTACACGCCCTCGATGCGACGCGACACGTAGGTGGTGTTGCCGGCCTCGAAGACGACCTGGGTGTCGGTAGCACCGATCATGATGGTCGCCTGGCTGGCCATGATGTTCAGCGCGTCGTTAAAGGCGTCAGCCGGAACGTTGAGCTCAAAGGAGCCCTCGAGGGTCGAGGTCTCGACCTGCGTATCGCACACGGCCAAGCGGAAGGAATCGGTCGCTACCAGGCGTACGGTGTTGTTCTCGACCTTCATGTGCACGCCGCCCAGGATGGGGCGAGCCTTGTCGGTCGAGGTGACGCGCCACACGCGGCCGACCATTTCGGACAAGACATCGGTCGGCAGCTCCACGGCACTCTCGATGGCATAGGCCGGAAACTCGGGGAAGTCATTGGCATCGAGCGTGTTCAGCCTAAAAGAGCTCTTCTCGCAACCAATCAGCACCTGGCGCTCGGACAGCTCAAAGGTGACCGGGGCATCGGGGAGGGTCTTGGTGATATTGGAGAGCATCTTACAGGGAATAACCATCTCGCCCTCTTCTTCGACATGCGCCGCGATGCGATGACGGATCGAGATGGTGTAGTTAGAGGTCTGGAATTCCAAGATGCCGTCTTGGGCCTTAACGAGCACGCCCGACAGGATGGGGAGGGTGGATGCCGAAGCGACACCCTTCATAACGACGCCGATGGCTTGTGTAAGCGAGCTCTGGCTGACGGTGAACTTCATCTTTTAATACCTTTCTATAGATATAAATATCTTAATAATAGTAATAGCACTGACGAAACTGTTGATTACTCCCAAAGACGCAGGTCAGACCCAGAAAGAGAATCGACAGCAACCTGTGTGCAACAGGGGTGGTTTTCCACGTTCAAAACCTGCGCAAAACTTTTCATCACCGCGGGTTGGGTTTTAGACACCTTATGCCCGTGGTTTCGGCAAGTTTTCAACAGGTGTCTCTATTTCCCTACGAGCGCAGTGTAATTTTATCGCGCAGCGACTTGAGGTCTTCGGTGACGGTGCGGTCTTCCTGGATCATCTTCTGGACCTTTTTGTAGCTCGTACTGACGGTCGAGTGGTTGCGGTTGCCAAATTCGGCGCCCACCGCCGTGGTCGTCATCTCGCACATCTCGATGGCCAAGTAGATAGCGATATGGCGTGCTTTGGCGATATTGGCGTTGCGACGCGGGCCGATGAGCTCCTCGTGCGTCACGCCGTACTGCTCTTCGATGACGGACTGAACCGTCTGGACGTTGATCTTTTTGGCCGATGTGTCGAAGTACTGGCTGGCGATGGCGTCGATATCGTCAAAGGTGAGCTCCCCGCCCTCGCGCTCGCGGTCGCCCGCCTCGCCGGCGCAGCGCTCGCAGAAGCTCTCGAGTTCGCGGATGTTGGTGCCCGAGACCTCGGCCATGTGTTTAAAGTGCTCGTCGGTCAGGTGCCCGCCGTCGCCCCCATAGGCCGCCAGCAGCGAGTCGTCGCCTGCCTCGGGAGCGGCGACGATGGTGTTCTCGTAATAGCGCTGCAAGATCTTGTATTTCATCTCGTAGCTGGGCTCTGCGACCAGGCAGAGCATGCCGGCGTTGAAGCGGCTGGTCAGACGCTCGTCCATGCTCAGGTCCTTGGGGGCGCGGTCTGCCGCGATGACAACCTTCTTGTTGTTGCGGATGAACTCGTCCATGAGCTGGAAAAAGTAGTCCACGCTCGCGCGCTTGCCGATGATGTTTTGGATGTCATCGATGATGAGCACGTCCACGCCGTGGTATGCCTGCATGATAGGGGCGTTGCTCTTCTTTTGGCGGTCGAACTCGGTCATCAGGTCGTCCAGATATGCCTGGGAGTTGGCATACTTGACCTTGATCTCGGGCGACTTCTCGGCGAGCTCGTTTTTGATGGCAAGCAGCAGGTGCGTCTTGCCCAGGCCCGATTTGCCGTAGATGAACAGTGATGTGCACGTGCCGCGCTCGTCCGCGAGGGCGGCAAACTTGAGTGCCGAGCGATAGGCATGGCTGTTCTCGGGGCCGTAGACAAAGTTCTCAAAGGTAAATTTTGAGTTCGCGGCGAGCGGGGCTCCATCCGCATTCTGCTCGGCCGGTACGGTCGGTGCTGGCATGGGTGAAGCGGGGGTCGCAGCTTGCGTGGACTTAGTCGGCGCTCCGCCCTTCATCTGGTTCATCATGCGACGAAAATCATCGGCCGAGAGCGTGTTCTTGATTGCAATGCCCGAATCCGCGCCCGCCGCTGCGTCGTGAGCGATAGGCATGTGCGTGACGGGTGCGTTCGTTGACGTCGCCGCCGCGGTCGGCAACGGTGCCATGGTTTCACGGGAAACATCGCCGTGCTGGTGCTCGATTGTCGGCACGTCGCCTGCGGAGGCCGGCACCGCCGGGGAAGCAGCGGGAGCCGTGGCGGGCGCCGTCGCGGCAGCAGATTCGGCCGTTGCGCCTTGCGGTGCCACGATGTCGAGCGCGATCGGTGCAAAGGCGATTTCTTCCAGATAGGCCTCAATGGTCGGCTGATGCTTTTTGAGCTGCGCGATGGCAAAGCGCGAGGGGGCCTCGATCGTGAGCGTATCTTCGGTCAGGCTTATGGCGCGCGATTGCCCCAGCATGTTGATGAGGCGTGCATCTTGGCCGTCGCGCTGGCAAAAGGCGATGGCATCCCCCAGGATGATGCTTGCTTCCTCGTCCACTGTCTCTCCCGTTCTTTAGCTCTGAGCTCGCACGCGAGCGGCGCCGAGTTCGGTCAGATGGTATTTCTGGCCATGCTTGATGACCAAGCCGGCCTGCGCCAAGTCATTGAGCGTGCGTGACCAAGTGGGGGCCGAGTTTCCAAACGCCCTCGCCAGATCGGTTGCACCGCACGCTTGATTTTGCGCCAGATAGCCCAGCGCGGCGTTGCCGCGATCGCTTACGAACACGTCCGGCTGTGGCTGCGCATACTGATTTGCTGCATTAGGATACATCATTTGAGCTGCTGATTGTTGAGAACTCTGCATCGGCGGCATTTGCTGTTGAAAACTTTGAGGCCACTGTTGGTAAGGCTGCGGAGTCATCTGCTGGGCCCAGGGGTTGTACTGCTGCTGCGGCATCTGCTGGTACGGCTGCTGATATCCCCGCTGGTACTGCTGTGGGAACTGCTGGCCATACCCCAGTGGCGGCATCTGCTGATATGGATATCCCTGTTGGTACGGCTGATATCCCATTTGCTGGCCACCCGGTGCCCCCGTCGCCTGCTGCATTGCTGCTGCATCCTGATCCGCCAGCGGCATGGCCTCTGGCACGTTTGGCGGCATCGACATCGACGCCGCCTGGGACTCTTGTGTAGGAAGCATTCCGGGCTGCTGCATCTGTCCCACGCGGGGCTGCATCTGTTGCGTTGCCATGGGCTGCTGCGCAAAAGCTCCCGGCAGGGGATATGCGGGCTGCTCCGTCTCGGGCCGCACGGCAGCACCGCGCCCGCCGGCGCGTTCGATTTCCTGCACGCGTTTAGGATCCAGGCTTACCGTAACCACGGTGCCGTTGCCCATGTTGTCCTCGATGGACACGGCCCCGCCGGCGTTTTCCAAATACTCCTGCACCATGGGAAACCCTGCTCCGGTTCCACGGATATAGCGCTTCATCTTGCTGTTTGCGCTGGTAACGCCAAAGTCGAAAGCGCGCTCCTTGTCGTCGATGCCGGGTCCTTGATCAGCAAAGCGGATGGTGTCTCCGCCGTCCAGAATCGAGATGATGGGCTCGGCAAAGTGTGCGTGGATAAAGTTTTCGACAATCTCGCGGATGACCATGAGCGAGATATGGCCACCTTGTTCTTTCATGCACCGGTAGACGGTGTTGGTCGTCTCTTCCAAATACGTGCGGACATCTTGCGGCTCAATGACGATCACACGCGGTGTCGACAGCATGTCGTCATAGACGGCGATTCGTGCGGCGTACATGGCTTTTGGCGCCTGCGTGGTCGTCTGCTCGCCTTCCTCACGCTCTTCGCGCACGCCGGTGATGTGCTCGTTGTCGGGTGCCGGGTCTCCGGAATCGACCATGGTGTAAAAGTCGTCAGACATGCCGCTCGCAATCTTTCAAAAGGTTTTGAACAAATAGTAGCTCACTGTGCAATGTTTCTCATCTTTCGACAACTTTTCAAAACCTGTTGAAAACTTTGGAAAACGGGCGAAAAGTTCTCAACATTGCCAACATGACCTGTTGAAAACTGGATGAAATATCGTGAAAAGTTGCCATGTACCGCTAAATCGAGCTTGGCTTATGGGGGAACCGTGTGAACTGCGCAACCTTTTACCTTTGATTTCTTGACATTTGAACATTGATTTCCCTACAATCTTCAAGCTCACGTGTCTATATCTGCGTCCGCGCCCCCGCGGACACTCGAAATGCAGCAGGAGGAACTTAAGATGAAGCGTACGTATCAGCCTAATAAGCGTAAGCGTGCCAAGACCCATGGCTTCCGTGCCCGTATGGCCACTAAGGGTGGTCGTGCCGTGCTCGCCCGTCGTCGCGCCAAGGGCCGCAAGCGTCTCACTGTCTAGCAGCGATACACACATCTCGCATGAAGACTATTAAGTCTCGGCAAGATTTCGAGCATGTGTTCAGTCAGGGGCGTCGTTTCAATCACCCTCTGATTCGAATGACCATATGTGAATCGGTTGGCGAAGGCGACTCCGGAAGGGTCGCCTTCGTTGGTGCTAAACGGCTCGGTTGTGCTGTCGTGCGCAACCGTTCTAAGCGTGTGATGCGCGAGGCCGCCCGCAGCTGCGGATTTCCCGTTGCGGGTTATGACATCATCTTGTTCGCAACTCCCAAGACGAGGGATTCCTCGCCGCAGGAGATGGACAAGGCATTGCGTTCGCTTATGAAACGCGCCGGCGTTGCCGGGGAGGAGCGATGAGCAACCACGTTTTGCGACGTGTTGCCATCGCTCCTATTCGCATATATCAACAGGTTATTTCGCCCTTATTGCCTGACGCCTGCATTTATTACCCAACGTGCTCGCAATACGCCATCCAGGCGATTGAGAAGTACGGTGTTTTGAGAGGCTGCTGGCTTGCCGTGAGGCGCATCGCTCGCTGCAATCCCCTGCACGTCGGCGGTTATGACCCTGTGCCCTAGCGGGCACTCGCTATCGGAGGAAAACTTACATGTGGGATTGGATCGTTAACATCCTTTTCGAGCTGCTCAAGCTCATCCAGACCTTTGCGGTCGACTGGGGCCTGTCCATCATCATCCTGGTGGTCATCATCCGTCTGCTGCTGACGCCGCTTATGCTCAAGTCGACCAAGTCGACGGCTCGCATGCAGGTGCTGCAGCCCAAGATGCTCGAGATCCAGGAGCGCTATGCCGACGATCCCCAGCGTCAGGCCGAGGAGATGCAGAAGTTCTACAGCGAGAACAAGTTCAACCCCATGGCTGGTTGTCTGCCGCTTCTGATTCAGATGCCTATCCTGTTTGCCCTGTTTACGCTGCTTCGTAACCTGCCGCAGTACTTTAACGAGGGCACGTTCTCGTTCTTCAACATCCTGCCCGACCTGACCACCACGCCGAGCGCTTCCTTTGCCGATGGCTTTATGGTTGCACTGCCTGCGCTGGTCTGCCTGATCCTGTTTGCCGTCCTGACCCTGATTCCGCAGCTCTATATGTCGCGCAACCAGACCGGCCAGCAGGCCCAGAGCATGCGTATGATGGCCGTTGTCATGACGGTCATGATGCTTTGGATGGGCTGGAGCCTTCCCGTTGGTGTTCTGCTGTACTACGATGTGTCTTCTGCCTGGCAGGTTATCCAGCAGATCTTCGTGACACAGAAGGTTATCGACAAGGCTAAGGCCGATGAGGAGGAGCGCCTCAAGAACGCTCCGCTGCAGGTCGAGGTTACCCGTCGCGAGAAGAAGCCGCGCCCGCACAAGAAGAAGTAGTCGGGATATCAATCTTATTTAGGTACCTAACTTTTGGAGTACGTTATGTCTGAAGAGATCATCGAGGATATGCTTGAGGAGGTTGCCCCGCAGATTGTGGGCGATTATCCCGAGATTGCACAGCGCTACAAGGCCGGTGAAGAGCTGACCGATGAGGAGCTCGACACCATCGCCGATGTTGCGATTTCCATTCTGCGTTCCATCCTTTCGCACTTCGATGCCGCCAACTCTCCTATTGATGAGTACGAGGGTGACGAGGGCGAGCTGATTTTGGATGTTACCGCTCCTGATCTTGCTGTTCTCATTGGCCGTCATGGTCGTACCCTTGATGCCCTTCAGGTTATGTTCTCTTTGCTGGTGAGCCGCAAGCTTGGCTTTAGGTATCCGGTTGTAGTGGACGTCGAGGGATACAAGAGCCGCCGACAGGACAAGGTTGCCTCCATGGCTCAGTCTGCTGCCGAGCGTGCCATCCGCACTCATAAGAGTGTTTCGCTTCCGCCCATGAATGCCTACGAGCGCCGACTGGTTCACATTGCACTTCGTGGCAATGATGCCGTCGATACTCATTCTGAGGGTTCTGACCCCGATCGCCATGTGGTGATTGTTGCTCGATAATCTACTCGAGCTTATGCTAAGGGGACGTGGTTTCCACGTCCCCTTTTTTTGTCAAAAGTTCTCGATACACTGATTTTTGTCAGAAAGGAGCTTTCGTTGTTAGTACTTACTGAGCAGCAAGCTGACGAGATGTTGAGTCGCCTAACTTCCTATTGCAAAGAGTATTCCTCGAGCGTAACTGATGTTGAGCTGAGGAAATGTATCAAGCATTTGGATTTGGTTTTGGAAACAAATAAGACAACCAATCTCACCCGTATTCTCAACGTAGAAGATGCTGCAGTACTTCATATCCTCGACTCACTTGTTTTACTCCCCTATATCAATAAGGCTCCTGAGGGAGCTTTGCTCGATATGGGTACAGGTGCGGGCTTCCCTGGTATTCCGTTAACCATAGCCACGCATCGTAAAGCTACTTATATTGACTCTGTTGGCAAGAAGGTTGATGCTGTCGATTCCTTTGTCCATGCTCTTGGATTGAAACATGCTCATGCGGTCCATGATCGTCTTGAAGAATATGCTCGAAACCATAAGAAGCAGTTCTCTGTCGTAACCGCCCGCGCACTGGCCCCTCTACCGATTCTTGTTGAGTATGCGGCTCCGTTCCTCAAAGATGGAGGGCTATTTGTTATCACCAAGGGCAATCCTTCGGATGAGGAGCTTGCTTCCGGCATGTCAGTAGCTAAGATTTGCGGCTTTACTTTGCTTCTGAATGACGCAATCGATTTGCCTGAGGGCTTGGGCCACAGGGAGTTCATTGTTCTTAAGAAGAGCCATCCAGCATCTGTCTCATTGCCTCGTGCAAATGGCATGGCAAAGAAGAATCCGCTTGCCTAGATGTTTCACGTGAAACATAATGGATACTAACAACTTGCAGTGTTTCACGTGAAACATGGCGGTTGATATCGAATCGGAATGTTTCGCGTGAAACATCCTCCGTTTGACAGCATTAATACACACCAGGAGGGACCGTGGGATTTCGCGACGTTAAGCGTTCTAAGAGCGCAAAAGACACGCGTATCATTGCAATCATCAATCAAAAAGGCGGTGTCGGTAAGTCGACGACGGCTGTAAACCTTGCAGCAGCACTGGGTGAGCAGGGTCGTAAGACACTGATTGTCGATTTTGATCCGCAGGGAAACAGCACCAGTGGATTCGGAATTGAAAAAGAAGACCTTGATCGCTGCATCTATGATGCATTGTTGAATGATGTGCCGGCAGAATCACTTGTTCTTGATACAAATTGCAAAAAGGTATTCGTAATTCCGGCTACCATTCAGCTTGCAGGCGCGGAAATTGAGCTCGTAAGCGCAATTGCTCGTGAAACCCGCCTCAAAGATTTGCTTGAGCCAATTCAGGACGAGTTCGATTTTATTTTCATTGACTGTCCTCCTTCGCTCGGCTTGCTTACAATCAACGCCCTGACTGCAGCAGACAGTGTTTTGATTCCGATCCAGTGCGAGTATTATGCACTTGAGGGTGTTACGAAGCTGCTTGAGTCAATGAAGATGGTCAAATCACGTCTGAACAAGGGCTTAGACACCTATGGCGTGCTTATGACCATGTATGACTCGCGTACTTCTCTGTCGAATCAGGTTGTTGAGGAGGTTCAATCGTACTTTGGTGATAAGGCGTTTAAGACGTTGATTCCCCGTACAGTTAAAATCTCCGAAGCTCCGTCTTTTGGAGAACCGGTAATTACCTATGCACCTCAAAATAAGGGTGCAAAAGCGTATATGAACCTTGCAAAAGAGGTGATCAAGCGTGCCTAGTGCAAAGAAACGTGGCGGATTAGGACGTGGTCTCAATGCTTTGGTCTCAGAGGCCGAATATGAGACCGGTGGTTCGGCTGCATCTGCTTCAAATGCCGCATCTGAAACAAAACTCCCTATTGAGGATATCGTTCCCAACCCTAATCAGCCGCGAATTCACTTTAACGAAACTGAACTTCGCGAGTTGAGTGAGTCAATCCAAGAGCATGGTGTTTTGCAGCCGCTTTTGGTTCGCAAGCACGGAAACGGCTATGAGATCATTGCTGGTGAACGTCGTTACCAAGCGTCAAAGCTTGCTGGTCTTGAGGAACTGCCTGTCATCATTAAAGATGTTAATGATGAAGAGATGCTGGCCCTTGCACTTATCGAAAACCTTCAGCGTTCTGATCTGAATCCCGTTGAAGAAGCCAAGGGGTATCGCCAGCTCATTGATGCCAGTGGTATGACCCAAGAGGCATTGTCGAAGGCTGTAAGCAAGTCACGCTCTGCAATTACAAACTCACTGCGCCTTCTCGATCTCCCCGAAGTTGTTCAGCAGATGATTTTTGAGGGTAAACTTACTGCTGGTCATGCACGTGCGATTCTTGCTGTTCCCTATGAGGACGCTCGAATTCGACTTGCTGAGAAGGTTGTTGCAGAGGGTCTTTCCGTAAGAGCGACAGAAAATCTTGCTCCGTTGTTTTCTGCCGGAGAGACGCCTAAAACGTCGAGGCCTGCAACGCCTCAGTCTTTTAAAAAGGCTGCCCGTGTACTTCGTCAGGTATTTAATACCAACGTACGTGTGAAGAGCTCACGTGGAAAGAATAAGATTGAGATTGAGTTTAAAGACGAGGAAGAACTCTCTCGTATTCTTGGTGAAATGATTCAGTTTGATCAAGGAGACCAAGATGAGGAATAAGATTTTAACTGCGATTGCATTGGCGACGACTGTCGCGGCTGGTGCCTTTGCTGGCTATAAAATCGCGACAGACGATGAGCTCCGAGGTCGTTTGCTTCGTGGTGCGCAAGATATCGTCGATACGTCCAAGAAGAAAATGGATGTTATGACAGAAGATGTTGCCATGCGAACTGCTCAGGTAACGAAGAATCCCAAGATTAATCAAGGTTGGGTTAGCAACCAATGGGAAAATGTAGGCTATTAGGTACCTAACAATTACCCTGCATATTTTGAGGGGCCCTTGTCTGATTCATGAGACAAGGGCCGCTTATTTTGTCCGTAAAAAATGGGAAAGCTAGCAGCGGTCCAAAATTGAGGTCAATAAATGAAACGGCCCCGGTTGCATATCCTGCAACAGGGGCCGTTCGATGTTTCACATGAAACGTTTTGGAGTGCGACTCCCCTATGCGTTCTTCTGAACTTTGAAACGCTGTTTCAGCTGTCCGCAAGCGGCGTCAATATCGTTACCACGGGAGTTACGAATCGTGGTCTCGATGCCACGGGACTCAAGACGACGCTGAAGATCCTCAACCTTATGAATCGGCGACGGCTTGAGCGGGCTGCCCTCGATGTCGTTAAGTTGAATCAGGTTAACGTGGCACAGCGTTCCCTCGCAGAAGTCGCAGAGTGCCTGCATCTCGGGATTCGTATCGTTGACGCCTTCGATCATGGCATACTCATAGGTCGGGCGGCGGCCAGTCTTCTCGGTGTAGAGCTGAAGCGCTTCGTGAAGGAGAAGCAGCGTGTACTTCTTAACACCGGGCATGAGCTTATTGCGCGTCGACTGGATGGCGGAATGCAGGGAAACGGCAAGCGTGAACTGCTCGGGGATGTCGGCAAATTTGCGAATACCGGGAATAACGCCGCTGGTAGAGACGGTGAGGTGACGAGCGCCGATACCGATACCATCGGGGTCGTTGAGGATACGCAATGCCTTGAGAACCTCGTCGTAGTTGGCAAACGGCTCGCCCTGGCCCATGAAGACAACGCTTGTGGCACGCTCGCCAAAGTCGTTGGATACATGAAGCACCTGGTCGACGATCTCTTGAGCGGTCAGAGAGCGCTTGAGGCCGTTGAGACCGGTAGCGCAAAAGGCGCAGCCCATGCCGCAGCCTGCCTGGGTGGAGACGCAGACGGAAAGTTTGTTACGACGGGGCATGCCGACAGTCTCGACGGAAATGCCGTCGTGGTACTCGAGCAGATACTTGCGCGAGCCATCTTTGGAAACCTGCTTGGTGAGTTCAGTCGGCGTATCAAAGGCAAAAGCCTCTTTAAGCTGCTCACGGAAAGCCTTGGGGAGGTTGGTCATATCGTCAAACGAACAAACGTTCTTCTCGAAGACCCATTCGATGAGCTGCTTCGCGCGGAAGGCAGGCTGGCCAAGTTCGGTCACGAGCTCGCGAATATCGTTTTGGCTCAAGTCGCGAATGTCCTGAGATTTAGTCCTGGGATTCATGGAAGCCTTTCGATTTTGGGGAAACGTAGAGGGTATCGCTACAATATGGTATCAGCTGCAGAAATTATAGAGGAGGAGTCTGCCCATGCCGGGTAAAAGCCTAGAGAACATGCACGTAGCGGTCTTGGCGGGCGGTCATTCCGCTGAGCGCGAGATCTCGCTCAATTCGGGAAAGAACGTCGTGGCTGCCTTGAAGGAGGCCGGCTACACTTCGGTGGAGCTGATCGACACGGCTGCCGATGATTTTATGGTAACCATGGCGACCGGCGGTTTCGATGTGGCATTTATCGCCATGCACGGCGCCGGCGGTGAGGATGGCGCCATGCAGGGTGCCATGGAGACCCTGGGTATCCCCTACACGGCCTCGGGCGTACTTGCCAGCGCCTGCGGTGCCGACAAGGAGGTCTCTAAGCTCCTATACGCCAAGGCGGGCATTCCCATTGCCCCCGGCCTTGCGCTCGAGGTGGGCGATGAAGTCGATATCGATCATATCGTCGAGGTTTGTGGCGAGCGCTGCTTTGTGAAGCCGGCCGTCAACGGTTCCAGCTATGGCATTTCCCTGGTCCATGAGCCCTCCGAGCTGCCCGCGGCAATCGCCAAGGCGTTTGAGTACGGCGACAAAGTGCTGGTCGAGAAGTGCATCGAGGGTACCGAGATCACCGTCGGCGTATACGGCGAAGATGACGTGCGCGCCCTGCCGATTGTCGAGATTCGTAAGCCCGAGGACTGCGAGTTCTACGATCTGGACGTGAAGTATGTCGACCCTACGGATATCCATCGCATTCCGGCGCAGATTTCACCCGAGAATTACGCTCGCGCTCAGGAACTTGCCTGTGCCGCTCACAAGGCCCTCGGTTGCCTGGGTATCTCGCGCAGCGACTTTATTGTGAGCGAGGACGGCCCCGTTATCCTCGAGACCAATACCATTCCCGGCATGACCGATACGTCGCTGTATCCGGATGAGATCCGCCACACCGACGACATGACGTTCCCGCAGGTCTGTGACAGCCTGATCCGTATGGGCCTTCGTCGAGCGGGCATTGCATGCTAATCGAGGACGCGGTTTCGTCAGGAACGCCGCAGTTTGTCATCGACTCCTATGCCACGCTTGCCGACCGCGCCAAAACGCAGTCCTTCGGCCTTATCGAGGAAGATGTGATTGTCCTCGATACCGAGACCACGGGTCTTTCGGTGCAGGACAACGAGCTGATCGAGATCTCGGCGGCCCGTCTTTCGGGCCGCGAGGTCATCGACCGCTTCGATACCTTCGTGCATCCCAAGCAGCTGATTCCCGCCGAGATTACCGAGCTCACGAGCATTACAAATGCCGATGTGGCAGATGCCCCGTCGGCGGTTGAGGCCGTCGCCGCTCTCGCCGATTTTGTCGGTGGCTGTCCGGTGATCGCACACAACGCCACGTTCGACCGCTCGTTTATCGAGTCGGTCAAAGGCGGCGTCAACGTGAGCGATATTTGGATCGATTCGCTGGCGCTGTCGCGCATCGCGCTTCCGCGCCTGGCCTCTCACAAGCTGTCTTTTATGGCCGATCTGTTTGGCTGCGACTCGGTATCACACCGTGCCAATGCCGACGTCGACGCCCTGTGTGGCGTATGGCGCGTGTTGCTCGTGGCGCTCACCGACTTGCCCCAGGGCCTCATGGCGCGCCTAGCCGACATGCATCCGGACGTGCCTTGGTCCTATCGTCCTATCTTCTCGTTCTTGGCAGGGCAGAACCCTGGTTCTATCTTCTCTCTCAGCGCCGCTCGTGCTGACGTTCTCAAGGCCGATCGCGCCGACGATCGGGTGGACGCCGATGAACTGCCGGTACTCAAGATGCCGAGTCGTGAGGAGATTGAGGCAGACTATGCGCCAGGTGGCCTGGTCAATCGCATGTATCCCACCTACGAGCCGCGTGATGAGCAGATCGCGATGGCGCTCGAGGTCCGCGATGCGCTGGTTACGGGCACTCATCGAGTAATTGAGGCAGGCACAGGCGTCGGCAAATCGATGGCCTATCTGGTGCCTTTTGCCGAGGCAGCGCGCCGTAACAACATCACGGTTGGTATTGCGACCAAATCGAACAATCTTGCCGACCAGCTCATGTACCATGAGCTGCCAAAACTTGCCGAGCAACTGGACGGTGGTCTGTCGTTTTGCGCTCTCAAGGGGTATGACCACTATCCGTGCCTGCGCAAGCTTGAGCGCATGAGTCGCGGCCAGGTCGAGATTACCACCAAGCGCGATCCGGCGGATACGCTCACGGCGGTCGCGGTCATTATGGCGTACGTCTGCCAATCGGCCGATGGCGACCTCGACTCGCTCGGCATTCGGTGGCGCAGCGTCAACCGCCCCGACTTTACGACGGCCTCGCGCGAGTGTGCTCGCCGCCTCTGCCCGTTTTTCCCTGATAAATGTTTGGTCCACGGCGCTCGCCGTCGTGCGGCGCATGCCGATGTGGTGGTCACTAACCATTCCCTGCTGTTCCGCAATGTCGCGGCCGAGGGCAGGATTTTGCCGCCGATTCGTCATTGGGTAATCGACGAGGCCCATTCCATCGAGCGCGAGGCACGCCGCCAGTGGGCGCGCGTGGTGTCGGCGGACGAATCACGCGTTCTGTTTGAGCGCCTGGGTGGCTCGAGCACCGGCGCGCTAAGCCAGGTTTCCCGTGATTTGGCAACCTCCGAGGGCTCTACGCTCTATCTGGGCCTTACTGCCAAGGCGACGTCGACGGTTGCGCGCGCGAGCATGGCGATCGCCGACGTGTTCGATGGAGTACGCGAGCTCGGCCGCCGTGCGCGTGGGAGTTATGACAATGCCAATCTGTGGATTGGCCCCGAGCTGCGCGAATCTGACGACTGGCATGATTTCTTACAGTCGGCCTACACTGGCATCGACGCATTGGAACAAGCTGACAAGAGCGTCGACGCGCTGGTGCAAGCCGTCGCCGCCGACAAGCCCGAGGTTGTTGTCGACCTGGGTGATATCTCGCGCCGCCTGCACGAGCTGGCCGAGAACCTCAAACTCATCATTGATGGCACCGATGAACACTACGTGTATTCGCTGCAGGTCAATCGCAGGCTGCGTGCCGGCGGAGAGTCGATGACCGCAGAGCGCATCGACATTGGCGAGGCCTTGGCAACCGAGTGGCTGCCCGAGGTTCACACGGCTATCTTTGCCTCAGCGACCATGACGGTGTCCAAAAGCTTTGAGCACTTCAACCATGCTGTCGGGCTCGATCGCATCGGTGCTTCAACATCTTCATCGCTGCACTTGGACTCGAGCTACGACTTCGATTCGAATATGGCCGTGGTTGTGGCTGGGGATATTCCCGATCCACGCGACCGCGAAGGCTATCTTTCGGCGCTCGAGCGTGTGCTGGTCGACGCTCATCTTGCCATGGGCGGCTCGGTGCTCACGCTGTTCACCAACAGGCGTGATATGGAGGAGCTGTACGCTCGCGTCGAGCCCAAGCTTGCCCGTGCGAGTCTGGAACTCAACTGCCAACAGCGCAACTCATCTCCTCGTCGCCTGCGCGACCGGTTTATCAACGAACCGACCTCGTCGCTTTTTGCGCTCAAGGCCTTCTGGGAGGGGTTTGATGCCAGCGGCGAGACGCTGCGCTGCGTCATCATTCCCAAGTTGCCGTTCTCGAGCCCCACGGACCCGCTCTCGTGCGAGCGCAACCTGCGCGAAGACCGCGCATGGGCGCGCTATTCGCTGCCCGAGGCGGTGCTCGAGGTTAAGCAGGCCGCGGGGCGTTTGATTCGCTCGTCGACCGATAGCGGTGTGCTGATCTTGGCGGATCCTCGCCTGGTGACGAAGGGCTACGGAAAGAAGTTCTTAACGTCGCTGCCCACGAGCTCCTACCAGCGCATCGAATCGGCACAGATCGGTCACTATCTGCAACTGTGGCGCGCACGCCACGAGCGGCGGTGCTAAAGCGGACAGACGAGAGTTTTTGCCATATCGCACAGACGCTTTGACAGGGTGGGGTCATCCAAGATGCGGATGGCTCCGCCCGCTGCGATTATCTGGCTCAGTAGCCAACGCTCGGAGCCGTAATGCACGGTTACCGTTGCCATGTCTGCCCCGCTGCGCTCGATGAGGGTGATGCCGGCCCAGTCCAGATGCTCCGCCATATCGAATGGCATCAAGAGCTTTGCGCTACGCTGCGTCCGGGCAAGGGAATCGTGGAGGGATGCGACGTCCGGTGCGTGAGGCACGACGGAGTCTTCCGTCAAGGTGAGTCCCTCGATTTTATCCATGCGATAGGTGCGCTGCTCATCGACTGCGATGTCCCAGGCAATCAGGTATGTTTGGTCGCCGTTTGCCGTAATGCGCAAGGGGTCGACCAGACGCTCGCGTGGCCGTGCATCGTCCATCGAGCGATACGAGATGAGGCAGCGAACGCCGTCCTGAATGGCGCAGCTCAGCTGCTGCCAGTGCGACCCGTGGTTGACGGTGTCAAAGACGCACTGGTTATAGCCGAGCTCTTCGGGTAGAAGAGCGTGTCGAATCCGAGCTGCCGTCTGCGGCTCGATCCCCAACGATTCAAGTTCGTGGTTGAGCACAGCGCCCTCGGCGGCACTCAGGCGCAGCGGTAGCACACGTCCGGCGTCACCGGTGAGGACCACACGCTCGCCGTGGCATTCGCAGATGATGCGCGCACCCGATTCTCGGTCCGCGAGCGTCGAGACGATCTCGAGAATCTCGTCGAGCGATATTCCCGTGATGTCAAAGCGGCCGCAAATTTCGGTTCGTGTCATGCCGCTCTCGCCGGAGGCGTAGAGGGCCTCCATGATGTCGATGGCGCGCGAGAGTCTCTGCTCGCTGGTGAGTTTACGCACGGGCATGCTCGTGCACCGTCCTTTCAATGAGGCGGTTCCACGCCTGCTTGAGCGATTTGGGGGCCATGGGCCTCATGCCGTCCATGGCGCGGGCCATGCAAAATGAGGCGGCGGCTTCAAGGTCGCGCACGTCAACGGTCCAGATCCATCCCGCATCGGTGTGTGCGAGCTCACCTCGCCCGCGCGTGAGGCCGTTGATCATATCGATCTGCGTCTGAGGGGCGAACGAGAACGTGGCTGCAACGGGCGGTCGGTCGGCGAAATCGAATTCAAAGAACAGATAGTCGTTGAGATTGAAGTCCGCAGGGATGGCGTAAGCCTTCGAAGGACGCCAAGCGCGAACGATACGGTCGCAGCGGAATGTCCTGATGTCGTCGGTGGCATTGTCGAGGCCGCAGAAGTACGCCACGCCCTCGCGCTCGAACATGCCGTAGACGCAGACGGTACGCTCTTTTTGCCCACCGCGTCCGTTCTGATATAAAAATCGCAGCGCACATCGCTCGGCAAAGGCGCTCCATACCGCATCGACGGTGGGAGAGCGGCGGATCGGTGCTTCGTCCACCGCAGATATGCCGGTGAGGTAGGCAATTTTGGAGCGAATGTCGGCAAGCGGCGCGGCAAAGGTGGAAGAGCCGGCCGCTATTGTCTGGTCGATAGCGTTGAGCAGGATATCGGCGTCGTCTGCGGTGATGAGGCCGCCTGCCGCAAACGTGTGCTCGCGGTCGATTGTCCACGAGCTTTCCTCGGTCTCCTGCGCACCCGCGGGGCGAACCTCCTTGATTAAGATGCCACGCTCGAGCAGTTTGTCACGATCGCGCCGAAACTTGCGCTTATCCGAGTCGATGTTGCCCGAGCCATATCCCAGGTCAGAATCCAAGACGATCTGCTCGGTCGTCAGCGGTTCGGGGGAACTGTTGAGCACAAAGAAAAGATTGAGGATGCGCTGGGCCGTTTTATCGAAACTGGGCTCCGAATTCCCCTTTTTAATTGTCGCGGTCGCGTCGCTTGCCGTCATAGAGTCCTCGCATGAGAAGGTGGTTTGCTGCCATGATTTTAGTCCGATATGGAGATTAGGCTATATCCTTGTCCGCTCGGGGCGTTAAGATGGCCCGAATTCGGTCGTTTGCGCTCGCTCGGGGTATACTTTCGACTATATACGGTTCTAATGTGCATGCATTGGGCCTATTTGTCGGATTATGGATGTGGAGCGCACATGGCGAACACCCAGAACTATATTAACCACCTGCTGCAGAACACCGGCATCACGCCGGCATGCAGCGAAGAAGAGCGCTTGGCTGCCGAGGATATCGCTCAGATCTTCCGCAACCACGGCTTTGATCCCGAGGTTCAGGAGTTCAATGCCCCGGCGCCCAGCAGGTTGGCATTTGCCGTTACCGGTATTCTTGCGTTTGCCGGCGCCCTGCTGATGGGCATCGGCGGCGGTATCGGTTTGGTCGGCACCTTGCTGGCCATCATCGGCGCCGTTCTTTACGTGCTCGAGCGCACGGGCCACCCCGTGGTTTCACGCCTGGGCAAGACGGGCGTGAGCCAAAATGTCATCGCCTACCACAAGGCCTCGGGCCCGCTCGCGTCTCCGCGCAACCGCCCGGTGGTCGTTGTCGCACACTACGACTCTCCCCGTGCTGAGCTGCTCGCCCGCGAGCCCTATGCTTCGTATCGTGCGCTCATCGCCAAGCTGTTGCCCGTTGCCACGGTTGCCCCTGCTGCCGTTGCCATCTTGCGTATCCTGCCGCTCCCCGGCGCGCTCAAGGTTCTGCTGTGGATTGTCGCGATCCTCGCTTCCCTCGTTGCGCTCGCCAACGCGGCAAACATCATTTCTAACCGCTACATTCTTCCCTATACGTCCGGCGCGGTGTGCAACAAGTCTTCTGTCGCCGCTATGCTCGGCGTTATGGACAACGTTGCTCCCTTCCAGGGCGAAAACGAGTTTCCCGACGATGTTCCGTTCGATACCTATTTTGGGGAGCAGAAGCGTCGTGCCGAGGAGATGGCGCGCGCAGCAGCGGAGTATGCCGCGGCCCAACAGCAAAACGACTACGGCAACACCATCGAGTATGAAGAGCCTACCTACGCCGAGGATGAGTTCGGTCAGCCGATTGCTCCCGACGCTCAGGCCGAGCCCGAACAGGGTGAGGATTTCGACGAGCAGATCGAGGGCTTTGAGGGTGCGTCTGCCGACGAGACACTGATTGGCGCCATTGTGCCCGAGGATCAGAATCAGGCTGTCCAGGCCGAAGAGTTCAATGACGAGGTTTCCGCTGCCGAGCCGGCGGAGGAGCCTGTCGCGGCCGAGCCCGAGCCCAAGCTCTATCGCAATGCCGCCGGCAACATCCGCTTTGGTTCGGATGCCATCCGTGCGCTCGGGATGCTTCCCGAGTCCTGCACGCTCGATTACGAGGAAGGCGAGGAGCCGACGTTTGAGCCCGAGCCTGCCCCCGTCGTGACTGCACCTGCGCCCGCCGTCACCGTGGATGATGAGTCTGCCGCGGTTACCGCTGCCGTTGCCGAGCCCGAGGCGGTGTCCGCGATCGATCCCGCGGCAGGACTGGACATTTTGGCCCCCGCCGCGCCGGCGCAAGACGTTGCGGACGAGCCTGACGACGATTACGTTGAACAGCCGAGGCGCGTGTCTTACGAGAGCGATACTGATTTTTCGGCCGAGATTCCCGCGGCAACGCCCCATGCCGATATTGCATCCGCGTTCTCTTCGATTGGCGCCAGTGCTTCCAACTTCTTTAAGGGTGCGCTTGCAAAGGGCAAGAAATTTGTCGACGATTTCGAGGAGAAGCGCGCTGCCGCACGCGAGGCTGCCGAGCAGGAGGCTATCGCTCAGCAGCAGGCAGCCGAGGCGGCACGTGAGCGCGCGGCGCAAGAGCTCGAGCAGAACGAGGCTATGCAGTCCGTGCCCGTCGACGCTGCCGAAGCTACAACGTCCTTTGAGTCCCAGCAACCGGCGTCCACGGATGTTGTTGAGGCGACGACGTCTTTCGAGGCTCAGCAGCACGTCGATAGCACCATGTCGTTTGATGCCGCGCAGTTCGATTCCACGATAACGTTTGAAAAGCAAGGCACCGCGATTGCCGAGCCCCTTCCTGTTTCCGATGAGCAGGGCGACGCGGCAGACGATGACGAACCCATTGATGCTGCCGAAATTCAGGATGCTGCCGAGGACGAGTCCGTCGAGGCCAACTCTGACGAAGAGCAATACGCGGCAGCCGATCAAGGTGATTCGGCCGAGGTCGAGCAGGAGGAAGTGCCTGCGGTTTCCGAGGCTCCCGAGACGGATGAGTCGAGGCCTTACTCCACGCAGATTTTCACCATGCCGACCCCGAGTGGTTCCGGTGCCACGGTTGCCGATGTTGCTCCCACCCAGGACGAAACGGTCGATTCCCTTATGGCCCAGATTTCCTCCCAGGCATCACCGCGTCCGCAGGTGAATGTTCCCGATCCGGCGTCGGCTCCGTCGCCTGCACCTTCCTCGTCTCCGCTGGCTTCGGTCCCCGATCCGTCGCTGCCGTCGATGAAGCAGGCAAACGTTGCGTCTCGCACGTCGCTGTTCGACCTTCCCGACCCCTCCGCACAGGTCAACGACCCCTTTGCTACCGCTCAGGGTTCCGAACCAACATCGGCACCCGTTGCGCCTCCTAGGCCCGTTGCGTCGGGCGCTCAGCCGATCGAGACCATTTCGGCTCCCGCCCCGGCGGCGCCCAAGTCTCGCAAGCGCGGCCTGGGCGGCCTGTTCGGTCGTAAAAAGAAAAACGAACAGGACAGCATGAGTGATTGGCTGGGCGTCGAAGACGATTACGATGCCAAGAAGTCCGGTCGCGGCATCGGTTCGTGGGATAATTTCGAGGACGATAACGATGGCTGGAAGGGCGGCGCTACGTCTTCCGACGGCGCTTCTTCCGAAGATATGCTCTCGGCTGTCGCCTCTATGGGCGACGATGAGCTGCTCGGTCACGATATCTGGTTGGTGGCAACGGGCGCCTCGGATTGTGATGGCGCCGGTATGAAGGCCTTCTTGGCTTCGCATCGCGATAAGCTCCGCGGCGTCTTCTTCATCAATCTTGAATCCGTCGGCGCCGGTAGGCTTTCGGTGGTGACGGTTGAGGGCGAACAGCAGCTGCTCAAGGGCGATCGCCGCATCATGAACCTGGTCAGCAAGGTGTGCAAGTCGTTCCATGTCGATTGTGGCGCGCTCGAGATGCCCTATGCCAAGACCGATGCCTACGCCGCCCTCGAGGCGAGCCGCCGAGCCCTCACCATCGCCGGCGTGGACGGCACGCGTCTGGCTTGCGCTCGTACCGAGGACGACCTGCCCCACAATGTCAACCCGACGAACATTGCCACGGTATCCGAGGTCGTGACCGAGGTTATCCGCCGTTCGTAGACGGAGCTCTAAGGAGTCAACGTGTTTTCGTATATTAAGCGCCATTGGCCTGTCTACGTGATTTTGACCTTGATTGCCATTGCGTTAGGGTTTGGAGCTGCCTACATCGTGGGCGCGAAGGGCTCGACCCCCGCCTCCGCAATCAGCGAAGAGGTGGAGCAAGAACAGAGCACGGGTGCCGATGGGATTCCTGAGTCCGAGCAAGCAATCGTTGATGGTGGATCTTCGTCTGCAGAGTAGATGCGGCGATTTAAATGATTGAAAGCGGGCGAGCCGGGGGACTGGCTCGCCCGCTTTTTCATCGCGCTAGCGCTTCTTTGGGATTGACCTAAGGCGAGCGAACCATAGGGCTGCGGCACCCGAGGTCAGGAGCGCGGTGATGCAAGCGGCGATGGGAGCTGATCCTGTTGCCGGTAGGTCCTGCGGTAGGGTACAGCGTTGAATGACACTGTCCTCGTCATGTGACTCAAGTTTATCGCCGCCGCCGTTGCGGCAAAGATCGACGCGTGCGCTGTTGGTGAGTGCAGTTTGGGGTGTGTAAGCCGACGTTGCCTGCATGTGCACGACTGCGCCCCGAGCATCTGTGCCAAGGATTGCTTTGGCATCGTCAAGGTCGTCGTGCTCATCTTTGAGATCATCACGGGTCCAAGAATCCGTATCGCTTCGAGTCGTAAAGTCGGCGGCTACCGCACCGTATTCAATGCGAATGCCCGTCACGACGGTATTGGATGCAAGGTCGAGTTCTTTCGCCTCGAGTGTGGCGGATTCCGTGGTCGAGACATCCGCCTTCCAGAGGTGCCAGCCGTCGTAATCGACGAGGCGGCAATCTTCACCCAGACTCTCTTTTACTTCGTCGGACTCAAGCCAAGGATTTTCGTGCCCATCGTCAAGCGTCGCGTTTGCCGGCTCATCGACGTCTGTCGAGTCCAACGGCGTCGTGCGATACCACACGTTGCACAGACCGTTGAGGTCGCCGATGGCGACGGGGGTTTCGATTGAGACGAATCTCGCCGTGCCGTCTTTGGCGCACTCAAGATCATCGGTAATCGTAAACTCATCAACCCAAGTAGCGGAATCGTTTCGAGCATCGATGGTATAGGAGAAAAGCCCATCCGTATTGGTTTGCATCGCGGCGCGGTTTTTTCCATCGCCGTTAGCCAACAGACCCTTCCCGATAGGTTGGACAAGTTCCTGACGCTTGTCGACCTGTCCTTTGATCTCGATGGGCGCATCCTTCATCGCGACGGATTGGACTTCTCCCGTATCCTTTATTTCAAACGTTATCTCCTCGGCAAGGTCATAGGTCCGCGGAGACATCGTTTCGCGCAACGAGTAGGTGCCGGGTGCAAGATGTTCGATGCGGTGCGGCTTGTCGGATGAGGTCCAGGAGTCTATTTCGGTTTTATCGGGACCATATAAGGTGAGCTGTGCGCCTTTCACTTCCTGCTCTCCGCTTGCATCGACCTTGGAGATATCAACCTTGGTGTAATCGTCGGATACGTTAAGCCGTGCTTCCACAACGGGTGTTTTCTGGTCGGCATAGGTAAGGTCGATGATATGATGCGTCCGGTCGAGTAAGAAGCCGGTCGGCGCTTGAGTCTCGACAACCTCGTAGCGTGCGGTGCCAGATCCCAGCGGGAGGTCGTCCGCGCGTGCTTCTCCAGTTTCATCCGTCGTGACGGTAGCGACAGCCTCGCCGTCGAGCGCGGCAATGCTACCGTCGGGGCGCACGATATCACCGGAGGCACGGATCTCAAAGATGGCGCCCGCGAGGCTGCTGCCGTCTACGGCATCGGTTTTAACGATCCTGATGTTTCCGGTCGCGGCGTGGTCATAATACGAGACGATTGCAACGGGCGTTAGGTTTATATCGGCGGGTATGTTTACCTCGGTCTCTCCGCCGACAAGATAGGGCTCTTTGGCCGAGGTTTCGCATACATAATAGGTGCCCGGCACGAGCGATTCGGGCAGTGTGACGGTGCCGGTCGCGTCAGTCGTAAAGGTGTCCATTACGTTATGTGCTGGATACCAGCATGTTTGTGAGACAGGTTTGTGATTGCTGTCGAGGAGTTGGAAGGTGAATCCGGCTAGGGGAACAGAAGCGCCTGTTTGGGCATCGCGTTTTACAATCTGGAGATGCGTCGACAGAGCGTGGTTGTCCACGATATATTGAAGCTCGGCGCCGTCGGAAATCTGATTGGCCTCGACGGTCCATTCCCCCGCACGTTTAAAACCCTCGGGGACGGTTTCCGGAACCTCACGAACCGTGTAGCCGGCGCGGTCGTATGGGACGGCTCCGTGGACACCGGCTGGTCGCTTGCCTGTGCCAAACCATGCTTCGGGCTGGTCTTTGGTGGAGGCAAAGCCATAGATGTTTGTAGTCAGTGTGCCAACAACCTGCTGAGAGCTGTTACTGACAACCTCAAAGACAACATCTCCTGCCGGCTGCTCCAGGCCGGATTGATCGCTATTGCCGTAGTCCTTGAATTTTGAAATCTCAAGGTCAAACGCAATGGGGATATCGGAAACGCGAGATTCGATCTCGACCACGCCTGAATCGCCGAGTTGGTCGGCTCCAACGGTGTAAGACCAACTGTCACCGGAGGGCAAATAGCCCTCGGGCGCCTTCGATTCATAGATGGTAAAGGTTCCCAGGGGGACATCGGTGAGGGTAGCTCGACCGCTTTCATCGGTCCTGAGAGTTTGTGTCCATCCAGGGGTTGATTGCGATACGCACACGAATTCTGCTCCTGCGAGCGAAGCCCCAACTTGGGGGCCTGCATTCGTTGCGGCGTCGAGCTTTACAATGCGCAAGGTAATGGTGCCGGGTTGTTCATCAATGGTGACGTATCCGCCGTTATCCGTCGTGGTAAAGGCAATGCGATCGTGCCGGGGGATATAACCAGCTGGCGCTGTTGTCTCAACTAGGTAGTATGCCGTGTTGGGTAGGAGTGTTGCCTGCGCTCGACCGTTGCTGTCCATCTGGACGGTGCCGACACACGCGCCGCTGGCGCTCTCAAAAACATCGAATGTTGCCCCGTCAAACTGATAAGTATTGTTTCCGCTGGTAATGGCAGCGTTTGCAGACTGCTTTTGGAAGGAAACAGAGACCGCCGGCAGTACATAGAGCATGTCTTGACGTTTGCTGCCGCCCGATACGGTTCCTATATAGCGCCGCGCGCGGTGCGGAGCGGCTTTGATGCTTCCTGATTTTGCGCTGTCGTGGAGCCACCGCGCAGCCGCTACGACTTCATTGTCGGCGGTAAAGTGCCCACTCTTGGTTTTGCCCTGAGCGGTCGTGTAGGAGTAGGTGCCGTCGACATGGGTAGTGCCGTTGAGCATCCATACGGCAAGCTGGGTGGCGGCGCGGGCGCGATCGGGTGAAAGATGGTAACCGCCAAACGACGTAGCGGTAGGATATCCGTGACAAACGATTGCCGCGAACTCGTCGTCGAGCCACACCCAGCCTTGATCAAAGTTGAGCCATGGGCCGCCCGGCTTGGTGGGGCCGGGGCGCTCCTGGTTCATGCAGTAGGCAATCGAGGCGTCTTGAGCTTCATATTTGCCGATGAAGAAGGGCCCACAATCATCGCTAATAGTACGGAAGCCGAGCTGGTCGTAGCCATCGACGGCAAATGCGGCTCCCGGTGCCAGGCAGCCGAACAGCAGGAAGAGGAGCAGGAGCAGCGGACCTGTTGCGATTGCGCTGTGGACAGAGTGCGTGGGTGCGTTGGACATGGCTGCTCCTTATCCCTCGTGCGCCGCATGGGGAGGTTGCGACGCGTGGGATGAGGCTACCCCCGAGGTTCATGCGGGTAAGTACCGGAGCCTGACCAAAAGCTTGCCCAATTCCTGACAAATTGAGCTCAAATACAACAATCAGGCAAAAGCGCAGGTAGAAGATAAGGTGAACAGGAAGTCAAAGGTCCTCGTCTCCACAATTGACGCGATTTTCAAACGAATCTCCACAGCTAAAACAAGCATCGCCACCCTTGTATCGAACAAGACAACCGCGTTATACTAGCCAACACACAAGCGGGCATCGCCAAGTGGTAAGGCATCAGCTTCCCAAGCTGACACTCGCGGGTTCGAGTCCCGTTGCCCGCTCCATTCGAATTTCAGGCACGGTAACGTTTCGTTACCGTGCCTTTTTCAATAAAGTGCCGGGACTCGAACCCGACAGGGTGCGAGCGTTAAATAAACGCGAAGCGTTTATAACGAGCAGGCAAGGTCGCCGATAGGCGACCGCAGCCGGTGCGGATTTGCGAAGCAAATGCGCAGACGTCCCGTTGCCCGCTCCATCAGCCGAGGTCGATTTCGGGAACGACAGATTCGACCGGTTTCGCCCATTACAGTCTGAAATAGGCCATCGATAAATTTCGATGGCGAGCATTCGGCGCATTGCCTACGATACGGGCAAGCCCCGAGGGGCCGCCGATCGGGCGCCTCCGGATGGCCGTCTGCCCCTGCCCCGTAGAGGGCCCGGGGGTGTTGCCACCGGGGGCGCTCGCCGCTCCGGACGACTGATAGGAAACTGCCGGGCGCAAGCGCCACGGCCAGGTAATGTGGGTGTCGCGGGGAGGGGTTCCGATCGGCCTACCGATTGGAGGATACCACCGTGGCACCAATTAGAATGCCGGAAGCCGTCATCGGGCTCGATGTCGGGAAATCGTCCCACTGGGCATGCGTCGCGACTCGAGATGGCGAGGTGCTGTTGAGCACCCCCGTCGCGAACAGGGAGGACGACCTGGACTCGCTGTTCGGCCGCTTCCCCGATGCGCTCGTGGTCGTCGACCAGTCGCGCAACATAGGCGCCCTCGCGCTCGCCCGCGCCAGGGCGGCCGGGATGTCGGCGGCGTACCTGCCGGGACTCGCGGCGCACGGGGCCGCCAGGCTCTTCGCCGGCGACGCCAAGACCGACGAGCGAGACGCGATGGTCATCGCGAAGACGGCGCTTGGCATCCCCGACGCGCTCCTGCCGGTCGGAGACCCGGGTCCGACGATTGCGGCGGCGAGGGCGCTGGCCGCCCAGAGGAACTTCCTGACCTGCGAGAACACTAGGAATAAGAACCGGCTGCGCAGCATCCTGCTGGAATCGTGCCCCGCCTTCGAGGCACTGGTCGACCTGTCCGACGGGCCCCAGCTGAGGCTCATGGCATCCCTCGGCGGGGCCTGGTCGGTAGCCGACGCCGGGCCCCGCAGGGCGGCGGCGCTCACGCGTGGGGCGGCGCGCGGTAAGATCGAGGCCCTCGTCCGCTCGACAACCTCCTCGACAAGGCCGGATGCGTCGGTCGTCGCCGCCGAGGACCGGGCGGTGAAACTGCTCGCGCGCAGGATATCCGAGAACTCGGCGGAGATCGAGGCGATCACGGCGGAGATCTCCGCCCTGCTCGAGGGCGACGATACCTACCGATGCCTCCTGACGGTGCCGGGCATCGGGCCCAAAACCGCTTCCGAGCTTGCGATCTCCATCGACATCGAAGACTTCCCCAGTCACGACAGGCTCGCGTCGTACTGCGGCCTGGCGCCGCGCAACCGCCAGTCGGGAACCTCGATCTCCTCGGTGACGGCATCGCGCCAAGGCAACAAGAGGCTGAAGAACCTGCTCATATTCTCATGTAACTGCCTTACCCGGACAGAGGGGAGATGGGGCGACTACTACACCAGGTGCCGGGAGCGGGGCATGTCGCACGGCAAGGCGCTCAAGGCGCTGGCGCGAAAGAGACTGAAGGTCATCTACGCGGTCATGCGAGACAGGGTGCCTTACGCAGCCTAGCCGAAACGCACCGAGCAGACTGAAGCCCACCGGCCTAATGGCTTGGCGTCAGCATGCCGCGATTCGGTCGCACGGAGAGCATTTCCCAGTTGACAAAACTATAGGAACACCCCCCGCGTCTCCCCGGACCCAGGTTTGCCGACCGCAGCCGGTGCGGATTTGCGAAGCAAATGCGCAGACGTCCCGTTGCCCGCTCCATCAGCCGAGGTCGATTTCGGGAACGACAGATTCGACCGGTTTCGCCCCCCGCGTCTCCCCGGACCCAGGTTTGCCGACCGCAGCCGGTGCGTACCTGCAAAGCAAATACGCAGACGTTCCGTTGCTTGCTCCAATTCCAAAATGTTAGGTTAATGCCTGCTGCCCATACTTGCACCTGCGCACGGTACAATGGTTGGGTTACGACCAACGTGCCAATAACCAAAAAGGAGCCGCTATGATCGATCGCTATACCCGCCCGGAGATGGGACACATCTTCTCCCTCGAGAACAAATACGCCATTTGGCAGGAGATCGAGGTCCTGGCCTGCGAGGCCCAGGCGGAGCTCGGCAAGATCGGCATTTCTAAAGACGAAGCCCAGTGGATCCGCGACCATGCCAACTTTGAGAAGGCAAAGGTCGACGAGATCGAGGAGGTCACGCGCCACGATGTCATCGCCTTCCTGACCAACATGAAGGAGTACATCGACGCTGATGTTCCCGAGGGCGACCCCAAGCCCAGCCGCTGGGTTCACTATGGCATGACCAGCTCCGATCTGGGCGACACGGCTCTGTGCTACCAGCTCACCCAGGCCTGCGACCTGATCATCGAGGACGTCAAGAAGCTCGGCGAGATTTGCAAGCGTCGCGCCTTTGAGGAGCGCAACACGCTCTGTGCCGGCCGCACTCATGGCATCCACGCCGAGCCGATGACCTTCGGCATGAAGTTCGGCTCTTGGGCCTGGGAACTCAAGCGCGATCTGGATCGTCTTGAGGACGCCCGCAAGAATGTTGCCTTCGGTGCCATCTCGGGCGCTGTTGGCACGTACAGCTCCATCGAGCCGTTTGTCGAGGAGTATGTCTGCGAGCACCTGGGTCTGGTTCACGACCCGCTGTCCACGCAGGTTATCAGCCGCGACCATCACGCCTATCTCGCCGGCGTTCTCGCCACCACCGCGGCCACCTGCGAGCGCATCGCTACCGAGGTTCGCAATCTGCAGAAGACCGATACGCTCGAGGCCGAGGAGCCGTTCCGTAAGGGCCAAAAGGGCAGCTCCGCCATGCCGCACAAGCGCAACCCCATCACCATGGAGAAGGTCTGCGGTCTGTCGCGCGTCGTGAAGTCCAACGCCCAGGTTGCCTTCGATAACGTCGCCCTGTGGCACGAGCGTGACATTTCGCACTCCTCTGCCGAGCGTGTCGCCCAGGCCGACAGCTTCATCGCCCTCGACCACATGTTCCAGTGCCTCATCCGCGTTATCGACGGCCTGCAGCTGTACCCTGCCCGCATGATGGCCAACCTCAATAAGACCCGCGGCCTCATCTTCTCCTCCAAGGTGCTGCTGGCCCTCGTCGACACGGGCATCACCCGCGAGGACGCGTACGCCATTGTGCAGGAGAACGCCATGGCAACCTGGCACGAGGTGCAGGATTGTGTCTCCGGCCCCACCTTTAAGGAGCGTCTCGAGGCCGACCCGCGCTGCACCGTCAGCCAGGAGAAGCTCGACGAGATCTTTGATCCGTGGGACTTCCTCACCCGTATCGACACGGTCTTTGATCGTCTGGAGCAGCTGAGCTTCGAGTAGGCTGGCTTTATTCGACCGCTTGCGGATACATTTCAACCATTGGCGCCTTGCCCGTCTTGGGCGAGGCGCTTTTTTTCGTTGCTGCCGCAGGCTCCGGTAATAGAATGAAAATTCGGCTGCTGTTTTGATGAAAGGAGACACGTGCCCAGATGTATTAAACGAGGCGCTATCGTCTCGTTTGTGCTCATACTCTTTGTTGCCGTCTGTGCGGGCGCCCTGACGTATACCGTTCGACGCAGTCCTTCCTCCTCGAATGAAGCCGATAAAGATCTCCCGGTGCTCAAGATTGGCGTTACGGATAATGACCCCTATGTGTATGTCGATACCACAGGCGATTACGCCGGTATCGATATCGATATCGCCCGCGAGGCCTGCAAGCGTGCTGGAATCAAACCGCAATTTGTTGACATATCTTGGAATGATCACGATCGCCTGCTCAAAAATGGCGATATCGATTGTCTGTGGTGCGACTATTCGCCCAATTATCGCGAAGACGATTATTACTGGACTGAGCCGTATCTGACCGTGACAGTCTCGGTCGCCGCCAAGAAAACGAGTGGTATTAAGGGTTTGACGTCTCTCGATGGAAGCAAGACCATTGCGGTGATTGCGGGTTCGGTGAGTGAACGCCGATTGCTTGCCGGGGACCTGGGTATCTCGCCGGATATGCACATCAAATCATATGGCTCTGCCGAACTCTGCAAAGCTGCCCTGGTCAAAGGTTATGTTGACTGTTGGATGGCGGACGTTCAATCGCTCGACCGGCTCGTCGCGCAGTATCCCGGTGTTTATCGCGTGTTTGCCGACAACGTTATGACAGTTGACCTGGGCGTTGCGTTTGAGAACAGCTATGAGGGGGAGTACGTCGAAAAGCTCAATACGGTGCTGTTCGACATGGACCGAGATGGCACGATTAAACGCATTGTGGACAATTACAAGGCAGGAGCGACAACGGGCAGGCAAGGAGCGGAATCATGACAAATGATGAACACCGCTTGCGCCGAAAAAGATCGGCCACCGCGGCTATCGCCATTGTGGCCAGCGTTGTCCTATTGAGTTTGCTCTACATGGTCGGTACGCATCGCTGTCTCGATAAAACGCTTGGGTTTGGCCAGGAAACCATGGTGTTTCTAAAAAACGCCTGCAAAAAATATGACCGATATGAACAGGGAAGAAAAACCGAGGCGACGCACAATTTGGATGCTGCGCTCGAGTCGTTTGCGGCGTTCTTGCCGCCTGATCGCGTTGAAGTCAACGACGATCTGGTCGAGGAATATGTCCATACCGAGTGTCTTTCGGGAATGTTAGTCATGGACGCCGACGGCCATATGGCCGCTCATTACGATACTGACGGTCGCGATCCACTGATGCTGTGGCGAGAGGAGCTGGCCTGTTCGCCGGTCGCATCGATGTATCGAGGCTCTAAAGTGTCCTACTCGACCGTCGTAGAGCGTCGCGGCGTCGACTTTGCCGTGAGTGCCATTCCGTACGGTGATGGGGTGGCGTTGGGGTATCAATCGCTTGCGGCTGAGCCCTCCGATGACTATTCATACGTTATCGCCGACGTGCTCGTGAACAACACGTTCCATCAGGGTCCAACGGTGCTCGTGATGCGCGATGCGCAAATCGTATCCTCAAACGATTCGACCGTCGATATTGCCCTTGCCCGACTTCTTGCCGATAGCGGAACTGACTGGAAAGACGAAGGCCTAACGCGCGTCGAATATCAGGGAACTACCTGGTATGCCGTGCGTGCGGCGTATAAGGACTACCGCCTGTTTGCGCTCTACCCCAAATCTGAGGTCATGTCTGGCAGGATTGCATTTGTCGCTGCCGGCGTGCTGGCGTGCCTGGCGTTTTGGGTCGTAGTGCTGTTGGTGCGCACTATTGCCGACCGTCGCAACTTGGCCGAAAAGGACAAGCAGCTCGGCATCATCAATGCCATCAGTTCTGCGTATGAGTCGACCTTCCTGTTGCATCTCGATACACTCGAGATCGAGGGAATTAACATGTCGCCGTCGATGGCGAAAATATTTGCTGAGCATACCGAGGCATATGACTTTTTGGACACGGTTTGTCGAGACGTTGTGAGTCCCGAAAGCCGCGAAGTGGTCATGGAGCTTATAGATACAAGTACGCTTCGGGACCGTATGGAGGGCGTGCCGCACTTGGATGCCGAGGTGCGAGATTGCCGAGGTGCTTGGTATTCGCTGCAGGTTGTTCCGCAGCGTCGCGATGAGCGGGGCCGACTGGAATCGGTCGTCGTGGCGACGCATAACATCTCGATGGCAAAGCGCGCCGAAGAGCTTTCTTTTCAGGACAAACTGACGGGGCTTCGCAATAGAAATTACCTTGAGTCCCTTGGCGATGACTCGGTGAACAAATCCCTGCCCGTGAGTGTGATCATGATGGACTGCAACCACCTCAAGCGCACCAACGATCTTTACGGTCACGAAATGGGCGATGAGTTGCTGCGGCGTACGGCGTCTGTATTGAGGCAGGTGGCAGGCGAGAAGTTTGTGCCCATGCGCGTTGGTGGAGATGAGTTTTTGTTGATATGCCCCTACACTGATCGCGAGTCCGCGCGTCAATTGGTGCAAGATCTTCGCCGCGGTCTTGCTGCGGCGAGCGATGACGCGCTGGCCGTCAGCGCGTCATTTGGCATCGCGACGGTAGAGACACCCGGCTGTACGCTAGCCGAGATATACCGCGTTGCCGACCATAACATGTATCAAGAGAAGCGTGAAGTTCACGCTCAGGACGCGAATCGTTAGTATTGCAGTCACCGGTTTGTGCATCGTAGGATGTTGAATCGGTGCCCGCGATACTATATCGGCCCGGGCGGGGATAATAGACATCTGAAATTTCTCTATGAGAGGGGATCTCAATGATTAGCTTTGACTACAAGCC
Source organism: uncultured bacterium (assembly GCA_905215365.1). Taxonomy (GTDB): domain Bacteria; phylum Actinomycetota; class Coriobacteriia; order Coriobacteriales; family Coriobacteriaceae; genus Collinsella. Next base: position 8,433 of record CAJMPX010000023.1, on the reverse strand, counting down.
TCAGGGCGTGTGCTCTCGCAATATCCATCTCAATCTTTCCGACGACGGCAGCAAGGTACTGGGCGTCGAGTTTACCGGCGGCTGCGATGGCAACCTCAAGGCCATCTCCAAACTGGTCGAGGGCGCTCCTGCCGACCGTGTGATCGAGGTTCTTGCCGGCAATACCTGCGGCATGAAGAAGACCTCTTGCGCCGATCAGCTTACGCGCGCTATCGAGGCCGCCCGCGCCGAGATCGCCTAATGGGTATCGTCGACCACATCAAGAACGGAATATCGCGCCGCGGCTTTGTACTCGGTGGAGCTGCCGCGGGCGCTGCCACGGTGCTTGCCGGATGTTCGAAAAAAACAGGCACCAGTGATGATGCCGCTGGCGAGCCGCAGGTTATCAAGGACGATTCCAAGATCATCTCGATTACGGATGAGTACGAGGCAGTCGACATCGATCTTGAGCCGGCGGCATCGTGGACGCTGCCGCTGGGCACATTGCTGTACTACTGCGAGGGTGACTATGCTGCGGCAATGATGGCGCCCGCATCGGCACTGCACGCCAACACACTCGGTGTGCTCAACCTGGGCGATGGCTCACTTACCACATTAATTGAGGATCCTATCGAGGGCACGGGATATGCTTTTTACGATGTCCGTGCCGGCGATGGCGTGTTTGCGTGGGTTGAGATGAACTTTGCCAATTCATCGTGGAAGCTCTACGCTCAAAATCTGTCGGGCGCTTCGCTCTCTGGCGACGTGGCTGAGCTCGATCGAGGTGGCAAGGACTATGATCCGCCCCTGTTTACGGCGTTCGGGTCATCGGTCATCTGGTATAAAATGCCTTCGGCAGGCGGCAATAAAACGAGTAGTGATTCGTTTTGCTATCGTCGCTCGCTTGATGAATCCAAGGCCGAGGTAATTTGGAAATCGATGGGCCGCTTTGCATCGGCCCCGCGCGCGAGCGACGGCATTTTGACCATCTCGCCGCGTGTCCGCAACGACGAAGGCGTCTACTATGGCATAACGGCAATCGATCTGACCGATGGCAACAACACCAAACGTGCCCAGCTAGTCCTTCCCTCGTCAGTCTCGCCTTTCGAGGCCGTATATATGGGCGATACCTTCGTGTTTTCTATCGAGGCGACCTATAGTGACGTGGGCAGCCTGGGCAACATGGGCACGTATATCGGTAATGAGGGAGGGCCATACCTCTTTCTGTCCCGCGAGCCGCTCGCATGTGCTGCCGGCAAGAAGAATAAATATCTCGTTAAGGTACAGGCATCGCATTTTCTCATCGACACCTCTGCCAAGACCTATGGCTCGCTGTTGTCGCCCGACCGCGCTTTGGAATATGGCGATTATCCAGCTACGGCGGGAAAATCGGACTCATTCCTTACGTACGCCACGGTGCGCAACAGCCAGGGTATACCCGAGACGGTCACCGCACGCCTATTCTCTCTTTAAGCTTAGAGGGGTTAAAAAGGCGCCAACAGGGGAATAAACGCGTTGTAATTGTGAGTACCGCCCGCCGAGCTGCCGCGTCATAGTGGCATCCGGCGGGCTCAGGTGCGTTAAAATGGGCTTGTTCTTAGCTGATTGAGACAGGGGGGCCGTGTTATGGCTTCAGATGCAAAAAAGATTCTGCTGGTCGAGGATGAGAAGGCAATCCGTGACGCCGTCGCTGCCTATCTCGAGCGCGAAGGCTACTGGGTTGTGGGTGTCGGCGACGGCCAGTCCGCGATCGAGGAGTTCGAGAAGCATCAGTTTGACCTGGTCGTGCTCGACCTTATGCTCCCCAAGATCCCCGGCGAGCGCGTTTGCCGCACCATTCGCGATACCTCGGATGTCCCCATCATCATGCTGACTGCCAAGGGCGAGATCGAGGACCGTATTATCGGTCTTGAGCTCGGCGCCGACGACTATCTGATTAAGCCGTTCTCGCCGCGCGAGCTTGTCGCGCGCGTTCGCGCTCTGTTCCGCCGTGCCCATCAGGCCGACGAGCCAGCCGTCGAGGTACTCGACTTCGGCGATCTGGTCATCGATATCTCGGGCCACAAGATTTTGGTCGAGGGCAAGGAAGTCGACCTGACGGCTTCCGAGTTTAAGCTGCTCACCACGCTTGCCCGTCACCCCGGTCGCGTCTACAACCGCATGGAGCTGGTCGAGAAGGTGCTCGGCTACGACTTTGAGGGCTATGAGCGCACCATCGATAGCCACGTGAAGAACCTTCGCGCCAAGCTGGGCGATGATCCCAAGAAGCCCAAGTGGCTCTACACCGTCCACGGTGTCGGCTATCGCTTCGAGGCTCCGGCCAAGACCGATAAGTCGGACGAGAAATAGGGAAATCACATATGACACCTGCGCGCTTTGAAATCGGACAAAAGCACAAGCAGGAGAGCGAGGCGTGTTCCAAGGCTAGTTGGAACACGCCTCGCTCCGATTCACGGCCAACGATGAGCTATCCCTCGCGCATGGCACTTGCTTTTGCTCTGACATCGCTCATGACGGTATTGGTGCTGGTGGGCGTGGTCTCTGTTGTGTGGGGCACGGTCTTTTCGGATTACACGCGCTCCAATATCGTCGAAATCGCAAATTCCGCTGCCGAAAAGCTTGCGACGTCGTATGAGGAAAACGGCAATTGGACTGCGGGCGAGCTACGTACGGTCGCGACATCGAGTTTGGTGTCCGACGATTTGGGTATGCAGGTCGTCAACAAGAAAGGCGTTGTCGTTTATGACGACTCATGGCCTTCGGCAAGCGCGACCGCCGATGTGCGCGAGAACGAATCGCCGTCGAGCAGCTCGAGCGGGAAAAAAGCATCGCATAGTCCGGTCTCGTCGGCTCCCACCGGCTCCGATAGCGTTGCAAACGTCGAAATCATAACGTCTTCCGGCGAGCATGTCGGACAAGTAAAGCTGTGGGCCATCGGCTCCGATGCCTTGCTCACCAAGGCAGATTCTGCGTTTAGGGAGAAGACCTTTAACGCCATGGCCCTTGCTGCGGTTGTTGCAGTTTGCATTTCGGTCGTTATCGGATCACTCGTGTCGCGCATGCTCACCAAGCCGATTCACCGTATTACCAGCACGGCCAAGCAAATTCGCGATGGCGATCTGTCTGCTCGTACGGGCTTGCGCGGCGATGACGAGATCGATCAACTGGGCGAGACGTTCGATGAGATGGCCACTTCGCTCGAGAAGGATATGAAACACGAGAAACGTTTGACCTCGGACGTGGCTCACGAACTTCGTACTCCGCTTATGGCCATGCTCGCAACGGTCGAGGCCATGCAGGATGGCGTATATCCTACCGACGATGAGCACTTGGAGACTGTTGCTTCCGAGACGCGTCGCCTGGCTCGTCTGGTGCAGCAGATGCTCGACCTGTCGCGCATGGAAAACAGCACGGCTCCGCTCAACCTTGAGCCGGTGGACATGGTTCCTTTCGTGCGTTCCATCGTCAATGCCCAGGAGCGCCTGTTTGTCGACCGCGATCTGCGCTTGCGCTTTGCTGACGAGACCCAAGGTCACGACGATGTCGTCGAAGCCGATCCCGACATGATCACACAATGCGTCATCAATCTCATGAGCAACGCCATGCGCTACACCCCCGAGGGCGGTTGGGTCGTGGTGTCGGTGCTCAGTGACCGCAAACACGTCAGCATTGCCGTTTCTGATACCGGCATCGGTATTGCCAAGGATGACTTGTCGCGCATCTTCGGCCGTTTTTGGCGCGCCGATGCCAGCCGTGCCCGTGAGGCGGGCGGTCTGGGCGTGGGCCTCGCCGTGACTAAACAGATCGTCGAGCGCCATCACGGCTACATATCCGTGGAGTCGGAGCTTGGAAAGGGTACGACTTTTACGATTCATCTGCCTCGCGAGCACACGGCGGACGCGGCATCTACTACAATGGAGCACTAGCTTTTCGCTATTCGGTGAAGGAGGGGTTTCGTCCCTGCCGCTCCGAGTTTGCGAAAACGTGCGGGAAAGAACCCGCATTACTGTCGTATTTTGGTAAGGAGTGACTCACGTGACAACGATGGAGCGTCGTCCGGATTCCCGTGGCAAGGTTCGTGATATCTACGATGCCGGTGAAAACCTGCTGATGGTCGCCACCGACCGCATTTCTGCGTTCGACTTCATTCTTCCCGACGAGATTCCGTTTAAGGGAGAGGTGCTCAACCGCATCTCGGCATTCTGGTTCGATAAGTTTGCCGGCATCGTTCCCAACCACCTCGTTTCCATCGACCCGGCGGATTTCCCCGAGGAGTTTGCTGAGTATCGTGACTACCTCGCCGGCCGCGCCATGCTGGTTAAGAAGGCCCAGACGATTCCTATCGAGTGCATCGTCCGCGGCTATCTGACCGGTTCGGGCAAGAAGACCTACGACGAGAACGGCACCGTCTGCGGCATCCAGCTGCCTGAGGGCCTGACCGAGGCTTCCAAGCTTCCCGAGCCGCTGTTCACGCCGTCCACGAAGGCCGAGATCGGTGACCACGACGAGAACATCTCGTTCGAGCGTTGCTGCGAGATCGTGGGCGAGGACATCGCCACGCAGATTCGCGACCTTTCCCTCAAGATCTACAAGGCTGCCGCCGAGTATGCAGCGACCCGTGGCATCATCATTGCCGACACCAAGTTCGAGTTCGGTGTCATCGATGGCAAGGTTACGCTGATCGACGAGTGCCTCACGCCCGACTCCAGCCGTTTCTGGCCTGCCGCCAGCTACGAGGAGGGCAAGATTCAGCCCAGCTACGACAAGCAATTCGTCCGCAATTGGCTCAAAGCCAACTGGGATATGACGGGGGAGACCCCGCATCTGCCCGCCGAGGTCATCGATGGCACGTCCGAGCGCTATCGCGAGGCCTTCCAGATCATCACGGGCTCCCAGTTCACAAGCATGAAGGAGAACGCATAAGTGAGTACCCGTAGCGCCACGAACAAGCGCACGCAATCCCACGAGGTTACCGGGGTTGCGCGCAAGTCCGCTGCATCCGCCAAGCCCGCCCGTCAGGCAGCGAGCTCTGTCCGCGTCGTGCCGGCTTCGTCTAAGGCACGCCGCAAAGAGCTCGAGAAGGGCGAGAACCTCGAGGGCCTCTCTAAAGAGGAGAAGCGCGCCCGCAAGGCTAAGCAGCGCGCCAAGGAGGATCGCATCTACACGGTGTCGAATATCCTTCTCAAGCAGGATGAGGACTACACCAAGCGCCGCCGCATCTGGTGGGCCGTGCTCACTATCGGCATGGTGCTCGTCGTGGCCATTTGGGCTTCGCTGTACTTCGCTCCCGCTGGCATGGTGTCCAGCCCTGTCCAGATGGTCGGCATTGTTTTGTCCTACGTCGTCATTTTGGGTGACTTCATCTACGACTTCGTTCGTATTCGTCCCCTGCGCAACATGTACCGCACGCAGGCCGAGGGCATGTCCGAGAACAAGCTCAACGCCCTTATCGAGCGCTCGGCTGCCGAGGAGGACAAGAAGGACTCCAAGAAGAAGTAGCGTTTGCATGCATACTTATCGCTAAGATATAAGGCGCGTCGTTTTTGCGGCGCGCCTTTTTACTGTTCTATAGATAGATGGAGTGGCACATGATTCGAGCTGCCCTGACGGTCGAAGAGGCTCTGGAGGGCATGAAGGCCCTAGAGCCCAAGATTAAAAACTATGCGCGCCTGGTTGTCCGCAAGGGCGTAAACGTCAAGCCCGGTCAGGAGGTTGTCGTTCAGTCTCCGGTCGAGTGCGCGCCGTTTGCGCGCGTGGTGGTCGCGGAGGCCTATGCCTCCGGTGCCGGTCACGTGACGGTTATTTGGGCCGATGACGCCGTGACGAGGCTCACGTACGAGCATGTCGAGAAAAGCTATTTTGAGCAGACGCCCGAGTGGAAGCGCCTGCAGCTTGATTCACTGGCCCAGGATGGTGCCTGCTTTATCTTTATCGAGGGTGCGGACCCTGCCGCTCTTAAGGGCATCGATCCCGCTAAGCCTGCTGCAGCTTCTAAGGCAAGGAACACGCAGTGCAAGGTCTTCCGCCGCGGACTGGACTACAACATCAACCCGTGGTGCATCGCCGGCGCGCCGGTCGTTGCCTGGGCGCGCGAGGTGTTCCCGGGAGACGCCGATGAGGTTGCAATCTATAAGCTGTGGAATGCGATTCTGCATACCGCTCGCGCCGATGGCCAGGACCCGGAGAGCGACTGGGAACTCCATGACGCCGCATTCGAAAAGAACCTGCGTTTCCTGAACGACAATCGTTTCGACTACCTGCATTACACCTCGGCAAATGGAACCGATCTGACGATTGGCATGACGAAAGGTCACGAGTGGGCCGGCGGCAAGGGCAAGACGCCCGATGGGCACCCCTTCTTCCCCAACATTCCCACCGAGGAAGTCTTCACCTCGCCTGATCGTATGCGTGCCGACGGTATCGTGTATTCGGCTATGCCGCTCATTCACCACGGTAACAAGGTTGACGATTTTTGGATTAAGTTCGAGGCGGGCCGCGTAGTGGACTACGATGCCCGCGTGGGTAAGGCGACGCTTGCGAGCATTATTGACACCGATGAAGGTGCCGCTCATCTGGGTGAGGTCGCGCTTATCTCCAAGAACACGCCGATCCGTGAAAGTGGCGTTCTATTCTATGACACGCTCTATGATGAGAACGCTAGCTGCCATCTCGCGCTGGGTGTCGGTTTCCCCGAATGCATCGAGGGTGGGTATGACATGTCCAAGGAGGAGCTCCTGGAGCATGGCGTTAACGTCTCGAGCACGCACGTCGATTTTATGATCGGCACGGACGATATCGATATTACGGGCATTACGCCTGATGGACGTGAAGTTGTGATTTTCCAGAACGGCCAATGGAGTTGGGAATAGCCCCAGACCGTGGTACAATGCCACCCGCGGGCCGTTAGCTCAGCTGGCAGAGCAGGGGACTTTTAATCCCAAGGTCCAGGGTTCGAACCCCTGACGGCCCACCATAGAATAGAAAAGCGACTGGCGGATGCCGGCCGCTTTTTTGTTGCCGCGACATGGGTTCGAACCCGAAAGGGCGCGGAGCTGAGTAAACGCGTGAGCGTTTGCCAGCGCAGCGCGCAAGGCGCGAAGCGCCGCAGCGGCCGTCTGCAGAGCAGGCCGAACCTCTGACGGCCCACCCAAAGAAAGGAAAACGAAATGAAAACAGATAGATACGGAATTAGCGGCAGCACATTAAAGATAATAGCGGCCATTTCGATGGTTCTCGATCATGTAAGCAGGATCGTCCTGACCAATGGAATCATGACTCACGCATCGTACAATCAGATATCAGACGAACAGTGGGCGATTCTAAGCGAGGCTTCGGATGTGCTTCATGTTCTTGGCAGGATTGCATTTCCCTTATTTTGCTTTTTGATAGTTGAGGGATTTTTGCATACTCATGACATAAAGAGGTACCTGCGAAATATGCTTGTCTTCGCAATCATTGCGGAGCCCATATACGATTTCGTTCAAACCGGGCAACTATTTGACCTTCGGCAACAAAATGTTATGTGTGAGCTCCTGCTTTGCTTGGTCTTCTTGATAATTCTGGAAAAGATACAAAGCCTTTCAAAATGGAAGAGGTACATCGCAGAAACTGCTCTGATTGTTTTGACAGCACTGGCAGCTGAATACACTAAACTAGATGGCGGTGTGTATGGCATTCTGCTTGTGGCTGCATTCTATTTATTCCACGACAGCAAGGCCAAGATGTTCTTTGCTGCAGTATGCGCAGTGCTCCTTTCGTCATGCCATATAGTTGGCGGCGGATTTGAGTTTGCTACAGCTAATATATTTAATCCTGATGTTGCTGCCGCGGTCGTTTCGTTGCTGCTTATCAATCTTTATAATGGCAAGCGAGGGCTGAAGCTCAAATATTTCTTCTACATTTTCTATCCGGCTCATCTTGCTCTGCTTTATGGTGTCTCACTTATTGTTTTGAACTGTCTTTAAAAACTCTCAAACAAGTCTCTGAAAGCAGAACTAAATTGACCCTAAGACTGCTTGTGAATTTCCGGAAGACCTGTGAGATACGAGGATAGACAACGAGGGCTGTAGAAAGATGCTTCGAAAGCATGAATGGCAGCGAGAAAATGAGTTCGGAAGAACCCCTCTGGATGCTCCAGCATAGAATAGAAAGCGATCGGCTCCGGCTGGTCGCTTTTTTGTTACCGATGCACGGTTCGAACCCGAACTTCTATATATAGGAACGCTTGGCGAACAAAACCTGCCTTTTACCGACGGGAAACAAATAACCGATGCTTTTGGAGTAAAGTGGCGCTCCAGAGATGACCGATGCCTCAACATCTATAAACCAGCTGGTCACCGCCAATATCAGAAGCTGATGCTTCAGTTATAACCTCAGTGACGTGACTGAGGGACCTATTCATTTGTGAACAAAATATGGAGTGCGCGATTCCCGCCCCCGGCGCCCCTCCGGTCT
>CAJMPX010000022.1:0-46477 GCA_905215365.1 uncultured bacterium | reverse complement strand
GCAGCAGGGGCTCTCAATGTTTTATGTCCTGCTCATATCGTCTCTGCCGGCAGTTGGGGGACACTCCTTGTCTCTTCTATGACTAGGTGGGGGAGGCGTGAGACAATAGTGGGCGTTGTGTTGTTCGCGCTAAGGAGTTGCCATGTTGTTGTGTCCCGTTTGCCATGAGCCGCTGGTGGATGACGAACGCGGTGCTGCATGCGCGGGCGGACATCGGTTTGACCGCGCTCGTGAGGGCTATCTATATCTACTGTGCTCGTCCAAGGGCGGTGACTCCATGGGCGATCCCAAGTCGCAGGCACGCAGCCGTCGTGACTTTTTGAACCGCGGTTACTATGCGCCGCTGCGCGATGCAATGGTCGAGCTAGTGCGCGAACGAGCTCAGCGGTGCGCGGCTACGTCGGACAAGCCGCTGGCCTTGCTCGATATTTGCTGCGGCGAGGGCTACTACACCAGCGCCATGGGCGCGGTGCCGGGCGTGGATGCTTACGGTTTCGACCTGGGCAAAGAGATGGTGCGCCTGGCCGCCAAGCGCGGTGATGCGACCTATTTTGTGGCCAACATGAAGGACATCCCCGTGGCCGATGGCACCTTCGATATGGTGACCGAACTCTTTGCCCCCTTTAACGAGCGCGAGTTTGCCCGCGTACTGGCGCCGGAGGGCTCGCTCTACACCGTGGTGCCGGGTGCCCGTCATCTGTTTGGGCTCAAAGAGGTGCTCTACGACACGCCGTACCTCAACGATGAGAAGCTGCCGAAGACGACGGAGCTTAAGCTGGTCGGCACGCAGCGGGTATCTGCGAACATTACGCTGGCGACCCAGGCCGACATCGAGGCGGTGTTCCAGATGACGCCGTACTACTACCGCACACGCCCTGCCGATAAAGAGCGTCTGACAAACCTGGACACCCTTCAAACCGACATCGACTTCATTATCGCCGAGTACCGCCACTAACCTACCAAAAAGGGACAGGTTTATTTTGGTAGGTTTTATCTGGGTAAACGTAAAGGGCCGACCGCGTTGCTGCGCGATCGGCCCTTTTTATTGGCGTATATACCAGAGTCACTGAGCGATTGACAAGGATGCGGCTTAGCTCAAACGGTCCATGCCCTCTTTCTTGACGCGGTTGGCGAGTACAAAGTAGATAATGCTGACAATCAGGCCGGTAAAATCGGGGGTGCTTGAGCCGGTCCCACCCAAGAGGGGCAGGGAGAGAAGCAGGCTGATGACCGAACATGCTAGGCAGACGATGGACCAAATCCAGACAACGCCAGCCTTGGCGGGATTGTTTGCCGCGCGGATGCCAAAGACGGCGGTCACAATTTCGACGACGCCCAATACGATGACGACGATGCAAGAAACGATCATGGCACCCGTGATATCGCCTGCCGCGCTGCCCGCAAAGAGCGCTGTAGCACCCATGCCTGCGCTTAGAATGCCGACGACAAAGAAGAAGAACGATAAGATTTTGAGTAATTTACAGGCGTTGCTCATGGCTGGTCCTTTCGATACGAGTACGCCAACCTGGCGCACCCCATGTGCTGCACATATGGTGAAGCACATTGTAGTTCAACGCGGCGATGCATGCGCCTGAAAGCGCTTTGGGCCCGCGCAGCCCAATCCGACCTTTCAAAAAGGAAAGCTGGACGTAAGCCAAATCGATGGCAACTCATGTGCGGCGCTGAGATGATGAGGCCGTAACAAGGAGCTGTTCTTAAGGAGGAGCCATGATGTACGGAGCAGGGCAAGTGCGTGAGCCGCGGTCGTTGGGAAGGCGTATGGGTGATTCTGTGATCGCTGCCGTGTGCACGGGATTGATGGCGGTGCTTTGCATTGGGATGCTGTGGGCCATGTCGCATGTGGGACAATAGCGGACGGTTGGGTGCCGACATAAACGGCGCTCGCGTATTCGTTTTGCTTATTAAGGAGTACCCATGGGCGTCGTTGATCCCTTTTCTGTTGCTCGGGCTGCGGGGCTTGAGCTGACCGGGAAGTCCGAGGGTCTCACGCTCACCGACGGCACGATGGAGCTGCGTGCCGATTTTACTCGCATGCTTCCACGGCTCAAGCAGGGCCGTCTGCAGCAAGAGCTGTTGGTAAAGGCTGCGCGCACAAAAGGCATCGAGCAACCATGGGCGATTGACGCCACGGCAGGCTTTGGCGAGGATTCGCTGCTGCTGGCTGCCGCGGGCTTTACCGTCGATCTGTATGAACAGGATGCCGTGATCGCGGCGCTCCTCAAGGATGCCTTGGATCGCGCGGCAGATGATCCAGCGCTTGCGGCTGCCGTGTCGCGCATGCGCTTACATGCCGGCGAGGACAGCATCGCTGGTCTTCAGCAGACGGCGGCGATGATCGAGCAGGGCAAGCTCACAGCCCCCGACGTGGTGTACCTGGACCCTATGTTTCCCGAGCGCACCAAAAGCGCGGCGGTCAAAAAGAAGTTTCAGCTCCTGCATCATCTGGAGCAGCCGTGCGCTAATGAGGAGACGCTGGTCGAGGCAGCGCTTGCGGTGTATCCGCGCAAGGTGGTTATTAAACGGCCGGTGAAGGGACCGTTGCTTGCCGGTGTGAAGCCGAGCTATCAGCTCGCGGGCAAGGCCGTGCGCTACGACGTCCTGGTGCTGCCGCGTCCATAACACGTTCATGATGGCTGGCGCTCCGTCAGTGCCGTGCCGATGCGGGGTCTATTTCCAGGGGTGCGACGTCAGGTGCCAGCCGCCGCAGTATTCGCATTTGTAGCAGGCCAAACCACGCCGCCCGCGGTTTTCGCAGTCGGCCATAACGGCCTCGGCCTCGGCGCGCGTGTCGTAACGGTTTTTGCGCTCGCACGACTTGTAGCGCCAGGCTTCATCGCGCTCGGCGTCCAGGGCGTCGCGGCGCTCGTTCTCGCGCGCAAACAGGTCGCTCATATCGCCGCCGGTGGCAGCGCCCAAAAACTCGCTTTTGGCCTTTGACCAGGCGGCTCGCTTTTTGCTTCCCATCTGCTTCGCGCCCTTCTTCAAACGCTGGTATTATTGCTCAATCAAAGTGATACCAATAAACGTGAGGCCGCCGCGTGATGATCAGAAAAACCCTCGATACCGACATTCCCGCCGTCATGGCTATCTATGACGCGGCCCGCGCCTTTATGCGCGCGCATGGCAACGCCACGCAGTGGCCCGAGGGCACGCCTTCTGCCGAGCAGCTGGCTGCCGATATCGCCGCCGGTGGCAGCTATGTGTGCGAAGTTGACGGTCGCGTGGTGGCGACGTTTGCCTTTTTACCGGGTCCGGACGAGTGCTATGACGTAATTGAGGACGGGCAATGGCGCAGCGACACTCCGTACGCCGTGCTGCACCGTGTGGCGTCCGATGGCACCGCGCACGGTATCGCGGCTGCGATGTTTGCCTTTGCCAAGGAACGCATCGACCATCTGCGTATCGACACGCACCAAAACAATCTGCCCATGCAGGGCGCCATCGCCAAGTCGGGGTTTGAGCGCGCTGGCATCGTGTATGTGTCCGACGGTACCCCGCGCGTGGCGTTTGACTGGCTGCGTGAGGCATAAGAGCGGGGACGCGTATCAGTCCTTAACTCGAATGAAAAATGGCCCCGGGTGGGGCCATTTTGGTTGATTGCGATGCAAGGGGTGCTCGTTGTGTCCTGGAAGGGGTCTTGTCTCTGGGGTTACGCCTTGGGCAGCTCGCTTCCGCAGTGGCAACACTTGGTCGCGCCTTCGTGCACCTCTTCCAAGCAATACGGGCAGACGGGTGCCGGTGTGACTTCCTCGGCGGTGGCACCGGCGAGCCTGTCGCCAATCTCCTGCGCCTTGTTAAATGCCTTGACGATGGCAAAGACGATGCCAGCGACAATCAAAAAGTTGATGCACGCGCCGATAAAGGCGCCAAAGTCGATATTGGTTCCCGGCACCACCAGCCCCGAGATCTCGGTGGCGCTGCCGCCGGCAATCACGGAGATGAGCGGATTGATGATGTTATCGGTAAGCGAGGCCACGATGGCGGTGAATGCGCCGCCGATAATCACGCCGACGGCCATGTCCATCACGTTGCCGCGATTGATGAATTCCTTGAACTCGTTGAGCAATGCCTTCATGGTGGCTCCTCGCTGTTGTGGGGCTCGCGTTGTCACCGCCCCAGATGGGCCCGTGCAGAAAAAGGGGAGGTGCCGGCTTTCGCAAGGCGCGAACCTACGAAAATCGCCGCGCGGCAACGCGGGGCGATGAGCTCGGTCGGGGGATAGGGCCCGCTTCGCCCGCCGGCCCGTAAATTGTATCATCCAGTGTGGAACGAGAACGCCCGTTGCCGCGTGCGATGGGCCTGCAATAAGAGGAGAGCCATGTCGAAGCAAGCGGTCGTTGGAATCTTGGCGCATGTCGATGCCGGCAAGACCACGCTGGCCGAGGCCATGCTGTTCGAGGCGGGTCGCATTCGCAAACGCGGACGCGTGGACGATGGCGACTCGCACCTGGACACCAACGCGATTGAGCGCGAGCGCGGTATCACGATCTTCTCGTCGCAGGCTGTTCTCGACCACGGCGACACCCACGTTATGCTCGTGGACGCTCCCGGCCACGTCGATTTTTCTGCCGAGGCGGAGCGCACGTTGCGCGCGCTCGACTACGCGATTCTGGTGGTGGGCGCCAACGATGGCGTGCAGGGGCATACCGAAACCCTGTGGCGCCTTCTTGCGCGCTATGACATCCCGACGTTCATCTTTATCAACAAGATCGATTTGGAGAATCCCGGCCACGACGTTTTGCTGGCACAGCTTAGGCAGCGTCTTTCCGAGGGCTGCCTGGATGCCAACGAACTGTTGGCGGGCGGTGCCGTTCAGGAGGACGCCGCCGCGTTGGACGAAGCTGCGCTCGAGGAGTTTCTTGAAGCGGGTGAGCTTTCCGTCGCAACGCTGTCACGCATGGTTGCCGAGCGTAAATTGTTTCCCTGCTTTGCCGGCTCGGCGCTCAAGGACCAAGGCGTGGGCGAGCTGCTGAATGGCATATGTGTGCTGATGCGCGAACAGGCGTGGCTCCCGGAGTTTGCCGCGCGCGTCTATCGTGTCAGTCGAGGAGATCGTGGCGAGCGCTTGGCTTGGGTTAAAGTGACCGGCGGCACGCTGCATGCAAAGCAGATGATCGACGGACGCTCCGGTGCCGAGGTTTGGGAGCAAAAGGTCGATCAGGTGCGCATCTATAACGGCGAGAAGTACGAGCTTGCCCAAGAAGTTGCTGCCGGCGGCATTTGTGCCGTGACGGGCCTTGCGCGTGTTCGCCCGGGGGATGCCTTGGGTGCGGAGCCCGTGTGCGATGCGCCCGTCATTGCGCCGGTCCTCACCTATACGGTGCTACCGGGCGAACACGATATCCATGCGGTGTTTAAAGCGCTGACCGAGTTGGCGGATGAAGACCCCATGCTCGGCGTAAGCTGGAATACGCATCTTGAGCAGATTCATTTGCAGTTGATGGGCGCCGTGCAGCTCGAGGTCGTGCAGCGGGTGCTGGCCGATCGTTTTGGCCTTGCGGTCGAGTTTGAGCCCGGCGGCATTCTCTATAAGGAGACTATCTCGCAGCCGGTCGAGGGCGTGGGCCATTTTGAACCGCTGCGTCACTACGCCGAAGTGCATCTGCGCCTGGAGCCGTTGCCGGCGGGCTCGGGCGTGCAGTTTGGTACCGTCGCCTCGACCGACGAGCTCGATCTTAACTGGCAGCGTCTGGCGCTCACCAATGCCATGGAGCGCGATCACCTGGGCGTGCTGACCGGCTCGCCCGTCACCGATGTGCGCATTACGCTCACGGGCGGCCGGGCTCATGCCAAACACACCGAGGGCGGCGATTTTCGCCAGGCCACGTACCGTGCGATTCGCCAGGGTTTGATGCGGGCGCGCGAGGCCGGCGCGGCGGTGCTGTTGGAGCCGTGGTACCACTTTGAGCTCGAGGTGCCGGGGGAGTGCGTGGGCAGGGCGCTCTCGGATGCCACGCGCATGGGCGCCGAGTACGAGCCTCCGGCAATGGCGGGAGACCGGGCGAAGCTTGTGGGTCGCGTGCCGGCATCCGAGGTGCAGGACTATGCGCTGGAGGTGGCTGCCTACACGAGCGGTCGCGGACATCTGTACCTTGAGTTCGCCGGTTATGCGGCTTGCCATGATGCCGAGCGCGTCATCGAGGCGGCCACCTATGAGCCCGAGGCCGATCTGCCCAACACGCCCGACTCGGTCTTTTGCTCTCACGGCGCCGGCTACACGGTCAAATGGTACGACGTGCCCGCTGCGGCGCACGTAAAGGTCGATCCCTCCACTTTCCGCCCCTGGCGAGCAGCAGACGCCGCCTTTTTCGGCCACATGTGCCATTAGGGGATGGGGTAGAAATGGTAGATTTTCTGGTCCTCTTGCTCTTGACAGAGTTGACTATGGGGCTATGCGACGAAGGGATTGTTCCTTTGTCACATTGGTAGATGAGAGGCTAAATTATGGTGATTCATACTGAGCGTTTGACGCTTCGTCCGTGGTGCGAGGCGGATGCGGCGAGCCTGTTTACATATGCGAGCGACCCGGACGTGGGGCCGGCTGCAGGCTGGCCACCCCACCGAAGCATTGGGGAAAGCGAGGAGGTCATTCGAACGGTCTTTTCCGCTCCTCACACCTTTGCCGTTTGCCTGGCTGCGACAGATGAGCCCGTGGGTAGCATCGGGCTCATGCCATCTCGCTGCGAGTCAAACCGTCGAGATGACGGTCTCGAACTCGAAGTGGGCTATTGGATCGCCAAGCCATTCTGGGGCCGAGGCTTTGCTCCCGAAGCAGTACGAGCCATGCAGCGCTATGCGTTCGAAACGCTTTGCTGCAAGGCACTTTGGTGCGGATACTACGAGGGCAATAACAAGTCGCTACGCGTTCAGCAAAAATGTGGGTTCGCGCCGCATCACGTTGAGCGCGATGCGCCCTGCGAGCTTATGGGCGATGTACGTACCGAGTGCTTTACGTATTTGACCCGCGAAGACTGGCGCAGGCAGGCACGGTACGAGTAGTGTGACAAAGGGACAGTCCCTTTGCCGCGTTCGGTTAACAGGAAGGGGAGCGATGACGGTGTCGCAACAACCAAGTGCTATCGAGGTGCGTGGCGCGCGTGTACACAACCTCAAGGACATCGATATCGATATTCCGCTGGGAAAGCTCGTGGGTATTGCCGGCGTGTCGGGTTCGGGCAAGAGTTCGCTGGCGCTGGGGGTTCTTTATGCCGAGGGCTCGCGTCGCTACTTGGAGGCGCTCAGCACCTATACTCGACGTCGCCTGACGCAGGCGGAGCACGCTCAGGTGGATGAGGTATTGCACGTACCGGCGGCGCTCGCGCTGCACCAGCGTCCGAGCGTGCCGGGTGTGCGTTCCACTTTTGGCACCATGACCGAGCTCAACAATAGCCTGCGTCTGCTCTTTAGCCGTTGCGCCCATCACGTGTGCTCGCACTGCGGGGCGCGCGTGGAGCCGAGCCTTAACGTGGCCGCAGGTCTGTCGCTCACGTGTCCGGCATGCGGCCGCGAGTTCTACGCGCCGAGCGCCGAGGACCTTGCCTTTAACAGCGGCGGTGCATGTCCCACCTGTGGCGGCACCGGTGCCATGCGCGAGGTGGACGAGGCGAGCCTGGTGCCCGACGAGTCAAAGACCATCAACGAGGGCGCAGTGCTTCCCTGGGGCACGCTCATGTGGGACCTGATGAAGCAGGTGGCCGGCGAGATGGGTGTGCGTACCGATGCGCCGTTTAACCAGCTCACACCTCAAGAGCGCGACATCGTGTTCCACGGCCCGGCGGTTAAGAAGCATATTCTCTACGTTCCCAAAAACGGCGAGGGCGCCACGCCGCTCGACTTTACCTATTACAACGCCGTCTATACGGTCGAGAATGCGCTCGCCAAGGTTAAGGACGATAAGGGACTTAAGCGCGTTGCGCGCTTTTTGCGCGAGGGCCCGTGCCGTGACTGTGGCGGCACGCGTCTCTCCGAGGCTGCGCGCCAGCCCCAGGTGCGCGGTATCAATCTGGCGCAGGCCGCGGCCATGACGCTGGGTGAGGCGATTGAGTGGGTGCGCGGGGTGCCCGCATCCTTGCCGGCCGAGATGCAGCCCATGGCGACGGATATCTGCGATTCGTTTTTGAGCACCGCCCGTCGCCTGGTCGACCTGGGCCTCGATTACCTTTCGCTCGACCGCGCAGGCGCCACGCTCTCCACGGGTGAGCGCCAGCGCGTGCAACTCGCCCGCGTGGTGCGCAACCGATCGACGGGCGTGCTCTATGTGCTGGACGAGCCCTCGATTGGCTTGCATCCTGCCAATGTCGACGGCCTGGTAGGCGTGATGCGCGACCTGGTGGATGACGGCAACACCGTGGTTGTTGTCGACCACGACACACGCGTGCTGGCGGAAGCCGACTACCTGGTCGAAATGGGTCCCGTTGCCGGAGCGGGAGGCGGTAATGTGATCGCCGCTGGCACGGTAGGCGAGGTCGAGCAATCGCAGGGCAGCCGCATCGCGCCGTTTTTGCGCTCGGATCCCAAGCGCTTGCGTCCACAGGTGGCTGATGACGAAATGTTCGACCAGGGCCATATCCGCATGGCGACCGATGCCATCCATACCGTCAAGCCGCTCGAAGTGGATATCCCGCGCGGCCGCCTTGTCGCGGTGACGGGCGTTTCGGGTTCGGGCAAGACGACGTTGGTACTCGAGACGCTCATCCCGGCGCTTAAGACGCAGGCAGCTGGCGAGCGCTTGCCACGCCACGTGCGTTGGGTCGATGCCGAGGGCATTGCCCGCGCAAATCTGATTGACGCCACGCCCATCGGCGCCAATGTGCGATCGACGGTAGCGACCTATGCCGATATTCATGATGAGCTACGCCGCGCCTTTGCCCGTGCGCCCGAGGCCAAGGCTGCAGGGTATAAGGCGGGTGCCTTTAGCTACAACACCGGCGCCTTGCGTTGCCCCACGTGCGATGGCACGGGCTCGATATCGCTTGACGTGCAGTTTTTGCCCGATGTCGAGATCGTCTGTCCTGCATGCCGTGGCTCGCGTTATGCAGATGCGGCTTCGCATATCCATCGTGAGGGCAAGGACGGCAGCCTGCTTACGCTACCGCAGCTTATGGACATGAGTGTGGACGAGGCCCTCGACGCCACGGTAGGACTCAAGAAAGTCCAGGCGCGCTTGCAGACCCTGCACGACCTAGGTCTGGGCTACTTGACGCTTGGCGAGCCCACGCCGGCGCTTTCGGGCGGCGAGGCGCAGCGACTTAAGCTTGCGAGCGAGATGGGCCGCGTGCAGGACGATGCCGTATTCGTATTCGACGAGCCCACGATCGGCCTACATCCGCTCGATGTTCAGGTGTTGCTGAGTGTGTTCGACGGCCTTGTTGCCAAAGGCGCCACGGTTATCGTGATTGAACACGATCTCGACCTTATCCGTAACGCCGATTACGTGATCGACATGGGCCCAGGCGGTGGCGATGCGGGCGGGCAAATCGTCTGTGCCGGCACGCCGGGCGACATCGCGTCCTGCTCCAAGAGCATTACCGGACGTTATCTATAACCGAATGCGACAAAGGGACAGTCCCTTTGTCGCATTGATACATGCCGGCAAAGCCTGTCAGCATCACGGTTTTCTTTTCTAGCAATTCTAGTTAAAGGCAGCTGATTACCGTTAAAAGTCAGCATGTTGTCGGCATAGCGCTTGAACAGCTTGTGCCTGAGGACCAAAATGACCTCATCCCATTCGCGAAATTTGCACGCCCTATAGTGAGTGGGCTCTCGCTTGAGCTGATGCTGCCAAGAGGCGGCCGATAGGGGCAATTATGGACAATCGAATCTTTGGGTATGCGCGTGTCTCTTCCGCGGATCAGAACTTGGACCGCCAGTTAGACGCACTGGGAAGGTTTCCCGTTCAACAGGGTCAGATTTACGCTGACAAGGCAAGTGGTAAGAACTTTAGACGTCCCCAGTACCAGCGTCTTCTTCGCAGGTTGCGCGAGGGTGACGTTCTCGTGATCAAAAGTATCGACCGTTTGGGTCGCGATTATCGTGAAGTCCTCGATGAATGGAGACGCATCACGGTGGATAGACGCGCTGCCATCGTGGTGCTTGATATGCCGTTACTCGATACGCGCGAACAGCCCGATGGCATCACGGGAACGTTCATGGCGGACCTAGTCCTTCAAATCTTGAGTTACGTGGCGCAGCTAGAGCGTGAAAACATCAAGCAGCGCCAGGCGGAGGGCATCGCGTCGGCGCGCCTGCGTGGCGTGAGATTTGGGAGGCCGGCGCTCGAACGCCCGGATAGCTATAACGATGTCATCAAATCATTTGAAGGGGGTGAAGTTACGAGGCGAGAGGCCGCAACGCTCCTGAACGTCAGCGCATCGACGTTCGATCGTTGGAGACGGGCGGACACGAACTGATATGACCGTTCGCCGTCTGTCCGTCCTCTTTAACTAGATATTTTGAAGAGGGGAGTTTATCGCACAGAGCCCACTCCTTCCCTCGATGTTTATCCAGTTCACGCCCTGGAACCAAATAGTGCCACCGCGTTGCCAATTCGTCTGCTTTTTGACGAGGGGTTATGAGCTGTAACGTCAATCGAAGGGAAATAGCCGTGAAACGAAATGCTACTAAAAAGCAGCCCATGATGGGCTTGCTTGTTCTGCTCATCTGTTCTCTGGGGTTCATTTCGGCCTGTTCACAGAATGATGCAAACGCTGCAAAGTCGAAATATGTCGACGATAAGGCGATGAATATTATCGCCGCCGGGTTTGAGAGAAGGTCCGACGTCATTGAATCTAATGCAAACGATGATGATCCTCATTCAACCGAGAATATCCAGGAAGCTATTGAGGCTGAAATCAAGAACGACAAGGAACTCAAGAACGCTAGGTTTAAGGATTCCAAGATGCAACAGGACGTAATCACGTATCTGAATCTGCTTGATGACCAGCTTAAGGTGACCGAGGACTACTCGCAATCGTCTGCGGATTATTACGAAGAGTGGAATAAAGTCTACGATAAGCGGTCTGCGCAACTCAAGAAGCTTGTTGATAATTACGGGCTGGAAGTAGGGGAAAAATACAAGGATGATTTCAACGACTTAATTAAGAATGGAAAGTCCGTAGCAGAGAAGACCCGCTATGAGGATGCCATCAACAGTTTGATTCAGGGAGCAAATTTCGAAAAATCGGATGACGGTTACGGTCTGTATACGTATACGGCGGTAGTTGAGAACACCTCTGGTATATCGTTCTCTAACGTCAGCCTGACACTTGCTCTCTATGATGCAGATGACATCAAAGCGGAGGAGACCTATGCGGACACCTCTTCGTGGGCGCCGGGTGAGAAAGTCAAGTTCGAGGCAATGTCCGATGTTGACGCTGCGCGCGTTGTCGCATCTGTTTCCAGCTACGATGTAAATAAATAAGTTCTGCACGGAAGGGGCGGGTTAATCGGCAATGAATGGTTGACCTGCCCGTTTTATGCCAATTATTGAACAACAAGTGCTGCGAACGAATGTGTATATTTCGGATTGCAAACAACTGCCCTCGTCTAAAGACATGCTGAAAACGACAATTTAGGCATGAGGTATAACCCACGGCAGTTTCTTAAATAGCAGGGATTTTGAAAGGAATAGGGGATGGATGAGTTGGAGGAAGGCATGGGGGCGCTGAAAGCGAAACTCGGGAGAATCCTGACAAAGCCCAAGGTATTCTTCGCGGGCCTGGCGCTTGGTGGAGTGATTGTGGCTGTACTTTTTATTAGCATTTTTAATAACGGCAAAGCTGCGGGTGCAAAAGAGACGACCCCCAATACGCTCTCCCCGTCGGTCGTGTTTGAACGTATTGCTTCCCAGAACGAGATGGTTTCTGCATCGCAGAACTACGCGATTGTCGATAAGGTGACAGATACCAAGAGGTTCTTCGATTGGTTTGATATCCCGTTTACAGAAAACAGTTTTTGGTATCGCTATGTTGGAACCATTAAGGCGGGTGTGAATCTCGAGACGGCAAAGATACATACAAATAAGAAAAAGCTGACCATTACGATGGATGAGCCTTACGTAATTTCAAACACGCCGGATATGAAGAAATCGGGTGCTCTCGAGGAACGCAACAACATCCTCAATCCCATTGAGGTCAAAGACGTCACGGCGTTTGAAGCGCAGTGCAAGGAGCGGAGTGAAAGCGAGGCCATCAAGGATGGCAACCTGCTCGAAGAGGCTCGGGTGAACGCCGAAGCAAATATCCGTGCGATGTTCAACTCGGCATTTGGCGATGAATATACGGTTGATTTCGACTATCGGAAATAGGAGGTCACTATGGAGGATAAAGACGATCTAGCTGTTGTCGAAAGGGAGGAGCTGCCGCGACATAAGCAGAGTTTCGATATCCGTAAGGCCGCTGCCGGGTTGGTTGATGGCGCCGGAAGCGCGATGGCGGGCGCGGTTGCAACCGTACAGAAAGTTGCCGATGGTGCAATGCGTGCTGCAACCCCGATGGTCGATGACGCCTTGGCAGCTATTGCTGATGCGGCCGATGGTGCGGCAGGTGCTGCTGCGGATATCGGTGACGCCGTCAACGATTGGGCATACCAACAGCAGCTTAATAGATACAGGCCGGTAACCAAAGAGACCTATCAGAGTCCTTCATTTCATTTGCCGAATATGATTCGAATTGTTGACGGAAATGAGCGTCGGGGCATCGACGCCTGTAGGGATGCTATTGGTTGGCTGGATACCGTTAAGGGCACGCAGATTTTCAATCTGTACCGCGAGGCAATCGGGGATAGCGAATTGTCTTTCTACCCTAAACCATCTCTTTATTCCACATATTACATAGATGCTTTTGATCGGTCTCGCTTTGTTGATCTTGACTCTTATTTCGCAACCATGCAACAAGACAAGATGGCCGAGTTGAGACGGATTGCGTTCATGCTTGGCGCGAAGCGCTGCAAGTTGGAGGTGACGGAGTACGAGGAAACTCGGAGAGGCCACCAGGTTAAGGGAAATGCCAAAGCGGGAAAGAAGGGCTCGGCTCGAATCAACGGCTCTTTGAGCGATTTAACGAGAAATGAGAAGAAAATCCTGTTTACACAGGAATTTGAGGGAGACATGGTTCCACAGCGCCCTGAACTCCATTGGTATGCCCATGACTCTGACATTCTCTTGTTAATCGAAACGAGATGTGGTGGAGAGGATAAAAACAAGGCGAAGAGCTATCGGGTTGAATTGAAAAGCGAGACGACCATGACCATGTCCGTATCGCTTGCTATGGCTATCGATGAGGCATGCAGCAAGCTGAACATAAGGGCGAATTCGAGCCTGACAAGCCAAGCTAAGCGAGAACTTCGGCAGTCGTTTGTATTTGAAGTTGAATTCTGACGTGAATTGCCAGCAGCCAAATGCGGCAAAGGGACTGTCCCTTTGCCGCATTTGATGTCAAAACCATTTTGTCAAGAACTAGAGAGTTTGAAAGTCTACCATTTCTGCCCCGTCCCCTAATGGCAGATTTGTCACATTCCCGGAAAGCCTGTTTGGCGCAGGGCCTCGTAGAGGACGATGGCGGCGCTGTTGGAGAGGTTGAGTGCGCTGATGCGGTAGTCGTCCGGATTGACGAAGTTGCCGCAGATATCCTGCCGAAGGATGGCCTCGTGGCTGGCCTCGGTATGCCCGAGCGATTCCTCGTGGGCTTCCCAGGCCTCGGCGTTATCGAGCGAGTCGCAATCGCGCAGCATGGGAATGCGCTCGCAGCGCTCAGGCGCCGCAGCGAGCAGCTCTTCGGGAATCCCCGAGCTCTCGCTGCCAAAGACCAAATAGTCGCCGTCGCGGTAGGTGCTTTGCGCATAGGTGCGGCGCGCCTTTTTGGTCAGCAAGTGCAGGCGCTCGTCGGCGGGGGAGAGGCCGTTGCGCGCAAGAAAATCCTCCCAGCCGGCATAGGTCGTCACGTCCAAGTTTTGCCAATAGCCCAGGCCGGCGCGACGCACCGTCTTGTCGTCGAGCGAAAAGCCCAGCGGCTCCACCAGATGCAGGCGGGCACCGGTAACCACGCAGGTGCGGCCGATATTGCCCGTATTGGCCGGAATCTCGGGCGCATACAGCACAATGTTGAACATGAATCTCCTTGGCTCAGAACGAAAAACCACCACGAAGGGCACCTTCGTGGTGGTTTGGCGGTTACGTAGGCGAAAAAATGCCCGCTTGGATAAACCTAGGCGCGGTGCCAGTCGGTCAGGCAGGCATCGAGGGAGGCGATGAGCGCATCCTTGTCCATGTGACGGCCGATGATGCACAGGCTCGTCATGCGGTCGCCCGTCTCGTCGTCCCAAATCTGCATGATCTCGGGGTTCTCGTCGATGATCTTCTGCTTCTCGCCCTCGGGCGCGGAGTCAACGAACAGACCGTTCTCCATCAGGCGCATCTGGTGGCCGGCCTGCTCAAACATGTAGCACATGTCCGGATCACCGGTCTGCCACAGCGGACCCTTGACGCGGATGACCTCGTCGGGCCACTCCTGCTCAACAAAATCGGTGAACTTCTGCAGGTCAAACGGCTTGCGGCGCGAGTACACAAAGGTCTCGATGTCGTACTCGAGCACCTCGGGGTCGTCGTGCTCCTCGGGATGCTCCATGGCCTCGATCCAGGCGGCGGAGTTGTAGGCGCGCATAAAGTCGAAGCGGTCGGTATCGAGCAGTTCCTCCATGGGGACCTCGCCGTTTTGGGCCTCGACAATCACGGCGTCCTTCTGCAGGCTGCGCACGATGGCCTTGAGCTCGGCGATCTGCTCGGGCGTCACGGTATCGGTCTTGTTGAGGATCAGCGTAGAGCAGAACTCGATCTGCTGGATGAGCAGACTCTCGATGTCGTCCTCGTCGATATCCTCAGCCAGCAGGTCGCGACCGCCGTTGAACTCGTCGTACATGCGGGCGCAGTCGACCACGGCCACGATGTTGTCGAGCGCGAGCTTGGGCTCGCCGCCCACCTTGGCCTCATCGCAGAAGCTCGAGATGGTGTAGGCGATGGGGATAGGCTCGCAGATACCCGAGGCCTCGATGATGATGTAATCGAAGTTGCCCGAATCGGCGATGCCCTGCAGCTGGTTGGCCAGGTCGTCCGAAAGCGTGCAGCAGATGCAGCCGTTGGTGAGCGGGATGAGGTCGTCGGTCTCGGAAAGGCCGCCGTCGGCGATGAGGCTGGCGTCGACGTTGATCTCGCCGATATCGTTGACGATCACGGCGGCGCGGATGCCGCCATCGTTAGCGAGGATGTGGTTGAGCAGCGTGGTCTTGCCGGCACCGAGGTATCCGGTAAGCATGATAATCTTCACGGGTTTGTTGGGCATGTGCCCTCCTTTGTTAGACATGGCTTACAGTTGAATCTTATGCCAAACGCCTGCTCTTATACCCACGCGCTGACAAATAACACAGGCTACTCCCAGGCTCCCCATACATCGGGGCAATAACCGACGGTGGCCTTTTTGCCGTTGCGCACGATGGGCTCGGCCAGAACCTGCTGGTTTTCGAACAACTTGTCGAAGCGCTGGCTAGGGGTGAGGTGCTGGATGAGCGCGAGCGTCTCCTCGTCCTTGGCCTTGGGGTTGAGCAGCTTGTCGATGCCGCCGACCGCCTGCATCACGCTCGTGAGCTCGCCTTTGCTCATCTCCTTTTCCTTAAGGTTGATAAACTGCACCTTAATGCGGCGCTCCTTAAAATAGCGCTGGGCCTTCTTGGTATCGAAGGACTTTTTGGTGCCAAAAATCTGAATATTCATGTGTATGTTCCGCCGTTCTAACGAATGAAGTTGGTCCTGGCGCGATCGGCCTCGGGGGCCTCGATGCCGGCGGCCTTTCCCGCCTCGATGCAGTGCAGGAGCCAGGCCATGTTTTTGCCGATGTTTCGCATGGTGGCAAGGCCTTCGGCGTCCTGGGCGGCCTCGCCCGGCATGGCACCAAAGACGTTGTTCCAGTACGTGGAGGCCACCACGGGCATCTGGTTGATAGTGAAGTACTTGTTGAGTACGTCGAAGGTGGTCGACGTGCCGCCGCGACGGGCGACGGCGACCGCGGCACCCGGCTTGTGCGCAAAGGCCTTGCTGCCAGCATAGAATGCGCGGTCGAGAGCCGAGAGGATGCGTCCGCTGGGATGCGCATAGTAGACGGGGGAGCCAAAGACAAAGCCGTCTGCCTGCTCGGCGGCGGCAATCAGCTCGTTGACCACATCGTCGTCAAAGGTGCAGCGGCAATCGAGCTTTCCGCACTGGCCGCAACCGATGCAATCGCGGATGGGCTTGGCGCCCAGTTGAAACGTCTCGGTATCGATGCCCTCGGCCCTAAGTTGCTCGGCGACCTCGGCGAGTGCGCGGGCGGTGTTGCCGTTTGCCTTGGGGCTGCCATTGACCAAAAGAACCTTCATCACAAACTCCCTCTGCTGTCGGTGGCTTCTGCGGAGGATTATCGCACGAGAGGGCAGATGGCGCGGGGCGCGATGCGAAACGGCTTGTGTTTCACATCGCGCCCTACGTCGCTAGTCCAGCTTGGTGCCCGGTACCTGCACCGTCTCTTTAATCAGCGCATTAAGTTCGTTCAAAATGGAAACGGGCTGTCGGTCGACGGCGTCAAGATGAAGCGTCGCCACGCGAAGGGGCGGTTGATATTCAAATGAGCCAAGGAGCACGGGCGACCCCAAGAATCGCTCGATTTCTTCTGCGATCGCGTCGGTCTCTTCGGGATCAAGGTCGTCGAAAAGCGCCACGAACATCGGCCCCGTCGAGCGGAACAGACGACCCTTGCCGCGCGAACAGTCCATGAGGCAGGCGGCACTTTCCGCCAAAACGCGGTCGCCCGCATCAAAGCCAAAGCGGGCATTGACCTTGGCGATGTCGTCGATTTTGATGGCGACCAGGCCTGCCTTACGCGCCACGCGACGCATTTCGCCAATGGCGTTGACCAGGGCGTGGATATCGCCCAAGCCGGTCACGGAATCGGTCGTATCTGCCAAGCTTCGGTTGGTAACAATGCCCACATACATGTTGGGCTCGGTGCCGGTGCTGTCCAGGCGGTAGCCCGTGCAGTCGCATAGCGCGTATTTTCCGGCGGTATTCATGACGCGATACTGCATGTAGTGGAAATGCCACGCGCCTTTTACCACCATATCGAGCTCGCTGCGCACGTTGTCGCGGTCCTCGGGGTGAACGCGGGCAAGCCACATATCGAGCGAGTTAAATGGATGCTGAGAGGGCAGGTCAAAATCGCGCACGGCATTAACCGACCATTGCGATTCGCCAGTGTCGAGGTTAATGATGAACGGATAGCGTGTCTCGGAGCTCATGGAGATCGCTTGGAACACCCGGTCGTTGCAGGGAGGCTGATCGGCGATCGGGCGCATGGATGCGTCGTTTTCCTTCGGCTGCTGCACACGGTGCATGAGCTTGTAGCGATACATTTTGCGGTCGGCGTCCATGGTCATCTGGCGACGCGTATCGCCAGCGAGTGGGTCGACGCGCGAGCAGCCAAAGCTAAAGCTAGCGATCATGGGCGCTTTGCCGCCCGATGTTGCCTCGATAAGGTCGGTGCGCGTCCGCTCCAGGCGCTGCTCGAGTTCGGCTTCATCTGTCGTGGGGGATACGAGTACAAATTCGTCTCCACCGATACGGAACAGCAGGTCATTGGGTTCCATTGTCTCGGTGAGTGCACGGCAGATGCTCAGGATGTAGCGATTGCCCTCGGTGTGGCCAAACGTATCGTTGCAATGCTTAAGGCGATCGATATCGATATAAGCGCAGGTGAAGGGGGTGCCTTTGTGCCAAAGCAGCTCGGCATAACGGTGGAGTCCAGCACGGTTGCCAAGATTGGTGAGCGAATCGATATAGGCGCCGCGCTCAAGCAGCTCGCGTTCTTGCTGCAGGATGGCAAATGTCTTCTGTAGCTGCTCGCCGATGGCGCACAGCTCCGTGGGCAGCGCGGCAACATCGAGCTCGGCGGTCGAGACCCCGTTCGCAAGTCGCTGAAGATAGGCAATGATCGATTGCTCGCCCAGGCGATACGACTCGTTCATGATGGATAACCTCCTTGGGCACAACAGTGGTTTGCATCATATCCCCAATTCGGTTTGGATTGGGGGCATAAGTTAGCCAATGGGGACAAGCGCCCCTTCGGCGGTATCGTTTTGCGCGCGAGCGTATCAGTTTTTGTTACCGCCATCGAGCAATGCCTCAAAATCCTTTGCCTGCATGGGGCGGTAGTAGAGGAAGCCCTGAGCGTAGCGGGCGCCCATTTGGCGTAGCATGTTTGCCTGCTCATTTGTCTCGATGCCTTCGATCACAACAGGCAGATGGAGCGACTGTGCCATCTCGAGCATTGATGAAATGATTTGCACACTACGGCCTTGATCGCCGTCGACGGGCACAAACGTGCGGTCGAGCTTGATGACGTCGACGTTGACGTTCTTGAGCATCGCGAGCGTGGACTGGCCGGTGCCAAAATCGTCCATGTAGGTCGAGAAGCCGCGGTTGTGCAGGTCGGCCGTCAGCTTATCCACAGCTTCGGACTCTCCCGTATAAGCCGTCTCGGTGATCTCGATGCGCATGAGCTCGGGCGGCAGATTGTATTGGTCGGCGAGTGCCCCCATATGCTCGGCAACGTCGCAGGCAAGGATATCCACGCGCGACACGTTGAGCGAGATCGGAACCACGCGAAGCCCTCGATCGATGCGCCCGCGCAGCCACGAGGCAACGCCCTGCCAAACGTATTTGTCGAGCGTCACCACAAAACCGCTTTCCTCGAGAGCGGGGATAAAGGTGACGGGTGAAATGAGGGAGCCATCCTTGTCAATCCAGCGCGTGAGCGCCTCGGCGCCAGTGATCTCGCCGGTTTCCATGTCGACCTGGGGCTGCAAGTAGTAGGTGATGCGGCCGTTTGAGAGCGCATACTGAAATTCGGTCAGCGTGCGGTGGAACGAGATTTCGCGCTCGTACTCCTCGGGGCGGAAAATGGCAATGCGCTCCTTAAAGTCGTTTTTTGCACGCCGATTGGTAAACATGGCCTTGGCCTGCGCATCGATGGTGATTTCCTCGTTGGAGTCGATGGGGTAGACGCCCATGGACGGCCAGAAACCCACGCCGTCATCATGCTTGGCCACGGCCTGGCGAACGCGGCTATAAATCTGATGGACGGTGTCGTGTTCAAAGGGGATGAGTATGCAAAAGTCGTCTTGGCCCCAGTACCCTGCGACGCCCATGTCGGCATTCTCGATGTCCTTGAGGACCGTGCCCACGTCGGCGAGCATGCGGTCGCCCTCGGCCTGTCCGTGCCATTCGTTGAACAGTCGCATGTGTCCCATATCGACGGTGGCGATACACCAGGCGCCGTTGCGCCTTGTCTGGAGAAATGCGTTGGCGCGCCGCATAAACTCGCTGGGTCGACAGAGGCCCGTGAGCATATCGATGCGTTCGGCGATGGCGCTTTTGCGCTCCACCTCGGGTATGGGGAGGCTGTCGTTGGGAACAAGCCCGCCGGCCGTGCGAATGCGACGGTCGAGTTCGCCTAAAACGGCGGCCGTTTGATTGGTCAGGTGCTCGTAAAAGGCCGGAACGACAAGACAGACGGGGGTAATGGTGTCGTCCGCGATTCGAACGGGAGCGAAAACGGCCTCTTTGAGATGTTGGATCAGTTGCTCGAATGCTTCGTGATCCAAATTGTTGCTAAGCACGACGAACTGGGCGTTGCGTGAGCGGAAGACGCGACTCCTGCCGCGAGTAATCGACAGCATGCGGCCTGCGTATTCGGCGAGCATGTTGTCGACGGCCTCGGCCCCGTAGAGCTCGTTGAGCTTTGCCGTGCCGCGAACGCGCACTGCTATAAGCCCCGTCTTGCAATGGTCGCGACGGCAGGCATCGATAGCGTTGATCAGCGTGCGCTGCATTCCGAGGCCCGTGGCGGCGTCGACGGTCTCGGCAAGCGAGTGGTTGACGAGCTCGCCGACATAGAGCGAGGGGACATTTCCGTCGCCGTCGATACGAAACCCGCGAGCACGGCCGAGGATGTAGTCGCCGGCGGCATTGCGCACGCGGTACTGCATGACGTGGCGATGTTTGGAGCCGTCATAGATTTGGTCGATGTCGTTGGTATAGGCCTCAAGGTCATCGGGATGGACACGCGTTTTCCAGTAATCGTGGCAGTTGTCTATATGCTCCGAAGGAAGACCAAGATCGCGCAAGGCGCCTTGTGACCAAAGGGTTCGATGTTTGTCCAGGTTCTCGATAAAGAAATATCGGCCTTCGTTGAGCATCGAAAGGGCGTCGAAAATGCGATCGCTTATTTCGAAGTCGTCGGTGTGGGCTTGTGCGATATTGCGTCGATCAAGGTGCACGGCATGACGTAGCTTGTAGTCGTACATGCGATGGTCGGCATCGTTCGTCAAGCGATTGGGGGCTTCGCCCAGGGCGGGGTCGGCGTGTGCCACTCCGTAGCTAAACGAGTGAGGCATCTTGGAAGCGTTGTTTTCGAGCAGTACCGTTCGGCAGTGTTCCAGACGTTCGGCAAGGTCGTCCTCGGTCGCAATCGCAGATAGGATGGCGAACTCGTCGCCCCCCAGACGAAATGCCGCCTCGTCCACCTTCATATACAGTTTGAGATAGAGGCTCACCTGCAAGATATAGCGGTTGCCCTCGTCATGTCCAAAGATGTCGTTGCAGTGCTTAAGGTTATCGATGTCGATAAACGCCATGGTCACGGGCAGTTCCTGCTCCCAGAGTTCCTCTAAGGAACGGGTAAAGCCGCCGCGGTTGCCAAGTCCGGTGAGCTCGTCGGTAAAGGCGGTCCTGATCAGATCGTCCTGACGCTCCAGAAGGTCACGGATGGTCTTTTCGAGCGTTTCGGTATTATTGCTGGCGTTATCCATACTGTAAGCGGCTTTCTGAGGTCGGGGCGGATTGCGTCGGGCGAGCTCGTTGTGCACATGCGTTGCTGCTCAACGCCTTGCGTGTTTCCAAGCCCCCGCCTTGCTGCGTCGTTGGGTTTATTTGTCGGTTCGTGCTCTCGGCTGATAACTACTGAGTAGTATAAACAAGTGTATGGAATTATGTAGGGGTGCCCATGTTGCGGGCGGCCATTATTCGCCAAACGGTAACGCGACGATGTTCGATGAAAATGCGACTGAGACGATATTTGTTGATGGGTATACTTGTTCCGTTTTAAAACGCAGGAACGGAGATGGTCGCATGGCACAGTCAAATATGACGAGCACGGTGGGGCTGGCGCTCGAGGGAGGCGGCTACCGCGGTATGTATACGGCGGGCGTGCTCGACGTTTGGATGGAGCACGGTTTGACCTGCGACCATATGGTGGGCGTCTCGGCGGGCGCGGCATTTGGCTACAACTTTAAATCGCGCCAGATCGGCCGCGCCATTCGCTATAACAAGGCCTATTGCGCCGACAAACGCTATGCGAGCGTGACCAGCTGGCTGCGAACCGGCGATATGTTCAATGCCGATTTTGCCTATCACGAGGTGCCCATCGAGCGCGATCCCATCGACCTGGAGGCGTATCGCGCCTGCCCCATGCGGTTTACGTGCGTGTGTACCGATATCGAGACGGGCAAGGCCGTCTACCACGACCTGCCCTATGGCGACGAGCGGGATATCGAGTGGATCCGGGCATCGTCGGCGATTCCCGTGGCGACGCGTCCCGTTGCTATTGACGGGCATAAGTATCTGGATGGTGGCGTGGCCGATTCTATTCCCAGTGCATGGCTGTTTGCGCAGGGCTATGATCGCAACGTGGTGGTGCTCACGCAGCCGGCGGGCTTTGTGAAGCAGCCCAACAGCGTGATGCCCATGCTGCGTCGCGTGTTCCGTCACTATCCGGAGTTTGTCGCAGCGCTTGAGCGTCGACATGAGGTCTACAATGCCACGCTCGATGACCTGGCACGTCGCGAGGCTGCCGGCGAGATCTTTGTGGTGCGGCCGAGCGAATCGGTGAAGGTGCCGTCGCTGTGTCGCGAGCCCGATGAACTTGAACGCATCTACCAGATTGGTCGCCGCGATGCGGAGGCGACCTTGCCGGCGTTGGAATCGTATCTGGCGGGGTAGGGACTACGCCGGAAACTGCATCCCGTAATCAGCGTTCAGACTGGGACGCAGTTTCCCGCTGGTCCTCTATGCGGAAAGCGCATCCCAGAATGGACGTCCAAACTGGGATGCGCTTTCCGCTATTGAAGATATGGGACTGCGGAGCAACTGCTCGGTCTAGGCTTATGCCTGCTGCCAGGTATCGACGAGCTCCTTGGCTGCGGCGTAGGGGTCGTCGGCACTGCAGACGGCGCTCACCACAAAGAAGCCGTCGACGCCGGTGGACTTGAGTTGCGGCAGATCGGCCGTCTTGACGCCGCCGCCCACCACAATGGGGACGGGGCTTGCCGCATGGAGGGCGGCCAGGTCCTCAAAGCTCTTGGTGATGATGGAGCCGTCGGCCGCACGTCCGCAGTCGCGCTTGGTTTCGGTCTCGTGGAGCGGGCCTACGCCCAGGTAATCGACCAGGCTCATGTCGGCGGTCTTGACGTACTCGAGCATCTCCTCGCAGCGGGCCGAAAGACCCACGATGGCATCGGGGCCCAAAAGTTTGCGGCAGACCTCGACGGGGATGTCGCTCTGGCCAACATGCACGCCGTCGACGGCAATACCCTGCTCGCGTGCGGCAAGTACGCAGTCAAGGCGGTCGTCGATCAGCAGCGCGACCTGCCCGGTTTTGCCGGCCTGAGCGATGGCCTGCGCGGCATCGCCCGTCAGTGCGATGATCTCGCGGGCGCTTGCCACCTTGGAACGCACCTGAATGCAGGTAAAGCCGGCGTCGAGCGCCTGGGCCACCACATCGCCCACGGGGCGTCCGAGGGTGTTTTCGGGGCCGAGTACCAGATAGGCCGAGATATCAAGGTTGTCGCGGATGCTCATCGTGCTTCCTCCTGCTTTTTGATCTGCGCTTCCATGCGCTCGAGTTTGCCGGTCATGGTGTCGGTAAATCCGGGTCGAATATCGGCTTTGAGCACGACTTCGGTGCGGATGCCCTTGCTCGCCAACACAAAGGTTGCGTCGCGCACGACCTGCATGACCTCGTCCCAGTCGCCCTCGATCTCGGTGAACATCGAGGTGGTGCGGTTGGGAAGGCCGCTCTCGCGAATGACACGCACGACCTCGGCGACCTCGGCGGACAGTTCATCGCCGGTGCCGCACGGGGCGATGGCCACAGCGACGAGCGTGTTCATGCCGGCATTGGTTGCGGGCTCGGACATGGCTTATGCCTCCTCGAGCTCGAGTTGGTTATCGGCGATGTCTTGGGCGGTTGCGCGGTAGAGCTCGTCGATAAAGGCGACCTTAAAGCTTGCCGGGGCATCGGCGACGGCGGCGGCACGCGTGCCGGCGACGTTGTAGACGGCGGTACCGCAGACGGCTGCCGTAAACGGATCGGCAGCGCAGGCGTACACGGCCAGCACGCCGCCCTGCGAGCAACCGCAGCCGGTAATCTTGGACATGAGCGGGCTGCCGCCGTGGGATTTGGCCACGGTCGTGCCGTCGGTAATCAGGTCGACTTCGCCCGAGACCACAACGGCGCCGCCGGTGTAGCGAGCGAGCGCCACGGCGGCATCGCGGGCGGCGTCGACCGTGTCGGTGGTATCGACACCACGTACGCGGCTCAGATCGGCCGACTCGCCCTCAAGACCCCACAGGCCGGAGAGCGCGATAATCTCGGAGGCATTGCCGCGCACGATGGCGGGTTTGTACTGCTTGAGTTCGCCTACCAGTTGGGTGCGCAGGCTGCCGATGCCCAGGCCCACCGGATCGAGCACCCAGGGCTTGCCGGCGTCGTGTGCCGCCTTGGCCGCGCGGGGAATCGTCTGCTCGTAGATGGGGAAGAGTGTGCCCATGTTCAGATAGATGGCGCCGCCGGCAACGAGCGCCTCGCCCTCGTCGGGCAGATAGACCATGGCGGCCGATCCGCCCACGGCGAGCTGCGCGTTGGCGACAAAGTCAATCGTCACCGTGTTGGTGATGGAGCCCGCCATCGGATTGGTGGCGCGAATCTCCTCCACGGCCTTGACCACGTTTTGCTTGAGCTGTTTCGAATCGATCACTGCACATGCCTCCTTGGCATAGAAAAGGGGCGCTGTGCATAGACAGCGCCCCTAAAAAGGCGGCATGCTCCCTACGCCAGCATTAACTGACAGGTTCAAAGGATTGGGCCCCATGCCCTCTCAGCCTTGTGGTTTGCACCGCCGGCACTCCCGCATCGAATCTGTTGTTCCCTATACTAGCGCACCTGCCAAAAAGGGACAGGTTTATTTTGGCAGGTAACAACTGGGGCTTTGCGTTTTCCCAGATAAAACCTGCCAATATAAACCTGTCTTTTTTTGGCAGGTCGGTACAATAGACGGGATTAAGAATGACCGAGGGGGCCTTATGATTAAACTTGTGCTGACCGATATGGACGATACGCTGATTCCAGCCGGGCATGACGGCGCCAGCGACTACGCCATCGAGGGCATTCATGCCATGCAGGCGGCGGGTCTGCACTTTGGCCCGGTTTCGGGTCGCCAGCCCTCCGCGATGGGCTGGATGTTCCGCAATCGCGCCGAGTGCTTCTCGACCGGCGCGTTCTGCAACGGCCAGGTCATGTTTGTGGACGGCGAGGTGGTAGCCTCGCATGCGACCGACAATGCCGCCCTTATGCGCTTGGCTGACTACTTGGAGCAAGAGACCGACGATACGTATCTGAAGGTCTACGGCCTGGGTGATGACTTTTGGGGCAACGATGCCTATTGTGTGACGAGCGACCCCGAGCGCGTGCGCCGCGCCATGGAGTCGGGCGGCAACGCATGGCTCAAGGGCGAAGAGGCCCCGTGCCGTCCTGTCGTCGATGACGCGTCGGTGTTCAAGGCGAATATCTGGAGTGCTCGTTCGCGTGAGGAGCTCGCGGAGCTACGCGAGCGCGTTGCCGCTGAGGTGCCGGAACTCTCGCTTGTGTTTCCCAACAATCGTGTGCGCCTGTTCGACATTCTTCCAGCAGGTTGGGACAAGGGTTGCGCTGCACTGGAGCTGGCGCGCGCTTTGGACCTGACGTCCGACGAGGTGGCCGTATTTGGCGATTCCGATAACGACCTGCCCATGATCGGTGCCGTCCCCAACTCCGTTGCAGTCGCCAATGCCAACGAGGCCGTCACGGCTGCCGCACGCTGGCATATCGGCGCTGCGGCAGACGATGCGGTTGCCGGGGCTCTGCATCAGATTGCCGCCTGCGCCGCGACGGGGGAGATGCCGTCGTTTATGCGTCAGGCAGATGCGGCGGGTTCGGGTATCGCGGACGTCTAGGGAGGCCATCATGAAGCTTCAACAGCTCAGGTATGTCGTCAAAGTTGCCGAATGCGGCAGCATCACCGAGGCCTCGCGCCGGCTCTTTGTGTCGCAGCCTTCGATTACCGCGTCGATTCGCGATCTCGAAAACGAGATGGGTGTGCACATCTTTGAGCGCACCAACAAGGGTGTCATTGTGTCCGAGGAGGGCGAGACCTTCTTGGGCTACGCGCGCCAGGTGCTCGACCAGGCGGATCTGCTCGAGGGCAAGTACAAGGGCGCATCCGAGCAGGTGCCGCACTTTAGTGTGAGCTGCCAGCACTATTCCTTTGCCGTTAATGCGTTTGTCGATGTGATCCGTGAGTTCGATGCTGCGCGCTATGACTTTACCCTGCGCGAGGAGCAGACTCACGAGATTATCGAGGACGTCGCGCATATGAAAAGCGAACTGGGCATCCTGTACTTATCCGAGCATAACCGCGAGGTTATCGAGCGCATGCTTGCCGCCAACGAGCTCGTATTCGAGGGGCTCTTCTGCGCCACGCCGCATGTCTTCGTGTGCGCAGACCATCCGCTGGCGGGCCGCTCGAGCGTGACGCTTGAGGACTTGGAAGACTACCCGTTCCTGTCCTACGAGCAGGGCAGCTATAACTCGTTTTACTATTCCGAGGAACTGACCTCGACTTTTGAGCGTCGCAAGAATATCCGCGTGCGCGACCGTGCGACGTTGTTCAACCTGGCCATGGGCCTCAACGGCTACACGGTATGCTCGGGCGTGATCAGTCACGAGCTCAACGGTCCCGGCATCATCTCGATTCCGCTCGATGTAGACGAGTACATGGAGATTGGCATCATCACGCGCAAAAATACGACGCTCACGCGCTATGGGCAGGCCTATATCGAAGCGATTCGTCAGCATATCTAGGGTGCTGTGCTCCGCACGGTTCAAGTCTCTTTATTGCAGTCCAGACTGATATAGGAAGCATCTATATCAAACTGTTATAAACGTATATTTTACGATAGCCATATGAGCGCTCATACTCTGTCCCAGTAAAGCAACCAATGCAAAGGGAGATATCTATGAGCACTTCGATTCAACCGAACGCGCCGTTTCGCGCCGATATCGTCGGCAGCTTTCTTCGTCCGCAGGCTGTAAAGGACGCCCGTGCCGCCTATGTCGCGGGTAAACTCGACGCTTCCGGCCTTAAGGCCGTCGAGGACGATGCCATTCGCGATTTGGTGGCCAAGCAGAAGGCCGCCGGCCTGCAGGTGATCACCGATGGCGAGTTCCGCCGCAGCTACTGGCACCTCGATTTTATGTGGGGCCTTAACGGTATTGAGCGCCGCACCTCACGCACGGGTTATATGTTCCATGACGAGGAGACGACGGCCGACACCGCCGTGGTTACCGGTTCCATTAGCGGCGAGAACCACCCGTTCGTCGAGCATTTTAAGTTCGTCAAGGCGCTTGAGGGGGAGGGCCAGGTCGCACGGCAAACCATTCCGGCGCCGATCCAGACGTTCTCCGAAGTCACGCTCGACCGCTGCGACGGCCAGCAGGAGAGCCTGCGCGCTGTCTATAAGACCGATGAGGAACTTGCCGACGCCATTGCAGCCGCTTATCGTACGGTGATCGCCGACTTGTATGCCGCGGGCTGCCGCAACATCCAATTTGATGACTGCACCTGGGGCATCTACTGCGATACCGATTTTGTCGCCAAAACCGGCATGAGCCCGGTCGACCTGCAAAAGGTGTCCGAGCTGGGCGTGGCGCTCAACAATGCCGCCATCGCGGGCAAGCCTGACGATTTGGTCATCAACACGCACGTGTGCCGCGGCAACTATCATTCCACCTATGCTTTTGAGGGCGGCTACGACCCCATCGCGCCGTACCTGTTTGCGCATGAGGACGTTGACGCGTTCTATCTGGAGTTCGACACGCCCCGCGCCGGTGGTTTTGAGCCGCTCAAGTACGTTGCTCCCGGCAAGAAGGTCGTGCTGGGCTTGGTGACCACCAAGGCGGCAGAGCTCGAGAACGAGGATGCTATCGTCGAGCGCATCCGCGAGGCGGCAAAGTACGTGCCGCTCGAGAACCTGTATCTGTCTCCGCAGTGTGGCTTTGCCAGCTGCGAGATTGGCAATAAGCTGACCGAGGACGAGCAGTGGGCAAAGATTGCGCTGGTCAGGCGTATTGCCGAGCGCGTTTGGAAATAGCGCTAGCGTTTGCAGGTGGCGGCGCGTGCGAGGTACTGCATATCGCGTACAATGGTTCGGATCGTATCGTTCGGGCAGGTTATCCGATATGCCTGATCGCCCTTCCATTCGAAAGGACTTCCATGTCCCAGTCTTCGACGCCCGCCGTCACCGATGCCATCTACGATGCATCGTCGCTCGGCCGCCCGCGCATGTTTGTGTTGGGTTTGCAACACATGTTTGCGATGTTCGGAGCCACGGTGCTCGTGCCCGTGCTCACCGGCCTTTCCGTTTCGGCGACGCTTCTGTTCGCCGGCATCGGCACGCTGCTGTTTCATTTTCTATCGCGCGGTAAGGTGCCCGCGTTCCTGGGCTCGTCGTTTGCCTTTATCGCGGGTTATGTCGCCATTGCACCCAACGGCGAGGCCGAGCTTTTGCCCTACGCTTGTCTGGGCGTTGCCTGCGCCGGCCTGCTCTATCCGGTGCTGGCAACGCTGTTCCGCGCCTTTGGCGCCAAGCGCGTCATGCGCTTCTTCCCGCCGGTGGTGACCGGTCCCATCGTCATTTCCATCGGCCTGATCTTGGCAAGCTCTGCTATCGCCAACTGCCAGACCAATTGGCTTGTTGCCGTTGTCGCTGTGGCCGTGATCGTCATCTGCAATATTTGGGGGCGCGGCATGGTCAAGATCGTGCCGATTTTGCTGGGCGTTGTGGTGAGCTATGCCGTTGCGGCCGCGCTGGGCGAGGTCGACTTCTCTGGCGTCGCAGCCGCCCCCTGGGTTGGCTTGCCCGTCGTGTGGGACAACACCGTGTTTGCGCTCTTTGGACCGCAGTTCGATAGCGGTCTTGCCACGACGGCCATCATCACCATCATGCCGCTGGCCTTTGCAACTATGATCGAGCATATCGGCGATATCTCCGCCATTGGCTCTACCTGCGAACGCAATTACATTGCCGATCCCGGTCTGCACCGTACCCTGCTCGGCGATGGCCTGGCGACCATCTTGGCATCGCTCTTTGGCGCCCCCGCCAATACGACGTATGGCGAGAATACCGGCGTGCTTGCCTTGACGCGTGTGTTCGACCCACGTGTGATTCGCATTGCCGCCTGCTGCGCCATTGTGCTTTCGTTCTGCCCCAAGTTTGCTGCGGTGATTGCCGCCATGCCGGCATGCGTTATCGGCGGTGTGTCGCTCGTGCTCTACGGCATGATCAGCGCCGTTGGTGTACGTAACCTCATCGAGAACCAGGTTGATTTCCAGAACAACCGCAACGTGCTGGTGGCGGCTCTGGTGCTCGTGCTTTCGCTCGGCATTGCCTACAGTACCGCCGGTGCCATCGTGCTGGAGCTGGGCGGCGTGACGATTTCGCTTTCGGGCCTTGCCGTGGGCTCGCTGGTGGGCATTGTGCTCAACGCCATCCTGCCCGGTAACGACTTTGAGTTCGATACTTCCGAGCTTGAGGAGACTGCTGAATAGCAGCTGCGTTCAGCCAAATTAAAAATGGCGTCCATGCGTATGTACGCGTGGATGCCATTTTTAATGCGTCAGTATCCAGTGGATGCCGCGTGCCATGCGCAGGTCAGTTTGGGTAAAGTGATTGCCGGGGTTGAGCTCCAGCGTTGTTGGAATGTCACGCTCGATAAACAGCTCTTCCATCGCGCGCGTATCGTCGAGTACGTGCCGCATCATGCGGTTGGGCGTCTTGGTTTCCTTTTTGCCGAGTGACAGATAGACGGCGTCGGGCGTAGCTGTCATCGTGCGCTCGCGCGCGTAGTCGATAAAGCCGGGGAACCACAGCGACCCCGATGCACTCGCCGCGCGCTCAAAGACATCTGTTTGCCAAAGTGCCCACAGTGCAAAAAGACCCGCCAACGAGTAGCCGGCAACGCCGCGCCAGGTGGGCGGTTGCGGGAGCGATGATTCGGCCTCTGGGATTATCTGCTTCAACAACTCGTCAAGAAAACCAGCGGCCTGTCCACCAAAGGGCTCGGCATCGCGCACGGTACCGTCGCATACCCAGGGGCTCAGCTCGCGATTCCAGTTGAGGCTGCCAATGCCGACAAGCGTGAAGGGCGGGCAGTTGAGCTCTCGGCAGCGTTCATAAACCTCCGTGCCGTCGCCCATGACCACGGGAAGATAGATGACTGGTGCGCTTTCGGCATGCTGTGCATGAACGGTTATCTGCTTTTGATGCGCTTCCATGACGGGCTTCTCTCGGCGTTGTGATATCGACGGCCCCCATTGTCGCACGCCGGCTCATGCAGGTTGGGCTAGACCAAAGACAATCTCGTGCATACCCTGCGGACGCATATGGAAAACGCCACCGCCGGAGGGGAGCTCGGCGGTGGCGTTGTTAAACGATGCTGGGACTCGGGGCCTTCGCGGGAGCTGCCATGTGCGCAGAGGCGTCTAAGAGCGCTTGCGGCTCGCCATGGTGCCTGCGGCGATAGCGGCTGTTCCCGCAAGGACGGTTGCCACGATGGCCGCACCCGAGGTGTCGCCGGTTGCCGCGAGCACGCCGGTAGTCTTGGCTTTCGTGATTGAAGCCGCAACGGCCTTGGTCGGCTTTGAGCACTCAGGCTTGGGGTTCTGCTTGGACTCCGCGGGCTTGCTTTCTGCGGGCTTGGTCTCGTCGGGCTTGGGGTCTTCCGGCTTGGCTACCTCGGGAGGTGCGATGACCATGCTCTTGGCGACAGCTTCGTTATAGGGGGAGTCGATCACAGCGTCGCCCGTGCCGATGGCTTGGCCTGCCTCGTAGATGCCGTCACGGAGCTTGCGATAGTCAATGACCTTGCCGCCTTCGGGCGTCTGGATGGCGGCGTTCTCAATCTTGATGGTGCCGATTGTCTTGCCGTCAGCGCTCATGGCACGGGCAAAGATTGCCGCTGTATCTCCTTCGGCCGTTACCTTGCTGCGGATGATCGAGATGACTGCGGGTGTGACGCCCTCGCTGGTCTGGGCGATGATGCCGATGTTCTCGCCTTGGGGCTCGGGGCTCGTCTCACCATCTTGGTTTTCGCTGTAGGGGATGGGGCCGTCGCCGTTCTCGACATAGCGGGCTATGGCCTTGACAACGGAGTCGCTGATGTAGATGTGGCCACCCTCCTCGTTGGGTCGATCGTTTCTGGTGGAGAATGCAGCCGAAACCTCGCCTTCCGCAAACGCGTCCACGGTGGAGCCGTTCTTGACGACGATATCGTCTTGGTAGGTGAAGAGGGCAATGGCGTCACCGTATCTGCCTTTACTTGCGCGGACTGTCACGTTTGCATGATCGAGTGTGATGCCCTTGTGGGCATAGACGCCATATTCAACACCGTTTGCGTTGAGGGAGGCGTTTGTGGCTGCGAGGCTGCCCTTGGCCTCGACGGCGGCGTCTTTCTCGGAGCTCGCCTTGACCTGGCTGCCGTCCGAGATATTGATGTTGCCGCCGCTCCAAATGGCCTCACCATCGGCTGAGCTTGCCTCGACTGTGCCGCCACCCTTGATGGTGAGGTTCTTGTCGGTTCCGATACCCTTGTCCTTGGTAGCCCTGGCGGTGACGGCCCCGCTGTCGTCAATCGTGATATTGCCGTTTGCCCTGATGCCATCCGATACGCCCGTGGCGTTGACGTTGCCCGAACCTTTGATAGCGAGATCGCCCTCGGCGTCGATGGCATCAAACCCAGCGCTCGTGGCGTTGACGGATCCGGCTCCGTCGATGTTGATATTACCCGTGGAGAGGATAGCGTCCTCAGTAGATGTCACGCTGAGCGTGCTGCCCGCGTCGCCTTGGATATTGAGCTCGGCGTTCTCATTCTTGCCATGAGAAGCCTTGATGCCTTCGATCCAGTCGGCAGTGACGATGTTGTTTCCCGAGTAATTCACGTTGAGCTTGCCTGCGGCCTGGATCTCGCCGCCGTTATAGTTGTTGAGCTTCAAGTCGTCGGCGCCGTCCCACGACCAGGTGCCGGTCTCGTCGCCCGCCGCAGTGCCGGCGTTGTATTTGGTTTCGCCGACCTTGACCCATTCCGCCGCGAGCGAGACGCTCGGCATGAGCAGCGAGCTCACCGTGAGCGCGCACACGGCGCCTACGACGATGCGGCGCGTCACGCGGCGCCAGCTGCCGTGCGCGAGTCCTATGCGACGGCGAACGTCGGGTTCGGCAACATGGGTTCCGGCGGTAGTGTCATTGCGTTTGGGGGTCGTGAACAAGGCTGCCATGGTTGCTCCCGTTCTCATAGGGCCTATACGGCTAGGTTCAGCGTATCTGCTGGATGTTGCCGGCGGTAGTGCCGTTTGGAGGGCAAAATGGCCAAAATGGGGGAGAAATAGGCCGCACGCCGGCGCAGGGACCGACGCTAAAAGAAAAGCGCGGGGCCGCATGGCGACTCCGCGCTTTATTGTTCAGCTTTTGCAGCCTTGCCCTTACGCTACGAAGAAGTAGACGGGGAAGGCAAGGGCTGCGATCCACCCGTCCTGTGCGAAAAAGTGTTTACGAACGTTTGCGACTCGCCAGGGCGCCTGCGGCGATGGCGGCTGTTCCCGCAAGGGCGGCTGCCACGATGGCTGCGTTCGAGGTGTCGCCGGTTGCCGCGAGCTTGCCGACGGTCTTGGCTCCCTTGGCTGCAACTGCAACGGTCTTGGTTGTCTTCGTGCCCTCGGACTTGGAACCCTCGGGCTTGGTCTTGCCGTGCTTTTCCTCGGGCTTGGTCTCCTCGGGAGGCACGATGACCGTGCTCTTGGCGACAGCGGCGTCATAGGGGGAGTCAATCGTGGCATCGCCCGTGCCAATGGTCTGCCCCGCCTCGTAGACGATGCCGTCGCTGAGCTCTTCCTTGTTGCGATAGTCAATGACTTTGCCGCCTGCAGGCGTCTGGATGATGGCGTCCTTGATTTCGATGGTGCCGATCGCCTTGCCGTCCGCGCTCATGGCAAGGGCGAAGATAGCCGCCGTGTCTCCCTCGGCCGTGACCTTGCTGCGGACGATCGAGATGGTCGCGGGCGTGATGCCCTTCTCGGTCTGCGCGAAGATGCCGATGTTCAGGCCCTCGGACTCAGGGATGATTTCGTCGTTTTGGTCTCCACTGTAGTGGTCGGGGCCGTCGCCGCCGGTCTCGGCATAGCGGGCTATGGCCTTGACAACGGAGTCGCTGATGTAGATATGGCCACCCGCTTCGCCGGAGTAGAAATTACTGGTGGAGATTGCAACCGAGAACCTGCCTTCTGCGAGCGCATCCACAGTCGAGCCGTTCTTGATGACGATGTCGTCCTCATCGGTGAAGAGTGCGCTGACTTCCCCGCCATCTGAGCTTGCGCGGACCGTCACGGTCGCGCCATCGAGCGTGATGCCCTTGTAGACATAGATGCCATACCCAACGCCACCTGCGTTGAGGGAAGCGTTCGTGACCGTGAGGCTGTTTTTACCGTCGATGGCGGCGTCTTCCTCGGAGCTTGCCTTGACCTGGCTGCCACCCGAGATCTCGATACTGCCGTCGGCCCAAATCGCATTGTCCTCGATAGAGCTTGCCTCTACCTTGCCGCCGCCCTTTATGATGAGGTTCTCGTTAGCATCGATACCCTGATCCTCGGTGGCCTTGGCGGTGACGGTTCCGCTGTTGTCGATCGTGATGTTGCCGTCGGCCCTGATGCCATCCGAATCGCCCGTGGCGTTAACGTTTCCCGAGCTCTTGATGGTGACATCGCCCCCGGCATCGATGGCATCGTGCTCGGTGCTCGTGGCGTTGACAGTGCCAGCGCCGTCGATGTTGATGTTGCCGACGGAAGTGATGGCGTCACGAGAAGATGTCACGTTGAGCGTGCTAGACGCGTCGCCCTGAATATTAAGCTCGGCGTTCTCGTTCGCGCCATCCTTAACCTTGATGCCGCGGCCGTCGTCGTTAGTGACGGTGTTGTTGCCCTCGTAGCTCACGTTGAGCTTGCCCGCTGCCTCGATCGCGCCGCCGTTATAGCCGTTGAGCTTCATGTCATCG
Source organism: uncultured bacterium (assembly GCA_905215365.1). Classification (GTDB taxonomy): domain Bacteria; phylum Actinomycetota; class Coriobacteriia; order Coriobacteriales; family Coriobacteriaceae; genus Collinsella. The sequence goes on along the minus strand of CAJMPX010000022.1, from coordinate 12,965 downwards.
GCGCCATCCCATGACCAGGTACCGGCGGCGTCTCCCGTGGGGCCCGCGGCCGCTTCGTGGCGGACGCCGCCAACGTCCACCCACTCGGCTGCGAGCGAGATGCTCGGCATGAGCAGCGAGCTTACCGTAAGCGCGCATACGGCGCCTACAACGATGCGGCGCGTCACGCGGCGCCAGCTGCCGTGTGCGAGCAGCGTGCAACGGCGCAGGTCGGGCTCGACAAAATGGGCTCCAGAGGTTTTGTCATTGCGCTTGGGGGTCGTGAACAAGACGGCCATGGTTACTCCCATCCTCATAGGGCCTATGCGGTTATATCCAGCATATCTGCAGGATGTAGCCGTCGGTAGTGCCGTTTGGAGAGCAAAACGTCCAAAACTTGCGAAGCAATACATCGCGCGTCCGTGTGGTGCCTGGCTTTAAAAGCAAAGCGCGGAGCCGCTCGATGCGACTCCGCGCTTTGCTGTTTGGTATTGCGAATCTTGCGCCTACGCTACAAAGAAGTAGACGAGGAAGGCGAGGGCTGCGATCCACATGAGCGGCTTGATCTTGGAGGCCTCGCCCTTAAAGAGCGCGACGATCACGTAGGCGATAAAGCCCAGGCCAATGCCGGCAGAGATGGAGTAAGTGAAGGGCACGCCGGCGACAATCATGAACGCCGGGAAACCCTGCGACACGTCGGACCAGTCGATCTCGGAGGCCTCGCTCATCATGAGGTAACCGACGTAGACCAGAGCACCGCAGGTGGCGGCGCTGGAAACGATGGTGACGATGGGGGAGAAGAACGCGGCGAGAATGAACAGCACGCCGGTGGTGACGGAGGTGAGGCCCGTGCGGCCACCGTCGGCAGCGCCAGAGGTGGACTCGACGAAGGTGGTGATGGAGGAGACGCCCATAAAGCCACCGGCAGCAGCGGCCACGGAGTCGACGACCAGGATGGGACGGATGTCCTCGACATTGCCGTCCTCGGTCAAGAACTCGCCCTGCTTGGCGACGGCCATCGCGGTGCCCATGGTGTCGAAGAAGTCGCTCATGAGCAGCGAGAAGGCAACGACGAGCAGCATCGGGTCGGTCAGGACCTTCACGATGGCAAGGTTGCCGTCGGCAGTGCTGGCAAACGGGGCGCCGAAGGTCGAGAAGTCGAGCGGTGCGATGAGGCCCTCGGGCGCATGGGTGACGCCCAGCGGGATTCCGGCGATAACGGCGACGATGATGCCGATGAGCAGCGAGCCCGGCACGTTGCGGGAAGCCAGGGCAACCGTCACGACGATGGAGATGATGCCGACGATAAAGGTGGGGGAGGCGATGTCGCCCAGGCCGACGAGCGTACCGGCGCCAGCGGTGATGATGCCGGCGTCGCACAGGCCGATCATGGCGATAAACAGGCCCAGACCCACCGAGATGGCGTGGCGCAGGACCACGGGGATGGCGTCCATGATGGCCTCGCGCAGGCCGCACAGGACGAGCAGCAAGATGACGATACCCTCGAGGAAGATAACGCTCATGGCCACGTGCCAGTCGCCGCCGCACATGGTGGTGGCGATGCCCGCGATCATGGCGTTGATGCCCAGACCCGACGCGCAGGCGAGCGGGCGGTTGGCGAAGATGCCCATGCAGATGGTCATGATGCCGGCGCCCAGGCAGGTGGCGCAGGCGAGCGCTCCCGCATCAATGCCAGCGCCCGAGAGCACTGCGGGGTTGACGGCGATGATGTAGGCCATCGCCAGGAATGTTGTCAGTCCAGCGCGAAGTTCGGTCCCGATTGTGGACTTGCGCTCACTGACGTGAAAAAGTTCGTCCATGCATACCCTTTCCTTGTTCGGCCCCGAGTTTAGGCCGATTGACACGAACTCATTTACTATATCGCCTTTGAAAGGTTGATGTTCCTCGCGTGTTGAAGTTCGGCGCTTTGTAGCAGACGGACGGTATTATTCGCATGAAAATGTGTAGGTACCGTATACTTAAGCGGTTACAACGACCCCTATGGAGGAACGTATGATTAAAGAGCTCTGCCACGACGAGGCTATCCTGTCCCAGCGTTGCGAGGTTGCGACTGTCGAGGACGAGTCGGTCGCTCAGGATCTGATTGATACCATCAAGTCGCTCGATGATGCCGGCTGCTTGGCCGCCAACCAGATCGGCGTCACCAAGAAGGTCTGCGTCTATCTGGACGACGCCGGCGAGCCCCACGTACTCTACAACCCCCGTCTGGTGTTTGGCCTGGGCGCCAGCAAGATGGAGGAGAGCTGCCTGACGCACGAGGAGGTCACCAAGTCCACGCGCTATATCAAGTGCAAGGTCGCCTTTGATCAGATCGTCGACGGCAAGATGAAGGAGTGCCGCCGCGACTACGCGGGCTTTGAGGCACAGATGATCCAGCATATGACCGATCACTGTCTTGGAAAGTTGGTCTAAGGGGACCAAAGCACCACACTTCGTCTCTTATGGTCCGGGCGTGACATTGTTGTCATGTCCGGGCTTTTGTGTTTAGCGCCTTTTTGTTTGGTGACAATAACCTTAGCAGGAACGTAAAGCTAGGAGGCGCTATGTGTACGAGCATTCGATTTACCGATAATTCTGGCCACATGTATCTAGGCCGCAACCTCGACTGGAGCTTTGACTACGGCCAACAGGTTCGCGTGATGCCGCGCGGGTTCCACATTCCGTATTCGTTTATCGACGACGCGACAGCGGCACACGCGGTGATCGGTATGTGCATCGATTACAAGAACTATCCCATGTTTTTCGATTGCGGTAACGATGCGGGTCTGGCTGTGGCGGGGCTCAACTTTCCCGGTTATGCCGAGTATGCCAAGGGGCCGGTTGATGGAAAGACCAATATCGCGGCCTATGAGTTTCCCCTGTGGGTGGCAGCGACGTTCTCGACGGTCGATGAGGTCGAGGCCGCGCTGCGCGACACGGTGATTGTCGCTAAATCTGCCGGAGAGGGGCTGGGCGTGTCGCTGCTCCATTGGATTATCGGCGACAGCCAGCGCAGCATCGTGGTCGAGATGATGGCTGACGGCCTGCATGTATACGACGATCCGGTCGACACCCTTGCCAATCAGCCCACCTTCCCGTGGCACATGGAAAACCTCCGCACCTATATCACCGCCACAAGCGATTTTCCGCAGACGGCGACATGGCGTGGTGCCGAGCTCAAGCCCTATGGCGCGGGTGCCGGCATGCGCGGTATTCCGGGTGACTGCTATTCGCCGAGCCGTTTTGTAAAGGCGGCGTACCTCAATGCCAATTACCCGCAAAAGGAGAGCGAGACCGAAAACGTCGTTCGCATGTTCCGCTCGCTCGAGGGCGTGGTGATGATCGAGGGAGCGTCCAGGATGGGCGATGGCAAGTTCGAGAAGACTATCTACACCGGATGCTTTAGCGCGCGCACGGGCAATTATTACTACGCGATGTATGGGGATCCGTCGATTCGCTACGTGAGCCTGATGGATGCCGAGGGCGCGAGCCCCGATAGGCTCGTGGTTCCCGAGCCGCGCCGTTCGTAGCTCACTGGTTCGTTGCGACATAAAACGGCCTCGCACCTCTTATGAGATGCGAGGCCGTTGTCGCCAATGGCTGGTGGCGTGTTAGAAGTTGGCGTCGTTGAACTGGTTGCTCTCGAGTCCGTCGAGTTGCTGTTCGGGCGTATCGGCGACGCTCTCGAGCAACTCGGTGGGATCGACGTTCATGCTCTTGCCGGCCTCGTTGCCGTTGACCAAGTCGTCCGAGAAGATGTCGACCTCCATTTCCTCGGCCTCTTCGATCTGAACCTCGAGCGGCACCTGGGTGCGCACAAGTTTGACGGCCGGGCGCATGCGAGCAAAGAGCGGTACGTACTCAATGATGATGGCCGAGTTCTCGAGACCGTACCAGCGTGCCGGGCTTCCGCAGGCGCGGCGGACGGCGTACTTGATGGCCATCACGCGGTGGTCATTGCGGTTGATGTCCGTTTCGGGGGCAAGCATCTTGCGCAGCATGCAAAAGCGGAAGTCACCTACGTTGCCGCGTGTCTCGTAGATGGAGTAGGTGTGATGTTGCGGCGGCAGCTCGCCCGATGCCATCAAGTCGCCGACGATCTGACGCAGATAGGCGTTGACGCGCTGGTTGACCTTAAAGCCCAGGTCCAGGCGCACGCGGAACAAAAAGTCCGTGCCAAAGGTCTCGACGGAATACTCGTGCGTATAGGGTTCGTCGGTAACGTGCACGTTGATGAACCAATATGCCTTGGCGCGCTTGGGGTGCTTGTCCAGGATGGAATAGAGCACGTCGCGGTCGAGTGTGAGCGGGTCGGGGCTGTTGGTGAGAAATACCAGATTGTCGGCGAGCACGGGATAGGTCTCGTCATTGCGCAGGCGATTGAGCTGGTCGATGTACTTGGAGACGGGCAGCAGGATCGTCTGCGTGCGCTCGATGGCGGTGCCGCGACGCCACACATACATAAGGCCAAACAGCAGTGCGGCCAAGAAGATCATCACATAGCCGCCGTCAAAGAACATGGTGAGGCACGAGGCGAAAAAGCACAGCTCAATGGCGCCGAAGAGCAGGGCGAAGACGCAGGCGCCCAGCTTGTGCTTGAGAATGCCGGCGATATAGCTCGTCAAAAGCGTGGTGGTCATAAGCATGGTCGCGGTAATGGCGAGGCCGTAGGCACTCTCCATGCGCTCGGAGTTTTGGAACAGCAGCACGATGAAGATGCAGCCGACCCACATGATGTTATTGACGAGCGGAATATAGAGCTGGCCCTTGGTGTCGCTGGGGTAGTGGATGCGCAGGTGCGGCATAAGGTTGAGGCGCGTTGCCTCGGATACCAGCGAGAACGAGCCGGTGATGAGCGCCTGTGAGGCGATGATGGCTGCCACGGCCGAAAGCACGATGGCAAAGGGGCGTAGGGGCTCGGGGAGCATCATATAGAACGGGTTGACGATATCCATCGCGAGCATCTGGGGGTTGGAGTTATTGGCGAGTAGCCAAGCTCCCTGACCCAGATAGTTGAGGATAAGGGCCGCCTTAACAAATGGCCAGGATGCATAGATGTTTGCCTTGCCCACGTGGCCCATGTCCGAGTAGAGTGCCTCGGCACCGGTTGTCGACAGGAAGACAAAGCCGAGCACCATAATGCCCGAATGGTTGATGGGCGAGAACAGGAACATAATGCCGCGGATGGGGTTGAGCGCGCGCAAGATGGACAGGTTGCCGAGCATGTTGAACAGACCGGCGCCTGCCAGGAACAGGAACCACAGCGTCATGAGCGGGCCGAAGAGCTTGCCGATTGACGAGGTACCGGCGCGCTGCATGGCAAATAGGCCGCAGATAATGATGATGGTGATGATGATGACGTTGGTCTGGCCGTCGCCCAGCAGCGCATGGCCCCATTCGATGGTGCGTAGACCCTCGATGGCTGTGGTGACCGTGACGGCGGGGGTGAGGATGCCGTCGGCAAGCAGTGCCGCACCGCCGATCATGGCGGGCAGAATCAGCCATGGTGCCACCTTGCGTACGAGGCTGAACAGGGCGAAGATGCCGCCTTCGTTGTGGTTGTCGGCCTTCATGGCGATTACCACGTACTTGACCGTGGTCACGAGCGTCATGGTCCAGATGACGAGCGAAAGCGCGCCCAGGATCATGTCCTCGCTGACGGTACCGATGCCGCCGTTGTTGGCGACGATTGATTTCATGGTGTACATGGGGCTCGTGCCGATGTCTCCGTAGACGACGCCGAGCGTTACGAGCAGCATTCCAGCGGAAAGGGGGATGGCTCCATGCCCGCCCTGCCCGTGCTGGCCTTGGAGGCTTGCCTCCAGCTTGTTGTGTGCCACGTGGACTCCCTTAGACATCTGGCCTCTGCAAAGAGCAGTGGACCTTTATGCCATCTTTATACATATAAGAGCAGTTTGGCACATCGGGGTGTTTTAGACAATAATCCCCATCTGGGGATTATTCATGTACGCAGGTAGCATTTCAAAGCAGGGGCTTTTAAGCACGTGCTGTCTGGGCGATGCCAGCCTTGGCGTTTGCGCGTTTGCCGGCGAGTTCGCAAAAAATCGCGCCGCCGATGATAAGCGCGGCGCCCATCAGGCGGACCGGTGTTATGGCTTCACCCAAAAGGGCGGCCGAGAACACGACCGCCGAAAGCGGCTCGAGGTAGCCGACGACGGCGACGGTCTGGACGGGCAGCTTGGCGACGGCGCTAAAGTAGAGCAGGCAACCAATGCCGGTGTTGACGACGCCGAGCATAGCGACGGCGCGCCAATCAATGCTGGCGGCGACGCCGGCGGACAGGAACGAGGGAGCGCCCTGCGTGATGAGCGTGAGGGCCAGTGCGGTCACAAAGGCGGCGCTCACTTGGAGTGCGGAGTTCTCGAGGCCCTCGATGTGCGGCGCACCCTTGCTGGCGATGACCATCAATGCATAGCAGAAGGCCGAGGCGATTCCACAGACGATGCCCGCAATGGGCATATTGCCGCCTAGACCTTGCGCTGCAATGAGAAAAGCACCGCAGGCGACGGCGACAAAGCCAGCGATTTTGCCGCCGGTCAGCTTTTCGCCAAAAATGAGCGGGGAGAGGGCCATAACGATGATGGGGCCACAGTAATACAACAGCGAGGAGATACCAACGCCGATCGTCTGATAGGCGCGGAACAGGAAAATCCAGCTGGCGCCCAGCGCGGCGCCCGAGACGATGAGCGCTGCGGCCTCGCGGGGGCGAGACGGAGCCTGCAGGTTATGGCGCTTGGTTATGAAGAGGATGGCGGCAAGGGTGAGAGCGCCCAAAAACGTGCGCAACAGTACGATATCGGAGCTCGGCAGCGCGATGACAGCGGCGATGATGCCGTTGGAGCCAAACAATAGCAATGCTGCTAAGTATGTAAACAGTCCGTTGTTCATGCGCTGACATCCCCTCTATATCCGAGCATCTTCACTATGGGTGAACTGGCTTTAGAAGAAAAGCGAATATAATGCATGGATGACATGACAAAATATCATGCAAGGGTGGAGGACTGCCGTGGAAACGAATATTCAAAAGATGCAGGTGCTGCTCGAGACCGTGCGGGCCGGCAGTTTTACGCGCGCCGCCGAGCGGCTGAGCTATTCGCAGTCGGGCGTGAGCCGCATGGTGGGCGATCTTGAGGCCGATTGGGGCTTTAAGGTGCTCGACCGCAGTCGCGAGGGCGTGGCTCTTTCTGCTGACGGGCGGCAGGTCATGCCGGCTGTCGAGGCGCTCTGCGAGGAATTCGTTCGCTTGCAGCGACGCGTGGATGAGATGCGTGGGCTCATGCGCGGCAAAATCTGCATCGGTACGTTTTCGAGCGTGGCGACCCACGTGCTGCCGCCGGTGATTGCTCGTTTTCGTGCCGATTATCCAGACATTGATTACGAGTTGCTGATGGGCGACTATTCAGAGATTGAACAATGGGTGGCAGAGGGCCGCTGCGATCTGGGCTTTATCCCGCATGAGCCCCGAGAAAATGGCATGACGTCGCGGTCTTTGGCGCGCGACGAGTTGATGGCGGTGGTGCCGACAGATTCGTTGCTTGCCACGGCGGAGTTCGTCTCTCTTACCGATTTGGCAAGAGAGCAGTTTATTCTGCTGGAACGGGGTACCGATGATGAGATTACGCCGCTATTCCGTCGGGCGGGGCTGTCAGTGCGCTCAAAACTGTCGACTTGGGATGACTATGCGATTATGGCTATGGTCGAGGATGGCTTGGGCGTGAGCATTCTTCCCGCGCTCATCTTGCGTCGCTGCCAGTTTGATGTTGCTGTGCGTCCGCTCGAAGGGCATCCCCATCGGCAGATCAACGCCATATATCGAACGGCCGATGTTTCGCTTGCCGCCGCTCGTTTCCTCGAATACCTCTAAATGCGTGCACGTCGTTATCGCCTTGGGATAAATCTCGAGGTCTTGCTCATTTTATTTTTGAAATTGAACTTTTCGAAATAGCACGGCGCTATACTGCTGCCTAAATTGAACTCAGGTTCAATTCGTGTTGTATAAATTGAACTTTGCCAGCAAGGAGGTTCTAGTGGCCCAAGAGACGTTTAGCGATCGTCTGCGACAGGCTATGTCCGATTGCGACGTTCGCCAGTCGGACGTGATCCGCGCATCGGAGATGCTCGGCAAAAAACTCGGCAAGAGTCAGATGAGCCAATATGTGAGCGGCAAGACGATTCCGCGGCGCGATGTGGCTGAGCTGCTCGCCCGTATTTTGGAGGTCGATGTTACCTGGCTGCTTGCCGGCGACGCCGATCAAGGCGAGGCATCATCACCCCGCAACGATTCCAAGCCCGAACCCCATCCCTCAGCTCAAATTGCAAGGAGCACCACCATGCGTACTTTTTCTAAATCCACCAAGCTCGATAACGTCCTGTATGACGTGCGCGGTCCCGTCGTCGACGAGGCCGCCCGTATGGAGGACGAGGGCGAGCGCATCCTCAAGCTCAATATCGGCAACCCGGCGCCCTTCGGTTTCCGCACGCCCGACGAGGTCATCAAGGACATGCGCCAGCAGCTGCCCGACTGCGAAGGCTATTCCAACTCGCGTGGCCTGTTCTCCGCGCGCAAGGCGATCATGCAGTATTCGCAGATCAAGGGCTTGCCCAACGTTCAGATGGAGCATATCTACACGGGCAACGGCGTGTCCGAGCTCATTCAGCTTTCGATGAACGCGCTGCTCGACAATGGCGACGAGATTCTGATCCCCAGCCCCGACTATCCGCTCTGGACGGCGTGCGCAACCCTTGCCGGCGGTCATCCCGTGCACTATCTGTGCGATGAGCAGGCGGATTGGTATCCCGACCTGGAGGATATGGAGTCCAAGATCACGAGCGCGACCAAAGCCCTCGTCATCATCAACCCCAACAACCCCACGGGTTCCGTCTATCCGCGCGAGGTGCTCGAGGGCATCGTCGAGGTTGCACGCAGGCATCAGCTGATGATCTTTGCTGATGAGATCTACGACCGCCTGTGCATGGACGGCTACGAGCACGTCTCGATTGCCTCGCTCGCTCCCGATCTGCCCTGCGTCACCTTTAGCGGTCTGTCCAAGTCGCACATGATCGCGGGCTATCGTATTGGCTGGATGGTGCTTTCGGGCAACCAGCGCTGCATGAGCGACTTCATCATGGGCATCAACATGCTCTCCAACATGCGCCTGTGCTCCAACGTGCCGGCTCAGTCGATCGTTCAGACGGCGCTCGGTGGCCATCAGTCCGTCAACGACTACATCCGCCCCGGCGGCCGTGTCTACGAGCAGCGCAACTTTGTGTATGAGGCGCTCAACAAGATTGACGGCATCTCGGTGGTTAAGCCGCGTGCGGCGTTCTACATCTTCCCCAAGATGGATGTGAAGAAGTTCAACATTACCGATGACGAGCAGTTCGCCCTTGACCTGCTGCACGAGAAGAAGATTCTGATCACGCGCGGCGGCGGCTTCAACTGGGCTGAGCCCGACCACTTCCGTATCGTGTACCTGCCGCGCATGGAAGTGCTCAAAGAGTCCCTCGAAGATCTCGCCGACTTCTTCGATCATTACCGCCAGAGCTAGTGGGATAGAAGTTCCGCACTATGAAAAGCTCCCTGCAGTTGTTTTGCTGCAGGGAGCTTTCTTGAATCGGCGGAACTAAATAACGATTCCGCAACAGTGGTCGATTTCGTGTTGGATGATCTCGGCGGTGTAGCCCGAGAAGTTTTTGATGCGGTGGACGAAATTCTCGTCCAAATACTCAACCTTAATGCGGCGATAGCGAGTACAGGGGCGCTCGCCGGAAAGCGAGAGACATCCTTCGCTCGTCTGATAGGAATTGACCTGCTCAAGAATTTGAGGGTTGTACATCAGCAGCGCCCTGTTGCCGTCCTTTACGCAGATGATGCGTTTGCGCACGCCAATCATGTTGGCGGCAAGGCCCACGCACTCGTGCTCATGCTCATGGAGCGTATCCAGGAGGTCCTGCCCGGTCGCGGCATCGTCGGGTCCCGCGTCTTCGGAAGGCAGGCGCAAAAAGAACTCGGATTTCATGATGGGCTTAATCATGGCGGGCTCCTCATGTCTCGTGCTTTCGTGGACTTTTAATAATAGCGCGGAAGGAAAGCTGCGCGTCAGCGTTACAATCTTTCAACGTTGGACCATGTTGTCGGATCCGTCGCGTGCGGCGTCTGACGTAAGTCTAGGGCTCATGCTCGCCCTGGACTGTTCCTCTGGGGCGATGCGACTGTCGTTCCAAGAGGAAGGAAATGCATGGGGAGCAAATCTCAGCAACAAGTTCAAGTAAGGCCATCGGGCACTGCGGCGCTTCTCGTCGTAATGTATATTGCAGCTTTTGTCGCCGCGTTTAACGAGAACATCATTAACGTGGCGTTGCACGACATTATGGCGGCCTTTTCGGTGAGTGCCACCACGGCGCAGTGGCTCGTTTCGGGCTACATGATTGTGGCGTCGATCTTTACGGCCATCATGGCCTTCCTGTCCGGTCGTTTCTCGACGCGCAAGCTGCTGTTTTTCGCATGCGGATGCATGGTCGCCGGAGAAGTTCTGTGCCTGGTCGCCCCGTCGTTTACCGTTTTGCTGCCAAGTCGTATTTTGCAGGCTGCGGGATCGGGCATCTTGTTTCCGCTCATGATGAACGTGGTGCTGTCTTGCGCCCCGCGCGAGAAGCTCGGTCTGTATCTGAGTCTGGGCGGTGCCTGCATTACGCTAGGGCCGGCGTTTGGACCCGTGATCAGCGGTCTTATGTGCACCTTGTTTGGCTGGAGGGCAGTGTTTGTAGTGCCACTGGTGGGCGGTGTCGTGGTCGCCGCTGCGGGCGCAAGGCTCGTTCGGAATGTCGGAAAGCGCTCGAACTTCACGCTTGATATTCTGTCGGTTGTTTTGCTCGCCGCCGGCATTACGGCGTTTGTGTATTCCGTAGGCGAGTTCTCGACCAATGTGATGACCGGTATCGTGACGCTATTCGCCGCTGTGGTGCTGCTTGGCCTGTTTGCGGTCCGCCAGCTCAAGCTCGAACATCCGGTGCTCAACGTGCGCCCCATGGCGAGCGTTCGTTTTTGGCCTGCGTGCCTGCTTGTGGTGGTGTCGATGATGACGACGTTCTCGATGAGCGTTTTGCTGCCGCTCTATTTTGAGGGCGCATACGGCATGACCGCTCTTGTTGCGGGCTTGCTCATTTTGCCGGCGATTGCCTGCAACGCCGTGACCTCGATTGTGGGCGGACGCGTGATGGACGCCCGTGGCGCATGGCCGCTGCTGCCGGTCGGCTTTGCCCTGATTGCCGTGGGGCAGACTGCAATCTCGATGACTGCGGCAAGTATGAACATTGGCGTTGTCGTGGCACTGACCGTTGTGGTGTATGCCGGCGTCGGTTTGGTGCTGAGCCCCTCACAGACGGCCGGCCTGGAGACGCTGCCCGCCGCCGAGCATCCTCACGGAACGGCATTGCTCAACACGTGGAACATGATTGCCGCGTCGTTTGGTCCATCGCTGTTTATCGGCCTGCTTTCGAGTTCTGCGGTGGCTGCTGGCGCCGCAGGCGTTGCGGCGGACGTTGCCCAGGCGATCGGATTTGCAGCTGCCGTGCGCGTGGCGGCCGTGATTGCCGTGGTTGGGTTCGCGGTGTCGCTGGTGTACGCCCGCCGCGAGTCGCACATGTCGCATTAATGTGTGCACATAGATTCTGCAGCTAGATTGGCGGGCGACACCATAAACTAATGGACGTTTTGCCGAGAGGCATGAATGTATAAAGCGCAAAGAGTGCGCGACGGGCCCCGCGAATGGGGCGATGATGCCCGAGAGGGCCAAGAAGGAGTCTCATGTCCGAGAACGAAGAGATCATGAACGAGACCGAGAACGAGACCATGGCTGCCGAGGTTGAGGCAGCCGAGACCGTGGAGACCGAAGCTGCCGAGGTTGAAGCTGCTGACGAGGTTTCCGCCGAGGAGGAGGCCGAGGTTGTCGAGGCCACCGCTGATTACGATGATGAAGAGCTGATGGACAAGATGCAGAAGGCCGCCCGCCTGCTGCGTAGCCGTCGCTTTGCTATTTCCAAGGAGGAGGAGGCCAAGGCCGAGCGCATGGCGAACATCGAGCGCGCCATCAAGCTTCTTGACCTCAAGCCCAAGATGGAGCAGAAGGAGATGTCCGACCTGCTGGGCATGCGCCTTCGTGAGCTCGATGGCCTGATGGCCGAGGCCGAGGCTGCCGACCTGGTCGGCCGCATCGACGACGCCGAGGGCGATATGCGCAAGATCGTTGTCTTCGCTGCCGAGGATGCCGCTGAGGGCCTGGTCGAGCTTGCCAACAAGAAGGAGAAGCTCCTGCCCGAGCTTTCTTACGAGGAGGCCACCGAGCTGATGGCCGCTCTCGATAAGGTCATCGCTCCGCTCGTCGCCATGGGCCTGGACGAGGACCGCGGTCCTCGCGGCGGCCGTGACGATCGCGGTGGCCGTGGCGGCGACCGTGGCGGTCGCGGCGGCTTTGGCGATCGCGGTGGCCGCGGCGGTGACCGCGGCGGTCGCGGTGGCGATCGCGGTGGCCGTGGCGGCTTTGGTGACCGTGGCGGCGACCGTGGCGGTCGCGGCGGCTTCGGCGGCAACCGTGGTGGTTATGGTGACCGCGGTGGCAACCGTGGCGGCTTTGGCGGCAACCGTGGTAACGACCGCGGCGGTCGCGGTGGCGATCGCGGCGGCCGCAACGGTGGCGGCTTCCGCGGCAACCGCTTCTAATTAGTTACGCGGTTCTACGAACCGCGTAACCAGTTGACGCTGCAAACGCCCCTAAGCGGCAATCTGACGTTCAATTTCAAGGGCGCGACCATAAGGTCAGCGCCCTTTCATTTCACGTCACCTTGCTCGCTTAGGGGCGTTTTCGCTGACTTATGCTCAACCTGCGGCGTTGTCTTACTCCGGATGCGGCAGTTAGGGACGTTCCTTTTAATATGAGCAGGACATTGTCAAGAGGCAAAATCGGGCC
>CAJMPX010000021.1:0-46497 GCA_905215365.1 uncultured bacterium | reverse complement strand
GCCAGACCGGAGGGGCGCCGGGGGCGGGAATCTGGGCGTACACATTTCCTACACAATTTGGGATCCGACTAACGTTTGCCAGCCGTTAACTACCGCTCACCGAGCATCTCTTTATATAAGGCAGTCTCATGGTTAAAGCGGATACGTTCCCCTAGCTAAAGCACAGCCAGCATCGAGCAACTCATCACGTTCTTCCACCGAGAACCCCTCGGCGTAGACGCGCACCACTGGTTCGGTCCCGCTAGGACGGACCAGCAGCCACGTGTCATCCTCGAATGCTAAACGCAAGCCATCCATATGACTAACGTTTTGCGGCACCTTGCCACAAATCGACTTGGGGTTTACGCCCGGCAGCAGGGTTCGTAACGTTTCGGCATCTTCGGCCTCAAGGCGCAAATCGCGTCGACCGTAACTCGTCTTACCAAAACTGTCCTCGAGTTGGTCGACCAGAACGCCCAAAGGCGCGTCCGTCTTTGCCATAAGCTCACACAGAATCAGACAGGCGAGGATTCCATCGCGCTCGGGCATATGCGCGGCGATGCCGATACCACCGGCTTCTTCGCCGCCTATGAGAACGCCGCCCTTCTTCATCTCCGCCGCTATATATTTGAAACCGACTGGTTTGACGGTCACGCGGCAGCCAAGCGCCTCGGCAATGCGACGCACGAGCGTCGAGCATGAAAGATTGACGACGACGCGCCCCTCCAAATTACGAAATTGAACCAAGTCGCCCAAAACGAGCGCCATGATCTGATGCGGATGTATATATCTGCCGCGCTCGTCAACCGCGCCGATACGGTCGGCGTCGCCGTCGGTCACCAGGCCAGCGCAAGCTCCGTCCTCGATAACCGTGCGCTCGCAAGCGTCCACCCACGGCTCAACGGGGTCGGGGCAGATATCTTCTTGGCCAGGTGCCTGCCCGGCATGAATCTCGTGCACCTCAACGCCAAGCTCGCGCAGCAAGTCGGCAAGATAGCCCTGGGCTGCGCCGCCCATGGGGTCAACCACCACGCGCAGGTGCGCGGCGCGGATGGCTTCGGCATCGACAAACGATGCCACCGCCTGCATATAGTCAGGAATGATATCCGCGGTGCGATATTGCCCCTCGATCCCCATTGGCTCGGGAGCCATGGTCTCTTCGAGCTCTTCGATCACATCCTGGTTGACGGTCGAGCCGTCACCCATGCGAATCTTGAGGCACAGATAACCCTGCGGATGATGGGACCCCGTCACCATGAGCGCGCCGCACGCCTCACCGTCATAAGCCGCCGCCCACGTAAGGGCAGGGGTCGGGACAGATCGCGAAGCGAGCACGGCGTCTAGCCCGTGCGCTGCTAGCACACCCGCCGCAAGCTCAGCGAACTCGCGCGCCAGGGGCCGGGTGTCGAACCCTATATATACCGTTTTGCCCGGATTGGTCTTTTGCCACAACTCGCCGACAGCATCGGCGATACGGGCAACGTTATCGGCAGTGAAGTCCTCATCGACGCGAGCGCGCCAACCGTCAGTTCCAAAATGAATTATCGCGCACACGCGCAGACACCTCACAGTGTTTGGATCATGGTACGCATGAGGTATACCCGCAGCACGCACTCGGCAACCTGCCGGCACCAGCATTCACCATTTGGGCAAATGCTGCCGAAGACATGCAGGCAATAAAAAAACCGCCCCGTATGGAGCGGTTTTGCCCTTTATATATCGAGCGCCTCGGCCATCGCTGCCGTAGTGATTGCCGTGGTTCCACAGCAACTGCCCACCATTGCGGCACCGGCATGTCTCCATTCGATGCATGCGCGCGCGAAAGCTTCGGGGTTCTCGTGCCATACGGGGCCATCCTGAGTCTGGACCGGATCGCCCACGTTGGGACGCACCGTGACGGGAGTAGTCGCCGATGCAACCATCCTGGGCACCGCCGCGTTCGCGGCCGCAAGCGAACAGCAATTAACACCAACCGAGTTTGCGCCGTGTTTTTCGGCGTACAAAACGGCTGCCTCGATGTTGAGGCCATCGCCCAACAGGTCGCCTTTATCGTCAACGACAAAACTCACCAGGACAGGCATGCCGTCGGCGGCATCTCGAGCGCCGGCAAGCATGGGCTGCAAATTACGGATAGACGTCACCGTCTCGACCAGCAGACCATCAACACCGGCATTGAGCAAGGCGTGCGCCTGTTCGCGTGCAATGCCTCGGATTTCACGATACTCGGTAGAGTCTTCGGCAAACCACTCAATACCGATCGGGCCCATCGAGCCCAGTAGCAGCTGAGGGTGCGCCTGGCGGGCATCGTCGACGGCCCCGCGATTGACCTCCGCCACGGACGGCGCAATCTGATCGTGCTTGAGGGCATAGCTTGATGCCTGAAAGGTATTGGTAATGAGCACCTGCGCGCCGGCGGCGACATACAAGCGATGAATACGAGAAACGGTCTGCGGCTCTGCCAGATTCCAAAACGCCGGTGGAATGTCGGCGGCATCGTACTCACTCAACAGAACACTGCCCATGGGACCCTGCGCCAACAAGGTCTCGCTCGACAAGCGGCGCGTAAGCTCCTCGGCACCAAAGCGGTTGTAATAACTCGTATCCATATATATCCCGCTATTCCTCGACGCTGATTCCCTGCTTTTCGAGATAGGCGAGCCAGCGGTTCATCGTGTCCTCGGAAAGCGCATGTTCCATCATGCAGGCCTCGGAATCGGCTCGCTCAAATTCGACACCGAGCTCCTGAACCAAAAACGTGCGGATGAGGCGATGACGGTACCAGATAGCCGTACCAACCTCGCGGCCGCGATCGGTCAGGACTACCTTGCCGTAGTGCGATTGCTCGACAAGTTCGGATGCTTTGAGCGCCGAAACCGCTTTATTGACCGATGCCTTGGAGACGCCAAGGCGCTGCGCGATGTCGACCGATCGCACGCCGTTGGTTTCCCCCTCTTCGCTTTCAATGCGAACCATGCACTCCAAGTAGTCTTCGTTCGCCACCGTCAGATGTAGTTCGCGCGAGCTATTTGTCGTATCCATGATCTTCCGTCCCTTCTGCATTCATTGGCTGATTCTACCCCATCCAAGCGTCGCGGTATGCCGTGGCATACCGTGCTAGAGTTCTTGTTGCACACGACGACCAAGATTGGAGCGGTCTTTATGGAAAACACCACCACGAACCCCGATGTCCTCGAGCGCTTTTTGCGCTACGTCCAGATCAACACGCAGTCCGAGGATGCAAACTGCGACCAGGTACCTTCGAGCGCCGTTCAGTTTGACCTTGCCAACGTGCTGGCTGAAGAGCTGCGCGAGCTTGGGGCGGAAGATGCCCACGTGACCGAGCATGCCTATGTCTGCGCGCATATCCCCGCAAGTGCGGGCGCTGAGGACAAGCCCGCCCTGGGCCTGATCGCCCATCTCGACACCACCGAAGTTGCACCGGGCGCCGGCGTGAAGCCGCACATCGTACACTACGAAGGCGGCGACCTGGTCTGCGGCACGGTTGACGGTAAGCCCGTTGCCATGAGTACCGCCAAGCTTCCCGCCCTGAACGACCTCGCGGGTGAGGACTTGGTCTGCAGCGATGGCACCACGCTGCTGGGCGCGGACGACAAGGCAGGCGTCGCCGAGATCATGTCGCTTGTCGCGCGTATCGCTCAGGACCCTTCTCTGCCCCATCCCGCACTCGGCATTTGCTTCTGCCCTGACGAGGAGATCGGTCACGGAGCCGAGCTGTTGGATATCGATACCTTTGGCTGCAAGTACGCCTACACGGTCGACGGCGGCCCCATCGGCGAGCTGGAGTGGGAGTGCTTTAACGCCGCCGAGGCGACCGTCCGCTTTGAGGGCCAGTCCATCCACCCGGGCGACGCCAAGGGCCGTATGGTCAACGCAGGCAATCTGTTCTGCGACTTCAACGCGTTGCTCCCCTACGTGCAGCGCCCGGAGTATACGGAAGGCTACGAGGGCTTTTATCACCTTGAGGGTGTATCTGCAACCGTCGATCACGCCACGGCGCGCTATATCGTCCGCGACCATGACGCCGCCAAGTTCCAGCAGAAACTCGACCTTATTGATGCCGCCGCCTCGATGCTCAACCAGCGTCTGGGTGAGGGGCGCGTGACGGTCGAGATTAAGCAGCAGTATCGAAATATGGCCGAGATCGTTCGTGACTATCCCGAGCTTATTGATGTTGCCAAGGAAGCCTACCTTGCCTGCGGCGTTGAGCCCCAAGTGCTGCCGATTCGTGGCGGCACCGACGGCGCGCAGCTGTCGTTCCGCGGTCTGCCCTGCCCCAACCTTTCCACCGGCGGCTATTGCTACCACGGCGTCAACGAGTTCGTCCCGGTCAGTTCGCTCGTCAAGATGACCGACGTCCTGCAGGAGCTCGTCGCCCGTTTCGCATAAGCCTGGCTGCATAAGCCCAAAAGACGAATCGCCCCGTCCTCTACAGAGAACGGGGCGGTTTTTGATACAAGGGGAGTAGTCAACATCGCAGGTTGAGCCAACGTCAGCGAGCGACGTCCAAGGCGAACAAGTTGGCATGAAAAAGGCAGGGCATTGACCTTCTGGTCATGCCCTGCCTTTTGAATGACAAATTGTCGCCTTGGGCGGCGCGCAGCGTCGAGTCGTTACGGCGTTTGGTAAAACGCCGTAACTTAGTAGTTGGCTTCGTAGCCGTTGCCGTCGCCGGTGGGCTCTTCGTAGTAGTCCGAATCGCTCGAATCGCCTGAGTCATCGGAATCGTCAGAGCTGACCGATGAGGTTGCGGTACCGTTTGCGTAGTCGTCAGACGTGTTGTTGTTCAGGTCGCCGATCGTAGAGCTGGAACCATCGGACATACCCATGGTATTGGGACCCTTGGGATCCTTGCCAGCGTCGACGCGCGCCATCATTTCCTTAAGCTCGTCCTCGTAAACAAAGACGTAGCTCACGCCGTCGATCATGGTGTCGTCACCGGCATACGAAGGCAGGTTAGCCGAGTAGATACCGTCGACATCCATACCGCGCATGGCGTTGACCGTAGACACGATATCCTGAACGCTCATATCGGTTACGAGCATATCGGACAGCGAATTAACCAGGCCAAAGATCTTCGTGGCATCGAAGTTATTGAGAATCTGGTTGGCAAGGGCTCCAAGTACCTGACGCTGGTGGCGCATGCGCGTGTAATCGCCGTCGGCATAGGTGTAGCGGCAGCGGGCATAGGTAAGGGCGGTGGCGCCGTCCATATGCTGCTGACCAGCGGTGATCTTAATATCCAGGTGCTCGGGGTCGTCAACATCATCGGTTGCGTTAATGTCGATACCGCCAACCGAATCAATCAGCGCCTGCATACCGTCGAAGCTGACCTCGGCATAGTGGGAAATCTGAACACCGCACAGCTCGTTGACCGCCTCGACCATGGCTTCGGCGCCGCCAACGGTATGGCAGGCGTTGATCTTCATGGTCTCGCCCTTGTACACGACCTTGGTATCGCGCGGAACAGAAATGAGCGTCGCCTGCTTTTGCGTGGGGTCGATGCGTGCCAAGATAATCGAGTCGGCACGATACGTATCCTCGCCCGGACGGCCGTCGGTGCCAAGAAGCAGCACGTAGAACGGATCCTTTGCCTCATCGGTGTCAACCAGAACCCGACGCAGATTGTCGGTAATGACATTAGAATCGCCGAGCTTGCCCATAATGGTGGCAAACCACAGGCCGGCAGCGGTAGTGGCACTCAGCAGCACGCCAAGCACGACAATGAGCGCGACGTGACGAATCGTGTGGCTACGACGACGCTGGCGAGCGCGCTCGGAATAGCGAGCCACGTTATCGCGACTGTAGATCTTGGCCTGCGCACCAGTTGAGGGTCTTCGGGTGGTGGTATCCGCGAGGGGCTTTTTATTAAACATAGGCAACCTGTATTAGTAGATGACGGGATCGGGGACGGTAGCATGCTCGACATGCGCGCCGAGCGCCTGCAGCTTTTCGACAAACTGCTCGTAGCCGCGCTTGATGTGATGGATAGCCGAAACCTCGGTCGTCCCGTCGGCGATCAAGCCCGCTACGACGAGGGCCGCTCCGCCACGCAGATCGGGCGAGGTAACCTGTGCACCCGAGAAGCCCTTGACGCCATGAATCATGGCATGATGGCTCTCGATACGAATGTCGGCACCCATGCGCACCAGCTCAGAGGCAAACATAAAGCGATTCTCGAAGATGTTCTCGGTAATAACGGAACTGCCGTCGGCGAGGGCGGAGAGCACCATAATTTGTGCCTGCATGTCGGTCGGGAAGCCGGGGAACGGAAGCGTCTGGATGTCGACCGGCTTGATGCGCTCGGCGCGATTCACGTGTACGCCGTCGTCGGTACGCTCGCAATCGATGCCCATGAGCTCCATCTTCTTGAGCACCATGCCCAGATGGATGGGGCAAAAACCCGTGACGTCGACACCGCGATCGTCGGCCATCAGCGCACCGGCGACGATAAAGGTACCGGCCTCGATGCGGTCGCCCACCACGCGATGGGTAACGGGATGGAGCTCTTCCACGCCCTCGATGGTCACGACAGGCGTACCGGCGCCGACAATCTTGGCGCCCATTTCGTTGAGCATGTTGGCGAGATCGACGATCTCGGGCTCGCGGGCGGCATTGTCGATAACCGTAGTGCCCTGTGCGCGCACAGAGGCCATGATGAGGTTCTCGGTCGCACCGACACTGGCAAACTCGAGCGTAACGGTGGTGCCGCGCAGGCCCTGAGGCGCGCTGGCGTTGATGTAGCCGTGGGCGGTATCAAACTCTACGCCCAGGGCCTCGAGACCCAGAATGTGCATATCGATCTTGCGAGCACCCAGGTTGCAGCCGCCCGGCATGGCGATCTTGGCGCGATGGAAGCGACCCAGCAGGGGTCCCATGACGGCGGTGGAAGCACGCATCTTAGCGACGAGCTCGTAGGGGGCCTCCCAAGAATCGACCTGAGAGGTATCGATCTCGAGCGTGTGCTCGTCGAGAACATCGATCGTAGCGCCCATGCCCTTGAGCACCTTGCCCATCACGTGGACATCGGAAATATCGGGCACGTTCTGCAGCGTCGTCTTGCCCGGCGCCAGAAGCGTTGCCGCCATGAGTTTGAGCGCGGAGTTCTTGGCACCCGAGACGGGCACGGAGCCTCCGATGGCGTGGCCACCCTCAACGCGGATAATATCCAAGGTCTACCCTTTCAAAAAGCATGCCCGGGGTGGCTGGGCCATCCCGGGCATGATGTGTTCGCAAATGGTCGAACGTTAAATCGTTTGACTATTGGGCAAGCTTGAGCTTACACCATGCGATTTCATTATAGAGGTAGGCGCGGCGTGCATCATCCTCCGACAAATTACCCAGCTTCTCTTCAAAACCTTGAATATCAGCTTTAAGCTTGTCGGCATCGACGGTCGCCAGATCGCAAGCGCGCTCGGCGAGAACGGTCACGACATCGTCCGCAACCTGGGCATAGCCGCCGGCCACGGCAAACGTGTGGTCGACAGTGCCCATGGCCTTATCGGAAACGCGAACGTAACCGCGGTCGATCGTGCAGATCTCGCTGGAGTGAGCAGGCAGAACGCCAAACTCGCCATCCGTGGACGGAATCGACACAAACGCAGCGTCGCCCTCATAGGCGCAGCTCACGGGGCACACGATGCGGATACGCATAACCTACTTCTCCCCCATCTTGCGGGCGCGCTCGCGCACGTCCTCAATCGTGGAAGCATAGCGGAAAGCCTGCTCGGGCAGGTCATCGGCCTTGCCGTCGACAATCTCGGCGAAAGAGCGGACGGTATCCTCGACGCGGACGTAGACACCGGGGTTGCCGGTGAACTTCTCGGCGACGTGGAAGGACTGCGAGAGGAACTGCTGAATCTTACGGGCACGGTTGACCGTAAGGCGCTGCTCCTCGGACAGCTCGTCCATACCCAGAATGGCGATGATGTCCTGAAGGTCGGAGTACTCCTGCAGGAGCTCCTGGACCTTGACGGCGACACGGTAGTGCTCCTCGCCGACGATCGAGGGATCGAGAGCGTCGGAGGAAGACGCGAGCGGGTCGATAGCCGGGAACAGGCCGAGCGACGAAATGCTACGCGAAAGAACCGTGGTGGCGTCGAGGTGCGTAAACGTCGTGGCAGGCGCCGGGTCGGTCAGGTCGTCTGCGGGGACGTAGACAGCCTGGACGGACGTAATGGAGCCCGTCTTGGTCGAGGTAATGCGCTCCTGGAGGTCGCCCATCTCGGTTGCCAGCGTGGGCTGGTAACCAACGGCGGACGGCATACGGCCCAGCAGTGCGGAGACCTCGGAACCTGCCTGGGAGAAGCGGAAAATGTTGTCGATGAACAGCAGAACGTCCTGGCCGCGATCGCGGAAGTACTCAGCGGTGGTAAGGCCGGCCAGACCGATGCGCAGACGCGCTCCGGGCGGCTCGTTCATCTGACCATAGACCAAGCAGGTCTTGTCGATAACGCCAGACTCGCTCATCTCGAGGAACAGGTCGGTGCCCTCGCGGGTACGCTCGCCGACGCCGGTGAACACCGAGGTGCCGCCGTGCTCCTGGGCGAGGTTGTTGATGAGCTCCTGAATCAAAACGGTCTTGCCGACGCCGGCGCCGCCGAACAGGCCCGTCTTGCCGCCACGGATGTAGGGCTCAAGCAGGTCGACGGCCTTGATGCCGGTCTCGAAGATCTCGGTCTTGGTGGTGAGCTCGTCAAAGCGGGGCGCTGCATGGTGGATGGGGTAGAACTCCTCCACCTCGGGCATGGGCTTGCCGTCGACGGGCTTGCCCATGACGTTCCAAATACGGCCGAGCGTCTTGGGACCGACCGGCATCTTCATGGGCTCACCGGTATCGGTGGCGATGAGGCCGCGCTGCAGGCCGTCGGTCGAGGACATGGCGACCGTGCGGACGACGCCGCCCGGAAGCTGGCTCTCGACCTCGAGGATCGTGCTCAGATGACCGATCGGGGTCTCGGCCTCGACCGTGAGCGCGTTGTAGATCGGGGGCACCGCACCGTCAAACTTGACGTCGACGACAGGACCGATGATTCGCACGATGCGACCATCACCGGCAGTCGTCTTCTTGGTGGCTTCCTCGACCGCAAGCTTTACGGTGTTATTAGCCATTACTGTTCCTCCAATGCTGAGGCTCCGCCGACGATCTCGTTAATCTCGGTCGTGATCGAAGCCTGGCGCACGCGACTATACGTGCGGGTAAGGGTCGAGATGATCGCGGTGGCGTTTTCCGTCGCGGAGTGCATGGCCTTGCGGCGTGCACCCTGCTCGGCAGCCGCCGAATCGATCAGGGCCTGGTAGATGACCGTCAGGATATAAGACGGCACAAGCTTGCCGAGAACATGCTCGGGAGAGGGCACGAACTCGAACGTGGACGAGATGCGCTTAGGGGCGTCGGTCTCGTTCTTACGCGGACCGTGGGCCATAGCGATCATCTCGGGGTCGAGCGGCAACAGATGCTCGACGCGAAGCTCCTGATCCACGCGGTTCTTGGCGTGGTGGTAGACAAGCTCGACACGGTCAAGCTCACCGGCACGATACGCATCGCAGATATGAGAGGAGATCATGCGGGCCTGATTGAAATCGGGCTCAGAGGAGTTGCCCTCAAAGTGCATGACGACGTTTGCGCGGTCACGGAAATACGTGGCCGGTTTGCGCCCGCACGCGATGATCTCGCACTCGATGCCGTCGTTCGCCCAAGAAGCGGCGAGCTTTTCGGCCGTGCGCTCCACCGTCGTATTGAAACCGCCGGCAAGGCCGCGGTCCGAGGCAATAACGACAATCAGGCCATGCTTGACGCTCTCATGCTTCTGCAGCATGGGATCGGTGCCCGAACAGGAGGCGTCGCCGGCGACCGTCAACATGACGTCGGTCAGCGCCTCCTTATAGGGCTCGGCCTGCTTGGAGCGATCGAGGGCACGACGGATCTTGGCCGTAGAGACCATCTCCATCGTGCGCGTGATCTGCTTGGTCGTGGTAACCGAGGAGATTCGCTTCTTAATGTCGCGAAGGTTGGCCATGGGGCTTAGTTCTCCTCTGATCCAGAAACATCCGAATGATGCTTGGCCATGAACTGCTGCTTGAAGTCGCCGATGACGCGCAAGAGCTCAGCCTTGGTGTCATCATCGATCTTCTTGGCGCGAACCTTGTCGAGCAGCGAGCCAAAGCCATTGTCCATGTACTCGATGAGCTCGGCACGGAAAGGCAGCACGTCGGCGATCTCCAGGTCATCCAGGAAGCCCTCGTTGCCAGCGAACAGCGTAACGATCTGCTCGCCAACCTCAAACGGCTTGTAACGCGGCTGCTTCAGGAGCTCGGTCATGCGGGCACCATGGGTCAGCTGCTTCTGAGTAGCCTCGTCAAGGTCGGAGCCGAACTGGGTAAAGCCAGCGAGCTCCTGGTACGAAGCGAGGTCCAGACGAAGGTTGCCGGCGACCTGCTTCATGGCCTTGGTCTGCGCGTCGCCACCGACGCGGGACACGGAAATGCCCACGTCGACTGCCGGGCGCTGGCCCTGGAAGAAGAGCTCGGACTGCAGGTAGATCTGACCATCGGTAATGGAAATGACGTTGGTCGGAATGTAGGCCGAGACGTCGCCGTCCTGAGTCTCGATGATCGGCAGTGCCGTCATTGAGCCGTAGCCGTTCTTCTTGGACATCTTGACGGCACGCTCGAGCAGACGAGAGTGCAGGTAGAAGATGTCGCCAGGATAGGCCTCGCGTCCGGGCGGACGATGCAGCGTCAGCGACATCTGACGATATGCCACGGCCTGCTTGGACAGGTCGTCGTAGATGACGAGCACGTGACCGCCGGGGTTGGTCTCGCTGGCGGGCTTGCCGTCCTCGCCGTTGTACATAAAGAACTCGCCGATAGCGGCACCGGCCATAGGCGCGATGTACTGCATAGGGGCGGAATCGGCAGCGGTGGCCGAAACGATGATGGTGTAGTCGAGCGCACCGTGCTGAGCGAGGGTCTCGCGAATGTTAGCAACCGTGGAGGCCTTCTGGCCGATGGCGACATAGATGCAGACCATGCCCTTGCCGCGCTGGTTGAGGATAGCGTCGATGGCGATGGCGGTCTTACCGGTCTTACGGTCGCCGATGATGAGCTCACGCTGACCGCGGCCAATAGGCACCATGGAGTCGATAGCGAGCAGACCGGTCTGAACCGGCTCGCACACCGGGGTACGATCGATGACGCCGGGAGCCTTGAACTCGATGGGGCGACGGTGCGTGGCGACGATGTCGCCCAGGCCGTCGATGGGCTGGCCGAGCGGATTGACGACGCGGCCGAGCATGGCACGGCTCACGGGGATATCCATAATGCGGCCAGTGGTGCGGCACTCGTCGCCTTCCTTGATGGAGTCGACGGCACCGAACAGAACGGCGCCGACCTCGTCACGGTCAAGGTTCTGGGCAAGGCCGAAGACGGTCTCACCGGTATCGGAGCTCTTGAACTCCAGAAGCTCGCCTGCCATGGCGCTCTTGAGGCCGGAGACGCGCGCGATGCCGTCGCCTACCTCGTCGACCGTTGAAACCTCATGCGTATCGACCGTCGCGGAGAGGCTCGTGAGCTGCTCCTGCAGTTTCTTGGCGATATCCTGGGCATTGAGGGTTTCGGACATTAGGCTTCACCTCCGTACGAATTAGCAGAGTTTGCGAGGGTCTCCTGCGCGATGCGCAGCTGCGTCTTGACGGAAATATCACGACGCTCGCCGCGGGCCTCGAGCACCAGGCCGCCCACGATAGACGGGTCGACCTGCTCGATAAGGAATACCTTGCGGCCGAAGTCCTGCTCGCATTTCTTAGTGATGGTTTGACGCAGCTCGTCGTCGAGCGGGATCGCCGTGGTGACGGTCACGCCCACTACATCCTCGTCTTCCTCGGCAACATACTTAAAGGCAGCTGCCACCTTGGGAAGAAGGTCGAGCTGGTCGCGCTTGGACATGGTGTCGAGCACGGCGATGATCTCGGGGCTGGCAGAAGCCAAGCGCTCGATCATCTCGAGGTCCTCGAACACATGGTTCTCGGCCTTAGCGGCTTCCAGAAGGGAGCGCGCGTAGGTCTCGAGCACCTTGTCCTGATAGCGGCTAGTCGGCATTCAGGCTACCTGCTTCCTGGATGTAGCGCTCGATGAGCTTCTTCTGCTCGGTCTCGTCCTCGAGTGCCTCGCCCACGATCTTGGTGGCGACGGCAACGGACAGGTCGGCGATGGAGCTCGCGGCACCGGCGTAAATGGACTTGCGCTCGTCCTCGACGGTCGTATGGGCCTTGGCGATGATCTCCTCGGCCTCCTTGTGAGCAGCCTCGATGATACGGGCGCGCTCGGACTCGGCGTCCTTACGGGCCTCGAGAACGATGTCGGCAGCCTGACGACGGGCGTCGGTGACGATCGAGTCGGACTCAGCGCGCTTGGCGATAGCCTCCTGCTTGGTCTTCTCGGCCTCGTCGAGGCTCTCCTCGATCTTCTTGCCGCGCTCCTCCATGGTTTTCATGATGCCCGGCAGGGCGACCTTGGCCAGCACGATCCAGATAATCAGGAAGGCGATAAGCGCCGGGATGAACTCCGCCATCTTAGGGATGAGGATGTCCGCACCGGCAGCGCCGTCCTCGGCGAACGCGGAAACCGGCATGAGCAGCGCGGCCGCGGACGCGGAGAGTGCGATCGCGCTCTTCTGGGATGAAAGATTCATACTTGACGCTCCGTGCTATTTAACGATCAGCGCGACAACGAAGCCGATCAGAGCCAGAGCCTCGCCGAAGGCGGAGCCCATGATGAAGACGGTGAACACGCGGCCCTGGACCTCAGGCTGACGGGCCATAGCACCCGTAGCACCCAGAGCAGACAGGCCGATAGCAAGACCAGCGCCGATAACACCGAGACCGTAACCGATAACTCCCACGATTCCTCCTTTGTCGTGCGTGTCTTATTTCACGCAGGATAACCTTTTTATAACTGCCGGGCTCCATGGGTACGGGCACCGGCGGTTTAACGAATTGCCTTACCTTTAAGGCGCGAACGGAAGACTACTCCTCCTCTGCGACCTCCTCCGCCTCGGAGACATACACGGCGGTAAGGACCGTGAAGACGTAAGCCTGGATAGCGCCGACCACAAGCTCGATCGCATAGATCAGAATGAGGATGGCAAGCCAGGCCAGCGAAGGCAGGGCGCCGACGGCGTGCGCCGCGGAAACCTGCTGAAGCAGCGGCTGCATGAACATGCTCGCCATGATGGCGAACGAGCCCATGACCACGTGTCCTGCGAACATGTTGCAGAACAGACGGACGGCGAGCGTGATGAGGCGCAGGAAGGTCGAGAAAAGCTCGACGACCCACACGAGCACGTTCATCGGGAAGCTCACGCCCTGCGGGGCGAGGCTCTTGATGTAGCCGATCACGCCGTGAGCCTTGCATCCGTAGTAGATGAAGTACACGAAGGCGAAAATGGCGAGCGCGGCGGTGGAGCCGATTGCGCCGGTGCCGGGCTTCATTCCCGGGATCAGGCCGATCATGTTATTGATCAGGATGAACAGGAAAAGCGAGCACAGGAACGGGAAGTGCTTCTTCCAGTTCTCACCCACGACGCCCTTGCCGATATCGTTCTCGACGTACTCGATGATGTACTCGAAACCGTTGACGAAGAAGCCCTTGGGAACCAGGGTCTGCTTCTTCTTGAACACGGCCAGGACGATCAGGAGCACGATCGTGGAGACGATCAGCCAAAACGAGTACTGCGTGATGCCGCAGCTCAGATCGCCCACGACAGGGGTGGAGCTGAACTCGCTGACCAGATGATTAATCTCATCAGGCAGCTTTTCAAAAATTTCCACGACTTACCTTTCGACCTCATGAGGATCTCGCAGCGCCTTGGCGACACGAACCGCGCAGGCAGCCATAAAGGCCACGAAGCCGATCGCCTCGCCCAGGAGGAACATGCGAAATGCCTCTCCGAACAACACAAACACAACCAAGGTAAAGACGAGCAGGGCGATTGCCGAGACCGCCAGACTCACCATACCCTTGAGCATGTCCGCATTCTGTTTATCGTCAAGAACCGGCTTGAGCGTAAAGACAAAGGGAAGGAAGGCAATTGCGCCCGCGATGGCGCCTGCAACGATAGCGAGCAGATCGGCTATCTGAAACACTGGCGTCCTCACTTTCCTTTTTAACGCCTCACAGAACAGTTCCCGCCAAACATTGGTGAATATTGTACGAGCCAATCGCTAAAGTACAACCGAAAAAGCATCGGTTAATACGCACCTGTTCGTTTTCTTAAGACCTTCTTTATGCCGCAGGTACGGTAATACGTTTTTCTCGAACCCTGCAGGGCAAAACGTCCGTTAACAGGAGTGCGCGCGGTCGCCTTTTGTTCGTCCGCGCGCACCGTTTCTTCGTATTTGCAGCCGCGGCCGTTTAGCCCAGCGACTAGAGCGTGCCGTAGATGCGGTCGCCGGCGTCGCCCAGGCCGGGAACGATGTAGGCGGCCTCGTTGAGATGGTCATCGATGGCGCACGTATAAATATGTACGTCAGGATCCTTCTCGGTCAGCGACTTGAGGCCCTCGGGCGCGGCGACGATGCACAGCATGCGGATGTCCTTGACACCGCGCTCGCGCAGGTAGCTGATAGCCATCTCGGCCGAACCGCCCGTGGCGAGCATGGGGTCGACAACCAGGCAGATACGCTGGTCGATATCCTTGGGCATCTTGCAGTAATACTCATGCGGCTCGTGGGTGACCTCGTCGCGCTCCATGCCGATGTGGCCCACGCGAGCGGAGGGCACCAGGTCGAGGATGCCGTCGACCATGCCAAGGCCCGCACGCAGGATGGGCACGATGGCGAGTTTCTTGCCGGCAAGCTGTTTGAACGTGGCGGTAGTGATGGGGGTCTCGACCTCGACGTCTTCCATAGGCAGGTCGCGCATGGCCTCGTAGCCGTCAAAGAGCGCAAGCTCGCGCACGAGCTGGCGGAACTGGTTGGTGCCGGTGTTTTTATCGCGCAGGATCGACAGCTTGTGCTGAACGAGCGGGTGATCGACAAGCGTCACACGGGACGCATCATAGGTGACGGTCATGGGTTGATTGCCCCTTTCGTTGCGGCCGCAAAACGGCCTCGCTGACAAGGCGCGCAGCAATGTTGCCGCCGCACGCCATGCATTAGTTTAGCGGTTTGTTGTATCGAGCAGCCCATCGCAGCCCTACTGTGCGGTACTGAGCGAGCGCCTGACTGCATCACACCAGCCCGCAAGGTTTTGCTCGCGGCGCTCGGCGGACATGTGGGGAAGGAAGGTCCTAACGATCTGGGCATTTTGCTCCAGCTCTTCCAGGTCTTCCCAATAGCCGACGGCAAGACCCGCCAAGTACGCGGCACCGATTGCCGTGGTCTCCACCGTCTCGCATTGCAGCACGGGGATATCCAGCAGGTCGGCCTGGAATTGCATGATGAACTCGTTGCGCGAGGCACCGCCATCGACAGACAGGCGCTCGATCGAAAGCCCCACGTCCTGCTCCATGGCGCGCAGCACGTCGTAGCTCTGATATGCCATGGATTCGCAGGCGGCACGTACGATGGTCGCACGGCTCGAGGCGCCGGTCAGACCGCACACGATACCGCGGGCATGCGGGTCCCACCAGGGAGCGCCCAGACCCGCAAAGGCGGGAACGAAGTAGCAGCCCTCGTTGTCGCTAATCGAAGCGGCGAGTTGTGCCGACTCGCTCACGCTCGAGATGATGCCCATGTTGTTGCGAAGCCAGTTCATGGTGGAACCGGCAGCAAAGATGGAGCCCTCGAGCGCATAGCTGATCTTCCCGTTCGCAGCGATACCGATGGTGGAGACCAGACCGTTCTTGGATTCGACGATCTCGTCGCCGGTGTTCATGAGCATAAAGCAGCCCGTGCCATAGGTGTTTTTGGTCTGGCCGGGATGGAAGCAGCAGTGACCGAACAGCGACGCCTGCTGGTCGCCCGCCACACCCATGATGGGCGGCATGTTGGTCATGATGTCGCTCGCGACGCGGCCGTAGTCACCCGAGCTCCAGCGAACCTCGGGCATCATGGAACGTGGAACGTCAAAGAGCGCCAGCAGGTCGTCGTCCCAATCGAGCGTATGGATATTAAAGAGTGCCGTGCGGCTGGCATTGGTGTAGTCGGTGGCAAAGACCTGGCCGCCGGTGAGGTTGTAAATGAGCCAGGTGTCGATGGTGCCAAACATGAGGTCGCCCGCCGCCGCGCTCTCGCGTGCGCCGTCGACGTTGTCGAGAATCCACTGTACCTTGGAGGCCGAGAAATACGGGTCGAGCGTGAGTCCCGTGCGGGAGCGCACCAGCTCCTCGCAACCCTGTTCAACCAACGCGTCGATTGCCGGCGCGGTACGGCGGCACTGCCATACGATAGCGTTATAGATCGGCTGACCGCTCACGCGATCCCAGACCACCGTGGTCTCGCGCTGGTTGGAGATGCCGATGGCAGCAATGCGGTCGGAGTGGATACCGCTCTTAAACTGGACTTCCATCATGACGGCGATCTGGCTAGCAAGGACCGCCATGGGGTCTTGCTCCACCCAGCCGGGACGCGGGAAGCTGGTTTTGACGCTGCGACGTGCCTGCGCGACGATGCATCCGTACTCGTCGACGATGGTCGCAAGTACCGAGGTGGTGCCGCAGTCGAGCGCCATGATGTAGGAACCGCCAAAGTCAAACGAGGCATCTTCCATGCCCAGGCTGCCCAGATTCAACGACATCGCTTACACCTTTCTATTGCATCGGGTCGGACAGGACCCGTTCGATCTCTGATGCGGGAAGTGCGCCTTGGCGCAGGATCTGGAGCTCGCCGTGCTGAAACGACACGATGGTCGAGGCGTCGCGACACGGGGTCTCACCGGCGTCGACGGCAACATCGACCCCCTCCAGGATGCGACCCTCCACCGTGATAAAACTTGCCGGCGCGGGCGCGCCATGCGTGTTGGCGCTGGTGCAGGCAAGGGGGCTGCCACAGGCGCGAATGAGCGCCTGCACCACGGGCGAGGCCGAAGCGCGAAGTGCCACCGTGTCGTCGGCAGCGCGCATAAAGGTCGGCACGCAGGGGGCTGCCTTGACCACGATAGTCAGGGCTCCCGGCCAGCATCGTCGCGCGAGTATGCGGGCATCTTCCGGGATATCCACGCCATAGCGGTCGAGTGCTTCGACGCCATCGACCAGCCAAGCGACGGTTTGCGTGAGTTCACGTTGCTTGAGAGTGAAGATACGGCGATAGCCGGTGCCGAGCGCAGGAACTGCGGCGCCATTGACGGCAGCCTGCGGATCGCGCGGCCACGATGGGAATTCGCTTGTATCTTGGGGCACGGCGTCCGAGAAGGCGTTGACTACCACGGCGACACCGTAGACGGTCTCGGTCGGGATCAGGGCCAGGCCGCCGCGGCCGAGCACCTCGGCCGTGCGCTCGACGGCAAGCCGATGCGGCTCGCGCGTTCCCTCGTATACCCGATAGACCGTCTGCATGTGTATGCCAGCCCCTTACGCTCTGGTGCAAGTTTGTTTACTGTGGGGCATTCTCGCACGAAACGTTCAACCTATTTGCCCAGAGCGCATGTTGGTTTGGTGAGCGGCTCTAGTAGTCGGTGAAAGTGAGGGGGTTATTGGACTGCGACGAACTTCTTTGGCCTGCCGGCGTGACGTTCTTGGGCGGCGTAACGCTCGATGCTGTCTATCGTTATCATCCGACGGCCGTCGACGAGTTCAACATCGAGCTTTCCGGCTTTGACCAGCGCGGTAATCCGCGGAGCGGAGACTTTGAGGTCCAGCGCTGCGTCTTTAAATGTTCGGCACGCCGCTTCCCGAGCGTCCTCGTGGTCGATTTCGACTGAAAGGGCCACGACCTCGGCCGAGCGTTCGTACCCTGCCGGAGTCAAACCGTTGTTGAGGTCGTCGGCCAAAAACGCCATCAGTGCCTCGGTGGCATGGGCAATCGCTTCTTCGCGCGTATCGCCATCGGCAAAGGCGCCGGGAATCTGCGGGAAGCTAGCGCAGTAACCATCGTCTTCTTTTATGAGAACGCAGTCATAGGTAAATCGCTGCCTCATTTTGCCTCCAACTACCATCCAGCTTGGCGACGAATACTTGCCCACGTGCCCTTCTTTGGTCGATCACCACCAGAGCCGTTCACGGTGACAACGCGGTCACCAGAAACATACTTAGCATGACTACCGACTTGCGCGACCTTCACGAATCCATCGTGCTTGAGTAGGGCAATGATTTCCCGAAAGGTAGGAGGTTGCATGGGCCGACCTCTTTCAGCCGTCCTAATTATAAACTACTTTATAATTTTTGCTAACCAGTTAATAAATATTACTGGCGTTGCTTGGGCTCGATGACGATGGCTCGGACAATGCGGGGGCGATCGGTGAGGTCGTGGACGATACGCACGTCCGAAAGGCCTGCTTGACGACAGAGCTCGGCCGCGGCGTCGAGCGCGCCCTCGTAGAGCTCGCAGGCAAACAGGCCGCCGGCACGCAGCATGTAGGGCGCCGCGTTGAGCAGGCGGCGGAAGATATCGAGACCGTCGGCACCGCCCTCGAGCGCCAGATCGGGCTCAAAGTCCTTGACCTCATGCGGCAGCGAGCGCATGACGTCGGTCGGGATGTAAGGTGGGTTGGAGACGAGCACATCAAAGGTGCCCCACTCTTCGCGGGGAATGGAACTCACCAGGTTTGTGAGGCTGAAGGCGACCTCGTCGGACGTGAGGCCAAGCGCATCACGGTTTTTGGTGGCCAGATCGATGGCGCGCGGCTCGATATCGGTAGCAGTGCAGGTAACGTGGCCGCGGCGCTCCCAGGCAAGGGAGAGCGAAATGCAGCCCGTGCCGCAGCCGACCTCGAGAACGCGGGCAGTGCGGGGCTCGGCTGGGGCAGATACGTTGGCCTCGGCGGCATCTTGCGCGGGAGTCGCCTGTTGGTCGTTGTCCTCAATGGCGATGCCATATTCGTCGAGCTCGGGCTCGGGGGTTTCCATGGCCTCTGCTTCTGCCGCTTCGGCTTCTGCCGCCTGCGCGGCGGCTTCCTCGGCCTCGCGATCGGCCAGTTCCTCGGCATAAGCGCGACTGCCCAGCACATCGCCGCCTAGCGCCGCCTCGTCGGCAGCTGTGAGGTTGGCGGCACGGCGCTCGGCCGTCGCTCGCTCGTCGGCCAATGCGGCCTCGGCCTTGCGTGCCTCCTCGACCTCATCGTTCCAAGGCAGCTCAACACGCTGACGGGCAGCGGCCTCGGGGCTCAGTACCTCGGCATCCAGATAATTGAGGACTTCCTCGACGAGCATCTCGGTCTCGGGGCGCGGAATGAGCACACCGGGGGCGCACGCGACGTCGATCATGCGAAACTGCGTGCTGCCCGTGATGTATTGCAGCGGCTCGCCCTTAGCGCGGCGGACAACGGCCGCATGCATGGTCTCGAGCTGGGCCGCGTTAAGCGTCTCGTCCATACGCATATATAGGTCAATGCGCGCCAGGCCCGTGGCGGCGCACAGCAGCCACTCGGCAGAAAGACGGGGGTGCTCCTCGCCGCGCTCGGCCAGGTACTCCTTGGTCCACTCGAGACAACGCTTGATGGTCCAAATCTCGTTTGCCATGGGGCCCTCCCCTCTTAAGCGCCGGACGGCGCGCGAATGTCGGAGCAGATTGTAAGCGAGGCCAGCGCTTGGCAAGGGGCGATTGAAGGCGATTATCGAGAATCAGCCCAGAATTTTGCACCGAGCTCGCTCAAAGTGTTCATTCGCTGACGTCTAAATTTGCATTCGTCAAGCTTTTGGCAAGGTTGCCCCAAAACTGACCAATATCTAACCAAGAACTTGCCACATCGCTTGACGCACGACCCATCAAAAATCGCTCCGCGACTTCTTGAACGATATTTTGAGCAATATTTTCGATAGCGGACTTATGCCGTCAATTACCTTAAGCAGGTAAGCAGCTCAAATGACATCACAGCCGACTGAATAAAATATCAAGGCAATGTCACCAATGACTCCCTACGGATCATTTGACAACCAAGGAAACGCCGATGTTTTGGCAATGCCAGCGAGCGACGTCCAGAGCGAACAAGTTGGCATGAAAAAGGCAAGGCATAGACCTTCTGGTCATGCCTTGCCTTTTGAATGACAAATTGTCGCTCTGGACGGCGCGCAGCGTCGGCTGGTCCGCCGTTCGGTAGAACGGCGGAACTTAGACTGCCTGTGCCAGCTTCTCGGCACGCTCGGCGGCGGCGAGCGCCTCGATGACGGTGCCGAGCTGGTCGCCCAGGAGGACGCCATTGTAGGTGGAGTTGAAACCGATGCGGTGATCGGTCACGCGGTCCTGGGGCTGGTTGTAGGTACGGATCTTCTCGGAACGGTTGCCGTGGCCGATCTGGCTCTGGCGCTCGGCACCGAGCTCTGCCTGCTGCTTCTCGAGCTCCATCTCGAACAGACGGGCGCGCAGCATCTGCATGCAGACTTCGCGGTTCTGGATCTGGGAGCGCTGTTCCTGCGACTGCACCACGGTGTTGGTGGGCAGGTGGGTGATGCGCACGGCGGAGTAGGTGGTGTTAACGCACTGACCGCCAGGGCCGGAGGCACAGTAGGTATCGATGCGCAGGTCGGACTGGTTGATCTGAACGTCGATCTCCTCGGCCTCGGGAAGCACGGCGACGGTTGCCGTGGAGGTCTGGATACGGCCCTGGGACTC
Source organism: uncultured bacterium (assembly GCA_905215365.1). GTDB lineage: Bacteria > Actinomycetota > Coriobacteriia > Coriobacteriales > Coriobacteriaceae > Collinsella. The sequence continues at coordinate 25,795 of CAJMPX010000021.1, read as the reverse complement.
GGTCTTGGGAACGCGCTGGACGCGGTGCACGCCGGACTCGAACTTCATGACGGAGTAGACGCGGTCGCCCTCGACCTTGAACTCAATGGACTTAAAGCCGCCGGCCTCGCTGGGGCTGGAGTCGAGCACGGTGGTCTTCCAGCCGCGCGACTCGCAGAAGCGCTGATACATCTTGTACAGGTCGCCGGCGAAGATGGCCGCCTCGTCGCCACCGGCGGCGGAGCGAATCTCGACGATGGTGTTCTTGCCGTCGTTGGGGTCGCTCGGGATGAGCATGTACTTGATGTCTTCCTCGAGCTGGGGAAGCTTGGCCTCGTTTTCGGAGATGTCCATCTGGAGCATCTCCTTCTCATCGGCATCGGTAGTATCGTGGAGCATTTCCTTGGCAGCCTTGATGTCATCGAGCGCGCCGATGTACTCGCGCGAGGCGGCGATGAGGTCGGACTGGTGCGCGTACTCCTTGTTGAGACGCGTGAACTCCTTGATATCGGAGGCGACGGCTGGGTCGGAAAGCTTCTTCTCGAGCTCCTCGTAGGCCTTGATGATCTTTTCGAGCTTGTCGCGCATGACGGACTCCTTTTATATGCGTGAAGGTGAAAATCGGCAGAATTGATGGGGCGCGGGGCGCCGCTGCGGGGGTAAAGCCCGGCTAGAACATGTCGATCTTCAGATACATGCGCATCCCTTCGCGTATGGGGGTACATAGTTGCGGTCTAACCCATACATGATAGCGTGCGCAGGCAAACCTGCATACAACCCGCACGGAATCCGACAAAGGGAGAGTCCCTTTGTCGGATTCTAGAGCGTATGGAGCAGGGCGATGAGGAAGCGAACACCCTGGAGGTAGGCGCGGCGGGTGATGCGCTCGTTGGTGCCGTGGACGCCGCGGTCGCACTCGTCATCGTCGACCACAAACGCCGAAAAACGAATGCATTCGGAGCAAATGTGCTGGTAGTTGGCAGCGTCGGTCGCGCCGATCACGGTCGAGGGGACAATCGCCAACGGCTCGGATGATCCGTTTTCCTCCGTCCCCTTTGGATCGCAGAAATAGCGGGCGGCGATGGAGCGAACCGCCTCGAGGCCGGGACCACCGATGCGCGGGGACGGCGAGGGCTCGGAGCTGCCGGGGCCCAGCTCCACTTCGACACGACCGGCAAGGTCCGCCCCGGCAACCGCCTCACGGCAGCGCGCCACAACGTCGGCCACGCTCGTGCCCTCGAGCATGCGGAAGTTAATGTTGGCCCACATATCCTGCGGCATCACGTTGGCGCCGGCGCTGCCTCCCTCGATCTGCGTGGGCGCGCAGGTGGTCGTCACCAGCGGATAGAGCTTCTTGCTGGCGAGGCAATCGCGGACAATGGCGCCCCCGTTGGCGGCAATCTCATCCGCCGTGTAGAGCCCCAGCTCGACAAGCTGCGCGGCAAGCAGATCGGTCACGCGCGTCGGCCACTCGATATCGCAGATTGCGGCGATGGCACGGCTGAGCACCTCGAGCGACGTGCCGCCGTAGGGGTTAGACGAATGCCCGCCCGCGCTCTTCGTCTTGAGCACGATATCGGCATAGCCCTTTTCGGCCAGGTCGGCATGCATAAGCCAGCCCTCGCCCGCGCCGTACTCGGCAGCCGAAACAATACGGTAGTCGCCCTCGTCGATCAGGAACTCGAGCTCAACACCGCGCTCCTCGAGCACGCGGCCGATAGCTCCAGCGCCGTACTGCGTGGTTTCCTCGTCCTGGCCAAAGGCGAGCAACAGCGAACGCTTGTGCTCCCAACCGTGCGCCAATGCATACTCAACCGCCTCGAGAATGCCTGCGACCTGATCCTTCATGTCGATAGCGCCGCGGCCCCAAATGTAGGTGTCGTCCACGTGCCCGCTAAAGGGGGCGTGCGTCCAGTCGGCCTCGGTACCCGGCACCACGGGGACCACGTCCATGTGGCCCATGAGCATAACAGGATTGAGAGCAGGGTCGGAGCCGACAAGCGTCACCAACAGCGAGTGGTCGATAAGCTCGACCTCGCCCGCCGCAAACACGCGCGGCCAGGCCTGCTGCATATAGGCGCGCAGGTCGTCGAAGGGCTGCCAGTCCACCGCCTCGGCATCCATGCTCGAAATGGTCGGAAACGACAGCACGCGGCCCAAGCGCTCGCACGCGCTGACCTCGTCTATATCGGCAAAATCGTCCTCATGCGCAAAGAAGCGCCAAACCTCGGCCATGACATCCTTTCGATTGTGACGACAAAGGCCGCCCCACGGGAGCGGCCCTGCAACGTAAGCGTTTGCGGTCGGTTATTTGTCCTCGAGATAGCGAGAGAGGAACTCACGAGTGCGCTGGTGTTTGGGGTTGCCGAAGAGCTCGGCCGGCGCGGCATCCTCGAGCACCACGCCCTTGTCCATAAAGACCACGCGGTCGGACACCGTGCGGGCAAAGGCCATCTCGTGCGTGACGACGACCATGGTCATGCCGTCGGCGGCGAGCTTGCGCATGACCTCGAGCACCTCGCCCACGATCTCGGGGTCGAGCGCGGAGGTCGGCTCGTCGAACAGCATGATCTGCGGATTCATACATAGGGCACGAGCGATGGCCACGCGCTGTTTTTGACCACCGGACAGGCGGCCAACGGCGGCGTGCGCGAACTTTTCGAGTCCCACGCTCGTCAGATGCTCCATCGCGACCTTCTCGGCCTCGGCCTTGTTCATCTTTTTGAGCGTGACGGGCGCGAGCGTGCAGTTGTCGAGCACATCCATGTTGTTGAACAGGTTAAAGCCCTGGAACACCATGCCGATGTCCTCGCGGAGTTTATTGATATTGCAGCGCTCGGCCGTAAGGTCCTGGCCGTGGAACCAGATGTGGCCCGCGTCCGGGGTCTCGAGCAGGTTGAGGCAGCGCAGAAAGGTCGATTTGCCCGAACCCGAAGCACCGATGATGGTGACGACCTCGCCGGGATTGACGGACAAGTCGATACCCTTGAGCACCTCGAGCGAGCCGAAGCTCTTGCGCAGGCCCTCGACGCGGATGAGTGACTCTTTAGTTTGTGCGGCGGCCGCGGTGCCGGTAGTGGCGGTATCTGCCATGATGATTCTCCTCGTCTTAAGCCTAGTTAGAGCTGGGCAGCGTGGCAGGAGCCTCGGCGCCGAGCTTTTTGCCAAAGGCCTCGAGCAGGCGGCTCGCCACGAGCGTCAGGATCAGGTAGACCACGAGCGCCACGCAGTAGACCTCCATCTGGCGGTAGTACACGCCGGCGACGGTGGTGGTGGCATACATGAGGTCGAACACGCCGATGACCGAGAGCACCGACGAATCCTTGATGTTAATGATGAGCTCGTTGGTGAGCGCCGGAATCGCGTTTTTAATGCCCTGGGGGAACACGACCTTGCGCATAGCCTGCCACTGCGAAAGCCCCAGCGAGCGCGCTGCCTCGGCCTGGCCGGGATCGATGGACTCGATGCCGCCGCGCAGGACCTCCATCATGTAGGCGGTGGAGTTGAGCGAGATGGTGACGAGGCCGGCGGTGAAGGTACTCCAAATCTGGTTGGCCTGGGCAGTCTCGAAGCCCATGCCGCGCAAAACGGTGAAGCCCGCGTAATAGATGAGCAGGCCCTGGACCATCATGGGCGTGCCGCGCACGATGGTGGAGTAGACGGTCGCAAAGCCGCGGCCGATGCTCTTAAAGAAGCGCACCAGGTCGTTGTCTACGCGGTCGAAGGTCTGAATACGCAGGAACACAAAGAGCAGCGCCAGGAAGAATGCGATGACGGTGCCGAAGGTGGCAAGCGCGATGGTGATCTCGATGCCACGGATGAAGAAGTCGCCGCTCTTGTAGGTCATGTAGACCAAGCTCGACAAAAAGTCGCTGGGGTTGGAATCCGAGACAATGCTCACCTGCACCAGATCGATAAACGACATGACGCAGCGGTCGACAAAGAAGATCGCCGCGATGACGACCACGACATAGCTGCCCAGGCGCGCGCCGCGACGGAAACGCTCGGATGCAAACGGTGACTTTTCGCGATAGTCGCTCCAGTGCATAACCTTGGTGACGAGCGCTGCCGCCGACACGACGATCCAGGCCCAAAGAATCGCCCAAAGGCAATCCTGGAAGATGCCGGTGGGCGCCAAAAAGCTCAGCAGCGTGGGGTTGCGCTGGCTAAATGCCAAGCCGAGCGCCGCGATAACGCTCGTGCCCAGGTACACATAACGGTGGTCGGCCTTGATAAAGGAGGCCAGACGATTGATGCCTTTCATGCTGCCTCCCTATGCCGGCTGACGGTCGAGGCACGCGTCCCACATTTGGTCGCGCTCCTCTTGGCTAATGCCCTTGAGTGTCTTGTCGATGAGCTTAAGCAGTTTGTCCGAGCCCTTGCGGCAACCGACATTTGCCGTGACCTCCTGCTTAAAGCCCTCGCCCTCGGCAAAGTGGATGGGGACGATACCGGGATTTTGGGCCATATAGCCCTTTTCGTTCTCCGTGTTGTAGGTCACGGCGTCGCACGTGCCCTGCAGCAGATTCGAGAACACCGTGGGGACCGAATCGACCGGGTTCTTGTGCACAACGCCCGGAATCTCGTCGATGACGGTATCGAGCATGGTGTCCTTTTGGCCGAGCACCGTGGCACCGCTGAAGTCGCTGAGCTTGGTGGCGTTTTGGTAGGGCGAGCCCTCTTTTACGAACAGGCCAAAGTAGCCAATGAAGTACGGGTCGGAAAAGCCGACGGACTCCTCGCGCTCGGGCGTGGCGCTCATGCCGGCGATGATGAGGTCAATCTGGCCGTTGTTGAGCGAGTCGATAAGGCCCGAGAAGCTCTGCTTGACGGCAACGGGCTCGCCGCCGAGAGCCTTGCAGACGATCTTGGCGATCTGCACGTCGTAGCCATCGGCATAGGCGCCCTGCACGTTGTCGATGGGGATCGTGAACTCGCTGGCCTCGGAAACCTGCCAGTTGTACGGGGCGTAGGCCGCCTCCATGCCGATGCGGATCTTATCCTTGCCGATAACGGAATCGGACAGGTCATCGCGACCGCCGCCCGTCGTGGGCTGGACCACCTTGAGTGTGGACGGACGCTGGCAGCCGGCAAGCGCGCCGGCGACAACGGTTGCGCTCGCAGCGAGGGCGCTACCCAAGAAGATGCGACGACTGCACACCGGCTGGGCCTGCGCGTCGCGCTGTAGTCGAGGTTGCATCTGATGCCTTCCCTATGTCGTTTTGCTGACAATAAGACAGGATATACGTCAACAACCAGCAGCGCGGCATGTGCGCGAAAAATTAATAGACACACGAGGACGATTGGCACAAAGTAACCTGTCCCCATGTACCACTTGGCATGAAAAAGGCAAGGCATAGACCTTCTGGTCATGCCTTGCCTTTTGAATGACAAATTGTCGCTCTGGGTGGCGCGCAGCGTCGACCGGTCCGTCGTTCGTTAGAACGGCGGAACCTCTAGAGCAGGGTAACGCTAAAGCTGCGAACGTCCGTCTCACCCGGTGCCAAGGTAATGGTGTTGACCTTGTGCTCAAAGACGTCGTCCTCGGTGTCCATGGTGGTGTGGCCGGTCCAGGGCTCGAGCGCCACAAACGGGGCGTCGTTGGCGGCAGACCACACGCCGATGTACTTAAAGCCCTCAAAGTCGATCTTGACGCCGTGGCCCGACTTGCGGCCGCGCAACGTGAGCGTGGAACCCGGGGCATCGGTGAACATGATGGCGTCGTTATCGAAGCTGCGGTGCGTGATGGGCAGCACGTCCGAGTTATCGGGAGCCTTGTAGCTGCCCTCGAACGTCATAAGACCGTCGGGCGTGATGATGGGGGCCTCGTTAGTCCAAGCCTCGGTAAACGCCAGCTCGTAATCCTCGAACGCCTCGTCTTCGGCACCGGGGGCGGGCACGTTGAATGCAGGATGACCGCCCACCGAGAACGGCAGGGCCACGTCGCCGGTGTTGGTGACGGCAAAGGTCTGCGTGAGCGTGGCGTCGCCGGTCAGGGCATAGGTCATGTTGAGCTTAAAGTGGAACGGGAACGCCTTGAGCGACTCGGGCGTGTCAGTGATCTCGTACGTTACCGAGGAGCCGTCCTCCGAAACCTCGACCAACTTGTGCTCGACGATGCGAGCGAGTCCGTGGCGCGGCATCTCGCAGGTGCCGGCCGCAGATGTCGCCATGTTGTTGCGCAGCGATCCCACGATGGGGAACAGGATAGGCGCATGCTTGCCCCAAAAGGCCGGGTCGCCCTGCCACAGATACTCGTTGCCGTTGAGGGCAAGGCTCGTGAGCTGGGCGCCCATGGAATCGATGGCCGCGGTGAGGCCGCCGCGCTTGATGGCAGTGACGGTGGACATGCTACTTCCTCCAATAGTAAACAACGGTGTCGAGGGCTATTGTCCCACTCTTGGCGGCGGGGTTGAGCGACAGGTGCAGTTATTGAGCAATAGCGTAAAGGTCAAACCCGCCCTGCGGCGTGCTATCGACCGTATCGGGCGCCTGTGAATTAAAACTCACCGGAACCATGCGCTTTGAGGCACGGTAACGTGTGCCGTCGGTGGCGACGGGCGGCTCATCGACCGTGAGCTCGTAGTCGCCGGGCTTGAGCTCGATGCCGTCACCTTCGGAATTGACGTATTGGTACTCGTCGATCGCTTGCCCCTTGAGCGTGCGACCCACGATATGGACGAGCATCTGGCTGTCGCCGCGCGCGGTGTCCCACGTCGCGCCGTCCTTGACCTCGACCGATACATGCACCGAGCGCGTGCGGCTGAGCGATTGCTCGACAGACATCTCGACCTTGGCGGCGTCTTTGCGCTGTTGTTCAACATGGCTCCAGACGTTTCCAATTACCGAGCATGCGATAACGCCGGCCATAAAGGCGATAAGGATGGGGCCAAGCGGAGAGCGACGTCCCGCATCTTCCTCGCGAGCCAGATCGGGGCGATGCGTGGGCGCAGGCGCCTGGGCACCCTGCGAGGGCACGTCGAGAATGCTGAAGGATGCCGTGCTGTCGGGATCGATAGTGTGACGCGGCTGCGGGGTCTTTGCCGGCGAGATGGACATGTCGGCTGGCTCACCCAGTGTGGCCGTGGCATCGGCCTTTGCCTCGTCGGCCTCAGCCTGGGCCCAAGCCTGCTCAAAGGTCAGAGGCTCGGCGGCATCGGAGGCGGCGTCAGGCTCGACAGCAGCATCGCTGCCGGTCTCGTCCTCGTCGCTCGACACGTCACGCGGCGCGGGCTCGTCCCACTCCTCGTCCGGAGCCTCGCCCTCGCTATACCACCATTCAAAGTTATCGATATCCATACGGGGCGCCCCCTTGGCCTCGCAAATAAACACTTGCTAGCCTTATACCCCCAGATGACACGGGAGCTCGCCGGCACAGACAGGAAAAGCGTCACAACATTCGACGCTTTTCCTCGTTTTCGAGATTTTCATCGAATGTTGTGACGGTTTGGGCAGCAGCCACACCACGAATGTGACGAAGGAGCAGTCCCCTTGTCACATCTAGAGGGCGACGGGGATTTGGATGCAGCAAAAGTCCTCTTGGTGGGACTCGTCGTAGCTCGTAGTATCGAGGTAGCAAAAGTCGAAGGCGTTGCCAACGGGCTGGAGCGCGTGCTCGTCCATGCAGGCCACGACGGCGCGGATGCCCTCGGGCTCGTACGGCATGCCCCAGCGGCTCATGCACAGATATGTGCCCTCGGGCAGCACTTCGATGCCGATCTCTGCCAGCTCGGCGGGATCGCTCGGCAGCAGTTCCTCGGCACCGCGCGGCAGCACGGCAAAGGAGCCGGCGCCGGCGATGGGGTCGTCGGAATGCAGCGCCTCGCGACGCAGCATGGCGCCCCAACCGCGCATGGGGCGCGTGCCCGTCAACGTACGCATGCGCAGGATTGCCCGCATGAGCGTAGGGTGAAGCATCGAGCGGCCGCGCTCGATATCGCCCGGAAACTCCTCAAAGACCACGTAGCGACGCTCGAATTGCTTGAGCTCCGGCTTGCCCTCGCGCTCGCGCCAGTAAACCGCCTCGTCGTAAAAGCTTAGACGCTCCTGTACGCTCGCGCGCTCGGCTTTGAGCTCAGCGATCTGCTCATCGAGCGCCTGCACCCGCGAGCGCAGGTGATCGGTCATCTCGCCAATGTCGAACGTCGAGGTCAGGCGGTCAATCTCGTCGAGTTCGAGCCCCAGGTCGCGAAGCATGCAAATCAGACGCATGAGCGGAATCTGCGTAGGCGAATAGAAACGGTAGCCCTTTTCGTTAACCACGGCGGGTTTAAACAGACCGATCTTGTCGTAGTAGATGAGCGTTTGGCGCGAAACGTTAAACAAGCTCGCCATCTCGCTAATCGCATACATGCCTGTCTGCATAAGTCCTCCCGGCACATCCTTTTAGCGCACAAAGCCCGCCGCCCACAGGGGCAGCGGGCTCAAACACTACTCGTATCCTACCCTAAAGACGCCTATGACCAGCGCTTATAGTTTGCACATGACACGCCGACGGCCTCGAGCGCCTTGGCGGCGATGTGATGCACCGCGTCATCGAGCGTGGCGGGGCCGTTGTAAAACGTAAGCATGGGCGGCATGAGCATGACGCCCGGCACGCGCGCCAGGCGCGCCATGTTGTCGATGTGAATGGCGCTGAAGGGCGTCTCGCGCACCATGAGCACCAGGCGGCGCTGCTCTTTCATCTGAACATCGGCCGCGCGCAGCAACAGGTTTTCGCTGTAGCCGCTCGCGATGCCGGCGAGCGTCTTCATGGAGCAGGGCGCCACGATCATGCCGTCGACCGGATAGGTGCCGCTTGCGATGGCGGCGCCGATGTTCTTGTTGTCGTAGACCACATCGGCATGGCACGCAAACTCGTCGAGCGTCATGCCGAGCTCCTGCTCGATGGTAATCTCTCCCCCGCGCGTGACGACAAGCGCCGACTCGGCACCGGCCTGGCGCAGGCAATTGAGGCACTCAAGGCCCAGCGCGGCACCGCTGGCGCCCGAAACGCCAACGACGATGCGACGGGGACGGACAGAAGACTCAGGCATGACAACTCCTTGACTACTTGGTAGGGCTACTTACTAGAAAGCAATCTCCTTGGCCCACTTGTCCTTGTCGATCTCCATGAACTGCGAGCGGATGAAGTTCTTCTTGAGGTCGAACGGAACCGTGCAGTCGAAGATGGCCTTGCAGGCGATGCCGTGCTCGCGGATCGTGGGGTCGAACGCGGGGTCGTTGGACGGATCGAGCACGTGGCAGTGGCAACCGGGGATGGTGATGAGGTCCACGTCGGCCTGGAAGCGCGTGGTCATGGCCCACATCACGTCGCTCATATCGAAGATATCGACATCCTCGTCAACAAGGATGACGTGCTTGAGCTCGGAGAATGCCGAGAAGGCGAGCATGGCGGCGTTGCGCTGACGGCCCTCGTCATTTTTGCTCGACTTCTTGAACTGCATGATGGCAACGAACTTGCCGCCGCCGCAGGGGGCAGCGTGGACGTTGAGCAGGCGGCCCGGGATGGCGGTCTCGACCATCTTGTAGATGGATGCCTCGGTGGGGATGCCGGCCATGGACACGTGCTCGTGCGAGGGACCGATGCAGCTCTCCATGATGGGATTGACGCGCGTGGTGACGGCGGTGATCTTGATCACCGGGCAGACCTTGGCGCCACCGGTGTAGCCGGGGAACTCGGGCATGGCGTAGCCGTGGCCGTTGACGTCCTCGTTGATGGTCTCGTCGTGCATGAGGTAGCCCTCGAGCACATACTCGGCATTGGCGATGCACTTCTGCGGAACGGTGACGCAGTCGGCGAGCTCGACGGCATGGCCGCGCAGGGCGCCGGCGATCTGCAGCTCGTTGAAGCCGAGCGGCGTGGTGGGAGCCTCGAAGCCGCAGCACATGTACACGGCGGGGTCCAGGCCGATGGAGATGGAGATGGGCATGTCCTCGACGCGCTGGCAGTACTCGTCAAAGAACGCGCCCAGGTGACGGCTGCCGGGAGTAATCCACATGGCGAGCTTGTCCTTGTCGACGCAGGAGAAGCGGTGGATGGTCACGTCGGACTGGGAGCCGTCGGGGCTCGTGCCGTAAGCGAGGCCCATGGTGATATAGGGACCGCCGTCGACGGGCGTGTTGGTGGGAGCGGGAACGATCTTGCGCAGGTCAAAGCCCTCGTCGGTCGCCTTGTACACGACCTCCTGGCAGTCGATGTGCGCGCCCTCGGCGATCTGCTTGGGCGCGATCAGGTTCTCGAAGCGCTTGCCGATCTCGAGACCCAGGTGCTCCTCGTCCAGGTCGAGCAGGGCGGCAACGCGCTTGCGGCTGGCAAGCATGCCGATGCAGACCTTGGCATCGTCAAAGCCCTTTACGTTGTTGAAGACCATCGCCGGACCCTCTTTGGTCGGACGCATAACGGTGCCGCCGGCGCCGACGTGGCGATAGACGCCCGAGACCTCGGCGTCCGGGTCGACCTGGGTGTCGGTCTCGAGCAGCTGGCCCGGCATCTCGCGCAAAAAGTCGAGTGCAGAACGCAGGTCGTGAATCTGGGAAGCATCGGTAGTGGACATAGCGTGCTCCTTTCGGGAGAGTGCCCGGCGACGGGAGTGCCGCCGGGCTGGGTAACGTAGTGGGGCCGCAGCGCTCATGGGTGGAGCACTCGACCACTCGCAGCTCATGCGCTCAGCTGCCTACAGCCAGAGCGCTCGGCCGCTTACATCAGGCCAAAGAGGTGGAACCAGGCGGCCTCGACCAGCACGACGATAAAGACGACCGCGGTAAGGGGAATGCCCATGCGCATGGCCTCTTTGGAGGTGTAGCCGCCGGCGTCCTTGCCCTCGCCGATAAGGATCGGCAGGTTATGGAACGGCAGGATGTAGTGGATGTTGATGGACGTGAAGACAATGAGCGCCACGGCGAGCGGGCTCACGCTGGAGCCGGCCGCGAAGCTGATGAACGCCGGCACGCACACGCCGAGCACGGCCATGACCGAGCCCATGAACATGTGGATGATCATGGAGAGCGCGGCGACAAGCAGGGCGAACAGGAAGATGTTCTCGGGCACGGAGCTGGGAAGCACGACATCGGCGATCCAGGCGTTCATGCCGGTGGCACCGCCCACGGAGCCCACGGCCATGGCGGCCGTCAGGAACATGAGGGACTTGATGTCGACGGCGTTCCAGCTGGCGGGCGTGAGAACCTCGCCGATGATGGGCATGGCGAGCGCGACGCCAATGGCCAGGGTGACCCAGCCGATATAGTCGCCCGAGACGGTGAGCCACAGCGCGATGGCGATGACAAGCCACACGATGGTGCGGATCTCCTTGACGGAGAGCTTGCCGAGCGCAGCCTGCTTGGCCACGATCTGCTCGCGATCGTAGACGAGTTCCTTGCTGGGCTTAAAGAGGAAGAGGCCCAGGAACAGGGTGCACAGCAGCGCGACCAGCATAGGCACGCTCATGTACAAGAACCAGTCAACGAACGACGGGCTCATGCCGCCGGCCTCGGCGCTGTACTGCGCAACGAGCGGGTTGAGCGTGGAATCGCCCGTCAGGAAGAACATGGAACCCGGAGCGGCAGCGGCAAACACGAGGAAGCCGAGCTTGCCGCGGTCGTCGTCACCGTAGCCGGCGGACTCGGCGATGACCGAGACGACGGCGAGAATGAGGAAAGCGCGGGGGAACGGATGCGGGATCAGCAGCGACAGCACAAAGGTGAGCGCGAAGATCGAGATGATGAGCGACTTGGCGTCGCGCACGAACTTGAGCATGAACGCATAGGCGATGCGCTCGCCCAGGCCCGACTCCTTGACCGCGCTGGCAATGAGATAGGCGCCGATGACCAGCCACATGGTGGCCTTGGTCCACGAGCTAAACGTAGAGGCGACCGTCGCCGAGATGCTCGCGGCGCCCGTGTCGTCCACGCACACCTTGAACAGAACGAGCAGCGCGCAGTAGAGCAGGCCCACAAAGCCCGGCTGCGCCACGCCACATGCCCAGAACACCACCGTGGCGAGCGTCAGTGCCAGACAGGTCTGGCCACCGACCGTGAGCTCGACCGTCGAGCTCAGCTCCGCCAAAGGAAGAAACTTCACCAGCAAAAAGACAACGATACCCAGCACAAAGCCAATTTCGCGCTTGGTGATCTTAAACGCCTTCTTTTCCGCTTCCATCTCCCCACCTTTCTTGTTGGGGGCGCTCCGGATTCGCAGCCACGTTGCCGCTTAAAAAGGGGCGCCCGTTATCGGACACCCCTTACGTTGCGCTGTGTTGTGGCAATACAGTCAAGCGGGATTTTTGGATGAGAAGCGATCCTCTGGGCAAAAACCGTCACAACATTCGACGCTTTTCCTCGATTTCGAGATTTTCATCGAATGTTGTGACGATTTGGATGTGGCAAAGGGACTGTCTTTTGTTTCACATAGCGAGGGCTGCGCGGATGGAGGGGACCTCCAGAGCCTCGCGGAGCCAGGGGGCCAGCTGCTCGGGGTGACCCTGCAGGTAGCCTTTAAGCTCGGACGGGGCCACGCGGCGCACTTCCGAGATCTCCTCTTGGTTGATATGCAGCTCACCCGGCTCAACATGGGCAAGGTAGACCTCGCACCACTCGCACTCGCAGCGGTCGTCGCCGTGGTCCTCGCGATACACCACGTGACCGAGGTGCTTGAGCTGGTCGGGCTCGCGCGTAATGCTGAGCTCTTCGTTGATGCGGCGCGCCGTGGCGGCGGCGACGTCCTCGCCCGGCAGCGGATGCCCCGCGCAAGCATCCGCCAGCACGCCGCCCCACAGTCGTTTGAGCGGACTGCGGCGGCAGAGCAGCAGGCGCGCGCCCTCGCCCTGGCCCTCGACCAAAAGCGTCAGAAATGCCTGATGCAGGATGCCCTCGCCGGTATGGGCCTCGATGCGGTCAACGGATCCGAGCGTCTCGCCGGTCGCGGCATCGACCGCCACGACCTCGGCACCTGCGCCGCCCTCATCCCAGCCGGCGCGCAGGATGCGCGTGGCGACCTCCTCGAGCGCGGCGATGAGTTCCTTGGTGGTGTCGAGCACGCGCTGCAGGTCGTCCTTGCTCGCCCGCTCGACATGAAAACCTGTGCTCGCCGTAACGGGCACGCCAAAGCGTGTGGCCAGCGCCGCCGCGATATCGTGCGCCGGGATTTCGTCTCGATGGCACGGAACGGCCAGGATGCTCACCGTCGCCGTACGGCCGGGCTCGGGGCGCGGAATGGCCTGCGCCGTGGCGCCCAGGTGCGCGTACTCCGGCGAGCAAGCGTACACCGCCATGCCCCGCGGCGTCACCGTCAGCTGGGCCTCGAGCGCAAACTTGCCCTCGCCCACCGCAACCTTTGTCGTGTGCATACCCATGGGATCTCCTGTCGCCCGCGATGTACCTGAGACCATTTTCGCCTGTATTGCGACTATACAGGCAAGCGCAGCCTGCGACAAAGGGGGCAGGCACCTGACTCGTTCTGTTAGAGTTGCAGGGATTGAATCCCGCTTATTAATGCGACATTGGAGTGACAACCTTGATCGCCGCAACCACGCCTAATAGCAAGTCAACCGCCGCCGCGCTCTCCCCTGCGCGCACCAAGCTCTGTCTGGCGTTACTCGTGTTGTTAGGCTTTTCGCTCGGCTGTTCCGAGTTCGTGGTCATCGGCATCGAAAGCGACTTGGCAACGGAACTCGGCGTATCGCTTGCCACCGCAGGCCAACTTATTAGCGTGTTCGCGCTCGTCTACGCTATCGCCACACCGGTGCTTGCGCTCAGCACGGGACGCTTCCGGCGCTACCAGCTGCTCGTGTGCTACAGCATCGTCTTTGTGCTCGGCAACCTGGTCATGGCGTTGGCGCCCAACTTCCAGGTGCTGTTTATCTCGCGCATTGTCCTGGGCTCCGTCTCGGGCGCGCTGCTCGCCGTGGGCGTAACGTACATCCCCGAGCTGCTGTCTCCGCAGCAAACTTCACTTGCCATCTCGGTGGTATATGGTGCGTTTTCCGTGGCAATGGTCTTTGTCACTTCGATCGGCAAGTTTGTGGCCGACACGCTCGATTGGCACGTGGCCATGTACAGCACGCTGACCTTTGCCGTTTTGATCTGCGGAGCGCTTGTGGCGTTTATGCCGCGCTCCGGTCAGACCGATGAGCCCGCCACCTTCCGCGAGCAGGCGGGGCTGCTACGCGAGCCGAGCATCATCACCGGCATGCTCATCTTTTTGTTTGGCGTGGGGTCGGTCTACGTTTTCTACGGCTATGTGACGCCTTATCTTGAGCAGGTGCTGGGCATGGGCACGGTCGAGGCCAGCACCACCCTTATGGCCTACGGCGTGTTCTGCCTGATCTCGAACATCCTGGGCGGATGGATCGACGCGCGCTTCGGTATGAAGGCGCTGCTCGTGACGTTTGTGCTCCAGGCCGCGGCGTTACTCGGACTGTTTGCCGTTGGCGGCACCATGCCCCTCGCGCTTGCCTTCGTCTTTAGCCTGGCGCTGCTCATGTACCTGTTCTCGGTCTCGTGCATCACGCACTTTATGGACGTGGCCCGCAGCCGCCATCCCAAATCGATGGTGCTCGCGAGCTCGGTGGAACCCATGGCGTTTAACGTCGGTATCTCGTTTGGCACCGCGGTGGGCGGCGCCGTGGTAAGCGGCATTGGCATTGCCTACGTGGGCGCCGTTGGTGCCGTGTTCTCGCTCGTAGCCTGGGTGCTCACGCTGGTGACGATCAAGCTGGCACGCTGGGAGCGCCGCCGCGCAGCACAATCTTCGATGCAGGCATAGGGGCGGGATCGAGTCGGGGCAGGTACAGACCAGAGTGGCGAGCGCCTGGTAGAAACCACCCGGCATGAGCAGCGCTCATCCGCTTGCAGGCTCCGGCGGTTCAATTTCGTGTACTTCAAATACACGTTTTTCCATAATTTCGTGTATTTAAAGTACACGAAATCATACTAAACTATGTATTTGAAGTACACGAAATTGGAAAGGCAGCCCCATGCGCAGATCAATCGAATCCGTTATCGAATCATGGGCGACAAAGGACGCCTCGCGCCCCCTCCTTATCCGTGGTGCGCGACGTGTAGGCAAAACATATGCTGCCGAGGAAATCGGCAGACGAATCGCCGGCGATGCGTTTGTCAAACTCGACTTTCAGACCGATCTTGAGCTGATTGCCCCGCTGTTCGACTGCCCCACCGACGACGTCGACACCATCGTGGCACGAATCTCAGACTATAAACGCACCCCCATTCGCAAGGAAACCGCATTCATCCTGTTTGACGAGGTGCAGCTCTGCGAACGGGCGCTCAATTCGCTTCGCTTTTTCTCGGGTTCGGGCTGGCGCATATGCGCGACCGGCAGCCAGCTCGGCGTCGCTACGCGCAAGCGCAAGTTGCCTTTTCCCAGCGGCGTCCGCCAAGAGACCATGCATCCCATGTCGTTCGAAGAGTTTCTCTGGGCGCTCGGTGAGGAGCAAATGGCGGATGCCATTCGTACCCACGCCGGCACGCTCGAGACCTACGTCGCACACCAAGCAGCGCTCAACCTGTTTCATCGATACCAGATCGTGGGCGGCATGCCCGCCGCCGTCAACGCATATTGCAAGACGCTATCCATCGAAGATGCGCGCGTCGAGCAGCGCGAAATCGACGAGACCTACACCGCCGATATGATCGACCCCGAAAACGGGATCAGCGGCGTGGCAGCGCGCAAGGTCTGGCGCTCCATTCCGTCCCAACTGCTGAGATCGTCCACAAAAAAATTCAAGTACTCCGAGGTCGAACGCGGAGGCCGGCGCGCCAAGCTCATCGAGCCACTCGACTGGCTCGAGGGCGCCGGAATCATATCGGTCAACAACCTGACCGAAGGCGTCGAACCTCCCCTCGTCCCCTTCGACGACGAAGACGGGAGTTTCTTTAAGGTCTATCTTCTCGATACGGGCCTCATGTTCTACAAACTCGGCATCAACCCGCGGCTGTGGCTCGACCTCAAAGAGGATTCCGCCATTGCGCTGTCTTCTGACTTTCGAGGTGCCTTGGCGGAAAACTCGGTCATGCAGGCATTTTCGGGCAATGGCTTGCAGACGTACTATTGGATGCCGCCGTCTTCTTGGAAGACAAACGGCGAGCTCGACTTTCTACTCCAGACCGACCGCATGGAGATTGTGCCCGTCGAGGTAAAGTCCGCGCGCAACGTGCGTGCGAGAACCCTCGGGTCTTTTATGGACAAAGCCCGGTCGCCGTATGCCTACATTTTGTCTGAGAATAATTTTGTGCGCAGTGAAATCGATGGCGGACGCGAGCTGTGCCATCTCCCCTTGTACGCAGCGGGCTTTATCGGAGCAAACTGCCTCAAGGGCAGTCTGTAAGCCCCGCGCGACCGCCCAGAAAGGAACCGTTCATGCAACGCGTACTGTTTATCTGCCATGGGAATATCTGCAGATTCAGAAAAATGCCCAGCTAGTTAGGATCCCGGCGAACCATATCGCGTACCTTACGACGTTTTTACGACTTTGAGCCCCGATGCGATATTGCCGTGATGGAGAAAAGCAACTCCTTTCGCCTTTCCCCAGTAGCTGAAGAACGGAGAATCGAGCATAAGCATTCCCTTCCGGTCGTCTCAAACCTCTGCAATTTGGAGGGTAAATCGCGAAAGCTAATATCTCAAACACCAGAAAAATCAAGTCGATGACCTCGCTCAACATTCACGATGTTAGTGTCGGAAAAATTTAGCCAAATATAGTCGGCCGAGATTGACCAATCCCGGCCGACCCATTTTGGCCAACACGCCCGCATCTATGACTTTCCTATCGCATTCCTACATCCCCTCGGGCTGGATCCCCCTCACCTTCACCGCCTGGGGGACGGCCTCCACCGAGTACGTGTCGAGCCCCCTGCCGCGGTAGCTCGGGCCCCGCATCACGAACACCGACGCCTTGTCGAGCAGCCTGTCGAGGGCGGCGTGTTGGCGCCACCAGCGTAGTGGCGGCGGGGAGGCACGGTGGCCATTATTCGGTGACCGGGATTGGTCAAAATCGGTTGACTATTAGCGGCTAAAATCGCCCGGCGCTAACAACGACGCCCACCATCGCATGCTAGTTACAAGAAGCGGATGCACTAGTATTCTTTCAATCGACTTGCAAACCCCTTCAAGCGTCCAACGCAATGGCGTGCTTTCAGACGCAACGCCTCCTTGCGTCCGCATTATTGCTTTGTTAGACTCTACGGAAGAATTCAGCGCAGGCCCATATGCCAAGCCAGCGCCCCGGAAAGGAAAAGGATTCGTGAAGCTGTAGACGATACATATCGACGCCAATTTGCAAATTGCCATCTATCCAAGAATAAATCTGGCTGCACATTTGTCGTATCGTCTTTTCACTGATCCTCGTATATCCTAAACACTACCTTTGCGAGCATTGCCGTCGACTCATTTTCTTTCAGCTTGACTCGAGTCGACGGGCGTTCACGTTGGTCGGAACGAGCCAATCAGAGCATATGCGGCAAAACGCGGCCTCCCATGCCGAGGAGGCACAATGTCAAGAACCAATTTGAACAGCTCCACCACCCTCGTTCTTTCCCATATTACTTATGCATATCCTGGCAGCGCAATGCCCGCACTCGACAACGTGTCGGCGACATTTGCCCCCGGCTGGCACGGCATCGTCGGAGACAACGGGTGCGGGAAATCAACTTTCGTCCGCATTGCGTGCGGACTTCTGATTCCAGATCGCGGCGTCGTTTCACCGCGTCTCGTCTCCGCATATTGCGCGCAAGAAGCCGGAGTCGAACCGCCCATGCTCTTCGATTTTGCGTGCGACTTCGCCCCGGCGACCACGCACCTCAGAAGGATGCTCCGCATCACCGATGATATGCTCTGGCGTTTTTCCGAGCTCTCCGGTGGCGAGCAGAAGAAAATTCAAATAGCCGTCGCGCTTTGGCAGAATCCCGATCTTCTGGCAATGGATGAACCGACTAACCATGTGGACGCAGAATGCAGAAGGCAGATTTGCAAAGCACTCGCCGAGTACAAGGGTATTGGCCTCCTCGTCTCGCACGACCGTGCGTTGCTCGACTCCTTGGCAAAGGACTGCCTGTGCTTTGAGTCGGGGCACGTCACCATGCGCCCCGGCAACTACTCCCAAGCTCGCTCGCAGGCGAATCTGGAGCGCGAAAGCGCGGCGCGGGCCAAATCGATTGCGCGATCCGAAGAAAAGCGCATGAGGGCTGAGTATATCAGGCGCGTTGAAAACGCCTCACGGTCCGCATCCAAGAGAAGCGCCCGTCATGTCGATCCGAAGGATCACGACGCGAAAGCACGAATCAAACTCGCCATTCTCACTGGCAGAGACGGCGTTGCGGGCAAGCTCGCTTCGCGCATGGACTCCCGAATCCAGCGCGCGCAAGCCGCCGTCGACGCCCACCATGTCGAAAAGCGCTACGAAAGCACCTTGTGGATGGAAGCGCAACCCAGCCCGCGCAAAACACTGATTCACGTCAGCTCAGATCGCATACCGTGCGGCCCGAGGCAATCTTTGCGGGTTCCCGAGATTTATCTGGGAAATACCGATCATCTGGGCATAAGCGGCCCCAACGGAGCGGGGAAAACAACACTGGTCAAGCATATCCTGGAGATATTGGAAGGCCGCAAGGCCACGGGATTGGACATTCGCACGCTGTATATCCCTCAGGAAGTCGACGATTCATCCTCAATTGAATTCCTCTCGGAAATCAAGGACCTGCCCCAAGCCGAACGTGGAGCCCTGCTTTCGATCGTTGCGCAACTCAATTCGGATCCCGAACGAATATTGTCCGGCAAGAACATCAGCCCGGGGGAGCTGCGGAAGCTCATGCTCGCCCGCGGTATACTAGATGCCCCCGAAATCATCGTCATGGACGAACCCACGAATCACCTGGACCTGCACTCGGTGGAGGCACTCGAGCGAGCGCTTTCCGCCTTTCCCGGCGCGCTTGTTTTGGTGAGCCATGACGAGCAGTTCCTCTCGGCCTCATGCCCCCTCCGCTTGGATTTGGCCCCAGAAGAGGAGCACACTATTGGTCAGCCCCTCCTCTAGCGCTCAGGCATGTCTTCTGCAAGCCGCCTTCTTCTGATATCCCCTCCCCCGTTTTGCAAGCAACTCAGCGCAAATGGCCCATCCCCCTCAGCCTGAAGGCTCAGCGACACCAACGATACCGACGATTCAGTATCTGGATGTCCATATTTGCCCCATCTGGGTGATTATTAAATTGTGTTTGTTCCGTGATTGAATACTTTGTCATCATTACGCCCCACTTCTTCTCATCAGAGGACGTCGAGAACGACAGGTCCTTGCGAAATAATCCCAGCTCAGAAGCTTATGGCATGATGTGCTCACCGAGTGCTCGATGACGATTGACGAATCGTCGGCAATATCCAATTTTAGGAAAGAGGTGTGTATGACCCGACCGAAGATCATGCGCGGACCGTTTGAATGCGGCTCCATCTCAACAACCAGTACGGCAATGTCGTCTATAAAGGAGTCTTCGGCGAGCATGCCGACTTGTTCTGAACGAGCTGTTCGACATGCCCTGAAGGCCGAAGAGATGTTCTCTCGCGTCATGTATCGCCAGATTCTTTGTGCCCACACGAAGCTCCATGGGGCAATGTTTGGGGACGATGATCTTCATGCCGCAACAAGAAATGTCGAGGAGATCTTGCGCAACGTCCTGCGCCTCTATCTCGATGTCCACGGCGAGCCGCAACGCAGAGTCAGCAAATAATTGGATTGAGAGGAGTTCGAGTATGAGGAAATTGAATCAGTTTATGAAGTTCGATTGGGAAGCTTTTGCGAAAGGCAAGCGTTTCCTTTGTGCCGGAGGTGGTAAATGGGTTGATTAAAACACCAAAGAGCATCGCGGCACCAAGATCGACGTGGTGATCACAACCGATAACACGCAGTATCACCAAAACGAAGGCGAGGTGGTCAGCAATCGTTTCGAGAAGCTTTCCATCAAGGTTTCGAACGATATCGAGATTCCCGTCAATCAGCACGTCATTCCCACCGGCGTGGTCGCAAAGGTTTACGGTGATTATCGCAACCAGTTGTCCATCACGGCGGACGGCATTACCGTCATCCCCGCGAAGGGCTAGGTGATTGTGGTGCGTTACTCCAGTGGCGCACCGGCGATCGTGTATTCGACCCCCAGCGCAAAGCTTTGTGTGCTGGGGGTCGCTTTATTTGCGGTCGCCGCGTGCGTTTATTGCATCGGGCTATTCGTGAACACCATTCTTGCGCCCATCGCCATAGAGTCCAGTACGGTGGTGGCGTTTGGCGGCAACCTTACCTCCGCAGCGGCCACTCTTAGCCTCGCTGGGACAATGTTGTTTGCGGGAGGGATCACACATTACGTCATGCTATCTGAATCAACACGGTTGCATGCACGCATTAGGAAGGGGCTCTTTGATCCACGTTACGAGAATCCTCTACACCTGCGAGAAGGCGAGCTTCTTCCCGACATCTCTTGCAAAGAGACGGCTCCTGGACAGTTCGAGCTCGCCATCTCAACCTCATCCTCAACGGCAGAAGAAATATCGAAGATGGGACCTAGCATTAGCTCCCGACTTCGCGGAAGGTTCTCCCGCTACGCCGTCGTACTTGCCGAAGCAGACGTCGCATGCAATCAAGTGACCTTCTTTCTTGAAGATGTGACGTTGCATCGAGAGATCAAGGCATCGCGTGTCGAGGATTTGTGCCCGGCGAACGCCTACGAATTCCGCGTTCAAAACGGCACGAGCATCGACCTCCGCACCTCCGGTTCCATGCTCATCGCTGGAAAGACCACGGGCGTGATCGCCCTCTTGCTCCAAGCCCTGTTGGCTGGTCCTGACGGACACGGATCGCAAGTCCTCATCATAGACCCCAAGCAGGCCGAGCTCTCCCGACTTCCTCGCGTGGTTTCACTGAATGCTGACGGGGACGCTCGCGCAATCCTGTCTGCGTTATCACGGTTCGCCGACAGCATCAAAGAGCGACAGAGCTTCCTCAACGACAGGTCGACAGAGACGGGAGACGCCGTGCACTGGTGGGATGCGGGGCTTCACGTTTCGCTTCTCTTCATGGATGAGTACGTGGCACTCCGCACGCTGTTTCCCAAGCGCGCGAGCAAGGAGGACCCCGATTACTGCCTCGCGACGTTTGATGGGCTGGTGAAGCGCATCGTAACGATGGGGGCGAGCGCGGGCTGCTACGCCATCATCTCGATCGCCGAGGCGTCTGTTGAGGAGGGGGGCTTGCCGTCGATGCTGCGCTCGGCGTGCAGCACCCGCGTCCTCTTCAAGCCGACGCTTCCCGAGGCGCGGCTCATATGGGGCGCGGAACGCCTGCTCGACCTCGGTGCACCTCGCACCTTCTCCCCGGGCGACGCTTGGTTCAGCAGTACGGACGGGGCGCACGACCGCATCGGCTTTGTGCATTTTCCGATCATGGACTTCCCCGTGTACCGCGAGCTTGGGCGGCTCCTTGACCTGTACTTCAGAGAATAACCACCGCGGGGTCCGCTTCGCGCAGCAAAAGCGGACCCCGTCGATTGTTCCATTACTTGAAATTCTGCTCATTTATGCGCCTTGGGGGGCTTGTTATCCCAAGGCGTACCCTCGGGCGCGTTCCAAAATCGTCCCGAAATAGCTCATTTACGAGAAAGGACTCGGAACCATGACCAATTCTCTGCCCATGAAGACCCGCGCGATGATGTACGAGCAGCAGCTCGATCACCTGCCCCGTCTTGTGGACGAAATGTACCGAAGAATCGAAACACTCGCCCCGAAGCGCTACGGGCATCGTGCACGACAGCGACACGACAGACGCGGGACGTCCGGCAGCCGCGCATCTTCACGTGATGATGGAGTTCCAGAATCCGCGCTCGCTCAATAGCATCGCGAAGCTCCTTGGAGATAAACCTGAGCGCATCGAGGCTTGGAAGGCAGGTGTGGAAAACGGTTTTTCCTACCTGTGCCACAGAACGGATGGCGCACGATCCAAGCATCAGTACGACCCCAAAATCGTGCGCTCCAATTTCGATTACCCAGCGCTACTTGCTTCTATTGAGTCGCGCGTTGCTCGAACGAGGTCCCATAGCAGCATCAAAGTCCTTCTCGATGACCTTCTCGAAGGTCGTATCGACAAGGAGTCCTTGATCTCTCAGCTCTCCGGATCCGAATATGCCCGGACATAGCGTCAGATCGAAGACGTTTATGCACGCCGCCTTCAGGTTCAGGCCCGGGAATGGCGGGGGTTGATGCTCAAGGGCGAAAGAAGGGTGGAATCAGTTTGGATCTTCGGGCCTGCTGGAACGGGGAAGTCCACCCTCGCAAAGCTCTATGCGAAGCGGAAGGGCGAACCGTTCTTCGTCTCTGGATCTACGAGAGACATCTTTCAGGGGTATGAGGGCAAGCACACGGTGATTCTTGACGAACTTCGTCCCTCATCCATCCCCTACGCCGACCTGCTTCGCATCACGGATCCCTATGCGATGGAGCATGAGGTGATGGCACCGTCCCGATATTCCGACAAAGCGATAGCCGCCGATCTCGTAATCGTCACGACGCCCTACAGCCCTTTGGAATTCTATGGAGAACAGATGCGCCGATCCGCGACTTATCGTCCGCAAAACGATGTCGACGGATTTGGTCAACTTGAGAGGCGCCTCTCCGTCGTTGCGGAGATGCAGACGAGGGAGATCTGTCTCTCTGAGTTTAGGCACGATCTCGACGGATACTGGCCGGTCGAAGGTTCCTCTCGTACAAACCCATATTCGAGTTATGCGCGAGGACTCGCCCCCTCGTCCTGCGCCAACGCTCTTTATAAAGAGCTTCTCGACACCGTTTCGCACTTGACAGCTTAACCAATCGGGCCCCGTGCGATAATCTTGAAATATCGCATCGGGGCTCTTTTCTGAACAGGAAGGAGCCTGCTAGTGACTGTGAGAAAAGACAGCAAAGGGCGAATCCTCAGACGCGGGGAAAGCCAGAGAAAAAACGGCCGTTACTGCTTCAAGTATGTGGATGCAAGAGGTAAAACGCGGAGCGTCTACTCGTGGACCTTGACAACTCATGATCTAACTCCGAAGGGGAAGAAAGCCAGTCCGTGCTTGCGCGCGTTGGAGCATGAGATCCAGCGCGATCTGCTTGATAAGGTCGCGCCGAACAATATGACAGTCTACGAACTCGCATCTCGTTACACTGAAACAAAGACTGCCGTGAAACAATCCACTCGAGCCGCCTACAAGACAATCCTCAATTTTCTTGCTACAGATGAATTCGGCTCGCGACGAATATGCGGTGTCACCTCCCTTGATGCCAAGGAATGGCTCATCAACCTGCAAAAAATCCACGGCAAGCGCTATAGCACAATCCATAGCATCCATGGTGTTCTGAGACCGGCGTTTCAACTGGCAGAGGAGAACAGCCTGATTCGCCGAAATCCCTTCTATTTCGAGCTCGCAACGATACTGACAAACGACATGGTTACACGCAAGGCCTTGGCCACTAACCAAGAACGCAGATTTCTTGCTTTCGTGGAGGGCGATGAACACTTTCACCGCTATCGTGACGCCATCTACATCCTTCTAAATACGGGCCTGCGCATTTCTGAATTCTGCGGTCTTACCGTCGAAGACCTTGATTTCAAAAACGGAAGCATTCGGGTAAACAAGCAACTTCAGCGGACCAGCAACATGCGATACTACATCGAACGTCCCAAGACGGAGAGCGGGATCCGCTATGTTCCCATGACTCAAGCCGTGACAGAGTGTTTCAGGAGTATCCTTGCGCAACGTCTAAAGCCTTCGAGTGAGCCGGTCGTTGACGGTGTTAGCGGTTTTCTGTTTCTTGATAAAAACGAGATGCCGCGTGTTGCCCTGCACTGGGAGAAGTACTTCCACCACGCGATAGAGAAACATAATCGCATCTACAAGGATGAGCTTCCCAAAATCACACCACATGTCTGCCGACATACCTTCTGCTCGAAGATGGCACGCAGGGGAATGAACCCTGCGAAGCTAAAATGCATCATGGGCCACTCCGACATCAACGTGACTTTTAACACATACACCCATCTTGATTTCGACGACGTCAGAGAGGATGTGCTGAAAATTGGATGCAAAGGACGGTCAACATTGTGACAACAAGTCGTAAACCCTCGTTCTTTACGACAATTCTTACGACGCTGGAAAGAAGAATAATCCGCTCATTTATGAATCAATTTGATATTCTGTCCTTGACGAGGGATCAAAAAGCAGTGCGATTATCTGCGAAAACTCTGATATTCGAGAGGTTTTAGCCAATGCGCAAAATCCTATTTGTCTGTCATGGGAATATTTGACTAAAGGAGCAAACCGCCTCGTAAATGAGTGGT
This sequence comes from uncultured bacterium, assembly GCA_905215365.1. Lineage (GTDB taxonomy): Bacteria > Actinomycetota > Coriobacteriia > Coriobacteriales > Coriobacteriaceae > Collinsella. Next base: position 1,454 of record CAJMPX010000021.1, on the reverse strand, counting down.
TTGCCCTTTTCATCTTGCTGCTATGCAACTTTTTCACAACTTTTGAGTGTTGGAATTCGCCCCTAGCCGCGTCTTTTAGCCATCGCATCCCGCAGCGCCCGAAGCACTTCGATTGCCACGGGCAGCTCGTCGACCTCGAACGAATCCAGGATCTCTCGCACCTCTAACGAAAGCGTCGACTTATCAGGCCTCGGCTCGTCGGACAGCAGCGCGTCGGCGCCGACCGAAAGCTCCTCGGCAATCTTCGATAGCACGGGCAGGCTCAGCTTAGTGTTTCCGGTCTCGATATGGCTCATATGCGTGACGGAGATGCCGACCTTTCCTGCCAGCGCCTCCTGCGACATCCCGCAGGCCTTACGGTACCGCCGTATGCGTTGGCCTATTTCGAAATACTTCACACTATCACCGCCCATACGAATCAATCTGACTTGAATCGTATGGGCATTTCTCTGCAAGTATAATAAACTGTAGGGGCTAATTATTGCCTATGTAGTTCAATTATGAGCAATAGTCAGCATTCCGAAAACGGGTGCGCCGAAGGCGCACCCGTATATCGAGGAGAAGGGTAAAGGCCGTGGGGGAACAAACGGCAGATCTGCTGACGGGAATCACGACCGCGCACGACCTGATGCATCGCGTGGTCAATCTGCAAAATCGCATCAACCAACTGACCACGCAGTTCTCGCAAAAGACAGCAAGGAAGACCAAGCGGCACCCCGTGCTCTATGCCATAGCCGGTTTCCTCATCGCCTTCACGCTCATCACGAGCACGCCGCTCTGCGCGCTCACGTATCCGTTCTCCCTCCCGTTCTACGCGACCGGAGGACCGGACCTCCAAAGGGACGTCTGGAATGCCATAAACCTGATCGTCTCCGCCGTCATCGGCGTGGTCCTCTACCTGGTCATCGCCAAGGCGGCCGACACGTCCCGCGCCCGCCGCAACGTCTATATCGACAACAACAACGCCGTGGTCGACGCAAATAACCAGGCGCTCGCGCAGAGCATCGAGCAAACCAAGCAGGAGATCTTCACCGTGTAGCAACGTTGGGCGGCAGAGGTCGCGCCGTGGTACCCCATGGACTATGACAACACCGCAGCCGTCGACTTCTTCCTCTCCGCCGTGCGCAACCATCGCGCCACCACCGTGCAGGAGATGGTGAACCTCTACGAGACCGAGATGGACCAGCGACGCACGGAGGCGGGGCAGCAGGAGATGCTCAACCAGCAGCGCATCGGCAACATGCTCCAGATCGGCAACCTCTTTATGCAGGGGCAGATTCTCAACCAGGCCCAGCAGATCAACGTGAACACCGCAAGCACGAGCAGGAACGTCGATTGGATCGCGCGCGATGTGTTCGGCAAACGCAACGGACTGTAACCGGCCGATTTAACGAAAACGTAAGGCTCTGTTAGACCAAATTTGACACGATCGGCTGTTCGTCGAACCGGGAAAT
>CAJMPX010000020.1:0-47149 GCA_905215365.1 uncultured bacterium | reverse complement strand
TCGGCGGGGCCATTGTGGCCCTTGACAGTGGATTGGGTCATATGAGCGAGCGGGCTCCGGGTGCCCCAGGTTGCCGCGAAAGAGGAGGGAAGCGTACTCTATGTACGCGACCGACGATTGAGGGGCAAGATGGGGTGCCCGGGGCTCGCGCAGCGTCAACAAAAAACGCGGTTCGTTAGAACCGCGTAAGATAGTTGGAGCGGACAACGGGGCGTCCGCGTATCCGCTTTGCGGATCCGCACCGGCTTCGGCCGCCTGCCGGCGTCCTCGCCAGCTCGCTACAAACGCTCCGCGTTTGCTTAACGCTCGCTCCCTCTCGGGTTCGAGCCCAAGCGATGGGTACGAAAAAGCCCGGCTACCGTAGTAGTCGGGCTGCTGCGTTTGGAGCGGACAACGGGGCTCGAACCCGCGACCCCAACCTTGGCAAGGTTGTGCTCTACCAACTGAGCCATGTCCGCATATGTAAAACAAAACGGGCGCCGGAGCGCCCGGATGTTGCCTGGAGGCGAAGCCCGGATTCGAACCGGGGGTAAAGGCTTTGCAGGCCTCTGCCTTACCACTTGGCCACTTCGCCGAAAAAGGACCGCCTAAACGGTCCGGAAATGCAATGGAGCGGACAACGGGGCTCGAACCCGCGACCCCAACCTTGGCAAGGTTGTGCTCTACCAACTGAGCCATGTCCGCTTGCGGGTTATTAATTTACGCGAGTTGTCCAAAAGACGCAAGTACTTTTTTCAAAAAACTTGTCTGCCGCATGTTCTTAGTAGCTAAACGCGCTAAAGCGATTGGCTAGGCACACGATTCCAGCGCTCCGCTAAACAGCTTCACCATCTGCACGCGCGTGCCGGCGCCGTCCGTACGACGAGTAACCTCCACGTTATCGACGAGCATACGCATAAGCTTGATACCACGGCCGCGCTCCTCTGATGCGACCGGTTCGCTCGTTTCATCGATAGAATAGCCGGCACCTCGATCAAGCACCTCAACCACAACGCGATCGCTATAGGCCTGAACCGTCAGGACGCACCCGATACCGCCCGCATGGTCATAGGCATTACCCAGCGCCTCCCCCGACGCCAATGCGACATCGTAGCGCTCGTCACGGCGCAACGGAAGCGATTCAAGGAGTTCGGCGATACGATGTCGGTAGTATGGAAGATTCTCGATACCCTGACGGACCTCGACGCTCTTACTCCAGCGAGGCAGCTCCCCCACCGGAATGGCGGGAATAGACTCCCGTGCCGGCCCCGCGACATGAAGGATATCGACAAGACGAGCAATCTCCAAAAAGCGAACAACTTCACCTGATGCATTGACGAGCGAAAGCAGGCCTTCTCGCCTCATGAGCTCACGAGCGCGCGTAAGCAGGAATGCCAGGCCCGTCGAATCGATAAAGCTAACAGCCTGACAGTTGATGACGACACGACGCACGCCGCGGCCAATCAAAGCATCCAACCGCCGACGCAGCGCAGGCACCGTGGCGATGTCGATATCGCCTGGTGGCGTCAAAACCGCTATGTCATTCCACTCATTCATACGACCATGGTTCCCCAAAAAAAGCCCACTCGATGCATTCGTTTCCCCAACCGTACGGATTCAGCCCGCCCAGCGTCGTCTATGAACGACCCCGTAAAAACTCAAGGGACACCAATGCAATGTCATCGTCCAGCGCCGATTCGGTAAATCGGTCAAGCTCGCCCAAGACCTTGCCGCAAATGCCCGACACGCCCTCACCCGAAACAGAAAGCAGAAGGTCGCGCAAGCGCTGCTCGCCAAAGAACGCTCCGGTGCGGTCGCGGGCCTCAATCGTTCCATCCGTATACATGAAGAGCATGTCGCCGGGGGCGAACGTAAACACGCCTGTCTCGTACACCATGCTCTCAAAGGCACCGATTACGCCCGATTGGCATCCAAGCAGCTCAACCTCTCCCCCACGGGCCTCGCCGCCACCCAGCGGCATCGACTCTGGCCTGATGACCATGGTCGGAGGATGACCCGCCGAACAATACGTTGCGCGTCCGGCTTTAAGGTCAATCTTGGCGATAAAGGCTGTCACGAACGTCTCGACCCTCGAAAAGCCCATGAGCATGCTGTTAAGGGAGCGTGCCATGCGGGCCGGTCCAGCGCCCTCCCAGGCATATGCCGTCAGGGCCGTCTTGACGAGCGCGGACATCGATGCGGCCTCAATGCCTTTGCCAGACACATCACCCAGAATCATGACGGCGCAGTCGTCGGGAAGACGAATGAGCGTATAGAAATCGCCGCCGACCAACGCCGAATTCGTGGCAGACAGGTACACCGAATCGGTTGCGATACCCGGAACATCCCCCAGGGAATTTCTCATGCCGATCTGGAGGGTCTGAGCGATATGGCGCTCCTCGCGCTTTTGAGATTCGCCTTCGTAGATCAGTTCAAAGTCATGCGCCAAGTGCACCAAGTAGTCATATTCAAGGTCATCAATCGGCTCTTGGCTACCATCACGAAGCAGCAGCGCGCGCGTAGTCGGGCTCTTCGCAACAGAAGCAGGAACAATCGCGTCGTTACTGTGCTTGCCATCACCCTCAGAGCGCGGACGCCCCGCCTCGATGCCGGAGTCGACGTAGAGACCTTGACAAGGCAGACCATGCACCCTAAGCCAGCCTCCCATAGGCATCGATTCGTCAACGCGAGTTATACGGACGTGTTTAAGGTCCTCGGCACTCGTGCCGCCCAAAACAGATGCCTCAAAGCCATCAGGGCCAGCCCCCAGACGTGCCGCCGGCGCCGTCGTGGAAAAGAAAAGCTTCTCGGGATCGTCCGGCAAAGCAACGCGACTGCCGCCTTCAAAATCTATGACGTAGGAATCCAGACTGGCGTCATACTCAACAGGGCAAAAATGGCAGTTAAGCATATTGCAGATCTCGGACGATACCGCCTGGGTAGCCGCGGCGGAATCGTCTAGAAAGGTAAACAACTCATCACGCAAGACATTGAGCGAGCGGCCAAGCTCGGCCGTGCGACGGGAGCGAAGGCTCGATGCCATGCCGACCAGCTGGATAGATAGGTAATCGCAAATGACCTCGAGCACATTAACGTCATAGGCGAGCGGTGCCTGAGGGCGTTTCCAACCAACTTCCAGCACGCCAAGGATCTGCGTACCGTAAAAAACGGGAAGACAGATCTCGCTGCGGTACGGAGGCATATCCTGCACGCGCAACAGGTGCTTAGAACGATTGTCCAAGTCCATGAACATACCGGAGGCGGCCCTATCGCCCTCAAGGTCCTGTTGAATCGACAAGCGACAGGCGCGCGACTCGCGAAGAACATACGTCGGAATGCCAGCGCCATACGGCAAAAACTCGGGCAGGTAGCTATCGTACAGCTCCTTGGAAACACCGCGTAGCTTAAAACCGCCGCTCTCAGAAAAATAGATAGCGGCACCCGAAGCATCGAGCGTTCCTACGAGCTGGTTCAAAACAGTATCAAGCAGGCTGGGTAACTCATCGGAGCCCACAGTGCTCATAATGACCGAGAGCGTGCCAGAGAGACGCTTGTTCGCCACTCTAAGCTCCGATAACGCACGCTTGAGCTGACGGTCGTGAGAATACTGTTCCTCGATACTGTGAAGCGCCACTAGGACACGTGGTGCGCGGCGCCCAAAGATGCGTGGAGGCGTTACGGAGCCCGCACGAACCAAGACGGGGATAAAAGAGCCGTCACTCAGCTTGAGCATCAGTTCGTTCTCGGAGCCATCAGTTTCAAATGGCAGACGATGTTCAGTCGCACGTTCAAAAGCGGACGAGTACAGGACGTCTTTAACATCTCCACCGATGACGTCGGCACGTTCCTCGCACATCAAACCAAGTAAGCGATTATTCACATGCAGAATGGTTCCGTCGAGCTCGCAGATGATGACAGCATCGCTCGTGATCTCGACTAGCTGGGCAACGTCTGCCCACTCGTTGCGTTCAAGCGTTTCCATCGTGGACCTCACCGTCTATCGGTAACAAAAAAGCCTCCGAAGAGGCTTCTCAAATGCGATGGTGTCGGAGGCGGGACTTGAACCCGCATGACCAAAAAGCGGTCACTAGCACCTCAAGCTAGCGCGTCTGCCAATTCCGCCACTCCGACATGCTATGTTGTTGATTCGCAGTTCGTTTTGTTGGACCCGCGCGTTCAACGAGGAAGATAATAACCTATGATTCGAGAACTGTGCAAGCACTTTTTTGAAAAAAGTTTACGAATTTGTAAATGCGCAGGTAGATCTGTATATCCGGTTCGGAATGGGGGCAGCTTCCCAGCGCGTCCTCGGGCATGCGGTACATTTTGATCCGCGCTTCGCGCTACAAAATGTACCGCCCCCTGCGGAATGCGCTGGGAAGCTGCCCCCATTCCGAACCTACGTTAACATGCTCCAGGCAAAGTTCCTAAACATATTCTGGGGCTGATAAGAATTTAGTGGCTCGGCTTTGCCGAGCCCTTATATGGGAAGGCCGGAGCCAAAGCTCCGGCCTCGCTCAATTTCCTATTAGATTAAGTGAGCGATCAAGGAATCGCACCCCTCCCTGCCGCGTTACCGCAGGGTCCACCCTGGTGTTACTTTTCAGAACATTCCGCAGGACGCAAGTAACCCCCGCCGCACGAAGTGCGCAGCGGGGGTTACTTGCATGTCCGAGGACGTTCTGAAAAGTAACACCAGGGCGGGCCCGGACGAGAACAACCGACTACAGGTCGATGTGCGATTCCTTGATCGGGAACGGCTCGGCGAAGTGGCAGGCGCAGCAGTGGCCCGGGGCAACTTCCTTAAACTCAGGAAGCTTCTCGGAGCAGATGCCCTGCGCGATCGGGCAGCGCGTGTGGAAACGGCAGCCGGTCGGCGGATCCAGCGGCGATGGCGGATCGCCAGCGAGGATGATGCGCTTGCGGGTCTTCTGGATATCCGGATCGGGCACCGGCACGGCAGACAGCAGCGACTGCGTGTACGGATGGTGAGGCTCGCTATAGAGCGTCTTCCAGTCCGAAACCTCGACCATCTTACCCAGATACATAACGGCAACGCGATCAGAGATGTGCTGCACGACGGACAAGTCGTGGGCGATAAACAGATATGCGGTACCGAACTTGTCCTGGAGCTCCTTCAGCAGGTTCAGAACCTGGGCCTGAATGGATACGTCAAGTGCAGAAACGGGCTCGTCGCAGATGATCAGCTTGGGCTTCAACGCAAAAGCGCGGGCAATACCGACACGCTGACGCTGGCCGCCCGAGAACTCGTGCGGATAGCGGTTGATGTGCTCGGGGTTCAGACCGACAACGTCGAGAAGCTCGCGGACGCGCTCGATACGCTCTTCCTTGGTACCCACACCATGAATGGTCATGGGCTCGGAAACGATCTCGCCGATGGTCATACGAGGGTTCAGCGATGCATAAGGATCCTGGAAGATAAACTGCATCTCACGACGCATGTCCTTGATCTCATGCTTGCTCATCTCGGCAACATCTTTGCCCTGGAAGAACACCTTACCGGCAGTCGGCTTGGTCAGGCGCATGATGGTGCGGCCCGTGGTGGACTTACCGCAACCAGACTCGCCGACCAGGCCAAAGGTCTCGCCCGGATAAATCTCGAACGAAATGTCATTCACAGCAGAGACGACGCGCTTGGAAAAGCGCTTGGCGAACATGCCGGACTCGGCGGGGAATTCCTTAGAGAGGTGCTCGACCTTCAGCAGCGGAGTGCGCTCGTTCTTATCTGCCATTTACGCCTCGCCTCCCTTCTCGGAATCCTTGCGCGTACGGGACGTCGCAGGAGCATTCTTGAGGAACTCGGGGTCGCCGGAGTAGTGGCACGCGGAATAATGGCCAGACTCAGTGACAACACGCTCAGGACGCTGCTTGCGGCACTTATCGGTCGCATAGGGGCAACGAGGCGAGAACACGCAACCCTCGGGCAGGTTCATGAGCGAGGGCGGGTTGCCGTGAATCGGCGTCAGCGGCTTCTTCTCATCGATAGCCTGCTCCGGGATGGAGCGGATAAGGCCCCAGGTGTAGGGATGACGGCTCTCGTAGAAGATCTCTTCGGCAGTACCGAACTCGACGGGACGGCCGGCGTACATAACCATGATCTTATCGGCCATATCGGCGACAACGCCAAGGTCGTGGGTGATCATGATAATGGCGTTGCCGTTCTTCTCCTGCATTTCCTGCATCAGCTCAATAATCTGAGCCTGGATGGTAACGTCCAGAGCAGTCGTGGGCTCATCGGCAATCAGGATATCGGGATCGCAGGCAAGCGCCATGGCAATCATGACGCGCTGACGCATGCCACCAGAGAACTGGTGCGGATACTCGTTGACGCGCTTCTCGGGCTCGGGAATGCCAACGAGGTCCAAAAGCTCGGTGGCGCGCTTGAGCGCCTCCTGCTTGGAGTAGCCACGGTGCAGACGAAGTCCCTCGCCCACCTGCTTGCCGATCTTATAGACCGGGTTCAGGGAGGTCATAGGATCCTGGAAGATCATCGCGATATCGTTGCCGCGAATATGCTGCATTTCTTCCTCGGTCATCTCGAGGATCGAACGACCGCGGTAGCGAACGTCGCCGCCCTCAATCTTTCCCGGAGGCATCGAGATGAGGCCCATGATGGTCATGGCGGTCACGGACTTACCAGAGCCGGACTCACCGACGACACCCAGGGTCTCACCGCGATCGAGCGTGTAGGACACGCCATCGACAGCGCGAACGACGCCATCCTCGGTGTGGAAATACATCTTAAGGTCATCGACCTCGAGCAGATGCTGGCCCTCGGGAACCGGCTGGTCCTTCAGGTCCACATAGTTCTTGTTCTTCTTCATCCTTATGCGTCCTTCATCTTGACGTCGAGGGCGTCGCGCAGACCGTCACCCAGCAGGGTGAAGGCGAGCACCGTCGAGAGAATTGCCAAACCGGGCATGATCATCATCCAGGGAGCAGTCAGAAGATACTGCTGACCGTCCTGAATCATGGAGCCCCACGAAGGCGTAGGCGGAATAACGCCCATGCCGAGGAAGGACAGAGCGGACTCGGTCAGAATGGCGCCACCGATGTTCATGGTCGCGTAGACTACGATGGAAGCAACGGAGTTCGGGAAGATGTGACGCACGACGATACGAGCATCGGATGCACCCATCGCGCGCGCAGCGTCAACATAGTCGTTTTCCTTGACTGTCAGGATCGCGGATCGGAAGACACGGGCAATCGAGGGCCAGCCGAGAATACCGATGGCGATGAAAACATTCTGAAGACCACGGCCGATAACGGCGATCATGGCGACAACGAACAGCACGTACGGGAACGCCAGGAAGATATCCGCGAAGCGCATGATGATCGTATCCCAGATGCCGCCATAGAAACCGGCCAGGGCGCCCATGATCAGACCGATCACCGTGGAGATGGCGGTGGCCATAATACCGACGGAAAGCGAAACGCGCGCGCCGTAGATAACTCGGACGAGAATGTCGCGGCCAAGGGCGTCGGTACCAAACGGGTGCTCGGCACACGGAGCCAGCAGCGACGTCTCGGCCATGGTCGTCGAGTCAGAAGCCGTCGGCGACCCGAGCCAGGGCTTAGCCCACAGGTCTGCGGTCAAGGCAACCAAAACGACGATGATAATCCAGCAGATACCGATAACGGCGAGCTTATTCTTGCGAAGACGCTTAAAAGCGTCGCCCCACAGCGTGCGGGACTTGGCGGGAGCAGATGCGGCCTTGGTGGCGGTAGCCTGCTCCTGAGACTGAGAATCAGTTTCCTGCATGAGACGTACCTCCCTTAGGCCTTATCCGACGGACCGCCGAGGCGGATGCGCGGGTCGAGGAATGCATAGCTAATGTCGACGAGCAGGTTGATCACCATAACGACGACAACGATGAGCGTAACGCCGCCCATAACGATGGGCCAGTCGCGCATGCTAATGGCGCGGTAGACCTCAGAGCCGATACCGGGCCAGTTAAAGACCGTCTCGGTCAGGATGGCGCCCGAAAGCATGCCGCCGAAGTCGACACCAATATAGGTAACAACGGGGATGAGTGCATTCTTAAGCGCATGCTTGACGATGATCGCGCGATTGGAGAGACCCTTGGCCTTTGCCGTGCGGATGTAATCCTGATTCATGACGTCGAGTAGCTGCGAGCGCATGATGCGGGCAGCATAGGCGGTCGAAACCGAAGCCAGCGTAATGGTCGGAAGCACATAGTGCATCCAATCCTGATACTGAGAGCTGGAGCCGCCGGCACCCGAGATCGGCATGGAGAATGCGCCGCCGGTGGCATCCTTAAGGATGACGCCAAAGAACAGCTGCAGCAGCATACCGAGCCAGAATGCAGGAACGGCAACGAGGATCGACGTGGTCAGCGTTACCAAAATATCCCAGAAGGAATAGCGCTTTACCGCCGAAATGATACCCGCACCGATACCCATGATTGCCTCGAGCACGATGGCGCACGCGGCGAGTTTAACCGTATACGGATACTTCTGGGCAAAGATTTCCGCAACCGGCAGCTTGCGCTGATACGAATTGCCCAGATCGCCATGAAGCAGACCATTCATGTAATTCAAGTATTGGTCCACAAGCGACGTTGGAACGGGATCGCCGTTCTCGTCAAGGATCGCGTTGCCGTCCTCGTCCGCCTGGACCAGGTGATAGCGCACGCGAAGTTGAAGCTCTACCTCGGGGGACAGAGCCTTGTCTCCACCGATCAGCTTGATCGGGTCTCCCGGCACAATATTCTGGAGGGCGAACAGAATCAACGTAACGCCCAAAAATACCGGGATGAACTGAAGCACACGTTTAACGATGTACTTACCCATACCACTCCCCTATCTAGGGATTAACCTAAATGGGATGCCGATCGCCAGACCGGCATCCCAAAATTACCATCAGCCAGTTTACCCCAGGTTAGGGAGAACTGTATGTTTCCCATGAGGTCTACGTAAATACTTGACCCTCATGGAAGCTGCAAAACTCTTAGGCGAGCTCAGCGGTACCCAGATCGGCGTGCTTCTGCGGATCGACATAGAGGTACTTGACGCGATCGGAGCCGACGATGGTGTGCGTGTAGAACATCACCGGGATAACCGGGCAGTCAGCGGCGACCATAGCGTCAGCCTCCTGCATCTTGGCGATGCGCTCGTCGTCGTCAACCGTGGCACGGGCCTCATCGACCTTGGCATCGAACTCGGGGTTGTTGTAACCAGAGCGGTTGTCGCCACCGAGGGAGTCGGAGTGGAACAGCGGGTACAGGAAGTTGTCCATGATCGGGTAATCGGCGATCCAGCCCAGACGGCCGAACTGATAGTTGAAGTTCTGATACTGCTCGAGCAGGGCAGACCACTCGGGAGTATCGGAGACGGCGGTGACGCCCACCTTGGCGAGGTCGCCGATGATGGACTCCATGATCTCCTTGTGGCCACCGTCCTGGTTGTAGGACAGGGTCACATTGATGCCACGATCGCCGTTAGCGCCAGCGGGAGCGACCTTGTCGAGGTACTCGTTAGCCTTGTCGACGTCATAGGCGCAGAACTCCCATGCGCCCTCCTTGTAGCCGGCGATTCCCGGAGGAACGATGCCGTCAGCGGGGGTACGGGTGCCCTTGAAGATGGTCTTGCAGATGGCCTCACGGTTGATAGCCAGGGAGATGCCCCTGCGCAGGTCAGCGTTGTTGAACGGCTCGGCCGTGGTGTTGCACGTCAGATAGTACGTGGAAGGCTCGGAGCCGAGCAGCATGCGCTCGCCGTCACCCATGGTGTAGCCATCCTTGGACTCGCCGCGGTCCTTCTTGGCGGCGTCGATCTGAGCAACGGGAACGTCGCAGACATCGAGGTTGCCGGCCTGGAACTCCTTGTAAGCGGTCTCCACGTCCTTGATGACCTGGAAGTGGATGGCGTCAATCTTGGCCTTGTCGCCATAGTAATCGTCAAACTTCTTGAGGTTGATCTCCTGACCATCCTCCCACTTGCCGTCCATCATGAACGGGCCGTTACCGACCGGGGCAAGGTAGAAGCTCTTGACATCGGACTCGGCGCACTCGGGAACCGGGGACAGAGCCGGGTGAGAGGCGACGAACGGGAAGTCGGCGTAGGCGGAAGTCAGCTTGACGACGAGGGTCTCGTCATCCGGGCAGGTAACGCCGGACAGCTCGGTTGCATTACCGGCAAGCAGATCGTCATAGCCCTCGACCATGGAAAGGTGGTAGGAGACCTCGGAAGGACCATACTCGGTAGCGATGGCCGACTTAGTGTTGACCAGGCGCTCCCAACCGAGCTTGAAGGACTTGGAAGTAACGTCGTCACCGTTGTGGAACTTGGCCTTCTTGATCTTGAAGGTGAACTCGGTGGCGTCGTCGTTAGCCTCGAAGGACTCGCAAGCCAGCGGAACGATCTCGCCCTTCTCGTTATCGTACTCCGTCAGAGCGTCGAAGAGCTGGTACTCGACCTGAGTGCCCTGATCCTCCTGGACGTTGTAGGGGTCGATGCAGACCGGGTTGTTGATGTAGAAGTTCAGCGTCGAACCGGACTCAGAACCGGAAGCGTCGCCGCCCTTCTTGCCGCATGCGGCAAGAAAAGCCATGGAGCTCGCAGCGAGGGTGCCGCCAACAAAGGCGCGACGACCCATAACGGGCTGGTGGAACATAGAATCAGCCATGCCATCCTCCTTATGAGATAGGACAAAGTGAATTCGGCCGGGCAACGTCGAGACAGCCCGATCGAACCATTCAAACGCGGTCCGCCGTTATGGCTGGTTATGCAGTGCGGACCAACGTTTCGCAATACAGTAGCGCATTTTATGCACAATATGGCGCTGATTCCGGTTAACGGTCGAGAATTTCTTTAGTTAGGCGAAGTATGTGGGGATATTTTGACTCTATTACAAGTCTGTAAACAAAATGGGCCCCGCACATGCGGGACCCTTTACAAACGTATATACGCCGATGCTTAGTAGCCGACGATACCCTGCGGGAAGAAGAACATGCACAGAACGACACACACGGCAAAAACGACTGCCATGATTACCGTCAGGCGATCGAGGTTCTGCTCCATGACGCCCGTGGCAGAGCTGGAGTTATACAGAGAGCTGGCAATCATATCCGAAACGCCGGTGCCCTTACCGGAGTGCATCAGGACGAGAATCGTCAGCGCCACGGCAGAGACAGCCCAAACGACAAACAGAAGAATCTGAAACGGACCCATAGATAAACTCCTTAATAGAACAATTCAAACTCCAGTACTGTACCACAATCCCCCGCTCTCCCCTACCTGCCACTCGGGGACGGGGTAGAAATGGCAGAAATAGCTCTTGATTTTCATCTATTAAAGTGATTTGACAGCATTTTGAACGACATAGCGTCCAAGCCCCGTAAGACGAACAATCTGTCGCTCACTAAAGCCAGCCTCATACAGCCTGCGAACAGCCTCGGCACGTTCAAATGGACCGGGAAGCCCTATAACATTATGGGGATCCATGCCGTTCAGAACTCCCCTAGCCTTGCGCTCCTGCTCAAATACCGTCATCGAACGACCAGTATTCAATACATAGGTATCCTTGCGGCCCGATTTGCTAAAGGATTCAAAATTTCCCTGTCCACCGATTAGACTAAATAGGATGCTTCGGTCCAGATGGCCGCCTTCACCAAGATAGGCTTGATAGCTGCTCCATTGGTAGCATTCCGGACGGCAACCAAGCTCAATCGGATTATCGTGAATATAGCGAATTGCTTGCATAAAATAGTCGTTAGACTCGATTGGCTTACTTTTATAGCGATCCTGAAATACAGGGCCACAGTGTCCGGTCACCCTGTTGAAAAACTGACCATAGAGGGTTCCTATGTAATGGACAATCTCCCACATATGGTCCTCGTGATCAGAAAGCAGCATATGCACGTGATTGTCCATGAGGCACCTGGCGCACAGAGATGCCTTGTACCGCGTGCATGCTTCGCCAGCTACGGACAAGAAAAACCTGCGCTGATAATCCTCTTCGAATAGATACTGCTTGCCACAGCCTCTCATCATCACGTGGTAATAGCCGTAGGGGGACTTAACTCTGGCCTGCCTTGTCATTGCTGGACCTCACAATCCACAAGCATAGTTTGCATCAAACTCTACCCAGATAGGCATTAATACAAGGTTGGCAACGAAAGAAAACTAGCCAGCGGCAAGCCATCACAGGCAAACGGAAAGTCAAGCTTTAGAGGAAAACTATTTCTGCCATTTCTACCCCGTCCCCAAATGGCAGAAAAAGGGGGTTGTCCGGTTGTGGACAACCCCCTTACTAGAAAACGGTATTTGTTTTCTATTAGGCCTCGGTGGCGAGTACGCGACCCGTCATCTCGGCGGAAGGCTCAATGCCAGCCATGGTGAGCATGGTCGGAGCGATATCGGAAAGACGGCCGTCCTCGATACCGGTGAGCTGCGCCTTCTCATCAACGATGATGAACGGCACACGGTTGGTGGTGTGAGCCGTAAACGGATGCTTGGAACCGTCGGAAGCAACGTCAAACATGTGATCGGCGTTGCCGTGATCGGCGGTAATCAGCGCAAAGCCGCCCTTGGCGAGAATCGCCGGGACAACCTTGGACAGGGCATCGTCAACAGCCTCGACGGCCTTAACGGCAGCGTCGAAGACACCGGTGTGACCAACCATGTCGCAATTTGCGAAGTTCACGATGTAGAAATCAGCGCGATCCTCGTTGATAGCGGCAACAAGCTTCTCGGTAACCTCGGGAGCGCTCATCTCGGGCTGCAGATCGTAGGTAGCGACCTTGGGGGAAGCGACGAGCACGCGCTCCTCGCCCTCCTTGGGCTCCTCGATGCCGCCGTTGAGGAAGAACGTCACGTGGGCGTACTTCTCGGTCTCGGCGGTGTGCAGCTGCTTCAGGCCATTGGCGGCGATAACGTCGGCCAGGACGTTCTCGGGGAACGTCTTGGGGAAGGCGACCTCGACGTCAAACGTCGGATCGTACTCGGTCATCGTCACGAAGTGCGAGAGCTTAATCTGCTCGCGCTCAAAGCCATCGAACTCCTTGTCCGTGAACACGCGGGTCATCTGACGAGCGCGGTCGGGACGGAAGTTGAAGAAGATGGCCGCGTCACCCTCGTGGATGCCCTCGTTGTGGGCCGCGAAAGGCTCGACGAACTCGTCGCCGCGCGGATCCTTCTCGTAGTAGGCCTTGATACCGGCAACGGGGTCGGTATCGGCATCGGACGCGTTAACCATGACGTCGTAGGCGCGCTGGATGCGCTCCCAACGGTTGTCGCGGTCCATGGCCCAATAGCGGCCCGAAACGGTGGCAACGCGAGCGTCGCAACCGGTCTCCTCGGAGATCTTAGCCAGGAAGGCGCAGAACTCGCTCATGTAGCCGGCACCGGACTGCGGGTCAACGTCGCGGCCATCCATGAAGGCGTGGACGCGAACGGTCTTGACGCCATGCTGGGCAGCCATCTTGACCAGAGCCTCGACGTGGTTCATGTGAGAATGAACACCGCCAGGGCTCATAAGGCCCATGAGGTGGAGAGTCTTGCCGTCAGCCTTGACGTCGTCCATAGCCTTGACGAAGACCTCGTTCTTGGCGATGGAGCCGTCCTTGATGGCATTGTTGATGCGCGAAAGCTCCTGGAACACGATGCGGCCGGCACCGATGTTGAGGTGGCCTACCTCGGAGTTGCCCATCTGACCGTCGGGAAGGCCCACGTCCTCGCCCGAAGCACCGAGCGTGGTGTGAGGATACTTCTCGTACAGGCTATCAAGGAAGGGCGTCTTGGCAGCGGCGACGGCGTTCTCGCCATCGGCCGGAGCAAGGCCGCAGCCATCCATGATGATCAGGAGTGCAGGAAGATGACGCTGTGCCATATGTCCTACTCGCCTGCCTTGACGACCATAGAGGCGAAGTCGGCAGCCTTGAGCGAAGCGCCGCCCACGAGGGCGCCGTCAACGTCGGGCTTGGCGACGAGCTCGGCAATGTTGCCGGGCTTAGCGGAACCACCGTACAGGACGCGGATACCGTCGGCGAGCTCCTCGCCAAACATCTCCTTGAGGGTCTCACGGATAGCGCCGCAGACCTCCTGGGCGTCCTCAGCGGTAGCGGTCTTTCCGGTGCCGATGGCCCAGATGGGCTCGTAGGCGACGACGACCTGCTTGGGGCAGGTGATCTCAAGACCAGCAAGGCCAGCCTTGACCTGGTTCACGACGTGCTCGACATAGGTGCCAGCCTCGCGGACCTCGAGAGACTCGCCGCAGCAGAAGACGGGAACAAGACCGGCGGCAACGAGAGCCTTGGCCTTCTTGTTCTGATCCTCGTCGGTCTCGTGGAAGTAGTCGCGACGCTCGGAGTGACCGATGATGCAGTAGGTGCAGCCAGCGGACTTGAGCATGTCGCAAGAGGACTCACCGGTGAAGGCACCCTTGGCCTCCCAGTACACGTTCTGTGCACCGAGGGCGATGGGGGCAGCCTGAATGCGGTCATGAACCGTGGTGATGTCGATGGTCGGAGGGCAGACGAGCACCTCGACGCCAGCCGGAACCTCGGGCAGAGCCTGAGCCAGCTCGTCGGCGAGCTTGGCGGCCTCGGCGACGTCGTTGTTCATCTTCCAGTTACCAGCGATAAGAAGGGTGCGATTAGGCATCGAGAAGCGCCTCCACTCCGGGCAGGGCCTTACCCTCGACGAGCTCCATGGAAGCGCCACCACCGGTGGAGATCCAGCTCATCTTGTCGGCCAGGTTGAACTTGTTGACAGCTGCGACAGAGTCGCCACCGCCGATGATCGAGGTGCAGTCGGCCTCGGCGACGGCCTCGGCGATAGCCTGGGTGCCGTGAGCGAAGTTATCGAACTCGAAGACGCCCATGGGGCCGTTCCAGAACACGGTCTTGGCGCCCTTGACAGCCTCGGCGTAGAGCTCCTCGGTCTTGGGGCCGATGTCCATGCCCTCACGATCGTCGGGGATAGCGTCGGAAGCGACAACCTCGGGGACAGCGTCCTCGCCAAAGTGATCGGCAACGCGGTTGTCGATGGGGAGCAGGATCTTGACGCCCTTCTCCTCGGCCTTCTTGAGCATCTCGCCGGCACGCTCGACCCAGTCCTCTTCCTTGAGGGACTGACCGACGGTCAGGCCCTGAGCCAGGAAGAAGGTGTAGGCCATGCCGCCACCGATGATCAGGGTATCAGCGGAGTCGATGAGGTGATCGAGAACGCCGATCTTGGAGGAAACCTTGGAACCGCCGACGATAGCGACGAAGGGGCGCTCGGGCTCGGCGAAGATGCCGGTCAGCGTGTCGACCTCCTTCTCGAGCAGGAAGCCGGCGACGGCAGGCAGGTAAGCGGCGGGGCCCACGACGGAACCCTGGGCGCGGTGAGCGGTGCCGAAAGCATCGAGAACGAAGACGTCACCATAGGAAGCGAGCTTCTTGGCGATCTCGGGATCGTTCTTCTTCTCACGCTTGTCGAAACGGACGTTCTCGAGAACGAGGACCTTGCCCGGCTCGACGGCGGCAACAGCCTCGGCGGCCTTCTCGCCGTAGGTGTCGGCGACAAAGGCAACATCGAGACCAGAGAGCTCAGCGAGCTTCTTGGCGACAGGCTCAAGGGAGAGCTCGGGCTGGAAGCCGGTGCCATCGGGACGGCCGAGGTGGCTCATGAGGATGACGCGAGCGTTGTGCTCAACGAGGTAGTTGATGGTGGGCAGGGCAGCCTTGATGCGGGTGGTGTCGCCAACGACGCCATCCTTGATAGGCACGTTGAAGTCAACGCGGACGAGAACGCGCTTGCCGTCGACATCGATGTCGCGGACGGTCTTCTTGGTAAAGGCCATGTTTGCTTCTACCTTTCGTACGTGTCTGCCTCCCATTACGGCAGACGATTTCCTATAAAAAGGGCGCGACCCTAGGGTGTAAGCCCTATGAGGCCGCGCCCTTCTTTAGACGCTCAACGAGCTATTCGCTAAAAGCTAAATTAAGCAACGAACTTCTCGAAGTACTTGATGGTGCGGACCATCTGAGAGGTGTAGGAGTTCTCGTTGTCGTACCAAGAGGTGACCTGAACGAGGGTCTGGCCGTTGCCGAGGTCAGAGCACATGGTCTGAGTGGCGTCGAAGATGGAGCCGTGGGTCTCGCCGATGATGTCGGTGGAGACGATGTCGTCCTCGTTGTAACCGAAGGTCTCGGAGATGGTGGAAGCGTAGGCCTTCATAGCGGCGTTGACCTCGTCGACGGTGACCTTCTTGTCAACGACAGCGTAGAGGTTGGTGATGGAGCCGGTCGGCGTCGGGACGCGCTGGGCGGCACCGATGAGCTTACCGTTGAGCTCGGGGAGAACCAGGCCGATAGCCTTGGCAGCACCGGTGGTGTTGGGGACGATGTTGACGGCGCAGGCGCGGCTACGACGCTTGTTGCCCTTGCGCTGCGGGCCGTCGAGCGGCATCTGGTCGCCGGTCCAGGCGTGAATGGTGGTCATGATGCCGGACACGATGGGAGCGAAGTCGTTCAGACCCTTGGCCATCGGGGCGAGGCAGTTGGTGGTGCAGGAAGCAGCGGAGATGATGTTGTCCTCAGCGGTCAGCGTCTCGTGGTTGACGTTGTACACGATGGTGGGCAGATCGCTGCCGGCCGGAGCGGAGATGACGACCTTCTTGGCGCCAGCGTTGATGTGGGCCTGAGCCTTAGCCTTGCTGGTGTAGAAGCCGGTGCACTCGAGAACGACGTCGACGTCGAGGTCGCCCCAAGGCAGGTTGTTGGCGTCGGCCTCCTTGTAGATCTTGATCTCCTTGCCGTCAACGGTGATGGAATCCTCGCCAGCAACGACCTCGTGATCGCGAGCGTAGTTGCCCTGCGTGGAGTCGTACTTCAGCAGGTAAGCGAGCATATCGGGAGAGGTGAGGTCGTTGATAGCGACGATCTCGGAGCCCTCATGACCGAACATCTGACGGAAAGCCAGACGACCGATGCGACCGAAGCCGTTAATAGCAACCTTTACTGCCATTGTGTCTCCTTTCGTAAGGCCCCCGCAAGCTACAGCGCCCGCCGTTGAGGCCCACAAACTAACCACTCGCCTAATATACCTTTTTTTTGACTTGAATTTCACGAGAATAGTCGAAATTGAAAATCAAATTTACGTTAAAACGTTTTAAAGAATAAAATAGCAGCTAAATCCGTATATAAGTCGATACTTTAAACTACCGGTTTGCTTCAATGAGCTTTTCAAGCCTCAAAACTCGATGGTAGAGGGCCGACTTCGACAAGGGAGGGTCAGCCATCTCCCCTAAATCACGCAGCGACAGATCGGGATAGCGCTCGCGCAGGTCGCAAAAGACCGCCAAGGCATCCGGAAGCGCATCGCGAAGGCCGCGCTGCTCGAGCTCATCGATAAGCGCAAGCTGATGTTGGGCAGCACCGGCGCTTCTGGTCTGGTTGGCGAGCTCGGCGTTCACGCGACGGTTCACATCGTTCTTAACCAACTTGACCGCGCGCGCCTCCTCAATCTCGGCAACGCTGCGCTTGGCACCAATCAGCTTTAATAGATGCTCGATTTCCTCGGCGCTCTTAATGTACACGGCATATGACCCCCGCCGTGCATTAACACGAGCATGGACCCCAATCTGCCCCAACAGGTCGCAAAGCCCCTTAGCATATTGCTCGCCCTGCACCGCGATCTCCAAATGAAAATCGCCGCGTGGATCGGCCACGAAGCCGCCCGCGATGAGCGCGCCGCGGATGTAGGCAAGCCTGCAGCAGGGACGGGCAACGATGTGTCGGGGAACACCAGCAACGAGCCCTCCCCTGCGGTCTAGAATGCCCAGCAGCACCAGAGCCTTGTCCAGGTCGGGTTGATCGGGCAGGGTAATGAGATAGTTACGGACCTTATGCAAGACCGATTTACGAACGGTGAATTCCGTTTTGAGCTTAAGAATGCGATGCGTCAGCGTGATCATCGTGCGCGCGACGGCTCCCGTCTCGGTCGCGACCGTCAAACGATACCGCCCGGAGCCGGCCAACGAAAGCGTACCGCTCACACGCGTCAGGGCGGCAAGCGTCGACAAATCGCAGTATTCACATTCGGGTTCGCAGCGCGCAAGCTCGTCACGCACCTCGGCGGTAAACGACATGCAGGCCTATGCTTTCGTGTTGGCGCGCGACAAGTCGCGATGGGAAATGCTCACGTGATACTGGGCGCCTTCCAAATAACGCGCCGTGGCCTCGGCGATGGCAACGCTGCGGTGCTGACCGCCCGTGCAACCGATGGCAATAGAAAGCTGCGGCTTGCCCTCTGCGATATAACCGGGCATGACCGTATCGAGCAGCTGCGTCCAGGCCTTCCAGAACTCCTGCGTCTTGGGATGGTCCAGAACAAAGTCGGAGACTTTCTTATCGAGACCGGTCATGGTGCGCATCTCGGGATCGTAGAACGGATTGGGCAGGAAGCGAACGTCAATCATAATGTCCGCCTCGACGGGCATACCGTGCTTAAAGCCAAACGAGAACACGTGAACGTCCATGAGCTGCTGGTCGGACAACTCGGAGAACGCCATGCGCAATTTGTTGCGCAGCGCAGAGGTGCGTAGGCGGCTCGTGTCGATAATCATATCGGCTCGATCGCGCACACCCTGCAGCTGCAGGCGCTCGCGCTGAATCGCATCGGCCGTAGTCTCCCCCGGCTTGGCAATGGGATGACGGCGGCGATTTTCGCTGTAGCGACGAATCAGTACCTCGTCAGAAGCCTCCAGGAACACGATGTCGCAGCTCATCTCACGCTCTTCGAGCGCGGCGACCGCATCGAGCAGCTCATCGAACAAGCCCTGGCTACGCAAATCGCAGGTGACGGCGAGATGCCTGCCCACGCCCGTATTAATGCCGACGAGCTCGGCAAGCTGGGCGATCAGACGCGGAGGCAGGTTATCGATGCAAAAATAGCCCATGTCCTCGAACACGTGCATGGCCTGCGTGCGGCCCGATCCGGACATTCCGGTGATGATGACGATATCGGGGATGCGCTCCGAGCGCTCCGCCGCATCCATGGCATCTCCCTTTTGCATGTGCTGCCTCCCGAAAACAAGCGCGGGACCCAGCAACCCGGATCCCGCGCGGTCAATTGCCTTTATTGAGTATACCGCCCCGAGCGGATACGAGGCCTGTCTTACGCCTCAAGCGCAGCCTTGAACCAACTTGTAATACTCGTGGGGTGCGTGATGGCGGTGCCGACGACAACGGCCCAGGCGCCAGCATCGATCGCGGCGCGAGCCTCCTCGGGCGTATGCACGCGACCCTCGCAAATGATGGGAAGGCCGGGGAATTCCTCGGTCGCCTGACGCAGGAGCGGCAGGTCGGGGCCATCGGCCATGGTGCAGTCGATGGCGGCGACACCGTGAGAGAGCGTGGTAGATACCAGGTCGAAGCCCATATCAACCGCACGGCGAATGTCCTCGATGGTGGCACAATCCGCCATCAGGAGCACACCCTCCTCGTGCAGCGGACGGAAGGTATCCTCGACCGTCTTGCCATCGGGGCGCGGACGATCGGTGGCGTCGATCGCCACGATATCGGCACCAGCAGCAACGCAGGCGCGGGCGTGACGCAGCGTCGGCGTGATGTAAACGCCCTCGTGTCCATCCTTCCATAGGCCAATAACAGGAACCTCACAGCGACCCTTAATGGCGGCAATGTCGGCAAGGCCCTGGCAGCGAATGGCGGCGGCGCCGCCGAGTTCGCAAGCGCGAGACATTTGAGCCATGGTCTCGGGCGTACGAAGCGGCTCGCCCATATACGCCTGAACGCTCACGACGAGCTTACCCTTCAGGGATTGAATCAAAGGATCGACGGTCATAAGGCTGCAACCTTTCTCAGAACAGCCTCCCGAGGCGTGTTGTCTCGGGAGGCTCCTACAGCAGATACGTTTACTTTAACGAAGCGAGAAGATGCTCGGCGGCACCGATGAGCGGAGCATCGCCCTCCAGAGACCCGATGAGGATCGGCGTGTCCTGAAGCGGGTCGAGCGCCTGGCTGGCATAGCCCTCGTGCACCGAGTCCTTCCACGTCTGCGAGCGCCAATCGGGACCCTGGTGAATCACACCGCCCGAAAGCACGATGACCTCGGGATCCAAGATGTTGGCAAGCGAGCCCAAGCTGGCGCCCAGCGCAAAGCCAGCGTCATGGATGACCTCGGTTGCCTTTGCGTCGCCAGCACGGCACAGGTCGTTCACGTCGCGACCGACCGAAGGACGGCTGGGGTCAACTCGACCGAAGCGCTCGTCGTACATACGGCCAATCGAGGTGCCCGAGGCTACCGACTCAAGATGACCAGAACGCCCGCAGGCGCAGGGAATGCCGGCGGCAGCCGAGCACTCGATGTGGCCCATATGGCCAGCAGCACCATGGAAGCCCTGCATCACGCGGCCGTTCTCGACATATGCGCCGCCGATACCCGTACCGATGCCAAGACACAAGACGGAGAACTTGCCCTTGCCGACACCCCAGTGAGCCTCGCCCAGAGCATGAGCCTGCACGTCGCCTACAACGGCAACGGGAAGACCGAGATCCTCGCGCAGACGCGGCCCCAACTGAACGCCGGACCAGCCGGGCATGATCTCATTGGCATACGCGATGGCGCCCGTCTTGGGATCGACGACGCCAGCGGCACCGATACCGACGCCAAGGACCTCGACATCGGGATTCGCCTCGAGAGCAGCCTTGATGGATGCCTCGATACGCTGGAAGACGGCCTCGCCGCCCTCTTGGGCCTCTGTAGGAACCTCGGCCTCAAAAACGGGATGGGGCACACTACCGTCAGCCGGGTACTCCATGATGGCAGTCGCAATCTTAGTTCCGCCGATATCGACAGAGCAGACGTACTTGTTCTCCATGTCGCTCTCCTTAGGAGATAAAAACAACTACAGGAAATGCGCCGTCAGGCTAGCCGTCACAGCGCAGTAAAGGTTATCCAGGTGCCCAAGATCGCCGAGAAACCGTGTGGCAATTGACCGAATGGGTCATGGCCACACGGTTGAACGGCGAGGTCGGGTGCCTGGGAAAGCTTTACAGGAGACCGTTGTCCTGGAGGACCTTCTTAATAGCCTCGACGTTCTCGCCGGTCATGGCCTTCACCGGGCGCGGCATGGTCGGGCTGTCGAAGATGCCCATGAGGTTCATAGCGGTCTTGAAGGCGCCGACGCCACCGGCATAGCCCTGGACGCCCGAGGTGACATCCCAGATGTGCGAAATCTCATTGAGGCGATCCTGCTCGGCCTTGACGGTAGCCCAGTCACCGGCTTGAGCGGCCTTCCACTGACGAACGTAGCCCTCGGGCTCAACGTTGGCGAGACCCGGGACAGAGCCGTCGGCGCCACCGAGGTAAGCGCCGTCGACAACAACCTCGTGGCCGGTGAGGATGCTCATCGGATGGCCGTTCTTCTCGTTCTCCTGAACGAGGTAGCGGAACGAGATGTCATCACCCGAGGAATCCTTGACGCCAGCAAGGACGCCCTCGGCGCCGAGCTTGGCAAGGAGCTTCCAGGGGAGCTTGGTGTGAACGCAGACGGGAATGTCATAGGCAAAGATGGGCAGGTCAAGCTCCTCGTGCAGGATGCGGAAGTGCTCCTCGACCTCGGTCATGCCCTGCAGGGCATAGAACGGGCAGGTGGCGACGAGGGCATCGGCGCCCAGCTCCTGAGCGACCTTGCCGTGCTCAATCATGCGCTCGGTCTCGGTATCGATGATGCCGACCAGAACAGGCACGCGGTGGTCGACGATACGAACGGCCTCGGCGATGATCTGGCGACGACGCTCATCGGTGGAGAAAACGACCTCGCCCGAAGAGCCCAGGAAGAACAGGCCATCGACGCCGGCATCGATCATGCGGTTGATGCTGCGCTCAAAGGAGGCAACGTCGAGCTGGTGGTCTTCGGTATCGGGAACAACGACGGGAGGGATAACGCCGGTGAATTTCTGAGTTGCCACAAGAATCTCCTTAGTTGTCTGGCGGGCGGCCCTATGCCACCCACTCTTGTTGGCAGTGTCCAGGCCGTCTAGGCCAAAGAACACGGGTAGAACGTTTGGTTAAAGAAGTCGACGACTTCGTTTTCGAACGCATTGATGCGCTCGTGAGCGTATTTGGCATAGATGATATGCCTCCGGTCACACTCAAAACCGTTGAATACGGCAAACTGGCCTTTGGGATCGTTCACGGCATCCATGAGCGATGTGCCCATGAGCACCGATCCGCGCACCCGAGACGACAGAGCCTCGAGACCGCCGGGCAGCGGGTTGGCAACCGCCGTGCAGGCGAGGCCCCGCTCGTCCAGAGCAGAAACCGCCAGCGCGACTCCGCCGCCAAGACCCTCGCCCCATGCAAAGATGCGGTCGGGGTCCATGCCATCAAGATTGCGCGCCACCTTCGCCATCGCGCAACCCCAACGGACGCGCTTGACAAAAGCGGGCGAAGCAATCCCCCGCTGCAGGTCGTCCGCACCAGCGACATCGTCATCCAGCGCGAGGACGGCATACCCCATGGCGGCAAATCTCGTCATGTGATGCCAGCCGCGCACAGGCCGATCGATGTCGTGGAACATCAGGCACAGCGGCACGCGCTTAGATACTCGGGCACGACCAACAGGCTCAATCAAGCGAGCGTGGACCGCATCGTCACCGAGCTCAAAGGAAATCTCCGAGTAACGAGCGCAGGGGTTAACAAAGTCAATCGCCGTAATGGCCTGGCCTTGAATCTCAAGATTCGAAGCGCATGTCTCTAAATCAGAAACATCTGCTTGGACATCGCCGTGCCAGTCCCGATATTCTGCGAGCCTTGATGAAACCGTTCCGGGAATTCCCACGAGCCCGGGGACTATCAGCTCGTCAACATTGCTCTCGCACTTAGACATGAGCCTCCCCTCCCTCACAGAAAAACGGAATGATCAGATCGTCAAAATCCTGAATCTCCTCGTGGCCAAAGCCCTCAAAGAACTCATGACGCTTATCGCAGGACAGGTTGTTGTACACCGCAAACTGCGTTGCCGGCGGACAGACGGTATCGGCCGTGCCCGTGCCAAACAGCACGGGGCACTTGACCATGGGGGCAAAATTCTTGGAATCGAAGTACGCCAGCTTGGCATAGGCTTCCTCGATACGAGTCGAGTCCTCGTCAAACCAACGCGACCAATAGCGCAGACCCTCGTAGGCAATATCGTCGGCGTCCAAATCCCAGACCAGGCGGAAATCCGACAGGAAGGGATAGAGGATGGCGGCGCGATTGATAAGCTCGCCGTTAAGCGCACAGGTCGCAATGCCCAAACCGCCGCCCTGCGACGCGCCGTTCACAAATACGTGGGCAAGATCGATGCCCTCAAGCTCGCGAACGATGCGGCACAGGATGCGAATATCTTGGTGCAAGCGGACATAGTAGAGATTGGCCGGGTCGCCGTCGATACCGGCGACGATATGGCCCGCGACCGTCGTGCCTTCAAATCCACCAATATCCTCGGAGGGACCACCCTGGCCGGGGCAGTCGAGGGCGATGAGTGCCATGCCCATGCCCGCAAACGACGCCTGCTCAAACCAGCTGCGGCTTGCACCCGGATAGCCATGGAACTGAAGCACCAATGGCACGGGCTCGTCCGAGACGGGTTTAAGGTACTTGGCATGCAGGCGTGCGCCACACATGCCGGTATACCAGAGGTCGAAAAACCGACAGGTTGCAGAATCCGCAACCGAAGCCGCCTCAATCGCGTAGTCGAGCTCGACGGCGTCGGCCTCGGCCATGCGGTCCTTCCAAAAGAGATCGAAATCCGATGGGCGGGGCATAGCGCCTCGATATTCACCAAATTGCTGTTGTAGCTCCTGAGCACTTGGCATGGCTCGTGAACCCAACCTTTCGAAATCGCAACGGAGGTGCGCCCGGCAAGGGAGCCGGGCGCACGGGAGGGAAAGCGAGGCTACTCGCCGAGCTTGGGATGCAGCAGCGACGGCGCAGCGCCGAGCAGCATCTTGGTGTAGGGGTCCTGGGGGTGCTGGAAGACCTGCTTGGCCTCGCCCTGCTCGACGATCTTGCCGCCATTCATAACGATGATGTCGTCAGAGATGTAGCGGACCGTCTGGATGTCATGGCTGATGAACACCATGGCCAGGCCGAGCTCCTTCTTAAGGTCGGTCAGCAGGTTCAGAATCTGCGCGCGGACCGAAACGTCCAGAGCCGAGGTGGGCTCGTCGGCGATGATGGCATCGGGGTTCAGCGACAGGGCACGGGCAATTGCGACGCGCTGGCGCTGGCCGCCCGAAAGCTGGCCGGGAAGAACCTCGGCGGCGGAGCTGGGCAGACCGGTGAGCTCCAGGAGTTCCTTGACGCGCTTCTCCTGCTCGGCCTCGGTACCCAGGTTGTGGACGCGCATGGGGTCGAGCAGCTGCTCGCGAACGACCATGCGGGGGTTGAGCGCCGTGGCCGGGTTCTGGAACACGACCGAGATGACGCGACCCATGTGGCGACGGTCCTCGGCGGTACGTTTGGTAACGTCCTTGCCCTTAAAGTAGACCTTGCCGCTCGTGGGGGCCTGCAGGCCGCACATGACGTTGGCGGTGGTGGACTTACCGCAACCGGACTCGCCGACGATGCCGATCGTCTGACCGGGCATGAGCTTAATCGTTACACCCTGGACGGCGTGAACCAGGTTGGGGTGCAGAATCGAGCCGGTACGGGTCCTAAAGGTGACGTGAACGTCATCAAGGAAGATGATCGGCTCGACGCCGTTGACTGCGGTCTCGCTCATCTACATCACCTCCGCGTGAGGGGTCAAACCATTTGCCTTGAGCACCTCGTCGGGGAGCTCGGAATAGAAGTGCTCGGTGCCGGGCACGCGCTTGA
Organism: uncultured bacterium; assembly: GCA_905215365.1. Lineage (GTDB taxonomy): Bacteria > Actinomycetota > Coriobacteriia > Coriobacteriales > Coriobacteriaceae > Collinsella. The sequence continues at coordinate 22,315 of CAJMPX010000020.1, read as the reverse complement.
AGACCGGACGGGTGTCCAGGCCAATACGCGGATGGCTCGAGCGGGGCGCGAAGCGATCGCCCTTGGGGAAATCGCGCGGGCTCGGAACGGCGCCGGGCACCTGGTGAAGGCGGCCCGAACCGCTCTCGATGGACAGAACGGAACCCAGAAGACCGCGGGTGTACTCGTGAATCGGGTTGGTGAGCAGCTCCTTGGTGGGTGCCTGCTCGATAACCTGGCCGGCGTACATAACCGTGATGTTATGGGCGACCTCGGCGACCAGCGCCAGGTCATGCGAGACGAAGATCATAGCAAAGCCCAGCTTGGCCTGAAGGTCGTTGAGCAGCTTGATGACCTGCTTCTGGACGGTAACGTCCAGAGCGGTCGTGGGCTCGTCGCAGATGACCAGCTTGGGGTCGCGGGTAAGGGCCATAGCGATCAGAACACGCTGACGCTGGCCACCGGAAAGCTCATGCGGGTAGCTCTCGAGCGTACGCTTGGGGTCGAGGCCCACGAGCTCCAGGAGTTCCTCGGCGCTGCGGGTGCCGCCGCGCTTGGTGAGCTGCTTCATCTGGGCAGAGATGAGCATGGAGGGGTTGAGTGAGGACAGGGCGTCCTGATAGACCATAGCGATATCGGTACCGCGCAGGCCGAACCACTCCTTCTTGCTCATCTTGAGCAGGTCGCGGCCCTCCCAGAGGACCTCACCGGAAAGGTGCTCGTCATCGTCGGTCAGGCCCATGATGGCCAGCGTGGTGATGGACTTACCGCAACCGGACTCGCCCACCAGGCCCATGGTCTGACCAGGACGGACGTCAAAGTTGACATGGTCGACGACATTGATATCGCCGTGGTGCTCAAACTGAATGCAGAAGTCACGGACCGAGAGAATCGGTTCGACAGACTCGTCGGGCACATGGCGATCGTCACGCTTGAGCTCGACATCGCGCAGGGCGCCAAGGCGAGCGGAGAGGGACTGGGCCTGCTCCTTGTAGGCGCGAACGGGGTCGGAGACCAGCAGGTCGGCCTCGCGACGCTTGGAGGAATCGGTCGGATCCAGGGCGGCGGAGGGAGCAGCGGCCATGGCGTCGGTAATGCCCTCGGAGAGGATGTTGAGCGCCAAGCAGGTGATCATGATGGCCAGGCCCGGGAACAACGCCTGCCACCAACGGCCGGCGAGCACGCCGCCGCGGGCGTCGGCGAGGATGTTGCCCCAGGTAGCGGTGGGCTCCTGGATACCAGCGCCGATGAAGGTCAGCGAGGCCTCGAAGATGATGGCGTCGGCGACCAGGGTAACGGTGAAGACCATGATCGGGGCGATGCAGTTACGCAGAACATGCTTGATCAAAATCCACGGAGCCTTGGCGCCGGAAACGATGACCGCGCGGACATAGTCCTCTCCGTACTCGGACACGATGTTGGCGCGCACGATACGGGCAATCTGCGGAGTGTACATAAAGCCGATGGCGAAGATGATCGACGGCACGGAGTTGCCCAGGATGGAGACGAAGACGGCCGCGAGGGCGATGCCCGGGATGGACATGATGATGTCCAAGATACGCATGATCGTCTCGGAGACGGCCTTGCGCGAAACCGCTGCAAGGGCGCCCACGACCGAGCCGCAGACCAGAGCCATGGCAGTGGCGCCAAAGCCGATAATCAGCGAGTAACGACCACCGTAGAGCATACGCGACAGAATATCGCGACCCTTATCGTCGGTACCGAAGATAAATCCGTTGCCGGGAGCCTGGCGAGCCGTAAAGATCTCGACCGGGCTATAGGGGGCAAGAAGGGGCGCCAGAATCGCAGTCAGGGCGACCAGCACCAGCACGACGGCGGCAATCTTAGAAGACAGCGTCATCTTCTTCCAGCCACCGAGCTTGAGCCCCTTGGAGGCAGCCTTCTCGAGCTGCTCGGTTTGCTTCTCTCGAATCTTTACCATAATCTACACCGTCCTGATGCGCGGGTTGATGAGCAGGTAGAGCATGTCAACCACGATGTTGATGATGATGAAGGCAAGAGCAACGACGATAACGACGCCCTGAACCAGGTTCGCCTCGTTGCCCTGAACGCCCTGCAGAATCGCGGTGCCCATGCCGGGGAGGTTGAAGATAACCTCGATGACGACGGCGCCGCCCATGAGGTAACCGATCTTAAGACCGAGGGTGGTGACCGGGGTGATCAGCGCATTGCGAAGAACGTTGATACCGACGACGACCTTCTCGGGAACGCCGGCACCGCGAGCCATACGGACATAGTCCTTGTCGAGCTCCTCGACCATGGCGGTACGCACGATACGAGTCATCTGGCCCGTCAGCGGAAATGCCAAGGCGATAGCGGGCATGATCATACGTCCCAGATAGCCAGCCGGATTCGTGGTGAAGTGAGGCAGAGCACCCGATGCCGGAAGCACCTTAAGGTAGGAAGAGAACAGCAGGATCAACAGAACGGCAAGCCAGAACGACGGGGTTGCCAAGCCGGCGATGGAAAAGACGCGGATCACTTGGTCCGGCCATTTGTCGCGATACAGTGCCGCGATGACGCCGAGTAAAAACGAAACGACCGCACCGATGGCAAGGCCGATGAAGGTCAGCTGCATCGTGACGGGCAGGGCCGTGGAGATGCGCTTGGCAACGGAGTTGCGAGCAGCACCATAGGTGCCCATGTCACCATGGATCAAATCGCCCATATAGCGCACGTAGCGCACAGGCCAGGGGTCGTCCAGACCATACTTCTCATGGTACTCGGCAACCGCCTCGGGCGAGGCACCGTCACCCAACGCCGTGTAGGCGGGGTCGGTCTTGGAGAACGACATAAGGAAGAACACCAGGACGGTGACGCCCAATGCCATGATCGGCAGCGCCACAAGACGCCTTCCAATCAAACGTAGCAAGTTGTTCACGTTCTCTCCCCTTTCTTTTGTCGGTAGGACCAACTGGTATATGAGTACGGATACTCATTACAAGACCCGAGCGACATCGAGGTCGCCCGGGTCTTTGTTTCAACTATGAGGATACGGTCCCAACGACCGACATCCTGCATACAGACTCAAGCGAGTCTTACGCCTTGACGGTCGCAACGCCCCTGAAGGACATGCTCGTCGTGCCGATGCCCTTGAAGCCATCGAGGGCCTCGCCGTTGGGCGCAGTGGACGGATCGTCCCAGGAAGCGGAGACGGTCTTGACGTGGACAACGGGGTACAGAACGGCGTTGTCGGCAATGATGTCGAAGCACTCGTTCCACTTCTTCTGCTGCTCATCGCCCTCGGCGGCAAGAGCCTCGTCCATGAGACCGTGGAGCTTCTGCCACTCAGCGGACTCCTTCCACGGGCAACGGGTCTGCATCCAGACGTTGTCGCCGTACCACCAGTTGAGCAGCAGGTCGGGGTCGGCGCCGAAGCAGGAAGGATCGCCAGGGGCAAGGAGGATATCGTAGGCCTCGCCGCCGTCGATGGCAGCGTAGGTGGCCGGCGAGGTATCGGTCTGGATGGTCACATCGAAGCCGAGAGCGTCGAGGTCATTCTTGACCTGGGCGGCCATGCCCTTAATCTGCTCGTTGTCGGTGGTGCGCAGGGTGATGGCACCCGGGGTGATGCCAGACTCCTCGATGAGCTTCTTAGCCTTCTTGGCGTCGGTCTTGTACACCGTGGAAGCCTCATGATAGTTGGTGAAGCTCTTGGGCAGGTAGCAGCTGGCAGCGGTGGCAAGGCCGGCGAAGGTGTTGCTGACCATCTTCTCGGTGTCGAGCGCATACATGACAGCCTGACGGACCTTGACGTTGTTCCAAGGCTCCTTGGCGACGTTGAACATGATGAAGCGGGTGCCGAAACCCTGAACGTTATCGATCTTGCAGCCGGCGCTCTCGAGCTGGTCGACGGCGTCAGCGGTAACGAGCTCCATAACGAGCGTGGAGCCCTCCTGCTGAGCGGTAACGCGAGCGGTGGGGTCGGTCAGGATGCTGTACTGGATCTTCTTATCCTCGGCAGCATACTCACCGTTGTACTCGGGGTTGGGAACCAGGGTGATCTCGGTATCGGAGATAGAGTCGTACATCCAGGGGCCGGAGCCGATCGGCTGCTTGGCGCGATCCTCCTCGGTCTGGGTGGCCGGGGTAACGCGGACGATGGCCAGACGATCCTTGAGCAGGGAGAAGTTGGGGACCTTGGTCTTGACCGTCACGGTGCTGGCGTCCTTGGCCTCGATGGACTCGAAGGGCTGGAAGAACGGAGCATAGGTAGCGGAAGCGGCGCAAGCGGTGTAGGAGGCAACGACATCGTCAGCGGTGACCTCGGTGCCATCGGAGAACTTGGCGCCCTTGCGGATGGTGACCTCGAAAGTGGTGTCGTCCACAGACTTGGGATCGTCGGTGGCGAGCTCTTTGAAGGTGCTGTAGTCGTGGTAATCGATGCCGTAGAGGCCCTCGACGACGTGCCAGTTAGCACCCAGGCCCACAGCGGAGCCGGTGCTGGCGGGATCGAAGCTGGACGGAGCGTAAGCGGAACCAGCGGTGATCACGCCGCCGCCACGGTTGGCGGAATCGGTGGAACCGGAAGCGGAACCCTCGTCGCTAGAGCTGCCACCGCAGCCGGTGAGACCAAGCCCTGCGACAGCAGCGACGCTGCCGGTGAGGCCGAGGAACGAACGCCTGGACATACCCTTGTTGATGATGGCCATGTCTTCTCCTATCAATAGAGAATCTTACCCGGGAGCGCCTAGACGTGCCCCCGCGCAACTTGCGGACGATATATACCTTACCTACCGACGAACCCAACTGAGGTGCCGCGCTCGGCGACCGATACATACATACGCTTGAACGGTATTTGCTACCGTTCACCGAATTCATTGACAAACGATTCGCCAGACAGTATGTATCGACGAGGTGAGATATCAGTCTTCGTCAACCCGCAGGATAGCAGGGTTGTTCACCATGGCTAGTCAAACGTTTTAGCGTCAATTAAACCCGAAATCGGCTGGTAATCGCCGTGAAATAAATGATTGAAAATCACGCAATCATGTATATCAGTTGTTTAGAGGCGTGTTTAGTTTTCGGATTGCTTTGCCGCCGCCTCGGCGCGCTCGGCATTCCATGCAACGAGCGCCTCGTGAACCGCTTTGGCGACATCGGCAGGAATGCCTCGAACTTCCGCGATCTCTTGCTCGCTCGCCGCGCGCAAACGCTTCATCGAGCCAAAATGGCGCATAAGGGCACGTTTTCTGGTGGGTCCCACGCCTGGAACGTCATCGAGTACCGAAACCGTCATGGCTTTATCGCGCAATTCGCGATGGAACGTGATGGCAAAACGGTGCGATTCATCGCGCACCTGTTTAATTAGATAGAGCGACGCGGACCCGGTCGGCAGCACGACGGGAGTCTCGTCCCAAGGCACGAAAACCTCCTCATCGGCCTTTGCCAAGCCACAAACTGGTATATCGAGCCCAAGAGCCTCAAGTTGCTTGATCGCAGCGGTCAATTGCGGCTTACCGCCATCGACAACGAGCAAATCGGGGCGCGAGCCAAAGCGCTCGTCGGCCATGCGCTCGGGAGCATAACGTCGTCCCAAAACCTCGGACATCGACACGAAGTCGTTTGCCTCGTCCAATTCGGCCTGAATTTTAAAACGACGATACTGACTCTTGTCGGCGCGCCCGTTGGTAAACACCACCATCGAGGCGACCGTAAAGGTGCCATGCAGTGTAGAGATATCGAAGCACTCGATACGCAACGGCGGCGATGGCAGCGCCAACGCACTTTCGAGCTCCAGGAGCGCTTGATTGGTGCGGTCGTCAGCGTACCCCGTTCGCATCATGTAGCGCATGAGGGCATGGCGCGCATTTTTGGATGCCATATCGAGCAGACGGTGCTTTTCGCCACGCTGCGGCCTATGGAGATGGCAGGAACGCTCACGCTTGCCCGCAAGCCACTCCCCCAGCGCTTCCGCATCCTCAAGCTCGACGGAAAGGTTGACCTCAGCTGGAATATCAGCCGTCTCGTCGTAATAGCGCTTAAGAAAGCCCGACTGGAGCTCTTCCTCGTCAACATCAAGACCCTTGTCGAGAATGAACTCGCAGGTGCGAACTGTTCGGCCCTCGCGAACGACGAAGACGCAAGCGGCGGAGATGGTCTCCTCGCGATAGAAACCGATGACATCGATATCGACACTGGAGGGAAAAACGACTTGCTGACGATCGTCCAGACCCCTGATGACCTCCAAACGACGTTTGACGCGTGCCGCGCGCTCAAAGTCGAGCGCCTCAGCGGCATCCGTCATCTCGGAGGTCAGCTCATCGACGACATCCTTGCGATGGCCCGACAAAAAGCGCTCGACACGCTTGACGTTCTTGGCATAGTCTGCCGGGGAAATCGCGCCGACACACGCACCCGGGCCACGCCCGACATGGTAGTCAAAGCAGGGGCGCCCGTTTTGCGCGCAAATCATATTGACGATGTCTTCCTCGCCCTTGTGGGACTCGACGATACGGCGACAACGACGCCACTCCGCACAGGATGCGGAGCAGATGGGGATAACCTTGCGCAGCGTATCTATCGTCTCACGTGCCGCGCGGCTATCGGTATAAGGTCCAAAATAGCGCGTTCCCGGCTTATGACGCTCACGCGTGTATTTGATAGCGGGATACAGGTCGCCCTTTGTAATGGCGATAAAGGGGTAGCTCTTGTCATCCTTGAGGTCGACGTTAAAGTACGGATGGTACTGACCAATCAAATTGCGCTCGAGCACCAACGCCTCGTGCTCGGTCTCCACCACGATATAGTCAAAGCTCGCCACCAGCTGCATCATCAGCGGGATCTTCTGGCGCTCGTCCTGCAGCGTCACGTACTGACGCATACGGGCGCGCAGGTTTTTCGCCTTGCCCACGTAGATGACATCGCCCTTGGCGTCTTTCCAAAGGTAGCAGCCGGGCTGCGTGGGAACGCGCGAAACCTGCTCGGCAAGCGTTGGAATGTTGTCGTGACCGGCCACGCGCACCTACTTGCGACGAATCAGCGCCGAGACCTCGGGCATCTTAAGGACGACGGCAAGGCCAAAGGTAACAGCAAGCGAGACGACACCCGCAACGCAAACGTAGCCAAGAGTAATCAGAATCGAGCCGCCAAGTGCCCCGACAAAGTGCTCAAGCGCCCACATGACGCCGGCGCCTGCGGCAGCACCCAGGCCACCGAGCAAAAGGCCAAAGAAACCGCCATGCAGGATAGATTTAACCTGAAGACCACGCAGACGACGACGCAGCCACCACAGCGAGCAACCGACCAAGATCACGTAGTCGACGACATACGAAAGCGCGATTGCCGGCATACCGAAGCCCAGTACAACGCCAAACAGCAGAACCGAGCCGGCCTGGCCGATGGCGGAATACAGGCAATAGCGGCTATAGGGCTTCATGTCGAGCAAGGCAGAGAAGCTCTTCTGCATCAGCACGACCACGCCGTAGAGCGGCAGCGAGAACGCCAGGTAGACAAGGAACTCGGACACCAGCGCCACGCCGGACTCATCGAACTTGCCAGCGCAGTAGATCATGTTGAGCGGACGCGCGAAGACAATCAGGTACAGCGCGAACGGAACCAGGAAGAACAGCATCTGGGCGACGCCACGCGAAATGCCCGTGCGGACGCTGTCGTAATCCTTCTCCTGTGCGTCGTGAGAGAGCTCGGTATAGAGCGCCGTCGAAAGCGAGGCGGCAATCAGCGCGTAGGGCAGCGTGTACCACAGGCGCGCATAGGCGATGACGGAAGGACCAGTCTCGGGCTGGACCACCAGCGCAGCAGCGTTGGTGATAGAAGTCGAGACAAACATGCACACCGTGGCGAGCAGCGTCGGGATACCGAGCGCAATCGTCTGGCGCAGTGCGGGGTCCTTAAAGTCGATATGGATATGGGGATGCACGCCGTGCTTGCCAAGCGCGGGGATCTGACATGCCATCTGAACAAAGACACCGAGGGTCGTACCGGCCGCAATCAAGATGATGCCGGCACGTTCGCCAAACTGTGCGGACACGGGCGCAAAGCCCATAAAGCTCGCAATGACGATCACATTGTTGAGGACCGGGGCAAACGTCGACCAGAAGTAGTCGCGGTGTGCGTTGAGGACGCCCGAAAACACCGAGCCCAAACCATAAAACAGAATCTGGATGGCAAAGAAACGGAACATGAACGCAGCGGTATCCATGCTGCCGCCGTCACCCGAAAGGAACGATTGCGTCCAGATAAAGCCCGGGGCGAACACGGTCCCCAGCAACGAAATGCCACCCAGCACCAATAGCAGAATACCGAGCAGGTTGCCCACGTACTCGTTAGAGGCCTCGCGACCCTGCTCACGCCTCACGCCCATGTACACGGGCAAAAACGCCGTCACGAGCATGCCGCCCATCACGAGTTCGTAGAGCATATTGGGCAGGTTGTTGGCGACCTGATAGGAAGACGAGAGCAGCGACATGCCGATAGCGGCCGCCATTGCCCACGTGCGGATAAAACCGGTGACGCGAGACACGATGGTCAGGATGGTCATAAGCCCGGCGGAACGACCAACCGTGGAGTAGTCCGACGAGCCCATGTCGTCAGCGTCGTCTCGCGACGAAGAAGCTTCGGATGAGGGTGTCTGAGGCGCAGATTCTTTTGCAAAATGAGCTCCGCACTTCAATTCTTCCTGCGGCATCGCTCAGTCCTCTCTCGTAATCGGGGCGACCGTCGCCCCGCAAAATGCAATTAAATCATCAGGTGCAAGCTCAAGCTGATAACCACGCTTGCCTCCCGAAATAAAAATGGTATCCCAAAGGACACATGTCTCATCAATGAGCGTCCGGTAGCGTTTTTTCATACCGACCGGACTGCAGCCGCCGCGAACGTAGCCAGTCGCCGCAAGCAAATCCTTCACATGCATCATGGCCAAGGACTTCTCCCCCGCGGCACGCGCGGCGGACTTTAGATCGAGCTCGTCGGCAACAGGGATGCAGCACACGACGTGGTCGTTGGACGGCGTCACGCAGACCAAGGTCTTAAATCCTTGTCCGGGCTCCTCGCCAAGCTGCTCCGAAATCGCGACCCCCAGGCCCGCCGACTCATCACCATCGTCTTCGTACGTATGTAGAACATAGGAAATGCCGGCGCTTTCCAGCTCGCGCATCGCATTGGTTTTTGGCGTCTTTACAGCCTTTGCCATGGCATATCCTTTCCCTCGCATTCGGACGCAAGGATTAAGTATATGTCCAATTCGGCTGTATACGTCACTTCGACACAGCAAGCGCCATCGAATCACAAGGAGTCGATGGCGCCCATAAACTGAATCGCCTATTTATTGAGCATCAAGTTGAGCCTGACGCTCCCGGTCACGCCTGAGCAACGGCGCCAAAAACTTGCCCGTATAACTCTGCGGACAGTCCGCAACCTGCTCCGGTGTGCCCGAAACCACGACGGTTCCGCCGCCGTTACCGCCCTCGGGGCCCATATCGATCAGGCGGTCGGCAACCTTGATGACATCAAGGTTGTGTTCAATCACCAGCACCGTGTTGCCCGCATCGACCAAGCGCTGCAGCACATCGAGCAGCTGGCGGACGTCCTCAAAATGAAGGCCGGTCGTCGGCTCATCCAAAATATAGAACGTCTTGCCCGTCTGGCGTCGATGAAGCTCCTTGGCGAGCTTCACACGCTGCGCCTCGCCGCCCGAGAGCGTCGTAGCGGGCTGGCCCAGGCTCACGTAGCCCAAGCCTACATCGTACAGCGTCTGGAGCTTGCGCTTAATCTGCGGGATATTCCCAAAGAAGGCCAGTGCCTCGGTGACGCTCATGTCGAGCACGTCCGAGATGGTCTTACCACGGTAGGTGACCTCAAGCGTCTCGCGGTTATAGCGTTTGCCGCCGCAGACCTCACAGGGGACATAGATATCGGGAAGGAAGTGCATCTCGATCTTAATTTGTCCGTCGCCCTTGCATGCTTCGCAGCGACCGCCGCTCACGTTAAAGGAGAAACGTCCCGGCGAGTAGCCGCGCGCCTTCGACTCCGGCGTACTCGCAAACAGCGCGCGAAGATCATCCCACAGGCCAATGTACGTAGCAGGGTTGGAACGCGGCGTGCGGCCAATCGGCGACTGGTCGATATCGATAACCTTATCGATACACTCGATGCCCTCGATTTTCTTATACGGACCCACAGGGCGCGTCGAACGGTGAATGGCATTCGTAAGGGCAGGTGCGATAGTGTCGGTAACCAGGGAGCTCTTACCCGATCCCGACACGCCGGTAACGACCGTAAGCGTACCAAACTCGATCTTGGCGGTAACGTTTTTGAGGTTGTTGGCGCGGGCGCCCGTGATCTTAAGGCAGCCGCGACCGGGCTTGCGCCGTTCATCAGGCACCCGGATCATTCGTTTGCCGGTCAGATAAGCGCCCGTCATCGACTCGGGACACGCCATGATATCGGCAGGCGTTCCCGCCGCGACTACGTGTCCGCCGTTCACGCCCGCGCCGGGGCCCATGTCGATCACATAGTCGGCAGCACGAATCGTATCCTCATCATGCTCGACGACGATGACGGTATTGCCGATATCGCGTAGGCGCTCAAGCGTCTTGATCAGGCGCTCGTTATCGCGCTGATGGAGGCCAATCGATGGCTCGTCCAAAATGTACAGAACACCCATGAGGCCGGCGCCGATCTGCGTTGCCAGGCGAATGCGCTGGGCCTCGCCTCCGGAAAGCGTCGCCGAGGCACGATCGAGGGTCAGATAGTCGAGTCCGACATCGACCAGAAAACGCAGGCGCTCCAAGATTTCCTTGACGATGCGTCCGCCGATAAACTGTTGGCGCTCGGTGAGTTCCAGGCCCTCAAAAAACTCGAGCGACTCACGGCACGACAGACAACAAACCTCGTAAATGGACTTGCCGCCCACGGTGACGGCGAGCATCTCGGGGCGCAAACGAGCGCCGTGGCAGCTCGAGCACGGCTCCTCGCGGATGTACTTCTCCAAGCGCGCCTTGGTGTTCTCATTCGTCGTCTCGGTATAGCGCTCGTACAGGATATTGCGCACACCCGAGAACTTGGTGTCCCACTGGCTGCGGCGCCCATCGAGCTTTTGATAGTCGACCGAAATCTTCTGGTCGCCCATGCCGTCTAAAAACGCACGACACACCCGCGGAGGCAGATCCTCCCACGGCGTATCGACGCTCACCTTAAAGTGTTTGCAGACCGCAGCGAAAATCTGCGGATAGTAGTTAGAGTTGCCAAACAGGCTGCCAAAGACCCCGTCGGCGATCGACTTCGAGGGGTCTTCGATTAGGGCCTCGGCATCGACCGTCTTCTTAAAGCCCAGGCCATCGCACTCGGGGCACGCGCCATAGGGCGCGTTGAACGAGAAATCACGCGGCTGCAGGTCATCGATGGAGTGTCCATGCTCCGGGCACGCTAACGCCAGCGAATACTCCAGCAACTCGCCTTCGGTCCCCTCGGGAGCGTCGCGGTCGGGCAGCAAGTATACGTTCACATTGCCGTGCGCCAGCGCAGTCGCCTGTTCAACGGACTCGGCAATACGGCCCAGCGAGTTCTCGCGAATCACGATGCGGTCGACCACGACCTCGATATCGTGCTTGAATTTCTTATCCAAATCGATAGGGTCATCAAGCGAGCGAACCTCGCCGTCGACACGCACGCGGCTAAAGCCCTCGGCGCGAAGGTCCTCAAACAGCTTGGTGTACTCGCCTTTTCGCCCGCGCACCACCGGTGCCAGCACAAACGCGCGGCGGCCCTCCCCCGCCGCCAGGACCTTATCGGCGACCTGGTCGGTCGTCTGGCGCTCAATGACGCGGCCGCATTCGGGACAGTGCGGGGTGCCCACACGGGCGAACAGCAGACGCAGATAGTCATAAATCTCGGTTACGGTGCCAACCGTCGAGCGAGGGTTTTTAGATGTCGTCTTTTGGTCGATCGACACCGCCGGCGAAAGGCCGTCGATTGAATCCAAGTCGGGTTTGTCCATCTGGCCCAAGAACTGGCGCGCATAACTCGAAAGGCTCTCGACGTATCGACGCTGGCCCTCGGCATAGATAGTGTCGAATGCCAGCGAACTCTTGCCCGAGCCAGAAAGACCGGTAATGACCACGAGTTGGTCACGCGGAATGGAAACATCGATATCACGGAGGTTGTGCTCACGAGCGCCGCGAATAACGATAGAGGAATCAGACATGGAAGCTCCTTGCCTCCTATTGCATCGAATCATACTGCCGATGAGTTTAGCGCACTCGACGCGCACAGATGTTCGTAATACAAGATTCGCAGACCTTTAGCTTTGCGTATCGGGCGCTTTGTTTCTCGAAATGCCGTGGAAAGGTTACAGTAATCTAATACTGAACTTAATTTGCTGTACCAGAGGAACGTCCATGACCGAAGATATCCCCCTTGAAATCACTTCGAGCGACATGGCCAATCTGCCCATATTCATCGCCGTCCTTATCGTGGCCGCCGTCGTCGTGCGCGTGTATTTTTCAATCAAACGCAACGAAAAGCCACCCATTGCCCGCGTCTTTTGGTGCGCGACGCTCCTCATCCCGCTCGGCGTGGTAGCTGCATGGATTACGAATCAATCGCTCGTAAATGAGGGCAGCTCCCTATGGGTCCTTTCTTATTCGGCGCTCGGTGCTGCCGCCGTCATGCTTCTTGTCGAGCCCTTGGTTTCGGGACTTATCGACCAAACCGACCTTGCGACGGGAACGGTTGCCTGTATTTGCCGCGACATCCTTGTCATCGCCGCTGTTTCAGCGCTCTCGTTCGTTTCAATCGAAATTGCCTGCAACGAAACGTTCTATCGCATTCCCGCCAACTCATTCGGGTTTTCCGTCGGGTTGCTCGCGACGGTTCTGCTCTCCCTTTATTTGCTGGGACAGCGTCATGGAGGCGTCATGGTCCTCGTGCCCGTCGTCTGTTGCGTCCTTGGCATTGCCGAGCACTTCGTCATAACGTTTAAAGGCGAAGCCATCCTGCCAAGCGATATCTTGGCCCTTGGCACCGCAATGGAAGTGAGCGAGGGATACGAGTTTACCTTTACCGCCGGAATCGTAACCTCTCTCGCCCTGCTGGAGATTTCCCTGGGGCTTCTTTCGCTCATCCGACCGCGAAAGCTCCGTACGCCCACCCATGTCTTCCCCGCTATCGCCGCTAACCTCTGTGCTTTTCTGCTAGTGACCGTTGTGGGGCTCTCAGGCTTTTCCAACATCGACTTGGAGCAGGCGCTGGATTTTGGATTTGACCGTTGGCAGCCCATCACCACGTATGCGTCTCAGGGTTTTATCACTTCGTTCACCGAAATGGTCAACGAGTTGCCCATTGAGAAGCCCGAAGACTATACGCCCGATGAGGCGCAGAGCATCGAGCAGGAGCTCGCCGCCGCCTACGACAGCACATATGGCTCGAGCGAGCAGCGCGCGGCGGCCGTTGCCCAGTTCAATGAAATCAAGCCGACGATTGTTGCCGTCATGAATGAGAGTTTTAGCGACCTTTCGTGCTTTGAGCAGCTCCAGACGGCCGGGTACACCGGCCCCGCATTCTACAACTCGCTTCCCGACGCACTTGTTCGCGGCACCATGCTCGCTTCGGTCGCCGGTGGCGGAACGGCGAACTCCGAATTCGAATTTTTGACCGGAGCGACAACGGCCTTTGTCGGATTAGGCAAAATCCCCTATCAGCTGTATCAGATGAATGGCGTCAACAGCCTGGCAAAGGACCTTAAAGAGCTTGGGTATACCGCTACCGCTATGCACCCGCAAAACCCCGTCAACTACCATCGAGATAAAATCTATCAGCAGCTGGGCTTTGGAGACTTTCTTTCAATCGGCGATTTCGAAGGTGCGCCCTATTACCATGCCGGCGTATGCGACTACGCCACCTACGACAAGATACTCGACCTGCTTAGAACCGACGAAGCGCCGCAGTTCATCTTTGACGTCACGATGCAAAATCACGGCGGCTACGACTATGGCACCGTTCCCGCCGAAGAGCTGACAAACTATTGGGTCGAGGGAGCCAGCGAAGGCGCCAATAGCGCGCTCAACACCTATCTCACCTGCATCAACGCATCCGACCGGGACCTCGAGTACTTTATCAACGAGCTCCGCAACATCGGCAGACCGGTTGTTCTTGTCTTTTTTGGCGACCATCAGCCGAGCGCCGCAACGACTCTCAACGACGAGCTGTACCCTCAGGAAGATACGGCAAGCCACGCTTTCCGTATCTATCAGTCGACATATCTCGTCTGGGCTAACTATGAGATCGCCGGCAATACCGAGCTCAACGTCTACGACACCGTCGGGGCAAACGAGATTGCAGCCATTACCCTTAATAAGATCGGCGCCCCGCTCACCAATTACCAAAAGGCCCTGCTTGCGACAAGGTCAGATGTGCCCACCATCAATGTCGCCGGCTATCTCGGTGCCGACGGGCTGCGCTACGACTTGGAATCGGAAGACAGCCCCTACGCCTCGACGATCGACAAGCTGCAGCGCATGCAATACCTCGAGTTCGCCAGCAAAGTTCAGTAAGCCCGCCCATTCGCTTGGGCCCATCGTATTGCAAGCACGCTCGGCCCAAACGCATCGCAAATGACTCCCGCTCGCAAACGAGGGTACAATGACGCTCGTGTCACATCGCGGGGCCCCGGCCCCAACATATACAAAGGAGTCATACATGGGTTGCGAACACGCACAGGCCGCCGGCGGACAAACGTCGCCGTCGCAATTTGAGGAGAACACGCTGTCCGAGGTCAAGCGCGTCATCGCCGTGCTTTCCGGCAAGGGCGGTGTCGGCAAGTCGTTTGTCACCGGCGCCATCGCCACCGAGCTTGCCCGTCACGGCCACAAGGTCGGCGTCCTCGATGCCGACATCACCGGCCCCTCCATTCCCAAAATGTTCGGCATGAGCGGACGCCACGTCCATGCTCTTGGCAACCTCATGCTGCCCGAGATCTCAGAGCACGGCGTCAAGGTCATGAGCTCCAACCTGCTGCTTCAAAACGAGACCGACCCCGTCCTTTGGCGCGGTCCGGTCATCGCAGGCGCCATTAGGCAGTTCTGGAGCGAGACCTCGTGGGGCCCCATCGACTACCTGCTGGTCGACATGCCCCCGGGAACAGGCGATGTCGCGCTGACCGTCTTCCAGTCGCTGCCCGTCGACGGCATCGTCATCGTCACGAGCCCGCAGGATCTGGTCTCGATGATCGTCGCCAAAGCGGTCAACATGGCCGAGAAGATGAACGTCCCCATTCTGGGCATTGTCGAGAACATGAGCTATATCGAGTGCCCCGACTGCGGCAAGAAGATCGAGGTCTTCGGCAAGAGCAAGCTCCCCGAGGTCGCAGAGCGCTATAACCTCGACATCTTGGGCAAGCTTCCCATTAATCCGGCACTCGCCGAGGCCTGCGATAAGGGCGAGGTCGAGACCGCGCTGCCCGATGGCATGTTGCCCAAGGCAGTCTCTGCCGTCGAGGCCATTACCCCGCACGAGACCGACGAGGCCTAAGTGAACGCGAGCGCCTTCTATGACGTCCTGGTAATCGGCGGCGGGGCTTCAGGCCTCGCCGCTGCCATTACGGCCGCACGCGTTGGCAAAAGCGTCTGCATCGTTGAGCGCGATGTCGCCTGTGGCCTTAAGCTCCTTGCGACCGGTAACGGCCGCTGCAACCTCTCCAACGAATCGATTGATCCTCAGCGGTATAACCACCCCGCATTCGTCGAATCCGTCATGGGCCCCCAACCCGAACAAGAGCTTATGGGTTTCTTCTCCTCGCTGGGCATCATGACAACCTCCGAGGAAGGCCGGCTGTACCCGCGCTCCCTTCGCGCAGAATCGGTGCGCGACGCGCTTCTCAACGTTTGCGACCGCCTAGGTATCACCTTAATCTGCGGAGCCAACGTTGCCTCGGCGCACAAAGCTTCCGAAGGCTGGGCACTCCAAATAGACCGTCCAGCGCGGGTGCTCAAGGCAAAAAAGCACGACGACCGAAAATCGGAGCTCCGCTCGCTTCGGAAAGCGCTCGCCGATGTCCCTCGCAAGAACGAGGCCCTGCAAGCACATGCCGTAATTATCGCCACGGGCGGCAACCCCACCGGTATCGCCGATACGTTTCGCCTCCCCCTTACTTCGCTGCGCCCCATCCTCTGCCCCGTATCGGCAACGGTCGTTGGCGATCGGGCGGCACTCAAGACGTTGGATGGTCTGCGCGTCCGCGCCCGCTTGACGCTCGCCCGTAACCATAGTGAGCTCTGGCACGAAGACGGTGAAATACTGTTTCGAGCCTTCGGCATCTCGGGCGTCGCTGTCTTCAACCTCTCCCGTCGTATCCAGCGCGGCGATACGATCCTGCTCGACGTTTTCCCCGACCTCTCCAAAGACGAGCTGCTCGATATGCTCAACCGGCGCGTTGAGCTGCTCGGCGGCTTTTCGCCCCGCGATCCCCGTTGGCTCGACGGCATGCTCGCCCCGCAACTCTCCCACGTCGTCTGCACGGCGTTCGAGCTGTGCCATCCAGGCTCCAACGATGTCATCCATCTGGTCTCCATCCTCAAGCACTTTAAACTGCTCGTCGAGGGAACGGCCGACGAGCGCTCGGCACAGGTCACGCGTGGTGGCGTATCTGTCGAGAGAATCTCAACACCCAGTCTACGCGCGCGCAGCGCTGTCGACGCCCCGCTTTACGTCTGCGGCGAAGCGCTCGACATCGACGCCGATTGCGGAGGCTTTAACCTTGCGTGGGCCTGGCTCTCGGGCATTCGCGCTGCAAGCAGCCTGTAGCCACTCAGTCTATAATCAAAAACGCATTCGGGCCGTCTGGGATACCGGACGGCCTCTTTCTTGCCTCTAAGGAGACCTCGATGATCGAAATCGCCCAAGTCAACGCGTCGCTCGATGAAGCCGGCGATGAAAATGCCTGCCTCATCGTTGGCAAGCGAGTCGCCAAGCGCGTCCTACGTTGCAAGGACTCCGAGATCAAGTCCATCGAGCTCCACCGCAAGTCAATCGACGCTCGCAAAAAACGAGACGTCCATTTTATCCTGAGCTTTCGTGTTGAGCTGGCTAGTCCCCACCTCGAGCGAGAAGCGGTCGACAGCGTTGCCGAGCGTGACCGCTCGCGCGTACGCGCGATAGAAGACGATGGGCCTTCATTCCCCTCCCCCGTTTCCGGCGTACCCAAAGAACGCCCCGTCGTTGTCGGCGCCGGATGTGCCGGCCTTTTCGCTGCGCTTACGCTCGCCGAAGCAGGTCTTGAGCCCTTGCTCATCGAGCGCGGCGATCCGGCATTTCGCCGCTCGCAGGCGATCGACCTCTTTCTAAAGGAGCGCATCCTCGACCCCGAGAGCAATATCCAGTTTGGCCTGGGCGGCGCGGGGACTTTCTCGGACGGCAAGCTCAATACGGGAACCAAAAATCCCGCCCATCGCCTTATCCTTGAAACCTTCGTCGAGGCGGGTGCACCCCGCGATATTCTGTGGGATGCCAAGCCGCACATTGGCTCCGACATCCTTCCCAAGGTTGTTACCGCTATATCCCAGCGCATCGAGCAGCTCGGAGGTGTCGTCCGTTATCGAACGAGGCTCGTCGACATTCGCATCGACGCGTCTGGCGCCATCACCGGTATTGATGTCCAATCGTCCCAAGACGCCACTTGCGAACCAATCGAGACAAAGCACCTCATCCTCGCCTGCGGGCATTCTGCTCGCGATATTTTTGAGCTCCTTAAGGACCACAACGTGGCCCTCGCACAAAAGACCTTTGCCATGGGCGTTCGCATCGAGCATCCGCAGCGCGACATCGACCGAGCCCAATATGGTGCCTCGGCGGGGCACCCAGCGCTCGGGGCGGCCCCTTACAAACTTGTTGCCCATCTTCCCAACGGCCGCAGCGTGTTCTCGTTTTGCATGTGCCCCGGCGGACAGGTTGTTGCCGCCTCTTCAGAACCGTGCCATCTGTGCGTCAACGGGGCCAGTCTCAATGCCCGCGACGGACGCAACGCAAATGCCGCCCTGCTCGTTAACGTCACGCCTGAGGACCTTCCCAACGATGACCCGCTCGCCGGCATCGAGCTCCAGCGTGCCTGCGAGGCGGCTGCCTATCGCCTGGGCGGTTCCAACTGGAACGCACCGGCACAGCTCGTCGGCGATTTCCTTGCAAAACGCCCCAGCACGGCATGTGGAAAGGTGAAGCCCA
The DNA here is from genome assembly GCA_905215365.1 of uncultured bacterium. Taxonomy (GTDB): domain Bacteria; phylum Actinomycetota; class Coriobacteriia; order Coriobacteriales; family Coriobacteriaceae; genus Collinsella. The sequence continues at coordinate 4,144 of CAJMPX010000020.1, read as the reverse complement.
CCTATCCGCTCGGTGTGACTTGGACAGCAATTGACGAGGCGTTACCGCGGCATATCGTCGAGTCGCTTCGTCTGGGAATTCCCCTGCTCGGGAAAAAGCTACGGGGCTACGACCGTCCCGATGCCGTCCTTACCGGCGTGGAAACACGTTCGAGCTCCCCGGTCACCGTCACCCGAGATCGCGCGTGTCACGCCGTGGCGACTCCAGGCCTCTACCCTTGCGGCGAGGGAGCAGGATATGCCGGCGGCATCATGAGCGCCGCCACCGACGGCATCCGGTGCGCCGAGGCCCTAATCGCCGACCTCTAGCGTGCTAAAGACACAGGCCTCAAGCTCAGCGAGAAGCTCGGGGCCTGTACCCTATTTCTTAAATCGCGCGCCCTGGCGTTTTCTGCCCGAAGCGAACGTGGAACCCTTGCGGGCCTGCGAACGCAGACGCTCAATCGTTTCGTCCTCGGACGCGCCCTCGAGCATCGCCCGAATCTGAACGACGGCATCACGCAGACGCGCCGCCTCCTCAAAGTCCATGGCGGCGGAGGCGTTACGCATGTCTTCCTCCATGGTCTCGACGATCCGCACGAGCTCGTCATGCGGTAGCCCTTCCAGCTGCTCGGCAAGCGTCTGCTCGGGTGCCGACGTCTCCGGCGCGGCGCCCTCGCCGTTTTCGTCGGGTGTATAGAACGCACCGTGACCCAGTGAATCGCCTCTCGAGCGTCCCTTCGAGCCCACAGTCTTTTCGGCCTCGGCAATAAAGCTCGAAATGTCGTTAATGGCCTTGCGGACCGTCTTGGGCACAATGCCATGCTCTTCGTTATATGCCATCTGAATCTCGCGACGGCGCTGCGTCTCCTCAATGGCTTCTTTCATCGAATCGGTCACAACGTCGGCATACATGATGACCTCGCCGTCGGCATTACGGGCCGCACGACCAATCGTCTGAATCAACGAACGGCGGTTGCGCAAGAAGCCTTCCTTGTCAGCGTCGAGAATTGCCACCAGCGAGACCTCAGGAAGGTCTAGGCCCTCGCGGAGCAGGTTGATGCCAACGAGAACATCAATCTTTCCCTCGCGCAGCGTTCGCAGGATCTCGACACGGTCCATCGTCGCTGTATCGGAGTGCATGTAGTTGACCTTAATGCCGGCATCAAGCAGGTGGTCGGTCAGGTCCTCGGCCATGCGCTTGGTGAGCGTGGTCACCAGCACGCGCTCCTTGCGGGCAACGCGCTCGCGAATCTCGTCCTCAAGATCGTCAATCTGCCCACGAACCGGACGCACATCAATCTTGGGGTCGAGCAGACCGGTCGGACGAATAATCTGCTCAACGTCGTTCTGGCTAACCCGCAGCTCATAGTCGCCCGGCGTGGCCGAGACGTAGATGAACTGAGGAATCCTTGCCTCAAACTCATCGAAGCGAAGCGGACGGTTGTCGAGCGCCGAGGGCAGGCGAAAACCATGCTCCACCAGGGTCACCTTACGCGAACGGTCACCTTCGTGCATGCCGCGAATCTGCGGCACCGTCACATGGCTCTCGTCGATAATGCAGAGCATGTCCTTGGGAAAGTAGTCGATCAGGGTAAACGGCGGCTCGCCCGGCTTGCGGCCATCCAGATGGCGCGAGTAATTCTCGATGCCGTTACAAAAACCCATGGTCTCGAGCATCTCAAGATCGTAATCGGTGCGCTGCTGCAGACGCTGCGCCTCGAGCAACTTGTCGGTCGCCTTGAGCTCTGCCACACGCTTCTCGCACTCTTCGCTAATCGATTTCAAGGCTGCCTTGACCTTGGGCTTTTCGGTTACGTAATGCGATGCCGGCCATACGGGAATCGCCTCGTACTCACGAAGCATCTCGCCGGTGACCTCATCGATTTCGGCGATAAGCTCGACCTCATCGCCAAAGAACTCAAACCGTAACGGATGCTCGGCATAGGGCGGATACACGTCGACAACATCGCCGCGCACGCGGAAGGTGCCACGTGCCAGGTCATAGTCATTGCGGTCGTATTGAATGTCGATGAGAGCGTGGATAAAGTCATCACGCTCGAGCGGCACTTTCTTGTCGACATTCGGCGCCAGTCCCGCATAGTCCTCAGGAGAGCCAATGCCATAGATACAGGACACCGAAGCAACGACGATCACATCGCGTCGAGAGAGCAACGAGGCGGTCGCCTGATGGCGCAGCATCTCGACCTCTTCGTTAATCGAGGAGTCTTTCTCGATATACGTATCACTCTGCGGTACATATGCCTCGGGCTGATAGTAGTCGTAGTACGAGACGAAATAGACCACGGCGTTGTTGGGAAAAAATTCTTTAAGCTCGCTCGCAAGCTGGGCGGCGAGGGTTTTGTTGGGGGCCATGACCAGCGTCGGCTTACCGAGAGCTTCGATGGTCTTGGCCATGGTAAAGGTCTTGCCCGAGCCGGTCACGCCAAGCAAAACCTGATAGCGATCTCCGTCCCTCACACCCTGTACAAGCGACTCAATGGCCTTCGGTTGGGAACCTGCAGGCTCATAGGGAGACACGACCTTAAACGGCACCTCAGAGCCCTCAACGCCAAAGCGCTTGAGCTCTCCGCCAACACGCTCAACTTCAAAATCCGCCATGGATACTCCTAACTCATACATCTGCAGTATACGCAGGCGGCAGGCATAGTCCTATACGAACCGATCGGGATAGAGGGTCTTGTAGCGAACCCAGGCATTATTGACACGAATCAGATACGCCTGCGTCTCGGGAAAGGTGATTGCATTATGAAGCGACGTGCTCTGCTGCGCCCATCCGTCGACATTGCCCATGCCGGCGTTATAGGCGGCAATGGCACTGTCAGTCGACCCGTTAAAATACGTTAGAAGATACGAAAGATACGCACAGCCAAACTCGATGTTCGTAGCGGGATCGTTAAGGTTGTCGACTGAATACTCGCTGCCATCGACAAGACCCTTGGCAATCATATCCTGGGCAGTCTCGGGCATCAGCTGCATCAATCCCTGAGCGCCTTGATTCGACTCAGCCTCGGGATCCCAATTCGATTCCGACTTGATGACAGCACACACCAGATACGGATCAAGATTGTGCGAAATGCTCGATTGCTTTACGTACGCCTCATAGTCAATCGGATACAAAGGCTTAAAGAAAGCGGCAGGAGCATACGAGTAGACGAGGGAAATAAGGCCAAAGACGAACACAACGGCAAGTGGTGCCACACGATACCACGTAAAGAAACGTGTCCTAGGCATCGGCCTCCTCCTTATCCACTACATCCCCGAAGCCATGGCGCACAAGCCATTCGTCCAGCTGTTCAAAAAGTGAGTTGTCGCCCGCCGCATTATCGATTACCGTCGTAGCGAGATTGCAAAGCGAAGCCTCATCAGGTTGGCATGCGGAGCGAGCATCAAAATCAGAGGGCTCCATACCACGATGAATAGCGCGCTCGCGACGAACTGACAAAGGGGCGCTGATGACCAAAATATCATCAGCCAGGCCAAAAGCATCCTCAAAACCAGTCGGGGCAGAAACCTCGACAACCGCAAAGGGATAACGGGGGGACGAAACCGTGCAGCAAAGCGGATCAAGAATCCTCAGTGACAGCTGTTCGATGAGAACCGGATGAACGATGCCATTGAGCCGCGCAACTGTATCAGAAGAGGCGAAAGCTCGAGCAGCTAGGACATTGCGGCGAATGCCACCCTCCCCATCCAGAATGTCCCAACCGAATTCTTCCGCGAGGGCATTGACGATATCGGAGCCTGGCACATACAGCGATTTGGCAAGCTCATCCAGATCGATAAGCATGGCGCCATGAGATTCGAGATAGCGGCAGGCAGTCGACTTACCCGAAGCAATATTGCCCAAGACAAAAACGGTAAACATCAAGTCCTTCCTAACGCCAATGGGAGTTATTATCGCGCAAATACAAAAGAAGGACTCAAAATACAGCCAAACAGTAAGAGCGCATACGGGGGAGCTAGGTCTCAAAGCACAACGTATATATAACGCAAAAAAGGGGGAGGCCGCGAGGCCTCCCCCTTCTAAGTCCAATGACGGCTCGGTGCCGTCCACCGGTCAGCGGCGCCCTGGCCTCCCACGGGCTGGCCCCGCAGTACTCTCGGCGCGATGGGGCTTAGCTTCCGGGTTCGGAACGGGACCG
>CAJMPX010000019.1:0-54374 GCA_905215365.1 uncultured bacterium | reverse complement strand
GAGCGGGGGCTCCTGTCGTTTCCGTGCCCCTGGATTGGGTCATAGTGTCTGTCGTGGCCGGAGGAGTGGGCCTTCCGTTCTTTTCACTGATCGATCGATTCGTCCCAGGAGACTCGAACCCGAGAGGGAGCGAGCGTTTGGGGCGTGGCTGTGGCGTTGTTTGCCGCGAATGTCCGCTTTGGGCGTATCATCGTGGGCATCTCGCATAACCTCGTTGCAAGGGAGATACGCCCCATGGCTACAGAAAAGTCTTCTTCGCGCTCATGGATGTCCGACGCCGCGATCTATCAGATCTACTCGCGCTCGTTTAAGGATTCGACTGGTTCGGGTCTGGGCGATATCGCGGGCATTACCCAGCAGATGGACTATCTTGAGCAGCTGGGCATCGAGGCCATCTGGCTGAGCCCGTTTTACCCTTCGCCTCTTGTCGATGGCGGCTATGATGTGGCGGACTACTGCGATGTCGACCCACGTCTCGGCTCGCTTGATGACTTCGATGACATGATCGCTGCGGCTCATGCGCGCGACATCAAGGTCATCGTCGACATCGTGCCCAACCATTCGTCCAACCAGCACCCCTGGTTCAAAGCCGCTCTTGCCGCCGGCCCCGGATCGCCCGAGCGCGCCCGTTATATCTTCCGCGATGGTCGCGGCGAGCACGGCGAGCTGCCTCCCACCAATTGGAATGCCAACTTTGGCGGCCCCGCCTGGACGCGCGTCGCGGACGGTCAGTGGTATCTGCACATGTTTACGCCCGAGCAGCCGGACTTTGACTGGTCGTGCCCCGAGGTTCACGCGTTCTTTTGTGACGTCCTGGCGTTTTGGAGCGATCGAGGCGTCGATGGCTTTCGCATTGATGTGGCGCACGGTCTCGCCAAGGATCTCGACCGCGATGCCCTCGACCGGTGGCATCTCGCCGAGGGCGATGACATGGTTGAGGACGGCACCCATCCGCTGTGGGACCGCAACGAGGTCCACGAGATCTATCGCGAGTGGCGCCGCGTGTTCGACCGCTATGATCCGCCACGCAGCGCCGTTGCCGAGGCGTGGGTGCTGCCCGAGCGCCAGTATCTCTACGCGCGTCCCAGCGAGCTTGGCCAGACATTCAACTTTGAGTTTGCCAAGGCCACTTGGACCTATGATGACATGCACGCTGCAATCGAGGAGGGCTTGAAGGCAGCTATAGAATCCGATTCCGCCTCGACCTGGGTGCTCTCCAACCACGACGTGCCGCGCGTGGCGACGCGCTATGCCCTGCCGCAGATCAAGGCGACGCGCTACCACCAGATTGCGCTCGACTGGCTCTTACGCGACGGGTCGTCTTATGACGAGGAACGTGAACTCGGCGAGCGCCGCGCGCGGGCGGCCCTTTTGCTCGAGCTGGCGCTTCCGGGCTCGGCATACGTGTATCAGGGTGAGGAGCTCGGCCTTTTTGAGGTGGCTGACATTCCGTGGGCCGCACTCGAAGATCCTACTGCGACCAATACGCACGGACCGAAGCGCGAGAAGGGGCGCGACGGCTGCCGTGTGCCCCTGCCGTGGGTGGCGGCGGACGATCCCGCGCAGGGCGGATCGTTTGGGTTTTCACCGGCGGACGCCGATGCGGCGCCCCATCTGCCGCAGCCTGCATGGTTTTCCGATTACGCTGCCGATAGGGAAGAAGCGGACCCGACATCGATGCTTGCGCTCTATCGTGACGCCCTCTGGCTGCGGCGCAAGCTGCGCGGGTGCGCCAACGATCTTGCGTGGCTCGATCTTGACGGGCGCACCGGCCTTGCGGATGGTGCCGAGGGCGCTGAGGGCGGCGTCATCGCCTATCGCCGCGACAACGGCTGGGCGTGTGTGACGAACTTCGGTGCAGCGCCCGTGGAGCTGCCTGCGGGCAGGGTCCTGCTCGCCTCATCACCGCTTGCAGACGGTAAGCTCGCGCAGGACAGCTCTGCCTGGATCATGCTCGGTGAGATGTAGGGGTCTCTTGCGGCGAGCTTGCGTTTGCCTGCGCCTTCCGCGGCGGCTGATGTCTTCGCGAGGTTCGCGAGGGCGTCGCAAAACTTTTCAAAAAAAGTTCTTGCATTTGGGTGGATCATCCCGTATATTAAATCCTCGCAGGCGGACATGGCTCAGTTGGTAGAGCACAACCTTGCCAAGGTTGGGGTCGCGGGTTCGAGCCCCGTTGTCCGCTCCATTTGGGCGTTTAGCTCAGGGGGAGAGCGCTTCCCTGACACGGAAGAGGTCAGAAGTTCAAATCTTCTAACGCCCACCAAATGTTCGCAGCTCAGAGGCATCGCCTCTGGGCTGTTTTGTTTTGGTCGCCAAATGGGTCGCCAAATACGTCACCAAATTTCGAGTTTTTGATCTTCCGGGATGCTTCTCAGTAGTCATCCGAGGAAACTCTCGTCTTCTCCGTTTGCATACACATATCTTTCAAGGATTCGTGCCGCGGTTGCATGAGGCTCGGCAAGGCACGACCGCAACATGTTGGTCAAGCATAATCTTTTGGATTCTTTTGGCGTGAGCGGCTTGGTTTTGGTAGGATTTGTCAGCGGCTTGACTAAGGGGGTTTTATAACTGCCATGCAGGTAGCCGTGTTGGTAACGTTTTACCGACTTGTCAAATACCCCTCATTTTTAATGCGTCTGCAAAATGACTAATTGCTTTGACCTGCTGAAACACTATATGTTGTGTTTGACCTAAAAAAAGAATACAGGATATAGATGCCTCTTTGTCGTATGATAGATGGCGGACAGAGAACGAAGACCTTAACTGCCTCTTTTGAACGTGTCCTTGAGCCGCTTGATCGGCTCTTGGGAATGTCCGCATGGAGGCTTATGGTTTATCGAGAACACAGATTGCGCGACGGCGCCGCAAGACGGGGGCAAGCCCTGCCGGGCATCGTTTGGCTCTGAAACGCAATGAGACTACGACGCGAAAGAGGCAAGAGGATGAAGATCATCAAGCGCAGCGGCACCGAGGTTGTCTTTGACATCGATAAGATCGTCAATGCGATTCGCGCCGCCAACTTGGAGGTCGAGGAGGGCTCTCGTCTTACCGACCGCCAGGTGGTTTATGCGGCGCAAAACGTCGCCGAGGCATGCGAGAACGCGGGCCACACCGTGTCGGTCGAGGAGATTCAGGATCTGGTCGAGGACGAGATCATGCGTCTCGACTGCTACGAGGTCGCTCGCCATTACATCATCTATCGCTATGTTCAGAGCCTGAAGCGCCAGAAGAACACGACCGACGACAAGATTCTGTCGCTCATCGAGTGCAACAACGAAGAGGTCAAGCAGGAGAACTCCAACAAGAACCCGACCGTCAATTCCGTTCAGCGTGACTACATGGCCGGCGAGATTTCCAAGGACCTGACTCAGCGTGTGCTGCTGCCCCAGGAGATCGTGGATGCTCACAATGAGGGTCTGATCCACTTCCATGATTCGGACTACTTTGCCCAGCACATGCATAACTGCGACCTGGTGAACCTGGAGGATATGCTCCAGAACGGTACTGTTATCTCGGGTACGCTGATTGAGAAGCCGCACAGCTTCTCGACGGCTTGCAACATCGCGACGCAGATCATCGCCCAGGTTGCTTCCTCCCAGTACGGTGGCCAGTCGATTTCGCTGACCCATCTTGCCCCGTTCGTCGAGGTGAGCCGTCAAAAGATTCGCGGCGAGGTCGCCCGCGAGCTCGAGGAGCTCGGCGTTTCCGCATCTCCCGAAAAGGTCCGCGAGGTTGTTGAGGACCGCCTGCGTGACGAGATCCGTCGCGGCGTCCAGACGATTCAGTATCAGGTCGTGACCCTTATGACCACCAACGGCCAAGCGCCGTTCGTGACGGTCTTCATGTATCTCAACGAGGCTCGCTCAGCGCAGGAGAAGCACGACCTTGCCATGATTGTGGAGGAGACGCTTCGTCAGCGCTATGAGGGCGTTAAGAACGAAGCCGGCGTGTGGATCACCCCGGCATTCCCCAAGCTCATCTACGTGCTCGAGGACGATAACATTCGCGAGGATTCGCCGTACTTCTATCTGACCAAGCTCGCCGCCAAGTGCACCGCCAAGCGCATGGTGCCCGACTACATCTCCGAGAAGAAGATGCGCGAGCTCAAGCTGTCTAAGGGCGAGACTGCCGGCAACGGCGATTGCTACACCTGCATGGGTTGCCGCAGTTTCCTGACGCCCGACCGTTCGGGCAACGGCTTTAACAATGTCGCCAACGCGCTGAACTATGACCCGACCAAGCCTAAGTACTACGGTCGCTTTAACCAGGGTGTTGTGACCATCAACCTGCCCGATGTCGCGCTGAGCTCGCATCAGGACATGGATAAGTTCTGGAAGATCTTCGACGAGCGCCTTGAGCTGTGCCATCGTGCCCTGCTGTGCCGTCATGAGCGCCTGATGGGCACGCTTTCGGATGCCGCGCCGATTCTTTGGCAGTACGGCGCCCTGGCGCGTCTGAAGAAGGGCGAGACGATCGACAAGCTGCTCGTGGGCGGCTATTCCACCATCAGCCTGGGCTATGCCGGCCTGTATGAGTGCGTCAAGTACATGACGGGTCACAGCCACACCGAGAAGGAGGGCACGCCGTTCGCCATGGCCGTCATGCAGCGCATGAACGACAAGTGCGCCGAGTGGAAGGCCGAAAGCGATATCGATTTCTCGCTGTACGGTACCCCGCTTGAGTCGACGACCTACAAGTTCGCCAAGTGCCTGCAGCGTCGTTTTGGCATCATCCCGGGCGTGACGGACAAGGGCTACATCACCAACAGCTACCACGTCCACGTGTCCGAGGAGATCGACGCATTCGACAAGCTCAAGTTCGAGGGCATGTTCCAGCAGCTTTCGCCGGGCGGTGCCATCTCCTACGTCGAGGTTCCCAACATGCAGGACAACCTCAAGGCTGTCATCCGCGTGATGCAGTACATCTACGACAACATCATGTACGCCGAGCTCAACACCAAGAGCGACTACTGCCAGGTGTGCGGCTACGATGGCGAGATCAAGATTGTCGAGGATGACGGCAAGCTGGTGTGGGAGTGCCCCAGCTGCGGCAACCGCGACCAGGAGAAGATGAATGTCGCCCGTCGCACGTGCGGCTACATCGGTACCCAGTTCTGGAACCAGGGTCGAACCGAGGAGATCCGCGACCGCGTGCTGCATCTCTAATAGTCATTCCAGACCGCCCCGTAGCGAGGCCCCGGACCTTTACTCGCTATTTCGGACAGTCCTGGCTCACGACGGAGGCGCCACTGGCGCCTCCTGTTCGTGCGGAACTCATATCGAGCAAAGGTCCGGGGCCTCGCTACGGGGCGGCCAAGTTGATGTAGCTGAGATGCAGCATGCGGTCTGCTCACTCCTCGAAGTTCTTAGCGGAAATAATTCGAGCTGCAGCTGCGATTTACTTGCGATGGCGGTTGAGCCGCAACCCAGTTTTTATTGGACCTCGAACCCTATACTCGATGTTCGCTTCGTTCATTGAGTTACCCTTTGCATGAGGCCGGGACATATCGTCCCGCCCGCAGTTTCGCAGGCCGAAGGCCGAGAATGTTTGAGGACGGGATGATATGTCCCGGCCTCCCGGGAGAGTTACCTATGAACTACGCGAACATTAAGTATTTCGACATTGCTGATGGAGAAGGCGTCCGCACTTCTCTGTTTGTGAGCGGGTGCCGTCGTGGCTGCAAGAATTGCTTTAACTCCGTCGCGTGGGACTTTGCCGCGGGCGAGCCGTTTGATCGTGCCGTCGAGGACAAGATTATCGAGAGCCTCGATCATCCCTTTATTGACGGCCTGACGATTCTGGGCGGCGAGCCTATGGAGCCCGAGAATCAGGCGGGACTCGTTGATTTTGTCGAGCGTGTTCGCGCGGCCTATCCAGCGGGGTCGGGGAAGACTATTTGGTGCTTCACCGGCGATGTGCTCGAGGAGCTTATGCCGGGAGGCCGCCACCATACCGAGGTCACGGACCGTATCCTTGCCTGCCTCGATATGTTGGTGGATGGCCCGTTTGTTCAGGATCTGTATGATATCTCATTGCGCTTTAGGGGCTCGAGCAACCAGCGCGTGATCGATATGAACGCTACGCGCGCCCGTGCTGAGCGCGAGGGCGTTGCGCTTTGTGATGCGGTTGAACTTTGGCGTGATGATCCGGTCTATTCGACCCATACTATGTAGCTTGTGGTCGATGCCGGAGGGCGTGGTACCATAGCGCGAACGTGAAATCGGAAAAGTGAGGCCCAGATGGTCGATCAGGAAAAAGTCGAGGCCGCCATTAAGCTGTTGCTTGAGGGCATAGGGGAGGACCCAACTCGTGAGGGCCTGTTGGAGACCCCGGCGCGCGTTGCCCGTATGTATGGTGAGATCGCCGGCGGCATGGACCAGAGTGCCGAGGAGCACCTGTCCAAAACCTTTGCCGTCGCTTTGAACGATTTGGTTATCGAGCGCGACATCACGTTCTACTCGCTGTGCGAACATCATCTGCTGCCGTTTTATGGCAAGGCCGCCATTGGTTATATCCCTAACGGTCGGGTGGCTGGGCTTTCCAAGCTCGCCCGCACGGTTGAGGTTTATGCCCGTCGTCTTCAGCTGCAGGAGCAACTGTGTGCACAGGTTGCCGATGCCCTCATGGACTATCTCGCTCCCCAGGGAGCGATTGTGTTGATGGAGGCCGAGCATATGTGCATGACGATGCGTGGCGTGCAAAAGCCCGGCACCAAGACCGTGACGCTCGCTCGCCGCGGCGTCTTTGAGACCGATCCCGCGCTCGAGGAGCGTTTCTTTAGGATGCTGGGCCGCTAACCATGAGAGTCGTCAACGACTTTACATCGAAGACCGATGAGGGGACGTCGCGTCGCGGCTTTATGGCTTCGGGCCTGGCCCCCTTTGGTGCCATGCCTCGCATTGATTACATTTGTGCCAACGGGCTGTTCCGGCGGCACCTGGGCAACATTGCACGGTTGGAATCGGGGCGCATCTTCTGCCGCCACGGTATTGACCATCTTCTCGATGTCGCTCGCATTATGTGGATCAAGAATCTCGAGGAACAGCTCGAATTTGACCGCGAGGTCATCTACGCCACGGCACTTCTTCACGATATCGGCAAAGATGAACAGTATGAATCGGGTATATCCCATGATGTTGCAAGCGAACGCGTCGCTGATGCAATTCTCGGCGGCATGCCCGATGACGTGGCGTTTGAGCCGGCCGATGCCGCAGCCATTAAGACGGCCATTCTGGGCCATCGAAAGCTGCGCGTGAACAGCCAACCGCTTGAGCGTCTGCTCTATGCAGCCGACAAAGCGTCGCGCGCCTGCTTTGCATGCCCCGCGCGCAATGCTTGCAACTGGAGCGATGATAAAAAGAACCTGTCGATTCGCGTGTAGTTAGTTTGCGCGGTCGGGGTTCTAAACGAAGGAGACGATCGCGTTGAGTAACAAAAAACTACCCGAGAATGCAACCAAGACTGAAGGTGCTGAGCTCGCCCGCCGTGGAAGGGGCGAAATATCCACCGCAACGGCGGTGCCTCACGTGAGCTATGACGATCTGCGCCATGCCGATCGTATTGTCATTGACGGCCTTGAGGTTTTTGCCAACCATGGCGTGTATCCCGAGGAGAACGCGCTGGGTCAGAAGTTCATCGTTTCTCTGGTGCTCTATGCCGACCTGCGCGCGGCGGGGGAGCACGATAACCTGGATGCCTCGATTGACTACGGCTCGGTGTGCCACGATGTCGATGGCTATCTGCGCGAGCATACGTTTAAGCTCATCGAGGCGGCAGCCGAGGGGACAGCCCAGATGCTGCTGCGCCGTTATCCCTCGCTGCTTGGTGTGCGCATAAAGCTCGATAAGCCGTGGGCTCCTGTTGGCCTGCCCCTGGCAAGCTGCGGCGTCGAGATCGAGCGCGTGCGCTAGTCGGCGCTAGAGCTTGTTGAGGGGTGGCTGCTTGAGCCGCTGAGACAGTGCTCTATTGTTGGGACAGTACGTGTCGAGCAGGGCGTGAAAGCGCTGATTGTGGCTCGGCTCGAGCAGATGGACGAGCTCGTGGGCGACAACCATGTCGAGGCATTCGACAGGGTAGGCGGCGAGCTCGCGCGCGATGCGAATGGCGCCGGTCTTGGGCGTGCATGATCCCCAGCGCGTTTTCATGCTGCGCACGGAGACGCGGGCCACGGTGACGCCCATTGCGATTTCGTACGCGTGCACCATATCGTACAGTGCCGTGGTGACCTCGGTTGCATAGAGCTGGTCGATACGGGCTTGGAGCTCATCGGACGTTAGGCCGTCGAGGATTGCGTGCCGCTTGGCCTGTGGGCCTTCGTCCGATTCATCGGTACCCATAAAACTTGCGAAGGTGGCCTGTTTGGGTCGCGGTGCGGGTGATGCAAAGTTGTGATCGAGTGCATCCTGTACCGTGATGGGCTTGCCCCAAAGTGCAATGATGGACGAGGGGCTGAGCGGCTCTCGTGCCGTCGCCTGACGTTGCTCGCGCTGGGCAAGTCGGCTGATAATCCAGGCGCTGTTGCGCTTCACAAACGCTTCGATACGCTCGCGGCTGGCGCCGATCGGTGCGCTGGCGTGGACCTCGCCGCTCGATGTGACGCGTAGGTTGAAGTTCTTGACGCGCTTTTTGGTAACGACGACGGGGATGGTCGTCCCATCCGGTCGGGATGCGGAAATCGTAAACTGCTGCGTCAAAAGCGGTCCTTCAGATCGGGGACGGGCCGGCATGTCGACCGTTCGGCATGCCGGCCCGCTCAAGGGATGTGAAATTAATAACGCTCGAAGAAGGCAAGCGCGTTGTCGCTGCAGAGCTTTTGCATCACGGTCTTGCCAAAATGCTTGGAAAGCATGTTCTGGAACTCGGGCATCTTGCTGGCATCGGAGAGGAAAGCGGGCACCGTGGCGCCGTCCCAGTCGCCGCCGAGCGCGATGACGTCCTCGCCGCCCAGGTCGAGCCAGTGCTCGATATGCGCCGCCAGCTGGTCGAAGGTGACGTCTGCGGCGGTCTTGTCGGTTGCGTCGTTGGAAAGGAACTCGCTGCAGTAGTTGAGGCCGACGATGCCACCCATGTCGCGAATGGTGCGGAACTGGTCGTCGGTAAGGTTGCGTTTGGCGCCGCAAACCGCACGGGAGTTGGAGTGGCTGGCGACGAAGGGACGCGTGGCGCGGGCGGCGGCCTCGTCAAAGCACTCATCGTTGAGGTGGGAGACGTCGAGCACCATGCCGGCGTGCTCCATCTGCGTAAGCGCCTCGATGCCGGCGGCGGTGAGGCCGGCGTGGGTGTCGTGGCCGCTCGCGAGCGGTCCCTGCGCGTTCCAGCTGAGTGACGACATAAGCACGCCCAGGCTCTTGAGCACCTCGATCAGCGCGGGGTCCTCGGCAAAGAACGTGGCGTTTTCGATGGTGTGGATGCAAGCGACCTTGCCGTCCTTGAGCGCGGGGCGAATGTCTGCGGCGCTGCGCACGTTGACCATACGGTCGTGGTTGAGCATTGCCTGGCCGCTCATATGCGCCATGATCTGCGCCTGGAAGCGCGCGGCGTGGGCGGTGGGAATCTCGTCGGGGACAAACGTGGCGAAGCACTGTGCCCACGGCGTGTTGCCGATCTTTGCGAGCGAGATGGCACAGGCGTTACCCTCGATGAGGTCGAAATCTTGCGGATGCGTTTCGTCGCCGGGGAAATAACCGTCGGTGCCGGCGGTAAAGCGCAGGTCGAGATCGAGCGTGGCCCAGCCGATTCGGTCGGCAGTGTCGCAGTGTAGGTCAAATACGGGATATGCCATGGTTCCTCCGGTTGCAGCGTTTCTTTGCAAACTGTCATTGAATTGTATGACTAGGGTATAGTTAGCGCCATATGTTCACGGCGGCCCGCGTTGTGCGCCGCCCTTATCACGGAGGTTACCATGTCCAACCAGGGCAAGAAGGTCAAGACCCATTATCGCGGCACGCTCGATGACGGCACGCAGTTCGATAGCTCCTACGATCGCGGCGAGCCGCTGGAGTTCACCTGCGGCGCCGGTCAGATGATCAAGGGCTTCGACGCCGCTGTTGTCGACATGCAGGTGGGCGAGAAGAAGACCGTGCACATTCCTGCTGCCGATGCCTACGGCGAGCACAATCCCGAGATGGTTCTGACCTTCCCGGCCGAACAGGTTCCCAACATCGAGCAGATCGAGAAGGGCATGAAGCTTTTCCTGTCCACGCCGAGCGGTATGCCCGTTCCCGCCGTGGTCATCGACGTAACGCCCGAGGCTGTGACGCTCGACGCCAACCACGAGCTGGCCGGCAAGGACCTCAACTTTGATATCGAGCTCGTTGAGGTCGAGGGTTAGAGTATGCCTGAACGCTTGGTTTCGACGACATGCTTGGGAAATCTCAACGATCCGTCCTATGAACTCCTGCTTCGCCGGAAGTTGGGCGGCGTCTTTGAAGTTGACGAGCTACTGTTCGATTGGGACCGGGCTGATGTATGCGCGTTTGCGGGCGTGACGGAGCTGGGGCGCACGATCGATGTTCGGCTGGATGCTGCCGACGGCGGTCGTCTTGCCGATGGCGACGTGCTCGCCATCGACCGTTCGGGCATGGTGCCCGTGGCGGTTGTCGTGCGCCTGCGCAGCGCCGAGGTTTATTTGGTCGAAGTCGACCGCATGGATCCGATTGCGCTCGCGCATGCGTGCTGGGAGATCGGCAATATGCACGCGCCGCTTTTCCGAGGCGATTCGGACGAGCATACCGTGCGCATGTATACGCCGGTGCAGCCTGTTTTGGGCCGCATGCTCCGGGGCGTCGAGGGTGTTCGGCTCTCGGTGGTTACCCGTGAACTCGATGCGGACCGGCGCTTTGCATCGAGTGCGGCGGAGGCCGTCGTGAGCATGGCTCCCGACTTTACCATCGTAAAAAAGACGCGCGGCTAAGCGCGTATATACGCAAGGCGGGCTTTGAGGGGCGACCAATCAAGGTCCGTCTTGCTGTTGATAGGAGGCTTTGGGGAAGCATATGGGTCTTGAGGGAATCAAGCTGATTGCATGCGATTTGGACGGCACGTTGCTGCATCCGGGGGAGCGCGAGCCGCGTTCCGAGGCCTTTGAACTCATCGATGAACTGCATCGTCGCGGTATCGTGTTTATGCCGGCGAGCGGCCGTCAATATGCGAGCTTGCGCTACCTGTTTGCCCCGGTGGCCGATGAGCTCGCCTATGTATGCGAAAACGGAGCCCTGGTGATGAGCGAGGGGCGTGCCGTTGTCAAGCGCTCTATGGAGCGTGACCTGGCGATGGATATCGCGAATGCCGTGGTCGCCTACCCCCATGCCGACGTTACCCTTTCCTGCGAGGGGCACCTCTACACCATGAGCGGCAACGATGCGTTCGTCGACCATTTGCGCTATGAGGTCCACTGCGATGTGGCGGTGGTCGGCCGTCCCGAGGACATCGACGAGGACGTCATTAAGATTGCCTTCCAGATGCCCGAGGTGGATCAGCCGGCGGCCCTGGAGTATTTCGAGCGCCTCTTTAGCGACCGTGTTGACGTGATGACGTCGGGAACCGAATGGACGGACTTTATCGGTTTCGGTTCGGGCAAGGGCTCCGCGCTTGCCGATTACGGTCGTGCCCTGGGTATTTCGCCCGATGAGATGATGGCGTTTGGCGATAACGAAAACGACCGCGACATGCTCAACGTAGTGGGCCATCCTTATCTAATGGAGAGCTGCAATCCCTCTATGCGCGGCATCAACGACCACGTCCGCTACGTGCGCACGGTCGAAGAGGAGCTGCGCCGTCTGCTCGCCGAGTAGGTTTTCGGGACATACCTAGAAATCTATTTTTTGCTGCAAAGTGCGAAAAGGTGGATTTAAGGCATGTTCCAAACATTTACCGGCAGTCGGGGCAGAGACCCTCGAAGATGGTGTAGTGCGACGTGACGTGCCAGCCGATTTGCTCGGACGCCTTGGCGTCGATCTGGGCATCGAAG
Organism: uncultured bacterium; assembly: GCA_905215365.1. Lineage (GTDB taxonomy): Bacteria > Actinomycetota > Coriobacteriia > Coriobacteriales > Coriobacteriaceae > Collinsella. Next base: position 42,406 of record CAJMPX010000019.1, on the reverse strand, counting down.
GGGAGCGGTACGTCGATGACGCGGCTGCACGAGGTGCAGATGATATGTGCGTGCGGCTCGATGGTGCGATCGAAGCGACTTCCGCCCGGCGTCTTGATGGAGAGAATCTCGCCGGCGTCGGCCAAGAGATTGAGGTTGCGGTAGACCGTACCGCGGCTGATTTTGTCATCCTGCGCGCGCACGACGTTGTAGATTTCGTCGGCGGTGGGATGGTTATAGCTTTGGCGCACGGCGTCAAGAACCAGCTTTCGCTGCCTGGTATTCCTTCTTTGCACCGCCATGCGCCTCGCCTCTTTTCTATCAACGGTCGTAGGTAAATGATACCGTATTTAGCACACAATACTAATAACGAGGCGTGAAACCGTCTTCATTGGCAAGTGGGGCTCGGGCCTGGGCGTCTACGAGGCGAAAACGCGTACCCATGCGCTCGTAGGAGGCATGAAGCGCTTCGAGATGAGATAGGATATTTGCCGGAGCTCCCTGTATCTCCATCTCGACTGAGCCGTCTTCCATGTTACGCACCCAGCCGGTGAGCGCGCGTGCCTGCGCGAGGTTGGTGTTGGTAAAGCGAAAGCCAACGCCCTGGACTTGCCCCGCCCAGCGCAGGAAATAGCGCAGGGGAGTGTCTTGAGTGGCCTCGTCGCTTGCGAGCACAGTAAGCCTGCGGCGCAGCTCGAGCTCGACGTTTGATGGTTTTTGAGGTTCTCGACTGCCGCCGGTGACGCTGGAGAAGAACGCATCGAAGAGGCCCATCGCTATGCCTGCTTGCCTGCGTCGGCCGGGAAGGTTATGCCGGCCTGCTGGCGCACGGCATCCATGATGCGCAGCGAGACGAGCGTGACATCGCGGTAGTGGCCAAGCTCGTGGCGTCCCGCCGGGGTCTCCCAAATCTCTTCCTTAACGTTATCGATGCCGCAGATGGCGGTGATAAAGTCTGTGAGTTCGTATTCCATAGTGTTGCTCGATTTGGGCAGGTCGAGCACGCGCCCGTTGTCTCCCTGTTCGCGCGGTGCCTCGGTCGCCGAGCCGCGTACGACGTCGCCGCGATAGTCGATGCGGACGTTGCGGGGCGTGGACAGATGGTCGATCTGGATAGTGCCACGCTCGCCTTCGATTTGCGAGGGCAGCAGGTCGTTCGTAATTTTGGAGTGCGCGAGCTCGACGGAGATGCGGCCACCGCCGTAGCTGGCGAGGATGGAGCCGCAGCCATCGATGGGGCCGTGCGTGAGCTGTTGCGTGGTGGGGTCGAGCAGAGTAGCCATGCTCGTAAGGCCGGAGGGCATGCCGAAAATCTCGACCATGGGCTCGACGGTGTAGACGCCGATGTCCATGAGGGAGCCCGATGCCATATTGCAATCGAAGATATTGGTAGTGCGTCCAGCGAGGATTTCGTTGTAGCGCGAGGAGTACTTGCCAAAGCGCAGTGAGGCGCGGCGAATGGGCGCAATTTCGCCCAGAACGTCCTCAATGGCGTGGAAAGCGGGATCGTGGAGGGGGCGCATGGCCTCGAGGGCTACGACGCCCGCCGCCTCGGCAGCCCGGAAGACCTCGAGCGCCTGCGCCTCGGTGGCACAAAAGGGCTTTTCGATGATAACGTGCTTGCCGCCGGCGATACAGGCGAGCGCCTGCTCGTAGTGGAGCGCATTGGGGCTGCCAATGTAGACGGCGTCGATGTCGTCGGCGGACGCAAGCTCGTCAAGTGCGGTGAAGTTACGCTCGCCGCCGTGCTTAGTGGTGAAGGCGGCGCCGCGATCTGCATCGCGCGAAAGCGTGCCCACAAACGCGGCTTGGTCGTTGGCGTTGACGACCTGGATAAAGTCGTCGGTAATCATGGATGTGCCGATGGTCGCTATACGCAGCATGTATCCCCCTCGTGCCGTTCGGTTTACAGGATGAGTGTAGCGCGTGGGGATATAAAGCTGCGCGAGAACGCTATTACAGGTCGCTCTCGTTAAAGCCGGTGTCGATATCGAGGTTGCTGCCGTCGGCCGCCGTGGTGGCGAGCTCATCACAGCGCTCGTTGAGCTCGTGACCGGCGTGACCCTTAACCCAGATGAACTCAACCTTGTGCTTGCTTTTGGCGGTGAGTAGGCGCTCCCACAGGTCGCGGTTCTTGACGGGTTGCTTGTTGGCGGTTTTCCATCCGCGCTTTTTCCAGCCGTCGATCCAGTGCTTGTTAAAGGCGTTGACGACGTACTGCGAATCGGAATGGACTTCGACGTCGCAGGGGCGGTTGAGTGCCTCGAGCGCCACGATAACCGCCATGAGTTCCATGCGGTTGTTGGTGGTCTTGGCGTAGCCGCGCGAAAGCTCGGAGGTAAAGGTCTTGCCGGCGGGGTTGGTGTATTTGAGCACGGCGCCGTAGCCGCCGCGTCCCGGATTTGATCGGGCCGAGCCGTCGGTATAGATGATGACCTTCACGGGCTTCCTTTCGTTGAGTGCGTTTCATGTGAGTGACCATTGTAGCGCCATGCCCGCCGGGGGCTAGCAATCTATGATTTCTGCCCCGTCTTCCGACAGTTGGTTGGCATGGATGATGCGGTTGAGCTCGTCGAGGTATTGTTGCAAGAGGGGAGAGGGCTTGCGCTCGTCGTGCATGATATAGCCTACGTGCATCGTTGGGGCGTCTGCTAACGGGATCGATGCCATACCCCATTGCATTTCATTGGAGAGGACGCCGGTCGACAGGGTGTAACCGTTCGACGTGATAAGTAAGTTGGTAAGTGTTCCGCGGTCCGAGATTCGTATGTTGCGGTCGCAAGGGATATAGCTAAAAGGTTCCTCGGCGTAATAGAAGGAGTTTGAGGTTCCCTGCTCAAAGCTGTAGCGCGTATAGGGCGTGAGGTCGGCAAGGGACAGCTGCGGGCGGCGTGCGAGCGGGTGGCGCTCGCTAACGAAGACGTGGACCGTCGCGTCGAATAGGGGATGGAAGCTTGCGCGGGCATCGGCGAAGGCCTTCTGCAGAACGCGGGCGTTAAAGTCATCCAGATACAGAATGCCGATATCGCTGCGAAACGCACGGACGTCATCGATGATCTGCGATGTGGTGGTCTCGCGCATGATGAAATCGAACTTGCTGTCGCGGCAGCGCTCGACTACGTTGACAAAGGCCTCGACCGAAAAGGCGTAGTGCTGGGCGGAAATGGCGAGGCGGGCTTGCGGGGTGCCACCGTCCTCGTAGCGTGCCTCGAGCATGTCGGCCTGCTCTACGACCTGGCGCGCATAGCCCAAAAGCTCGGTGCCGTCGTTGGTGAGCGTGACGCCGCGGCTGGAGCGCGTAAAGATCTCCAGATGGAGCTCTTGTTCTAGGCTTTTGACGGCGTTTGAGATGTTGGACTGAGCGGTATAGAGGCGCTGAGCTGCGGCGTTGATTGAGCCGGACTCTGCCACGGCGATAAGAAAACGAAGCTGCTGGAGTGTCATCGGTGCCCGTCCTTTCGATAGCTATCTAAAAAACCGATAACAGGTTAGCGCTTTTAAGTGATTGACCGAGCGAAACAATGCTCGTACTATTCAAAACACACAAAGGCGGTAGGTAATTAAGCCGACCACGGAACCGGGATGTCAAAAGGAGGACCGCATATGAACTGCTTACCAAGACGAATGCCGGGCTCCTGTTTGCGCCCGTCGGCGTGATCAGGAGACAGCGACTTACTTCTCTCTTTTTTATTTACTTTCGTTCGATCAAGGAGATCATCATGAGCCAGTTCATCAACAACCCCGAGCACACCTTTGGTTTCGATACCCTGCAGCTTCATGTTGGCCAGGAGAGCGCCGACCCCGCATCCGACTCCCGCGCCGTGCCTATCTACCAGACCACGAGCTATGTGTTCCGCAACTCCCAGCACGCCGCCGATCGCTTTGGTCTTGCCGACGCCGGTAACATCTACGGCCGTCTGACCAACTCCACCCAGGGCGTCTTTGAGGACCGTATCGCCGCGCTCGAGGGTGGCGTGGCCGGTCTTGCCGTCGCCTCCGGTGCCGCTGCCATCACCTATACCCTGCAGGCTCTTGCCCAGGCTGGTGACCACGTGGTGGCTCAGAAGACCATCTACGGCGGTTCCTACAACCTGCTCGAGCATACGCTCTCCCAGTTTGGCGTCGAGACCACGTTTGTCGATGCCCACAACCTGGAAGAGGTTGAGGGTGCCATCAAGGACAATACCACGGTCATCTATCTCGAGACGCTCGGCAACCCCAACTCTGACACCCCCAACATCGACGCCATCTCCGAGATCGCCAAGAAGCACGGTCTGCCGGTTGTCGTCGACAACACTTTCGGCACCCCGTATCTGTTCCGTCCGCTGGAGCATGGCGCCAACATCGTTGTCCACTCCGCAACCAAGTTCATCGGCGGCCACGGCACCTCGCTGGGCGGTGTGATCGTCGACGGCGGTAACTTCGATTGGAAGGCGAGCGGAAAGTACGCCCAGATCGCTGAGCCCAACCCCTCCTACCACGGTGTTTCGTTTGCCGAGGCTGCCGGTCCCGCCGCCTTCGCAACCTATGTCCGCGCCATCCTGCTGCGTGACGAGGGTGCCTGCATCAGCCCGTTCAACGCCTGGGTCCTGCTCCAGGGCACCGAGACCCTGTCGCTGCGCGTTGACCGTCATGTCGAGAACACCAAGAAGGTCGTTGAGTTCCTTGCCGGCGACAGCCACGTTGCCAAGGTGAACCACCCGAGCCTGCCTGAGCACCCCGATCACGAGCTCTATCAGAAGTACTTCCCCAACGGCGGCGCTTCGATCTTCACCTTTGAGATTAAGGGTGGCCAGGAGGCTGCCTGGAAGTTCATCGATCATCTGCAGGTGTTCTCGCTGCTCGCCAACGTGGCCGACGTCAAGTCGCTCGTCGTGCACCCGGCTACCACCACGCACTCCCAGCTCTCTGCCGAGGAGCTCGCCGAGCAGAACATCACGCCCTCCACGATCCGTCTTTCCATCGGTACCGAGAACGCCGAGGACATCATTTGGGATCTGAAGCAGGCCTTCGCCGTGCTGGACGAGTAAGGCGACTTGTGCAAGGACCCCTTGCGACTCGATAGGTATAACTGCATAAATGCCTGCTCAAGGCGCCTGCGCAAGCAATGGTTGCGCAGGCGTCTTTTTTGCATAGGAAGGGCTCTATTACAGGGTTTTTGGCATGCTTTATGCATTTGAGTTGTGGAAAACTCCTGTTGAGAGGATGTGAGTTTTACGCAATTGACGTGCGCCTTTTGAGTAAAACCGCAGGTCGCGATTTGCTCGAGGTACTATGCAGCGCGATCGAATCACACGCAGCTCAAACGCAGCAAAAACGCACTACGGAGGTTTCCAGCTACATGAGGATCGATTCACGAAAACCGAAAGCCGCTGCCCTTTCCGCCGCTCTGACCGTGGCACTTTTGGCAGGCGCCGGCGCAACTGATGCCCACGCGGCAACACTGTCCGATACGGTTGGATCTACGCCGTCCGAGGCGACGCTGGTACAGCCCGTTGATTATCGCGGCGATGGTTATGGTTCCATGCAGGAGTGGAACGCCTCGATGGAGGCCAAGCGCGATTCCCTTGAGATGCGCGCTCAGATCATTATGAATATGTATGGCGACTATGCTACCGATGACGAGCGCGCTGTGCTGCAGGGTTGTATCGACGGTGCGGGTAGTCTGTTGACGATGGGGGAGGTCGACGCGAAGTCGACCGAGCTCGATGAGCTGCGCACTGCGCTTGAGAATGCCAAGCGCGAGGCGCTCGAGGCTGCCGCAGCCGAAGCCGAGGCCGCTGAGGCCGTTCAGGCTTCGTATTACAACGCCGGCTCCGGCTCGTCTTATACGTCTGCTGCGTATTACGCGAACGGCTCGGGTCTGACGCGCTCGAGCGGCGTCAATAACTATAACGGCCGCCGCGAGACTTATTACAGCAGCAACGTGTTGTATCACCACCGCACGGGCGAGTGGACGCAGGATTCCGAGGGCTTTTGGCGCGATTCCGATGGTTACTACGTCGTTGCCGCGGGCGATAAGGCCCAAGGCTCTACGTTTACCGGTTCCAAGGGCGAGTGCAAGGTCTATGACTCCGGCTGCGCTGCCGGAACCACCGACTACTACACTGGCTGGTAATCTGCCATAAGCCAATAGGACATGACGGGCGGGCGTCTTTACCGAGCCTTTGGGCAACGTAAAGGCGTTCGTTTTTTGTGCGTGCTTGAGTTAACAGAGCGCTTACCGTGGCAGTACGCCGCGCATATGGGCGCGGGGCACACTAGTTCATGAGAAATAAGGTCTTTCTCTTGGAGGAAGTGGTCTTGTGAACGCTCGAGATATCGCCGTTGCCGCCGTCGCATTGGTGCTTGGTTGCCTTGGTCCTACGGCCGCGCTCATTGCGGGCATGCAGGGGTCATGCGGGGCTGCTCCAATCGTGGTTGGCGCGCTGATTGCGGCCGCGCTGCTGGGAAGTGCGGGTGTAGTCCTTTGTCGCGACGATGAGGGCCAGGCCTCGGAGTCGCAGCTCTGACCGTCGGGACATCGACTACTGGTTATAGATGAAGATGAAAGCCGCCGTAAGGGGAGTGCCCTTGCGGCGGCTTTGCTGTTGAGTCTGTTGACGTGGTGAGTCGGGCGCTACCAGCTTGCCTCGATATCGCGAATGCGCTGATAGAGCCATTCGTTCTGCGGTGCCTGGATATCGTGCTTGGCCGCCAGACGGCAGATGGTGCCGGCGAACTCCTCGACCTCGGTTTTGCGCCGCGCGACGCGGTCTTGCGCCATCGAGGGCATGCCGGCGGGATCGATTCCTTCGATGAGGTGCACCATCTGCGTCAGGTCTGCCTCGGTCAGCTCAACGCCCTCGGCGTTGGCGACCGCAAGCGTTTCGCGCATGGCGGAAACAAGGCAGCGACGCTGCTCGGAGCCCGGCTCCGTGGCACTTCCGTACGTGCCGCCGTAGGCCATGCAGGTCTGGTTGATGCCGTCGTTGAGCATGAGTTTGGCCCACATGCGGTGCGCAATGTCGCTCTCGACGGTGTGTGCGATGCCGCAGCGCCAAAGCGGATTTCGCCCGTGTTGGTAAAGGTGAGCTCTCCGTTGAGAAACACAGCGTCCATGCCCTGGCAAATACCAAGAACGGTATGCTCCCAGCCAAAGCGCTCGGCAATCTTTTGCTCGCTCGTGATGCCGTTGCACAGCGAGGCGATGAGCGTATTGGGTCCCACGACGCGCTCCATAGTCTTGAGTGCTTGGTCGAGACCGGTGGTCTTGACCGTCAGGATGACCAGATCGGCGGGCGTTGCCTTGCTGGCGCGGACGGACTTGAGCGCACAGGGCTTGCCGTTGACGGTGAGCGCATCGTTTGCGTGACGCTCAAAACGGGCGTCATCCATAACGTATTCGACGGCGTCATTGCCGAGGGCCTTGGCAATCATGCTGCCGTAGAGCAGGCCGACGCCGCCCTTGCCGATAAAGGCGATCTTGTTGATCTGCATGCGAATCATCTCCCCATATAAAAGGCGCCCGCGTAAGGGGCGCCTGATGGATTGTATGCTGCCGGACCATGCTGCGTGCACCGGATGGCCGTATTTGTTTGTTGCTCCTTTCATCGGGCTTTTTGCTGATGTTAAAGCGGTGCCGTGACAGCTCGATTTCTGCTGCGTTACGATACGTTCTCGATTGCGATTCCACGATGTTTCGGCCGCGTGACCATTGTGTTTCGTCTTGCCGGGGCGCTGATGGCGAAAGGAGGGGCCGTGCAATACCGCGTTGACCCCAAAAGTGGTAACCGAATATCTGCTCTGGGTCTGGGCTGCATGAGATTTCCCGGTGCGCCGGGACACCCCGATGCGAAGACGGCCGATGCCATCATTTCCCGTGCGGTGGAACAGGGGATTAATTATCTGGATACTGCGTATCTTTATCCCGGTAACGAGGTGTGCGTGGGCGCCTCACTTGAGCGCTTGGGGCTGCGTGACCGGGTGTTGCTGGCGACTAAGTTGCCGCACGCTTCGTGCAAATGTGCGGAGGATTTCGACCGCTTTTTTGACGAGCAGCTGCACCGTTTGCGGACCGACCATATCGACTACTACCTTATGCACAACATCACCTCGCCCGCCCAGTGGGAGCGCGTGGTGGCGTTGGGCATCGAGGACTGGATTGCGCACCAAAAGGCTGCGGGGCGTATTCGCCAGATAGGTTTTTCGTATCACGGCAGTGCGGCGGACTTCCTCACGATGCTTGACGCGTATGACTGGGATTTTTGCCAGATCCAGTACAACTACGCTGGAGAGCGCTACCAAGCGGGGACGGCGGGACTCATGGCGGCTGCGGAGCGCGGGCTCGCGGTGTTTGTGATGGAGCCGCTGCTGGGCGGGCGTTTAGCGGGCAAGCTGCCGCCGCGGGCCCGCGCTGTGCTCGATGGCGCCCCTGACCCGCATTTGCGCACTCCTGCCGCCTGGGGCCTTTCGTGGGTGTGGAACCATCCTCAAGTCACGATGCTGCTTTCGGGCATGACCGATACCACGCAGGTGGACGAGAACGCGGCATTGGCGGATCGCGCACTGCCGAATTCGATGACGACAGAGCAGCTCGATACCATCGCGCGTGTGCTGGGAGAGTTTGAGAAATCGAATCGCGTGCCCTGTACGGGCTGCGGCTACTGCATGCCGTGTCCCAAAGGCATCAATATCCCTGGGTGTTTCGCCGCCTACAACGCAAGCTATGCGCACAGCTGGTTTACGGGCCTGTCGCAGTATTTTACGGCGAGCGCGGTGCGGACGAGTGAGCCCAAGTTGGTGAGCAATTGCGTCAAATGCGGCAAATGCGCACGTCACTGCCCGCAGCACATCGATATTCCTGAGCGTCTCGACGATGTGCGCCGACGTTTCCAGCCTGGCCCCGTAACGGCCGCGCTTAAAGCCTTTTGCAAAACGCGTTCCTGATGCCCCTTTTATAAGTTGCGGTGGAATAGTTCCTGTTTGCGGCAGAATAGGGCATCGACAGGAACTATTTCACCGCAACTGATGAGGGGGAGCTGGAGATGCTGACGATTGGGTGTCATCTTTCGACGACGAAGGGCTATCGGGCGATGGGGGAGACGGCGCTATCCATTGGCGCCAACACCTTTGCATTCTTCACGCGCAACCCGCGCGGCGGCAAGGCGAAAGATCTTGACATGGATGACGTGGCGGCCCTGCGCGAGCTTATGGAGAAAAACGACTTTGGCCCGCTTGTGGCTCATGCCCCCTATACCTACAACCCCTGTTCTGCCAAAGAGCGGGCACGCGAGTTTGCCTTGGAGGCAATGGCCGAGGACTTGCAGCGTCTGGAAGCGCTGCCCGGCAACTACTACAACTTCCACCCCGGCGCGCATGTGGGGCAGGGGACTGATGCCGGCATTCAGATGATCGTCGACACCTTGTGTCAGGTGATGTTTGAGGGGCAGCAGACGACGGTGCTGCTCGAGACCATGGCGGGAAAGGGTACCGAGGTGGGCCGTAGCTTTGAAGAGCTGGCGCGCATTATCGAGGGTGCTGCCGCCAGGCGTCCAGAGCTATCGGACAAGCTGGGCGTGTGTCTGGACACCTGCCATGTGAGCGATGCCGGCTACGACATCATCCATGATCTGGACGGCGTACTCGACGAGTTCGACCGCGTGGTGGGTATCGACCGCTTGCGTGCCGTACACATCAACGATTCGAAGAACCCCAGTGGTGCCCATAAAGATCGTCACGAGTGCATCGGCAAGGGCTACCTTGGCAGCGAGGAGTTTGGCGGCGGTATGCAGGTTATGCAGAATATTGTATCGAATGGCCGCTTGCGCGCATTGCCATTCATTTTGGAGACACCGAACGAACTTGCAGGTTATGCGGCTGAAATCAAACTGTTAAGGTCATTGCAGCAGTAATGACTGTCATAAAGTGGAGTGTTCCATTCACGTTATGGGTTTGTTTCAATCAGTTTTCTAATTGCGGATTCTTCCAAACGGGCGCATAATATCCAACAGTTTTTGCAGACCTCTGAATCAAACGGGGTCACCGGAAGGAGACTGATTATGAAGCTGAAGAAGCTTGGCGCATTTGCCGCCACGGGCGCCATGGCACTCGCCCTCGCACTGACGGGCTGCGGCTCGTCCAACGCCACCTCTGGTTTTGATGCCGGTTCCAGCAGCTCTGACGACGCTAAGGTCGAGAAGGTCGACGGCTCCAAGGAGTACGCGCTCGTCAAGGACGGTACGCTGACCGTCGGCACCTCTGCCGAGTACGCTCCGTTTGAGTACAAGGATGACAACGGCGATTATCAGGGCTTTGACCTTGAGCTTATCAAGGCTATCGGCGACAAGCTGGGCCTGGATGTCGAGTACGTCAACAATGACTTTGACACGCTGGTTCCGGGTGTCGCTTCGGGCGCCAAATATGACGTTTCCATCGCGGCTATCACCGACACGCCCGAGCGTGAGAAGGAAGTCACTTTCTCCGATTCCTACTACATGGACGATCAGGCTATCGTGACCAAGGTCGATAACACCGACATCACGGCCGACAACTACAGCGAGAAGCTCAACAACGCTGACGCTACCATCATCGTCCAGTCTGGATCGACCGCCGAGGCCTTTGCTCAGGAAAACTTCCCCAAGGCTAAGATCGTTCCCTACAAGGACGCCACCGAGTGCTTCAGCGCCCTGCAGTCCGATAAGGGCGATGCCGTAGTCACCAACCGCTCCGTTGCCAGCCAGCTGACCGCCGAGCAGTTCAACACCTGCCAGACCATCAAGCAGGTCAGCACCGGCGAGGAGTACGCCATCGCCATCAACCAGGGCAACACCAAGCTCAAGGACGACATCAACCAGGCCATCAAGGACCTGACCGACGACGGTACCGTTGACGCCCTCATGGCTAAGTACAACATCAAGTAAATTAATGCTTGATTGCGCGCGGGCCCTTTCCGTTTTGCGGAGAGGGCCTTTGCGCCTCTCTTGACGGAGAGCGTTTCCGTCTCGTTTTGTCGGCAACTTCTACGATAGGAGCCACCTTGTCTCGACTGAACAAAGGGGCCACGGAGCAGCGTTTTTCACTGCCCGCCTTGCTCCAAAAGCTAGCCTGCGTCATGGCCGTGGCGCTCGCGCTGGTGTGCGCGGGGGCATATGCGCCCACGACCGCCCAGGCGCTTGAGACCGCAAAGATTACCGCCCGACCCAACACCGGTTCGGGCAGCGCTGTGGTCGGCGGCACCGAGACGCGCATTACCTGGGAAGTTCAGGCCGATGCCGACGAGGAGCTGAGCGGTCTTTCGCTGACGTTTGTCGACGGCACGACGTTTGGTACCGATGACACGCGATTGACGATGCTCTCGGGCGAGGACCTCATGGATCGTACGCCCATGAAGCCCACGTGCAAGGCCGATGGCCAGACGCTCAAGATCGACTTTGGCGAGACGGCGCCTGCCGGCGGCTTTTTCCGTGTCGAGGTTTACGGCGTGACGTTCCCCGTCGAGGGCGGCGACGAGGCCTTTAGCGGAACCTACATCTTGGCTGACGGCTCGACCAAGAAGATCTCCAAGATTCCGTCGGTGGAGATCAAGGGCGTGACGGCATTCGATAACTTCCTGGCCGACCTTAAGGAGCAGCCGTGGGTCGAGGCTTGGAACTCCAATATGTTCCTGCGCCTGTTCTTGAACCCAGTCATTTTGGTCCAAAGCCTGCCGATCGTCTTTAAGGGCTTCCTCATGTCGCTCTCGATCGTGCTCGTGGCGTTTCCGCTGGCAATTCCCTTTGGCTTTGCGCTGTCGCTCATGCGCATTTCCAAGTCGCGTATCCTTCGTTGTCTTGCCGGCATCTATGTGAATATCATCCGCGGTACGCCGGCGTTCCTGCAGATCTATATCGCGTTCTTTGGCCTGCCGCTTGCCGGCGTCAAGGTGGACGACTATGTCCTGGGTGTTATCGTCATGGCCATGAACTCGTCTGCGTATCTGTGCGAGATCTTCCGTGCCGGTATTCAATCAATCCCCAAGGGCCAAAACGAGGCTGCTCGCTCTCTGGGCATGAATGCCTTCCAGACGCTGCTCTACGTTATGATTCCGCAGACGTTCCGCAATGTTTTGCCTACGCTGACCAGCGAGTTTATCTTGCTTTACAAGGATACGTCGCTGCTTGCCGCCGTGGGTGTGGTCGAGATCGTCATGAACGCCCGTACCATCGTGGCAACGACGGGCTCCATCACGCCGTATGTGGTTGCCGCCCTGTTCTACCTGGTCATCACCCTGCCGCTTGCTCGCTTGGTGAGCGGTCTTGAGGCGAGGCTTCTGGGTACTGCCGAAACCAAGAAGAAGCGTCCCACCAAGAGCGCCGGACAGGTTGTCGCGACGCCCGCCGACCATATCGCTGGTCTGTAAGGAGGTTCTATTATGAGCGAAACCAATAACTCGAACGAGGTCGTCGTCAGCATCAAGAATCTCCAGAAGGCCTTTGGCGACAACGTGGTCCTGCGCGATATCGATCTGGATGTGCACAAGGGTGAGGTCGTTGTGGTCTTGGGCCCCTCGGGCTCGGGCAAGTCGACGATGCTTCGCTGCATCAATCGTTTGGAGCATCCCACGAGTGGCTCGATTATCGTTGAGGGCGTGGATGTGTGCGCCAAGGGTGTCGACCTCAACAAAGTGCGTACGCACCTGGGCATGGTCTTTCAGCAGTTCAACCTGTTCCCGCACCTGTCGGTCAAAAAGAACGTCATGCTTGCGCAGCAAAAGGTGCTCAAGCGCAGCAAGGAAGAGGCCGAGAAGATCGCCGTCGAGGAGCTCACCAAGGTCGGTCTGGCCGAGCGCATCGATTTTATGCCGAGTCAGCTTTCGGGCGGTCAGCAGCAGCGCGTGGCCATCGCCCGCGCCCTGTCGATGAACCCTCACGTGATGCTCTTTGACGAGGCCACGTCGGCGCTTGACCCCGAGCTTGTCCGCGACGTCCTGGGCGTCATGCGCGACCTGGCACGTGACGGTATGACCATGATCGTGGTGACCCACGAGATGGGCTTTGCCCGCGATGTCGCCGACCGCGTCGTCTTTATGGACGGCGGCGTCATTGTGGAAGAGGGTACGCCGAGCGAGGTCTTCGACCACCCCAAGAGCGAGCGCACCAAGGCGTTCTTGGGCAATATCTCGTAGCTGGTTCATGCGGCTGGCATTACAGAAAACGGGGCTGGACATGAATCCAGTCCCGTTTTTTGTTGGGATGTCGATAATGTAGCGTGAGCCCCTTCTGTCGGGCTCGGTGGTGCTGCTAGGCCAGCTCGGCGCCAAGGGCACGGCAGGCCGCCTCGCCCTCATCGTCGGGCGCATCGTAGCAAATGACGGAGTCCACGACGTTGACGCCGGCCTCGTCGGCGTCGGCCTTCCAGTTATCCATCCACTCGCCCTCGGCCCACGAATAGGAGCCAAAGAGGACGACCTTCTTGTCGCCGAGGACTTCCTTGACCTCATCCCACATCGGCTGGAACTCGTCGTACTCGAGCTCCTCGGACCCCATGGCGGGGCAGCCGAAGGCGAAGGCGTCATAGTTGGTGACCTTGTCGGCAGAGAAGTCGGCGCAGGAGATGACCTCAGCCTCGGCACCCGCGGACGTGGCGCCTTCGGAGACGAGGTTTGCCATGGCCTCGGTGTTGCCCGTGCCGCTCCAGTAGACGACGGCGATCTTGCTCATGTTGAGTCCTTTCAGTTGTGCGGCAGGTTGCCGCGGCTTCTATGTTCTATCGGGTTGCCTGGGCAAGTTGCGCCAAGCTGCAGCCCTGCTGATAGACAAAGGTGAGGTATTGAGTGCAAGCGCGGTAGGCGTCAAACATCGCAAGCGCTTGCTCGACATTCGTGTAGACCTTCCAGGCCCCAAAGACCTTGTAGTTCTCGCCGCGCTGAACGATAAACTCGTGCACGTCGTCGTAGGGATATCCAAGGAAGTAGCCTATTTCGTGCGGAAACTCGCAGGTGCAGTCGTTGCTGCAGCTAGCTTGCTGGGGTAGTGCGCATCGAGTCTGGCTACAAGCGCATTCCGCGACGTTATTGCTCGCGAGCGTGATGCGTGATGCCAAATGCACAAGGCATGTCGAAAGGTCTCTCGTGTCGTAGCCTTCCGAGGCGAGCGCTGTTTGGGCGCGAGGGTCTGCGAAATAGGTGGCGAGGCTTTTGGCTCGGTACACGTACACGAGTGCTCCGCAGGGCCGCCAGACCAAAACACTCAGGTGGATGCCGAGCGGGTCAAGCTCGCGATTGCACTGGGCGATAACGTTGAGCAGGCGTGCTCGACGTTCTGCGATGGTTTCGGTTGTGGTCGAGCCGTTCCCGTGGGCGTAGGTGCCTGGATAGGTAAAGAGCGATGCCGGCTTGATGCCCGCGAGCGTGGGAGAGCAGTTGCGCACGACCGCTGCCTGAAACGTTGGGATATCTATGGTTCGAGTCACGGCGCTCCTTACGGATCTAAACTGTTAGCCTAGGAAAACTTATACACGAAAGTAAGCCATGGTCAACAAAAAAGTTTGAAGAGGGAAACTAATTGACCGAACAGACATGATTTTGGGTTAAGATGGGGACACCCCATGGGGGTATCTAGATAGTGCTACTTGAAAGGGGAGCGCATGAGTGACTTGCTCAACCCTGCGAATCTCATCGTGCTGGCCGTCATTGCCGTCGGCATGTTTTTTGGACTGCGTCGCATTGCCGCTTCGACACACGGGAAGAGTTGCTGCAGCGATGGTACGAGCGGCAAGAAGGCCAAAAAGGTTGTTGTGGTGGATACCGATGCGTCACACTATCCCTATAGCGATGAGCTGCTCATCGGCGGCATGAGCTGTGACGGCTGCGCTCAGAACGTAGCCAATGCCCTCAATGCGCTGGATGGCGTGTGGGCAACGGTGACGTATGCGGACCACACGGCACGCGTGCGCTCTAAGCAGCCGGTTGATCGTGGTGTCCTCGAGACGGCCGTGAAAGACGCGGGCTACTACGTCATGACGCTGTAAGCGCCGCCCTGGATGCGCTTCCTTGGCTAGGCTCGTCCGCGCAGTTCGATGTCTTGGATGTCGTCGAAGTTGATGGCGATGTCTCGGAGCTTGAGGAGCTTGAAGGCGGGGAGCGCCTCGTCGAGGATGCCGGTGCGGCTGCGATAGCCGTATGTATCGTAATAGTTGACACGAACCAAGTCGCCACGTTTGAGACCCTCGAGCTTTTTAGAAAGTACGAGGGCTTTTTCTTCCGTGAGCTCACGTTTTGACTCGACGGTGATTTCCTGCTTGCGCACGAGTTCGTAGTATCCCGTGAGGGCGGCAAAGGGCATAAACTGCGCGGCGCGGTTGGCGCGCACGGCACCGTTGGCAGTGAGCTTGGGGTCGGCGGCGCGGCGCCTGCCCTCGGGGTCCGCCAGGCGCTCGAAGGCGGTCGGCGGGCGCACGGGCTGTTGTTTGGGTTTAGGCACGGTGTCCTCCAACTTGGTCGTTGCGTTCGCGCGCGGTGGCGCCGGCGGTAAAGCTTAATCCCTTGACGAGCGCGTTCTTGCCGTACTTGCCTTTCACGGCCAGGACGGCGCGCGCCAGGTCGCGCTCGCGCTCATCGGCCTCGATATCGCTGAACAGATCGATGGTGGTAAATTCCTCGGGCATGAGGTTGCCAAAGCCAAGGTTGATGCGCTTGACCGGTCGTTTGGGATCGACGGTCTGCGCCCAGAGCTCATCGAAATAGCCCATGATTTTCTTAAACGAATTAGTGCGCTCGGGCAGCTTTCGCGAGGCGTTGGAGTGCGCAAAGAGTGCGGCATAGCCACCACGCGGTTTGCCGCCATGCTCTCCCACAAAGATGCCATCGATTGCCTGCGCTTCGCGCACCAGGCGACGCCTTTCGTCATCGCGCTGGACGGGCTTGGGAGCACGGGGCGCGAGCTCGGAGCCGTCGGTCGCTGCGGGTTCGATGCCCGAGGTACTCGAGCGCAGGTGTCCGCAGCCGTCTATATACTGCGCCGTGCCGCTGGCGTTGAGCCGGCGTATGTCGGCGCGCTCGCTTGCATAGCCCACAAAGAGCGAGATGCTGTCGCACACCACGTGTTTGTCGATCAAATCCAGCACGGCGGCATCGACCATTTCGCGCAAGACGGTGTAGGCCTGCTCGTAGGCATAGCCCTTCGAGAGCACCTGCCCCGTGGTGGTCGAGGTCGCTTGCGGGCGATAGGCTTGGATATCGGCGATGGTCGTTGGCTCGCGCCCAAAGGCGTGGTCGATAAGATATTCGGCATTGACGCCGAGCTCATCGTAAAGCAGGTTTTCGTCGAGCGCGGCGACGCCCATCAGATCGTAGACGCCGTACTTTTCGAGGCGGGCTGCCACGCCGGGGCCGATGCCCCAGATATCGGTAATGGGACGATGAGGCCAGATCTCCTTGCGAAAGGTCTCGTCGTCGAGTATGCCGATGCGGCTGGGTACGTGCTTGGCGGTAATGTCGAGCGCTACCTTGGCCTGGAATAGGTTGGGGCCGATGCCGACCGTCGCCGTGATGCCGGTGCGCGCGAGGACCTCGTCGCGCAGCGTGCAGGCGAACCCTTCCGCATCTGTGTGATAGAGGTCCAGATAGGGCGTCACGTCGATAAAGCACTCATCGATGGAGTAGACGTGCACGTCCTGGGGGCTGACGTATTCCAGATAGATACCGTAGATTTTCGCCGACACCTCCATGTAATGCTGCATGCGCGGTACGGCCGTGATGTAGTCGATGCCATCGGGAATTTCGAACAGACGGCAGCGATTGTGTATCCCGAGGTCCTTCATGGCCTGTGTGATGGCGAGGCAGATGGTCGTGCGCCCGCGCGATTCGTCGGCAACGACCAGGTTGGTGGTGAGCGGATCGAGCCCACGGTCGACGCACTCGACGCTGGCATAAAACGTCTTGAGGTCGATGCAGATATAGGTGTGCTGCTCGTGCGCCATCCGTGTCCTTTCATCAAACACATGTTCTTATCGAATACCTGTTCGATAATACCCGCTCGTCCGGACATCGTCAAAACCTGTCAAAAAGGGACTGGTTTGTTTTGGTCGGTCATGAATCGGGTTTTAACGCAGCTCTAAAGAGTGCGAAACAGCTCGGAAAACCTCGCTTCGTAGCATGAGGCTAACGATTGATACCACCATAAAGCACGGAAGGGTTGTGGGGATAATGGTCAACTATGGGTTTGGTATGCCGACGCGCTTGGTTGCGGATGGGGATGTGGCTCGCTGGTGCGGGCGATTGGTTGCCCACTATGGCGGCACCAAGGCACTGGTCGTGCTGGGAGGCGACAAGCACACGCGTGATGAGCTCGTTTCGGCGGCGCTGGGCTCGGTTGATCGCGCCCTGCTCGAGCGCGTGCTTTTCCGCTGCGGCTCGGTTGAAGGCGACGGAGGAGACGAGCTGATCGACGAAGCCGTGGCCCTGGCGACCGACGAAGGCGTGGACTTTGTCTTGGCGATTGGCGATGCCGATACTGCCGGCTTTGCGCGCGAGCTCGCCCGTCGCATGGCGGCGCTCGATGTCGGCGAAGACGGTTTTGTCCCTTATGGATGTATCGTCTCGGAGGGCAAGGTGCCTGCCGTCGTGGGGGCCGGCGAGGTTCCCGTTTTTGCCATCATCGCGCCCGAACTGCTGGAGGGCATCGGGTCTCCTCTGCGTGAGTTGCTCGGTAGCGTCTGCGCTGCGGCCTAATATTTGGCATAAAGGGATAGGTTATTTTTGATTGGTAAAGCGTTTGACCTGCCAAATTAAACCTGTCCCTTTTTGGTCGGTTGCCGTTTGGGGGCCGATTGGCAACGCTCGCTGATTATAGTCTTGACCTGCGCTAGAATAGTGGCATCTGAATGTCCGGGCGCATGGAGGCGTGCGCCCGTATGCTGAGGAGGACTCTATGGCAACTGTTGCCGCACCTATCGATGCTACGTCGACTGCCGCTTGGAAGGCGCTCGAGGCCCATCAGGAGAAGCTCGAGGCCGAGGGTATCGACCTCAAGGCCTGGTTCGCCGCCGATGCCGAGCGCGTGAACAAGCTGAGCTTTGACGCCGGTGACCTGCACTTCGACCTGTCCAAGAACCTGGTGACTGATGAGACCGTCAAGCTGCTGTGCGATCTTGCCCGCGAGGTGAAGCTCGAGGAGCGCCGCGACGCCATGTTCTCCGGCGAGCACATCAACACCACCGAGGACCGCGCCGTCCTGCACACCGCGCTGCGCCGCCCGGCAAGCGAGAAGGGCCAGCTCATCGTCGACGGCCAGGACGTCGTCGCCGACGTGCACGAGGTTCTCGACCGCATGTATGCCTTCGCCGAGCGCGTGCGCTCCGGTGAGTGGAAGGGTGTTACCGGCAAAAAGATCGAGCACCTGGTGTCCATCGGCATCGGCGGCTCCGATCTGGGCCCGGTCATGGCCTACGAGGCCCTGCGTCCCTACGCCGACGCCGGTATTGACTGCCGCTACATCTCCAACATCGACCCCAACGATCAGGCAGAGAAGCTCAAGGGCCTCGATCCCGAGACCACGCTCGTGATTATCGTCTCCAAGACTTTCACCACGCTCGAGACCCTCACCAACGCTCGTGAGGTCAAGACCTGGATGCTCGAGCAGCTCAAGGCTCAGGGTGCCATCGACGGCTCCGATGAGCAGAACGCCGAGGCCGTGGCCAAGCACTTTGTCGCCGTTTCCACCGCACTCGAGAAGGTCGAGGCCTTCGGCATCGACCCCGCCAACGCTTTTGGTTTCTGGAACTGGGTCGGCGGCCGCTACTCTGTCGACTCCGCCGTGGGCCTGTCGCTGATCGTCGTGCTCGGCCCCGAGCGCTTCCAGCAGTTCCTTGAGGGCTTCCACGCCATCGACGAGTACTTCTGCAACACCCCGCTCGAGAACAACGCCGTCGCGCTGATGGGCCTGCTCAACGTCTGGTACGTCAACTTCTTCGGTTCCAAGAGCCACGCCGTGCTGCCGTACTGCCAGTATCTGCACCGCTTCCCGGCCTACCTGCAACAGCTCACCATGGAGTCCAACGGCAAGCACGTCCGCTGGGACGGCAGCGCTGTGACCTCCGATACCGGTGAGATCTTCTGGGGCGAGCCCGGTACCAACGGTCAGCACGCCTTCTACCAGCTGCTGCACCAGGGCACCGTGGTGGTCCCGGCCGACTTTATCGCTTTCGCCAACACTGCCAACCCCGCAACCGACAGCGGCCAGGACGTCCACGAGCTGTTCCTGGGCAACTTCCTGGCCCAGACCAAGGCGCTCGCCTTTGGTAAGACGGCCGACGAGGTTCGTGCCGAGGGCACGCCCGAGCGGATCGTCCCGGCCCGCTGCTTTGAGGGCAACCGTCCGACGACCTCGATCTTCGGCGACACGCTGACCCCGTTCGCACTCGGCGAGCTCATCGCCCTGTACGAGCACATCACGTTTGTCGAGGGCACGGTCTGGGGCATCGACTCCTACGACCAGTGGGGCGTCGAGCTGGGCAAGCAGCTTGCCAAGCAGATCACCCCGGCCTTCCACGACGACGCCGCCAAGGCCGAGCAGGACGCTTCGACCCAGGCGCTCATCGAGTTCTATCGCGCTCATCGCAAGTAGTCTTTACGGCTGAGTTGGCTTATGGCTGAAAGGGGCCCGTATCCGTTGGGATACGGGCCCCTTGCTATTTGGATAGGATGGAATGTATCGGGAGGCGCCTCGACGGGCATCGCAATCGTCGAAGGCGCGCCGTTCATGTTTGGGACAATATGACATTTTTCCCGTTGCAAACAGCGCCGCCGTGGGTGTTCTGTATGATGGCTCAGACAAGGTTGTTCAATGACAGGGAGGCATATATGGCAATCAAAGCCATCGCAATGGATATCGACGGTACGCTCACCAACGATCAAAAGGTCATCAGCCCGCGTACGCGCGAGAAGCTGCTCGCGACGCAGGAGTCGGGCATTAAGCTCATCTTGGCTTCGGGCCGTCCCGCATGGGGGTTGCACGCCTTGGCGCAGGAGCTCGACCTTCAAAACCATGACGGTCTGCTAGTTGCCTTTAATGGCGCGCATGTGGTCGACGCTCAGACCGATGAGGTCCTTTTTGACCAGGCCATGCCGGCTGACGAGCTGCACCGTCTGATTGATCATCTGCGCAATTTCGACGTGATCCCTATGATTTCGCTCGGTCGCGATTTGCACGTCGAGGACTCGTACCATTGCATGATCACGCTGCCTGACGGCTTGCAGAAGAATATCGTCAAGTATGAGCGCGATGCGTGCGATCTTAAGATTCGCGAGGTCGAGAGCTTGCATGAGGTCGTGGACACTTATCCCGTGGACAAGCTGCTGACGGCGGGTGATCCGACCTACCTGCAGGCGCATTACGAGGAGATGTATGCGCCCTTTACCCAGACGCTTTCGGGCATGTTTACGGCCGACTGGTACTTTGAGTACACGGCGCCCGGTATCGATAAGGCCCGTGCGCTCGAGGGTGCCCTGCCCAAGCTCGGCATCGATGCCAGTGAGGTCGTATCGTTTGGCGACGGCCAGAACGACAAGTCCATGATTGAGTGGGCCGGCACCGGTGTTGCCATGGGCAACGCCGTCGATGAGGTTAAGGCCGTGGCCCAGATGGTGACCGCCAACAACAACGAAGACGGTATCGCGGTAGCACTTGACCAACTGCTGGGTTAGAATCGCCGATAGTGTATGGTTCGGGCGTCCGCTTGCGGGCGCCCTTTTGTTAGGGAGGGTGCCGTGTCTGCATTTCCGTTCGACGCCGTTATCTTTGACATGGATGGCGTCATCGTCGATACCGAGTATTACTACCTGGGGGAGACCGCCGCGTTTGCCAAGGAGCTTGGGCTGAATCTAACCCAAGAGGAGCTAAACGGGCAGGTTGGCACCTCACATCAGTTCTTCCTGCATATGCTGGTCGATTGGTTTGAGCGCGCCGGTAGGGGGCATTTCACTGGCGAGGAAGCGTTGGCCCGTTGGGACGAGTGGGCGCATAAGCGCCCGCGCGACTATCAGGCTTTGATCAACCCGGGTGCCGTTGATACGATTCGAGAGCTGCCGCGCCGCGGCGTCCGTGTGGCGCTGGCGAGTTCGTCTCCCATGGTCAGCATCGAAGAGGTGCTCCATGCATGCGGACTGTCGGACGCCTTTGAGTACGTGGTGAGCGGCGAGCAGTTTAAGGAGAGTAAGCCCGAGCCCGACATCTACCTGCATGCGCTGGATCTGTTGGGGCTGCCTGCGGACCGTTGCTGCTGCGTTGAGGATTCGGTGCCTGGTATCACTGCCGGCAAGCGAGCGGGTCTGACGGTAATCGCCAAGCGCGAGGAGCGGTTTGGCTTTAGCCAGGATGCTGCGGACAAGATCATCGACCAGCTGCCGGAACTGCTTGAGCTTTCTTAGGAGCGCGGTAGTTGCGCGTTTTTCGGGTCTGATGAGTAAATAGCCGACATTTTGGTGCGACACCTAGCATACTTTAAGCTAATGCGGGCTTAAGGACTTGTTGAATGCCCCTAAGTCCGTTTTAGGCTTAATTGTGCTTGGAGAGGGTATATGCCACCGACTGAAGGGCTAACTGACGGTAAAGCAGCGATACCGCTGTACCAACAGGTTATCGATATCATCAAAAACGAAATCAACTCCGGTGCCTACAAGGCAGGTGCGCGGATACCCAACGAATTCGAATTGGCTGAGAGCTATAAAGTTGGCCGCGTTACCGTGCGACGCGCTATTGAGGAGCTCGTCCAACAGGGCTATCTAACGAAGCGACAGGGGAAAGGCACGTTTGTCAATGCCCCCAAGCTCAAGCGCAAGATTCGCCAGAAGGATGACGTCCAGAGTTTTTCGGACGCATGCCGCGTTAACGGAATGGAACCGGGGGCGCGTGTCATTTCGAGAAAGATGCTGCCGGCGGATTCCACCGAAGCACAGTTCTTTGGTGTTCCCGTTGGAACTGACTTGATCTGCGTTGAGCGCGTGCGTACTGCCGATGGCGTCCCTGTCATGCTCGAGAACAACATATATGTTTACGAGGACAACGCCTATCTATCAACGGCACCTCTATCTAACCAATCCATTTTTGAGTTCGTGCGCAACCTGACGGGCCGCACGCCCGCGTTTACCGACCCATGCACGCTTGAGATCGCGTGTGCGTCGCCCGAGGTCGCTCGGTTGTTGGCAGTTCCCGTTGGCGAACCCTTGTTTTATATGGAAGCCTTCTTTTTCGATGAGCAGCGGCGGCCGTTTATCATCGGTCGTCAGCGGATCGTTGGGTCTCGCTACGTTTTTGACATCTAGGACATTGCGTATGAAAGCGCCCGGTGGATCATCTCACCGGGCGTTTCCATACCGTTCACGGCGCAAACGCAACCGTTCAACCGCGTTGCGGCAATCAGTTTGAAATTATCTTGATGGCGAGAAAAGCTGCTGGTAACCTATAGAACGTCATAGAACGTTTGCCTTGTGCAAACGTTGAAGCGAGATGCGATGCAGTCTCGAGTTCTTTGGAGGTATCTATGTCAGATACGAAGGCGAAGAAGACAAACAGACGTTTTAAGTTCAAATTACCGCATGTCTATACGATCATGTTCTTGCTGATCGTTGTCTTTGCGGTCTTGACTTGGATCGTTCCCTCTGGTCAGTATCAGCGCAAGACGATTTCGACAGCGGCGGGCGAGCGTGAAGTCGCCGTTGCTGGAACCTATGAACAGGTCGATAAGAACTACACCGATTCCGAGACCGGCGAGACCATCAATCTGGGGCAGGATATCTTCGCGGTCCTGCAAGCGCCCACTAAGGGCATCCAGGAGGCTGCCGACGTCGTTGCGTTCGTCTTATTGATTGGCGGGTCGTTCGCAATCATCACCAAGACCAACGCTTTGAATGCCGGCATGAGCCGCGTGATTAAAAAGCTCAAGAACAAGGACATCCTCATCATTCCCATCACGATGACGTTGCTGTCCATTTGCGGCACCACGTTTGGTATGTCTGAGGAAGCCCTGCCGTTCTATGCCATCTTCATTCCCATCATGATGGGTATCGGTTATGACTCGATGACGGCATTCATCATCTGCTTCCTTGGTCCTAACCTGGGATATTGCGCTTCGACCATCGATCCGTTTAATGTTTTGATCGCCCAGGGCATCATTGGCATCGAGGGCAATCCGCAACTGTGGCTGCGCGCCGTTTCTTGGGTCATCTTCACTGCCGTCGGTATCGCATGGGCCATGCGATACGCCATGCGCGTCAAGAAAAACCCCGAGTCGTCCATTACGTACGAGGACGATAAGCTCAAGCGTATCGAGTTTTCCGTGACCGATGCCTCCATCGAGGAAGAGTTCACTACCCGTCAGAAGCTCGTGCTTATCGATTTTGCTTGCGGTATGGGCATTATCGTCTGGGGTCTTGTTACCCAGGGTTGGTACATGAATGAGATTTCCGCCGTGTTCCTTGGCATGGGCTTGCTTGCCGGTATCCTGGGCGGTCTTGACCAGCAGACGATTGCTGAGGAGTTCGTTAAAGGTCTCGCCGACTTTGCGTACGCCGCCATCGTTATCGGTATCGCTCGCGGTATTCTGGTCATCGCCGAGGGCGGCATGATCATCGACACCATCCTCCAGGCGCTCGCTACTGCGCTCGCCGGTGCGCCCGCCGCCGTCTACACCACGTTTATGTATATCGTCCTTGGCCTGCTCTCTTTGCTGGTTCCCTCGAGTTCTGGCCTGGCGGCACTCACCATGCCCGTTATGGGCCCCCTGACCGAGCTCATGGGCCTCAATCCCGAGGCGGCCGTTACCGCGCTCCAGTTTGCCAACCAGACCATCAACACCATCAGTCCCGTGGCGGGCATGACGGTTGCCGGCCTTGGCGTGGCTAAGATTTCGTTTGGCCAATGGTGGAAGACCATTTGGAAGTTCTTCATCTTCATGGTCGTCTTTGGCCTGATCGTAACGGCAATTTCTGGCATGCTTCCGGCGTAGGTGGTTGTGATGTCTGATCGTTTGACGGTCCTGACGTCTAAGAGCGTCTTTACCGGTACGGGGGACCTGCCGTTTGAAGGTTTCGTAGCGGTCCGTGGCAATCGAATTGAGGCTGTTGGCACCAAGTGTGAGCTAGCTTCGTATTTGACCCAGGCGGACGAGGTAGTTGACCTGGGCGACCGCACCGTCATGCCTGGCCTGATCGATGTGCATACCTTCTATACAGGCTGGGCGCTGCGGACGTTGGGGCCTGATCTGTCCGGCATCGCTGATGCCAAAGAGGCCGTGTCGCTCTTGCGTGCATGGAAAGAAGATCATCCGGATTGCGCGGCGGCTTTTGGCCACAACCTACCCGAAACGTTGGCATCGGATGCCGAGAACGCAAATACGGCGGCTGTGTTTGACGATTGTTTTGGCGATATCCCTGTCGTCTGCTTTACACCGGGTGCGGAGACCTGCGTTCTCAATGCTGCCGCCAGTGCGCGATACGGCTTCACACCCCAGGCGTGCTATGCCGAGAAGATCTGGCGCATGATGAGCGATTTCCTCGCGCTGCCCGAGGTACGTGCGGGGTATTCGGACTACATGAGCATGCTTAACGAGCGCGGCGTTACCGCCATCAAGGAGATGGCGTTTGATGACTACTACGGTTTTGCCGACGAAATGGCTCGCCGTGAAGAATCTGGTGAGCTGACGGTTCGCGTCGCTATGATGTCGCAGCCGGTGGGTGCCGGTGCAAATCTGTCGTATGCTCGCGAGGCACGAGAGCGCTTTCGGGGACCGTTCGTTCGTTTTTCTGGCTTCAACCGTATGACCGATCGCGGCGTATGGGCGGGGCTTGCCGAGATGATTGACCCCTATGAGGACACGGCCGATGCGGGAGCTGCCGGCAAGACGGTTGTCGAAGAGCCCGAGTGGGATCTGATTGAGAACGAGCTGCGCGCAATTGATGCTGACGGCTTCCGATATTCCTTGCATTGCCAGGGCGATGGCGCCGTTCGTCGCACCGTGGCGCTCTATGCCTCGCTGCCTCGAGACGAGCATGGACGGTTGCTTCGCCGCCATGCGATTACCGATCTCGAGAACTCTGATCCGACCGATCTTGTCGAGTTTGGCAAGTTAGGCGGAATTTGCGAGGTCTATCCGCAGATTTTGACGCTGGACCGGCGCGAGGATTGCCTGTCGATGATGCGTCGACAAATTGGCGAGACGCGACTTTTGCACAGCTGGAATCGCCGCGGCATGGAAGATTCCGGATGCACGGTGTGCTGTGGTACGGATTTGCCACTGCTGATTCCGAGCCTGGGCGAGTCAATCTACAGCGCGTGCGGTGGATACTTCGACGATGGGCTGCCCGTGAATGAGGCCAACGCGCTGACGCTTGTCGAGCTCTTGCGTGCTTGGACTGCCGGGGGCGCGTACGATCTGATGCGCGAAGACGAACTGGGTACGCTTGAGGTCGGCAAGCTTGCCGATATCTGCGTGCTCGATCGGGATGTGTTCGACCTCGATTATCGCGACGCACGCGATCTTTCGGTTGATATGACGATGTCGGACGGACAAATCGTGTTCGATCGAAATAAGGAGGCATAAGATGTCTGAATCCAAACCGACGCTGCGCCGCGAACAGATTGCGGGCATGAATATCCACTACATCATGTGGTCGCTCGATTACTTCCTTGATGTGCAGCAGCGTTTGGGCTTTGAGTCCATTGAGCTGTGGTGTGCGGAGCCGCATGTGACGCTCGACCACACGGGCTACTTTGAGGCTGAGGTCCTGGCGAAAAAGGCTGCAGACCGTGGGCTTAGGTATCGTACTCTGTGCCCCGAGAATGTTGTCTATCCTTGGCAGTACTGCGCACGCAAACCGCTGCATGAACAGCGCAGCCTGGCGTACTTTAAGCACGGCATTGAGCTTGCCGAGGTACTTGGGTGCGACCGTATGTCCGTCAACTCGGGCTGGGGCGACTGGGACGAGGACCGCGAGGAAGCCTGGAAGCGCAGCCGCGAGCACTTGTCCATTCTGGCGGAGTATGCCGGTGAGCACGGTCTGGTGCTTACGATGGAAAGCCTGCGTCCCGAGGAGAGCAACCTTGTAACGACGGTTTCCGATGCGAAGCGCATGATTGACGAGGTCGCGAGCCCGTACTTACAGCCCATGGTTGATACAACCGCGATGGGCGTTGCGGGCGAGACGCTCGAGGACTGGTTTGCCGCCTTTGGTGATGGGGCAATTCACGAGATGCACTTTATCGACGGTGACCCGTATGGCCATCTGGTGTGGGGCGATGGCAAGCACGATATGGACGCCTTCGTCGCTACGCTTAATGCCCATGGTTTCGATGGCATGCTGGGCCAGGAAATCACGGACGGGCGTTACTACGATGACCCGGCGGCGGCAGATGCCAAGAACATGGCCGCATTCGAGAAATATCTGATTGACTAAACCAACTATCGGCCACGCAGCCAACGTCATTGATTGCGGACCAAACAAGAAAGGAACTGGATATGAACGCACACGATCTGATCAAAGAGGCAATTGCCGAGAAGGGCAAGTTCGACAGCGTCTACTGGATTGCTTGCGGTGGCTCCATGATCGATTTGATCCCGGCTCATGAGCTTCTGCAGCGCGAGGCAACCACCTTCACTTCGTATATCTATACGGCTCGCGAGTTTGATATCATGCGCCCGCGCCGCTTGGGTGAGAAATCCCTGGTCATTGCTTGCAGCCACAGTGGCAACACCCCCGAGGTCGTCGAGGGCTGTGAGATTGCCCTTGCTGCCGGCGCTACGGTGATCGCCCAGACCGACAACGCTGGATCCAAGATTGACTCCGGCAAGTGGACCACGTGGGTCTACCCGTGGGGCGAGGGCGTGCCGCAGGCCGAGGTCCCCGCTGGCATTTCGCTGTCGCTTGCGGCCGAGCTGCTCGATCAGCAGGAGGGCTACGCCGATCTTGCCGATATGTATGCCGGTATCGCCGAGATGGATAAGATTCTTCCCCCGGCACGTGAGAAGGTAAATGCCGAGCTAGGCGATCGTTTTGCCAAGCTTTGCCAGGAGCACGAGTTCTTCTACATTCTGGGCAGCGGTCCCAACTTTAGCCAGACCTACGGTTTCGCTATCTGCTCTCTTATGGAGATGCAGTGGCAGCACTGCAGCTACATCCACTCTGCCGAGTACTTCCACGGCCCCTTCGAGGCTACTCAGGATGGCGTTTTTTACTTCCTGCAGATGGGCTCCAGCGAGTGCCGTGCCATGGACGAGCGCGCCCTTGCGTTCCTTAAGACGCATACCGATACGCTGATGGTGCTCGATGCCAAGGAGTACGGTATGGAAGCCGTGCCGGCGAGCGTCCGTGCCTATCTGGACCCGGTGCTGTTCTACGCCATGAACTGCGAGCTGCGTGCTGCACGCGGCAAGGTGTTTGATCACGATCCCGATTTCCGTCGCTATATGGGTGTTGTCGAGTACTAGAAGGGGCAAAGGCCATGGCATTTAACGTTAACGCGCTCGGATTTGGCGACAACGTCGTCGATCGCTACGAGCATATCCACACCATGTATCCCGGCGGCAATGCGGTGAACTTCGCCGTTTATGCCAAGAAATGCGGTGCCGCACGCTCTGCATACATGGGCATTTTTGGCAATGACGCCGCTGCCGAGCATGTCATTACAAGCCTCGAGGATGAGGGTATCGAGCTTGACAAGTGCGAGCAGATGATTGGCGAGAACGGAGCGGCTCGCGTGACCGTCGTTGACGGTGACCGTGTCTTCCTCGGCTCCAACGAGGGCGGTATCCGTGGCGATGCGCGCTATGTTCTCGATCGCTTTGACCTTTCGTACATGAAGCAGTTCGATGTGGTTCATTCGGGCAACTATTGCTTCACCGAGCGCGAGCTGCCCAAGTTGAAGGCTGCGGGCGTCACGGTCTCTTTTGACTTTTCGGACGACTCCACCGACGAGTACTACGAGCAGATTGCGCCCTATGTCGATTTTGCTTTCTTTAGTGCGGCGGATGCCGCGAGTGAGGACGAGATTCGCGAGCGTCTGGCATGGGTGAAGGATCTGGGTCCGCGTTTTGTGTCGGCTACGGCGGGCGCCGAGGGCTGCATCGCTTACGACGGCGAGCGTTATTACCGCCAGCTGGCTAAACCGGTAACGGACATGAAGGACACCATGGGGGCGGGCGACTCGTTCCTCACCTCGTTTTTGATGTGCTATCTCGATTCCGCCAAGCGTGGTGAGGGTGGCGCCGAGGCCATCGAGCGCGCGCTCGACTTTGCTGCCGGGTTTGCCTCGACCGTGTGCGGCATGGAAGGTTCTTGGGGCCACGGAGCACCAATCGTCGAATAGCTTAAGAAAGCGTACGGCGGTCTGGCTATGAGGCCTTGGACAGCCGATGCAAAACAATAAGCGAAACGCGAAAAGGGGGCTCGCCATGTGGTGGGTCCCCTTTTGAACATTGGAGAAGACCATGGGTATTAAAGCGTGTGCGGCTGGTTTTTGCTGTGCGGACGTCTATCAAAACATCGGCGTGTTCTATCCGACTGGTAATGGCATTGACTGGGGTATCCATCTTGCACGAATGGGCGTTTCGGTATCCGCCGTGTCGGTTGTCGGCAAGGACGAGTACGGAGACAAGATGAGAGAGGCGCTGGCCGCCGAGGGGTTTGATATCTCTCATCTGCGGGTGGAGGATGGCGACACCTCGGTGATGCTCATGGCATTGAAAGACGGCGTCGATCGCGTGCATCTCGAGGCAATCGATGGCGTAATGGAGACATATCGTCCGAATGAAGATGACCGGGCGTTTATCCTAGAGCATGACATCATTCATACCGACCTGTTTGGCAATTGTTTGGACCTCCTGCCCGAGTGGCATGATGCGGGCAAGACGGTGGTTATGGACTTCTCGGTGTTCAGCCAGGATCCCGAATATGCCTGCGAGAATCATTTTCCCTACGTTGACTACGCATTTATGTCGTTTGAAGATGACACTCCGGAGCTGCGGGACTGGGTACGTCACGCGCAGGAATTGGGGCCGCGCGTTGCGGTTGCCACGCTTGGCGAGAAGGGAAGCATTGCCTATGACGGTGAGCGCTTCTATGAGTGCGGGATCGTGCCGGCGGAGAAGGTCGTTAATACCGTGGGTGCCGGCGACTCGTATATCGCCGGGTTTACCAAGGGCGTGATCGATGGCCTTGATATTCCGGCGTGTATGAAGGCGGGCGCTGAGCTGTCGTCCCGAGTGATCGGTTCGTTTGAGCCGTACTAGGGTCAAATGCCTGGAAAGGAGTACGAAATGGTTATCGACATGTTGGTCCATCCTATGCTCTACGGCGAGATCTGTACGCCGGGTGATGAGCCTGATGGATTCGGTTTTTGGTCACGAGAATTTGGTATGGGGCATATGGGCCCCATGGATTGGGATGAGCTTCAAGTCGAGATGGACGTCTGCGATGTGCAGAAGAGCGTGCTCATGCCGCTCGATGTAACCACGGCATGCGGAGGGCACTTTGGCACCAATGACCAGATTGCCATGCTGGTTGCCGCACATCCCGATCGTCTGTGGGGATTTGCGAGCGTAGACCCGCAGGTGAGCGGTGCCGCAGACGAATTGGAGCGCGCCTTTACCGAGTTGGGGGCAAAGGGGCTTTGCCTGCATCCTGCAAAGCAGGGTTTTGCCCCCGATGATGCTGTGGCCGAGCCGCTTTACGAACTGTGCGAGCGCTATAACAAGCCGGTGGTTTTCCATGCCGGTATGTCTTGGGAGCCGGGCGCAGAGGTCTCGCGCAGTAACCCGCTTGCATTTGAGCACACAATCGCAACGCATCCAAATGTGCGTTTTAGTTTGACCCATTTTGGCTGGCCCTGGGTGCGCGAGACCGTGGCGATGCTGCTCAAGTATCCCAACTGCTACGCGGACACCTCTATCACTTACATCGATTCGCCCGAGGAGATGATGCAGCGTCTTTTCACGGTCGATATGGGGCCGCTGTGGTATGAGCGCGCGCTATCGCACCAAGTGATGTTCGCCAGCAATACGCCGCGCTTCCGTGCATTCAAACTCAAGCGGGCGCTCGATACCGTGCCCATGCGCGATGATGCGCGAGAAAGGCTCTACTGGGGTAATGCCCTGCGTTTTCTTGAAGGGGATGAGTGAACATGGTGACGCTCGAGACATTGAGCTATCTATCGACTGCTCCGGACCAGTTCATCGATATTACCGAGGACGTGCACGCTGCCATCGAACGCAGCTCGGTGACCAATGGCTTGGCGGCGATTATTTTGTCGCATACGACCTGCGGAATCGTGGTAAACGAGGGGCTTCCCTGCGTGGAGACGGATCTTATGGAGACGCTTGATCGCATCGCCCCACTCGATGCCCCCTATGCGCATGCACACTTCCTGCCGAGCTATGGAGCCACCGGTAACAACTCCTGTGGGCATATCAAGAGCATGATTTGTGGAAACAGTTGCTTCTTTCCCGTCCAAGATGGCCACATCGTGTGCGGAAGTGCCCAGAACATCTATCTTGCGGAGTTTGACGGTCCGCAGAAGCGAAAAGTGTACGTCGAGGTGCTGGGGGAGTAACGTCCCTGCAATAACCCTATGAAGGAGCACGTTATGTCGTTTCTAACTTCGATGTTCAAGAACGAAAAGCCGGTTATCGGAATGCTGCACCTGCGTCCTCTGCCGGGCGATCCGCTGTATTACCCGGGCGGAAGCGTATCGCAGGTCGTGGAAGCCGCCAAGCGCGATCTCGAGGCGTTGCAGCAGGGCGGTGTCGATGGCATTTTGATTACCAATGAGCTCTCGATGCCCTATGAGCAGCATGTTTCTCCCTCAACCCTTGCATCGATGGGCTATGTAATCGGGGCTCTGTCCCATGATCTGTCGACTCCTTGGGGAGCTGAGGCAATTTACGATGGTGATGCCACAATCGAGCTGTGCGCTGCCGTCGACGCGCAGTTCACGCGCTGCAATTTTTGCGGTGCCTGGGCCGGTGATCTCGGGCTGATTAACCGAGATTTCGCTCACACCATGCGTCGCAAGGCGGCGCTGCGCTTGGACGACCTCAAGCTTTTTCACTTCATCACGAGCGAGGGCGAGGTTTATCTCAACGACCGCACGACCGCGGACATTGCCGATTCACTTCTCTTTAATTGCCTACCGGATGCGATAGTCATCGGCGGTTCGGCTGCCGGTCGTGGCGCTTCGGGCGAGCTTGCCGACGAGGTCCGCGAGCGTGTTGGCGAAGTGCCCGTGGTATGTGGCACCGGTTGTCGCGAAAATACCGTGGCTGACGTATTTGCTCACTACGATGGCGCGTTTGTCGGCACGTGCTTAAAGCGCGACGGAAAGCTGGATGCCCCGGTTGATGTTGAGCGGGTGGTTCGTTTTATGGCTGCCGCTCGTACGGCGCGAGGGGAGTAGGCACCTATGGCGCTCTATCTGGGTATTGATATTGGGACAAGCGCCTCTAAAGGCGTTTTAATCGATGATCGATGCAACATCGTTTGCCAAGCCTCTTGTGGACATGAGACGGACAACCCGTGTGATGGATGGTACCAGCATGATGCTGAGGCAGTTTGGTGGGGCGATTTTTGCCGCTTGTCGCGCGAGCTGGTGATGCGATCGGGGGTTAACGCGGCGCAGATCGGATGCGTGGGCCTTTCCGCATTGGGTTGCGACTGTGTGCCGGTCGATACCGAGTGCAACGCGCTGGCGCCCGCGATTTTGTATGGAGTCGATGCACGTTCGAAGCCGCAGATTGACGAGTTCCTTTCCGAATATGGGTCAGGTCGCGCACGCGAACTTTTCGGGCACGATCCCTGCTCATCAGATATTGCTCCCAAGATCTTATGGTTTAAGGAGAATATGCCCGAGGTGCACGAACGTGCCGCGAAGTTCCTGACGGCATCATCGTTTCTATGCGCAAAGTTGACGGGGCGTTTTACGGTGGACCGTTACTTGGCGGAGGATTTTCTTCCCCTATACGACCGCTACACTTGGAGGGTTGATGCTCGGGAATGTGCTCGTTTCTGCCGGCCTGACCAGATGACGGAGGTAATGTCGGCTACCGATATTGCCGGGGTGATTACGCAGCGCGCGGCTGAGGCGACAGGGCTCGCGGCAGGGACACCTGTCTTAGTGGGAACGGGCGACTCTGGTGCCGAGGCCATTTCGACGGGTGTATTTCGTCCCGGCGATATGATGGTTCAGTTGGGGAGCACGGCGTATTTCATCTACCTAGCTGATCATATGGTCGATGATGCCCGCCTGTGGCCAGGGACGTTTATCATTCCCGGAACTTACGGGATCTGCGCGGGGACCAATACGGCGGGTGCACTCACATCGTGGCTGCGCCAAGAGCTGTATCGCGACGCCGTGGAGGCCGAGGGCCACGGTGGCCCCGATGCATATTCGGTCATGGCGCATGATGCCGCCGATGTGGCGCCGGGTGCCGATGGGCTCCTGTGCCTGCCGTACTTTGCGGGGGAGCGTACTCCGCTCAACGATCCCGAGGCACGTGGCGTCTTCTTTGGCCTGACCGGAAGGCATACGCGAGCCCATATGGTTCGCGCCGCCTTGGAAGGCGTCGCGTATACCGTTGCATCCCATGTCGACATTATCGAGCGAGAGCATGGACTGCCAATTGGGCGCATTATGCTTGTCGGAGGTGGAACCAAGAATCCAGTTTGGATGCAGGCTATCGCCGACGTATGCGGGCGCGAGGTCTCGGTTGCCAAGGTTACGGTGGGCGCATGCTTCGGTGATGCCATCATGGCAGCTCTCGCAGGTGGCGCCTATGCATCATGGGATGAACTCGCCCAAGTCCTTGGCGTTGCACAAACAATCGTGCCCGATATGGCTGCCCACGAGCTATATGCGTCGCGTCGTCATATCTTTGACGAATTGTATGCACGCAACCGTGATCTCATGCACGAATTGGTGTAATGCTGCCGAATTGTACTGCCTTCCAAAATAGGGACTGCGTTGTGCGATTCGCATGTCCCTTGGCATTTTTGCCCACAGTGGTTAGCGAAGGTCAAAAACAGAGTGCGCATTTGCTAAAACTACCGACTCGATGCGCTTTGCGTCACAGTTTTTGAGTGAGGCAATGCGCATCGAGGTCCTTGCGAGCGATTTGATGAGCGACTGCGCGCTTGTTTCTGTGTTTGGCTCGGCCGGCGCATCGGTCTCGAGCAGTAGACGGTCGAGTGGAATCTGTCGTGCGTATTCGCGTCCTCGTTTAGACGCGAGCATGCGTTCGTTGACGGAAAAATAACAGCCCGCATCACGCGCGCGGACGAGTTCGTCCGAAGTGCCGCTAAACCAGTGGAAGATGATAACGGGGGAGTCGGGGTTTGGGATGAGTAGTCCATGCGATT
Organism: uncultured bacterium; assembly: GCA_905215365.1. Taxonomy (GTDB): domain Bacteria; phylum Actinomycetota; class Coriobacteriia; order Coriobacteriales; family Coriobacteriaceae; genus Collinsella. The sequence goes on along the minus strand of CAJMPX010000019.1, from coordinate 9,069 downwards.
CGAAGACGTCCAGTACGGCTCCTGCCGAACGAACAGCGTGAATTGATATCACGCGCCCGGCAAGAGGGTGCTGCGCGAGTGCATCGCAGAGCCGGTCAAATGCCTGTACTTGTAGCGGCTCGCTTCCGGCAAAACGAGCGGAAAAGTCGAGCCCGACCTCGCCGATCAAGCGTTCTTGTGCAGCAACTTCGCAAAGCAGATTGATTTCAGCGTTGCCACATCGTCCGTCGGCGAGCCACCAGGGATGGAGGCCGATGCCGGCAAAGATATTTGAACGGCCGCAGGCGCGCTTCTTGGCGCGTGCAAAGTCGTGCGGATCGACGCCGCAGTCAAATAGAATCAGGCCCAGCGCCGTTGCCTCATCGGCAACGGCGTCCGGGTGAGCCATTAGATCAAGATGGCAGTGTGCATCAAATAACCGGGGCTCCATCTCGGCGCGCTCCGCTAGTCTAGGCGCTGACCATCGGCGCGCACACGCTCGGTGCCGCGCCCGCTGATCTGGCGGATAACCTCGCCGGCAATCATCTGACCCATGATGGGCGGCATAAAACTGGCAGTTCCCAGCTCGGTGCGCTCGTGGATGTTGGAAGGATCGCGGGGCTGTGTCTTAACCGATTCCTCGCAGCTAAACAGTACGTGTAGGCTCTTGATTCCGCGCTTCTTACATTCTTTGCGCATAATGCGGCTCATAGGGTCACGTACCGTATCGAAGATGTCGGCAAAGCGGAGACACTCGGGATGGAGCTTGTTGGCCCCGCCCATGGAACTAACCAAACGAATGTTGTGGTCCTGAGCATATTTGGCAATGGTGAGCTTGGCCGAGATGGTGTCGATGGCGTCGACGACGTAGTCGAGCTTGCCACCCGTCTGCTCCAAAACGCTCGCGAAGAAATCATCGATGTTGTCGCTCAGCAGGTATTCGGTACGTTTGATAACGGTGGCGGCAGGATTGATATCGTGGATCATGGCTTCCATCACGTCAACCTTGCGCTTGCCGACGGTGCTATGAAAGGCGATGGCCTGGCGATTGATATTGCTGGGCGCGATGATGTCCTTGTCCAGAATGACGAAATGACCGATGCCGCCGCGGGCGAGTGCCTCGCAGCAGTTGGAGCCCACGCCTCCGCAGCCGAGCACCAACACCGTAGCATCGGCGAGCTTATCGAGTGCCTCGCGGCCCATGATGATCTCGAGCTTGGTGTCGCGTGTCTCGATGGCGGCTGCGGCAGTGGTTTCGGTCATAAATATCCTCCGATGGGGAAGCAGGTCGTGTTTTAGCTATCGCCATTATAGGTATTATTACGATTCCATTTGAACCCTTGGGGTTTGTTGAAATGGGATCGGGATTCGCATAAGATAAAGCAGATGGCACCCGTTGCAGCGGGTTGGCCAACTCCCAAACACGTTTGTAGCGTGAGAAGTGGCCGTCTTCGCATTACGCGGAGGCGGCTATTTTTTTGAGTACAAGATTAGACAGTTAGACAAACATCTAAATATCGAGTATAGTGTGCGCGTCATGAGAGATGATGAGAGGAGGTCTTATGCCGGGAGAGGGTTTTAAGGCGCTTGCCGATCCAACGCGACGGCGCATTTTGGAGTTGCTGCGCGAGGGCAATTGCACGGCGGGGGAGCTTGCCGAGCATTTCGATATCAGTAAGCCGTCGCTAAGCCATCACTTGGCGACGCTTAAAAACGCCGGGTTGGTGACCGACGAGCGCCATGGCCAAAACATCGTATACAGCTTAAACACCACCGTCATGCAGGATTTAATTGGCTGGTTTATGGGTTTTACAAACACTGAAGGTGATAAGGATGAATAACGAAAACAAGGGCATTCACCCCACGGGGGTATCGTCGCGCGTGTGGATTGCGCTGGTCGCTCTGTGCGTCGCCAATGTCGTAGCGCACCTCATGGTGATGCCGAGCTTGCCTGCGCAGATTCCCACGCACTGGGGCGCGAACGGCGCCGTCGACGGTTGGGGTCCTAGCTGGATGGCCTCCGCGCTCGGCGCGCTGCCTCTGGCGCTTCTCGCAATGTTCTGCGTGGTGCCGCGCATCGACCCCAAAGGCGAGGCATATCGAACCTCGGGCAAGTTCTATCAGGGCTTCGTAATCGCCTTCACCTTGTTCATGTGCGCCATAAGCTGGCTGGGAGAGCTTACGGTCTGGGGCGTGGTGCCGGCGGTCGGTTCGGTTAACGTGCTGATTTCCGGTGTTGTCGGTTTGCTGTTCATCGGCGTAGGCAACTACTTGCCGCGTGTGAAGCAGAACTATACGCTCGGTATCAAGACACCTTGGGCGCTTGCCGATCCCGAGAACTGGCGCCGTACGCAGCGTTTTGGCGGCGCCTGCTTTATGGTGCTGGGTATTGGCCTGATTGTGATGGGCGTGGCAGGCAGCGTGCTTTCGAGTGAAGTCGTCGCCGCGGTGATTGCGGTTCTGGCGTTTGGTTCGGTTGGAGCCGTCTACGTCTACTCGTATCTGTTGTGGCGCAAATCGCAGCGAGCCGCTCGTTAAGGTTGCGGAAAACTAGCGTACGCAGTTCATAGTATGTTCCGGGGGACTTTTCCCAGGTAGTATTAGGGGGTGTGGGCAACCATGCCCCTTTTTCGTTACGTTTCAGAGCTGGTTTCCTCATTTCGTTTCTACTAAAGCGAATCAAGAATAGGGAAACAGCAGGTAGAAAGGATAGAACAGGCAAATGGCAGAGTTTATCTACCAGATGTATCAGGCTCGCAAGGCCCATGGCGACAAGGTAATCCTTGACGACGTGACCCTGAGCTTCTACCCCGGTGCCAAGATCGGCGTCGTGGGTCCCAACGGCATGGGCAAGTCGACCCTGCTCAAGATCATGGCCGGCATCGAGGAGGTTTCCAACGGCGATGCCAGGCTCACCCCCGGCTACACCGTGGGTATCCTGCAACAGGAGCCGCCGCTCGACGACGACAAGACCGTCATCGAGAACGTGCGCATGGCGTTTGGCGACATGATTGCCAAGGTCGATCGCTTCAACAAGATCGGCGAGGAGATGTGCGACCCGGACTGCGACATGGACGCCCTCATGGCCGAGATGGGCAAGCTCCAGGACGAGATCGACGCCGCTGATGGCTGGGATATCGATTCCAAGCTCGGCCAGGCCATGGACGCCCTGCAGCTGCCCGATTCCGACATGCCGGTCAACGTGCTCTCCGGCGGCGAGCGCCGCCGCGTGGCCCTGTGCAAGCTGCTGCTCGAGGCTCCCGACCTGCTGCTGCTCGACGAGCCCACGAACCACCTGGACGCCGAGTCGATCCTGTGGCTCGAGCACTTCCTGCACAACTACCAGGGCGCGGTGCTTGCCGTCACACACGATCGCTACTTCCTGGATAACGTTGCCGAGTGGATTTGCGAGGTCGACCGCGGCCACCTTTATCCCTACAAGGGCAACTACTCCACGTATCTGGAGACCAAGGCCGCCCGTATCGAGGCGCAGGGCAACCGTGACGCCAAGCTCGCCAAGCGCATGGAGGCCGAGCTCGAGTGGGTACGCAGCTCGCCCAAGGCTCGCCAGGCAAAGAACAAGGCCCGTCTGGCTCGCTACGAGGAGATGGAGGCCGAGGCCCGCGCAAGCCAGAAGCTCGACTGGACCGACATCCGCATCCCTGTGGGCCCGCGTTTGGGCAACAAGGTGCTCGAGGCCCATCACCTGCACAAAGAGTTCGATGGCCGCGTGCTCATCGACCACCTTTCGTTCACCTTGCCGCGCAACGGCATCGTGGGCGTCATCGGTCCCAACGGCGTGGGCAAGACTACGCTCTTCAAGACGATTGTGGGTCTGGAGCCGCTGACTTCGGGCGAGCTCGAGGTGGGCGAGACCGTCAAGATCTCCTATGTCGATCAGAACCGTTCCGGCATCGATCCCGACAAGAACCTGTGGGAGGTCGTCTCGGATGGCCTGGACCACATGATGGTCGGCGAGACCGAGGTTCCGAGCCGTGCTTATGTGGCGAGCTTTGGCTTTAAGGGCCAGGACCAGCAGAAGCGCGCTGGCGTACTTTCCGGTGGCGAGCGCAACCGTCTGAACCTGGCGCTCACGCTCAAGCAGGGCGGCAACCTGCTGCTCCTCGACGAGCCCACGAACGACCTCGACGTCGAGACGCTGTCCTCGCTCGAAGCGGCGCTGCTCGAGTTCCCGGGCTGCTCGGTGGTCATTAGCCACGACCGCATGTTCCTGGACCGCGTCGCCACGCACATTCTGGCGTGGGAGGGCACCGACGAGAATCCGGGCAACTGGTATTGGTTCGAGGGCAACTTCGAGGCCTACCAGGCCAACCGCATCGAGCGCCTGGGCGAGGACGCAGCCCAGCCGCATCGTATTCACCGCAAGCTCACGCGCGACTAGTCGAGCTCAGGTGGCCTAACGAGAATGGGACGATAACCTTGAGGGTTATCGTCCCTTTTTGTTACTTGGTAGAAGGCTCGACTTTATCGATGGTCCAGGCGGCTCCGAGACCGCCGGTGGTGTTGCGGCGGATACGCACGGTGACTTCGCGGCGCTCGCCGGCCTGCGTGTAGCGCAGGGGGAAGCTTGCGCGGTTTCGCGCGGCCTCAATGGTGCCGCGTTCGCGGGCGATCCAGTAGTACTCGCCGACGATGCCGAGCGTGTCGGCGCCGTAGGGGAGATAGGTCGACAGCTGGTGCAGAAGCGGGCCGGGGCAGAAGACTTCGGTTGCGAAATCGACGGGGAAGTCCTCGGGGATGGCGGGCGCTGCAGGTGCGGGGGCCGGTACTGCAGCGGGGACCGGAGCCGGTGCCGGTGCGGGAATTTGGTCGCAAGCAGCGGCGGGCACGGATTCGATGACGGGTGCGGGCTCCGGCGTTACTTCCGGCTTGACCTCGGAATCTGCGGGCTTCACGGTGACGGGCGCGTCTGCAACTGCGGCTTCAACCTCAACCTGCGTCGCGTTCTCATTCTCGACGCTCGACTTTGCTTCGATGGGCGTGGATGCCATGGTGGTGATGCCGGCGTTGGCGTTCTCGGGGTCATAGACGACCGTAAGCGAGATGGCAGGCTGCGGCGTCTCGGGTCCCGGCGTCGACTCGGTAGCGTCTTGATCGGCGGACTCGTCGGGTTGATCGTCCTCGGCTTCGTCGCCAAAGACATCGCTGTTTTGGAACGCAGGCGTCTCGGGTTGGTTGGCGGCTTCTTCGGTTGTCGACTTGGGAGCCTCGTTGAGCTCCGCAGTGGCTTCCTGCTCTGATATGACTTTGGGATCGGTCGTGGCGGCGATTTCGGTTTCGGCTTCTGCTGTTACCTCAATGGCGACTTCGGTCTCTGTCTCGGGCTCGGGTTCCGGTACGGCTTCAACCGCGGCTTCTGGTTCGGGACGCTTAACGTGCTTGGGGCGTACAGCCTTGAGGTCCTTCTCGCCGCGCTTTTTCTTTTTATAGGACTGCTTGGCTCCCTTGGCAGCCTTGGGCTTGTCCTCGCCCTTGGCAAGTGCGGCATCCCATGCCTCGTTGGCGATGACCGTGGCATACAGGCGACCGCCCTTAAAGACAGTCAGCTTAATGCAGTCGTCGAGTTCCTCGAGCAACTCGCGCGTGGACTCGAAGCCCAGGTCATAAGCAGTCATGTCGCCAACGGCGAGAGCCTCTTCGACCTGCGTCATAAACGTTTGCTTGCCACACCCAATCGCATCGCGCAGCAGGCGATACAGATAGATGTGGTTGCCCAGCGAAAGCATGGGCCTAACTATTGTCTTGCTCATGGCAAATCTCCTCTTTACACATGTAAAGCATCTTACCATCGCATGGCGCTCGCCATGACGGCGCCCAAGGCAAACGGGCGCGAACCGCTGTCGATTCGCGCCCGTTGTACAGGTTGCCTATCTGGGGATGCAGTGCCTAGTTGCCCGATGTCGTGCCTTGGCTTGAACTGTCAGATGCCGTGCCGGACGCGGTTCCGCTCGAGCTGTTGGTGTTGCTGTTGTCGGTAGATCCCGTACTCGGTGTATTGCCATTCGCCTGGTCGCCCGTGCTCGGTTGAGAGCCGTCAGTCGTTTGGCTTGAGTCAGTCGTGCCGGATTGCGTGCCGCTGTTGTTCGCAGAGGAATCGACGCCCTGCGATTGGTTTTGGGTGTTCGAGGACGAATTGGCAGAGGTAGAACTGTCTTGCGTATCGTCCGTCTGTGCCTGCTGATCTTGCGACTGGGTGTTGCCATTTGCATCGCTCTCGGTCGTGCGCGACGACAGGATTGGCTCGGGACGCTCGCCCAGACCCTCACCGGCAGTGGTGATAAGGATGGCGCCGGCGCAGGCGATGACCGCGACGATGGCGATAGCGATCGAGAAGACGATGACCTTCTTTTGCGTCTGGCTGCGCTCAGCCGCCGCCTTGGCGCGCAGGCTGTTGGGAGCGACGCGCGCCGTGGTCGCGCGTCCCGCAACCTGGCGCATCTCCTGCGTGGTTGCGGCGCCACCTAGGTGCTCCTCGACATTGGGCTCAACGGGCTCGTAGGCGCCGGTAGGGTAGTCGACAGCGGCATGCGTGCCCTTGATTGCTTCGGCGCTGGCGGAGATAAAGTGGCGATAGACCTGCGAGGACACAACAGTGATGACTGAGCTCACGGCGGCACCAATCACCGAGCCGGCAATGCCGATCTTTGAAGCAAGCGCCACGCTCGTGGCGGCAGCTGCGGCGCCGGCGATGATCTGGGGAATGGAAATGTCGTCGAAAAGGCCCTTTTTGGGCGCAATGGCCATGGTCTGTCCGATGGAATGGTTCTCGTGCACGCCGTTGTTGAGCGATGCCGGTGTCATGACGCGCGTGCGCGGCGCGTCAGTGTACTTGGTTGTCATACGGGGTCCTCCCGGTGTAAATCTGCTTCGTTTTGTGTAGCCATCAGGGTACCCACCAGATGTGAATCGTACGTGACATTTAACAGATACCATCAACTCATCAATAGCTCACCAAGTTGGTGGGATGCGGTTACACCCGGCGGTTGAACTACAATAGGGCTTGCTAATTGTTGTGAATGGCGTCTACGCACGGGAGCATTCTTATGAATCTTCACCTTTCTCAGTCTGATGGCTTTTTGCGTGTGGCGGCGGCGTCGCCGTGGATTCGCGTGGCCGATGTCGAGGGCAATGCCGAGGTTGCGCTGGCGGCTGTTCGCGAGGCTACCGAGCGCGGCGTTCGCGCGCTGGCGCTGCCCGAGCTTAACCTGACCGGCTATACCGCGGCCGACCTGTTCCATAACCGCACACTGCTGCATGCCTGCGAGGCGGCGCTTGAGTTTATCCTCGATGAAACCCGTGAGCTGCCGATCGTCTTTACCGTCGGCCTTCCCGTTGCGGTGGCCGAAAACATTTACAACTGCGCGGCCGTGTGCTGTGCGGGCGAGCTTTTGGGCCTTACGGCTAAGAAATATTTGCCCAACTACGGTGAGTTTTATGAGCGCCGCTGGTTTGCTCCGGCGCCTGCGGATCCCGTGTGGGTTGAATTTGCCGGTCAGGGTCCGGTCCCGCTGGGTTCGGGGCTTGTCTACCGTTGCTGTGACGAGGGCGCCGAGGACCTGGTGCTGGGCGTTGAGGTCTGCGAGGACCTGTGGGTGCCGGCGCCTCCTTCGACCGAGATGGCGCTTGCCGGTGCGACGGTGATTCTCAACCCGTCGGCTTCGGACGAGATTATCGGTAAGGCAGACTATCGCCGCAGCCTCATCTCCAATCAGAGTGCGCGCCTGTACTGTGCCTATGCGTATGCAGACGCGAGCGAGGGCGAGTCCACGACCGATATGGTCTTTGCGGGCGAGAACCTCGTCTACGAAAACGGCTCCAAGCTCGCCGCGACCAAGCTGCTTACCTGCGACATGGCCATCGCCGACGTCGATCTTGACCGCCTGGTTGCCGAGCGCCGTCGTTCGACGACGTGGACGCGCGCGGACGATGCGCCGGAGGCCACGGCCGTTGAGTTTTCGTTTGAGGGCGTGTTGGCCGAAGAGCCTGTCCTGCGCGATGCCTGCGATATCGACCGCGTTTTCCCGCGCGCGCCCTTTGTACCGGCCGACCATGGTGACCTGGCCGAGCGCTGCGAGACCATCCTCGACCTGCAGACCGCCGGCCTCAAGACCCGCCTGGCCCATACGGGCACCAAGGCGGCCGTCATCGGTCTTTCGGGCGGTCTTGATTCTACACTGGCACTGCTCGTGACGGTGCGTGCCTTCGACGCACTGGGGCTGCCGCGCACGGGTATCACGGCGGTCTCCATGCCCGGCTTTGGCACGACGCATCGCACTAAGTCCAACGCCGAGTCGCTCGCGCGCGACCTGGGCGTGAGCTTCCGCGAGGTTTCGATCCACGCGGCTGTGGAGCAGCACTTCAAGGACATTGAGCACGATCCGACCGTGCAGGACGTGACCTACGAGAACAGCCAGGCCCGCGAGCGTACGCAGATTCTGATGGATCTGGCCAACCAGGCTGGCGGTTTTGTCATCGGCACGGGCGACCTGTCGGAGTTGGCACTCGGCTGGGCTACCTATAACGGCGACCACATGAGCATGTACGCCGTCAACGCGAGCGTGCCCAAGACACTCGTGCGTCACTTGGTGCGTTATGCGGCTGATGTCTTTGGCGGGCGTATTGCCGAGGTTTTGCTCGATATCCTCGACACGCCGGTGTCCCCCGAGCTTCTGCCGCCCACGGGCGACGGCGAGATTGCGCAGAAGACTGAGGATTTGGTGGGCCCGTACGAGTTGCACGACTACTTCCTCTACTACTTGCTGCGTTTTGGCTTTGAGCCGGGCAAGATCTACCGCATGGCGCTCAAGAGTTTCGAGGGTGTCTACGACGCCAAGACCGTCCACACGTGGCTGCGTACGTTCTATCGTCGCTTCTTTGCCCAGCAGTTTAAGCGCAGCTGCCTGCCCGATGGCCCCAAGGTGGGTTCGGTGACGCTCAGCCCGCGCGGCGATTGGCGTATGCCGAGTGACGCCAGCTCGCGTCTGTGGCTTGCGCAGATCGACGCGCTCAATCCAGGGTTGATTTCCGATCTCAACCGAACACATTGAGCTGACGGCACGCTCCCGCAGT